>CAZGJN010000012.1:0-12727 GCA_964526645.1 uncultured Saprospiraceae bacterium
ACAAAAAATCGGCGCGTATCGTGGGTGAAGTGCTCGGCAAGTACCACCCACATGGCGATGCCTCCGTGTATGACACGATGGTGCGCATGGCGCAGAACTGGTCGCTTCGTTATCCTTTGATTGATGGGCAGGGCAATTTTGGCTCGATGGATGGCGACAGCCCGGCGGCGATGCGTTATACGGAAGCCCGCCTCACGCGCATTGCCGATGAGATGCTGGCAGATATTGAAAAAGATACCGTTGATTACACATTGAATTTTGATGATTCGCTGGAAGAACCGGTGGTTTTACCGGCGCGCATTCCTAATTTGTTAATCAACGGGGCATCGGGTATTGCGGTAGGGATGGCGACGAATATGCTGCCACACAACCTCGCTGAAGTCTGCGATGGTATTATTGCGGCTGTTAATAATCCAGACATTACGGTGGCGGAATTGATGCAATTTATCAAAGCGCCTGACTTCCCAACCGGAGGAATTATTTATGGCTACAGTGGCGTACAGGAAGCATTTGAAACCGGTCGTGGCAGGGTAGTAGTGCGGGGCAGAGCAGAAATTCAAACTGCCGACAATGGCAGGGAAACGATTATCATTACAGAAATTCCTTATCAGGTCAACAAAGCAGCTTTGGTGGCAAAAATTGCCGAACTGGTAGAAGAAAAGAAAATAGAGGGGATCGCCGATGTGCGGGATGAATCGGATCGGGAAGGGCTACGAGTTGTGATTGACGTAAAGCGAGATGCCATAGCCAACGTGGTACTCAGCCAATTATTCAAATATACGCCTCTTCAATCTTCCTTTGGGGTGAATAACGTGGCATTGGTGGGTGGTCGCCCGATGACCCTGAATCTCAAGGACTTGATAGAAGAATTTATTAAATTCCGGTTTGTTGTTATCATTCGGCGCACCCGCTACGAATTGCGCAAAGCCTTAGAGCGCGCGCATATCCTGATCGGTTTATTGATAGCGCTCGATTATCTCGATCAGGTGATTGATCTGATCCGAAAATCGCCAACGCCCGATGATGCCAAATTGGGCTTAATGCGGGGCGATTTTATTGATGATAAGGAGGCTTTCTGGCAAAAATTTGGCACACTGATAGAAGCTGCTCAGGTAGAAGGATATGAATTGGTACAGGGCAATGTATTGTCGGAAGCGCAGGCAAAAGCGATACTCGACATGCGCTTGCAGCGCCTCACAGGGCTTGAAAGAGATAAAGTGCGTGCCGAGTACGAAGAAATCCAGCGCCAGATTGAGCATTTGCGTGCTATTCTTGACAGCGAGCAGCTTCAGCGCGACATCATCAAGCAGGAACTGACCGAAATCAAGGAAAAATACGGCGATGCCCGCCGCACAGAGCTTAACTTCGCCGGCGATGGAGAGATCAATATCGAAGATATTATCGAGGATGAGCAGGTGATTATTACCATTTCTCATCTGGGTTATATCAAGCGCACGCCACTCTCGGAGTACCGGGCGCAAAGCCGCGGCGGCAGAGGCTCCAGAGGCACGAAAACCAAAGATGAAGACTTTGTAGAGCACCTTTTTACCGCCAGCAATCACAACTACCTGCTTTTGTTCACCGAACAAGGGAAATGCCACTGGCTTCGGGTGTACGAAATTCCTGAAGCGACCAAAACCTCCAGCGGAAGGGTGATTCAAAATATTCTTTCCATCCCCAAGGAAGATAAGGTGAAAGCCTACATAATCATCCAGGATTTGACGGATAAAACATTTTTGGAACAACACTTTATCATCTTTTGCACCAAGCAAGGTACCATCAAGAAAACACAGGTAGAAGCCTTCTCGCGCCCGCGCGCTGGGGGGATCAATGCCTTGACGATCAACGAAGGCGACCAACTCCTGGAAGCACGCCTCACCAATGGTAATAACGAAATTTTTATAGCCACCCGAAGTGGCAATGCAATTCGATTCAACGAGTCGGCGGTGCGCCCTATGGGCAGATCGGCGGCTGGTGTTCGGGGAGTATCCTTAGAGAAAAAGAACGATGCTGTGGTGGGCATGGTTTGTATTGATCCGGCTGATAAAAGCCAAACGATCCTGGTGGTATCAGAAAAAGGCAATGGAAAACGTTCCGATTTTGAAGATTATCGCCTGACAAATCGGGGCGGCAAGGGCGTCAAAACCATGCAAGTGACGGAAAAAACAGGCGCCGTTATTGCCATTAAAGCGGTAAAAGATGAAGACGATTTGATGATTATGAACCGATCAGGCATAACGATCCGAATGGCAGTGAGTGAAATGCGCGTGATGGGCAGGGCTACCCAAGGGGTGCGGGTGATTCGCCTGGAGGAAGACGATGAAATAGCAGATGTAACTGTTGTACCGGCTGAAAATGGCGAAACCGAGCACCCAGAAGATTAAAAATAATGCCGGGTACTTATTTTTTAAGTAGATTTTAACTTAATTTGTAACGGTTTTAACGCTTTTCTACGTTCCTTTTGAAAAAAAATGCGTCTAAACCATTGAATTGTGCCAAACACTCTTTCACCAAAAATTTAAACTTTGACATTATGAAAAAATTGTTTTTTGCGCTTTTTATGATTGCTTTGGCTACTTTGACTTTGCAAGCTCAGGATGGCAAAAAAGCACTGAACGAAGCAAAAAGAGCACTCAACGCATTCAATCTGGATAATAGTAATAAAGCTAAATTGCAGGAAGCAAAAGACGCTATTGATGCTGCTGTGCAAGCCTCTGAAAATCAGGCACTGGCAGATGCATGGAACACAAAAGGCGATATTTATAACGAAATTGCTACACAGATCACGACGATCCGCCAACTCGGCATTGGCAATGTAGAAGAGCTACCCAAAGTGGATGGCAATCCTGCCCTGATTGCAAGCGAAGCTTACCGGAAAGCGATGGAAGTTGCCTTGAAAAAGCCTGAAAAAAAGAATGCGATAGCAGGCATGCAAAGTGCTCAAAATAACCTGAACAATTTAGGGTTCAATGACTATGAGTCACAGAAATATGCAGAGGCTTATGCCGCTTTCAAAGAGGTGATTACTACGCATGACATTCTGAAGAGCAATGGCCAAGAAAGTGCACTCAAAAATGAAGACGATTACAACAATCAACTTTACATCATCGGCTTGTCAGCGTTAAATTCACAAAAATCAGCGGAGGCGCTTTTTTATTTTGAAAAACTCTATCAAATTCAGTTTGATAAACCCGCCATTTATGAAGCGCTTTACGAAATCAAGTCTAAAGAAACCAGCCCAGAGCAAGCATATACCTACTTGGAAGCTGGTCGCAACAGATATCCAGATGAAATATCCCTGCTCTTTGCAGATATCAACCACCACCTGCGCATCAACAAACTGGATGTACTGATTGGGAAACTCCAAATGGCCATTGAGAAAGAACCGGAAAACGTTTCTTTGTACACGACTACGGGCAGCGTATATGACAACCTTTACCAAAGAGAATTTGAAGCTGGCAATATGGCTAAAGCAGATGAATATTTCGGCAAAGCGCTGGAATATTTCAACCTCGCTTTAGCAAAAGACGCAAATTACTTTGATGCCATCTACAGCATAGGCGCGCTTTATTACAACAAAGCAGCTACTATGACAAAAGACCTGCAAAAACTGGCAGATGACTACTCCAAGGAAGGCTTGAAAAAATATGAAATCAAGCGGGATGAGATTTTTAAGCAGTTTGACCAGGCACTGCCATACTTCAAGCGTTGTGAAAAACTCGATCCAAGTGATATCAACACCTTGATCGCTTTGAAAGAAATTTTTGCAAGAAGGGATGACTTGGAAACTTCCAATGAGTTTAAAAAGCGCCTGGAAACAGTACAAGGCGGCGGCAAGATAGAAAAACCGTATTTCAACGATTAATATCAACCCAGCGGCAGGAACTTAACAACTTGCTGTTGCGATTTTAAACTTAAAAAAGCAGTTGCCATTTTTGGTAGCTGCTTTTTTATTTATGGCGCCTAATCACTACCTTCGCATCGCCAAATAAAATGTCGAAAAAATGAAACATATCAGTGTGATCGGCGCTGGAACAATGGGCAATGGCATTGCTCACGTTTTTGCGATGAACGGTTTTTCCGTCAACCTGGTGGATGTATCGCAGGAAGCTTTGAACAAAGGTTTGCAAACGATTAGCGCCAATCTGGATCGTATGGTCAAGAAGGAAACCATTACAGAAGCTGATAAAGCTGCTACTTTAGCCAATATTGCCGCGTTTACAGCAATTGCGGAGGGCGTAAAAAATGCAGATTTAATAGTAGAAGCAGCCACCGAGAATGTGGTTTTGAAATTGGATATTTTTCGACAACTCGACCAGCATGCTCCCGCCAATGCCATTTTAGCCAGCAATACTTCTTCGATTTCTATTACAAAAATTGCAGCTGCTACCAAACGCCCCGAAAATATCATCGGAATGCACTTTATGAACCCTGTGCCAGTAATGAAACTGGTAGAAGTCATTCGCGGCTATTCTACGAGCGATCAAGTCACCCAAACGATTTTTGATTTATCTAAAAAGCTGGGCAAAATTCCGGTGGAAGTGAATGATTATCCGGGCTTTATCTCCAACCGAATCCTAATGCCGATGATTAACGAAGCGATTTATGCTTTGTACGAAGGCGTAGCTGGGGTAGAGGAGATTGATACGGTAATGAAGCTTGGTATGGCACATCCGATGGGACCATTGCAATTGGCTGATTTTGTTGGCTTGGATGTTTGTTTGGCGATTTTGAAAGTGCTACACGATGGCTTTGGCAATCAAAAGTACGCACCTTGCCCTTTATTGGTAAATATGGTGACCGCAGGAAAGCTGGGCGTGAAGTCGGGTGAAGGATTTTACAGTTACTCGCACGGCACAAAAGAGCTGGTGCTCGCAGCAGCTTTTAAGAAAAGACATTAAATGCCACTTTTGCGTCGGTACAATTTTGCCAAACTGTTTGGAGAAGTAAAAATTAGCTCGTAGCCTTGTTCCAACTGGCTCAACGTATTTTTGGTATCGGGATGTTCTGACCAATCTTGATCTAAACACCAGGTGAGTACATAATCTACTTGCCCACCGGTGCGCTTGGGGTAATCCAGAAAATTTGCTTGCGGTGGAATCGCTTCCAGGTTGCCGATTTGCGAGAAAGGCTCATATTGCCAACGCCAGATCAGCGGAAAGTTAAAAGTGCCACCTTCGTAATTTGGCATCATCAGGATGCTTTTTTCTGTGCCAATATAATCCGCAGCATGCATGAACAACCAGATTCTGCTGGCGATCATTTCACCCGAAGGGGTTTTTCCATTCAAAGAATAAGAAAGATAGAGCACCGTTTTTTGATTTTCCAAGTGAGGCATCACCGAAGTGATTTCCTCAATTGCATTGGATAACTTGTTGTAAACAGGCATGCGAACAGTAAGAAAAGCCACTGTGACCAAAATTGCCACGGATGGAATAAACCATTGGAAAACTTGTGTCCACTCAATACTCCCCAGCCACAGCAACAACATCAGATAAGGAATGATTTGAAGCCGAATACCCAGTACGCCTGCGCCTGCGAAGCCCGCCGGAGAGAAAAAGTAGAACAGTAGCCAGGCAGCAAAAATTAAAAAGAAAATATCCCCTTTTTGTACCTTGAACTTGGGTAAGCGGAGCGCCAGCGCTGAAAGTAGTAAAATGCCAATAAAAATGGCGGTGCCTTGAGCAAGGTATTTTTCAACATCAGTGACGGCGATTAGTGAGGTCAGCTGGATCAATTGATTCAACAGCTCAGAGAAAGGCTCTTTCCCTGCGATAGATGCTCCCGGCTTGCGGAACAAAAACGCCCACATCAGCACCAACACCGGCAGTAGTGCCGCCAGCAAAGCTATCAGTTGGGCAAATACGGCTTGAAAATCGGTTTTTATCTTGGGAAGCTGATCCCTCAAAAAAAGCATACCAATCGCAAAAATCCCGATTACCAACCCAACAGGGTGGGCAAAGTAGCAGAGCAGTGTAAGGAAGGCAAGCCAGAGCTTCCGGGGGTCGCGTAGGTCGTTTTTCCATTTTAGCCAATAACCGATCATCCAAAATGCCAGAGCCAGGCTGAAAGAGAAATTGTAAAAACCCATCTGGAAAACGTGGTGGTACACAAAGGGCGCTGCCAGTAAGCTCAACCAGCTTCGGCTGGGATTGATTTGCAGGATCACAAACCGGAAGCCAGCAACAAATAAAAGAAGGTAGGCACTTTGCAGTATTTTTTCAGAAAAAACAGGCGGAAAGACTTCCATTAGCAATCCTAACAGAAAGTGCCCGAAATAATTAGGTTCCAAATTCAGGTTGAGATACATGTACTGGTTGAAAAAGTTGAAATCCCGCCGATGGATCATGTCAAACCAAACCTTTGCGTTGTACAAGTGGCAAGGACCGTCGCCCGTGAGGAAATAAGCATTGCCCCAGATGGGAAGTAACAAAAGGACTAAGACAACCCAGGGTATCAAGCGACTGTTAAAGACGGCAGGCATGGCTTTTTATTTTGGCTGTACGGGAAAATAGCTCCGATACTTACAAAAGTACCAAAACAAACCAGGATAGCACGAATTATTTTGCTAAAATCCACCGCCTTTAAATGAACGCAGCCTTGTCCTTATTTGCTTGATTATCAATGTAAAAAGAAAAAGTAGTTGCTTTTGAAAATTGTAAAATAAAATTTTTATATGAATAAATAAAAAAAAAGTGAAAAAAAATTTGCACAATATTAAAGATTTGTATCTTTGCACTACGTTATAAAACAAGTCATTTTCCTCTTATTTATATATTCCCCCATCTATTGCGTTCCACCTTACTTTGTATTGGTTCAAGTTCAGAACCACTTATAAGCTTTTTGCTATTTATGTACCAAAAAAAAGAAAAGTATTTTGATCGAACAACAGAGAGACTTTTAAAAATTTTTTATCAAACACAAACACTGAACACAAAAACTATGGCAACACAAACAAAGATACACTTCAAGAGTTATCCATAATCGCTTGATAGCCTTCGTTTTATCTACAAATTTACATTTTCACACCTAAAAATTAGCGTACCCATCGCTAGTTTGTCTGCACAAGTTTACACCTGTATCCTGCCCACCGCAGGGTACAATACAAACACCTTTTACACAATTTACGATTGCTGTAGTCAATTATTCTTACACGCATTCGGTGCTTATAGGTGCCGAGCTAATGCGATTTCATTTCTATGCTATTCAGCGCATGGTGAATAGCGTATTATATTTTGTTTTTCTGAATTGAAATGAATCGGAAAAACCAGGGCTTGTTTTAACTAAAATTAAAGTATAAAACAAAAACATGATGAACACACATTTTCAAATGATGAAACCATACAAATTTGCACTGTTTGCCGCCTTTTTGTTGTTGGCATTTGCCTTTCAAAAGCCAGCTGTTGCTCCTGTATCCGAAAAGCAAGTGCTTAAAAAATGCAGCAAGGTAAAACTCCCGGAGAATACCGACAAAGCGGCCATTCAACTTGCCTCGTTTGATCCTGCCTCAGGTAAACTCGAAAGCATAAAAATAGAAGTAAACAGTAAAATACTGGGCGATTTTAATTTTCAGCAGTACAAAGAGAAACTCACGGATTTCAAGGTGGATATCTCGGCTGATCTTGCGCTTACCCTCCCAGATCGCTCCCTTATTGAAATACAACCAAAAGGGAAACTGGATATCGTCAATGGCTTACTCGATGGAAAAACAGATGTGAATAAAGGCTCAAAACAACTTGCTTTCGGAGGAGGCCAGCGTACCACCCACGCATACAAAGGTAGTTTTGAACCCTTCATGGGGCAAAAAGCGGTACAAATTCCCATTCGCATCAAAGGGCTTTTGAAAAACAACAATGCCGATGCGCCTTTCCAGCTAAGCAGCCGCTCCGAAATCGAAGTATGTATCCACTATACTTATTCCCAAAACGAAAAATAACAAACAAAGTAGGCTTTACATCCCAGTTATGGGTTTTTTATAACCTTTTTTCTAACTCACATTTAAACACAAATCTCTTTACAATGGAAAAAATTATCAACACTATGAACAAGCGCCTTTGGGTTTGGCTACACCCGAAGCAGCGAATTTCAAAAATTGGGTATTCCCTGCGAACGGGTATGCTCTTCAGCCTTTTTTTACCAATGATATGGGGTCTATTGACGGTAAGTCCTAATGTGAAAAAATCAAGTCATATAGATTTGAATATGGTAAGTACTACGAATTTACTTGCCGCCCCACCAGCTACTTGCGACAATATCCCTTTGGACATTCCCATTCAAAAGACAAACTGGACGACAGATGCGACTTTGCCTGGAACACCGAAAAACACTACAGTAATCCCGGATATTTGCTTACAGCCTTATTCCGGAAACCAGTGCTTGGTAGCAGTGGAGTTGTGCATTCTGGGTAAAGTAGAAGGTGACCTGAAGTACGAGAGCTTGGATGCTTCTCCAACTACGGTTGATCTTACTCTACAAGCAAACTTAGACATTTGGTTTCAGGGAGATAACATTTGTTCCTTGTCCCCAAGTTCTTCTATAACGGATGATGCTACTCTTTTTGATGGCGTTATTGATTTTGGCGGCGGCTCAGGTGGTAGCTTTTTGAATCTGACAGGGCAATCTACTTGTACAGCATTGATTGATGATCCGGTCAAATTAGCTCCATTTCTTGGCGGCAGTCCAGTTTGTGTGGATGCCTTGGCACTTGGTTCTTCTTCTGCAAGTGGTCCGGGTAATATTATTCAGCAGTTCCGCACGGAAGCAGGGGTGGGTATCGTACCTACTTTTTATACCTTTGGTGTAACTGGCAACGTTACCAAACCAAGCTGCGTGGGTGAAGATGATGGTGCTATTAATATCACCGTTACAACTACCAATTTCACTTACAATGCCGCTGATTTTACCTTCAAGTGGACAAAGACAGGCGATGCCGGCTTTATGAAGACGACGGAGGATGTCTCCGGTTTGACGGCTGGTACTTACAACGTGGAAGTAAAGTACAAAGGTAAAAGCTTCTGTTCTTTTCCTTTCACTGTGAGTGACCCGACTCCGGTTTCTTGCAGCTTTAGCAATGTGAAAAATGTATCCTGCAATGGCGGTAGCAATGGTTCTTTTAAAGTTACAGGTAGCGGCGGTACCAGCCCTTACATGTACAAATTGGGCAGTGGCACTTTCCAGACAAGTGGTGACTTCACAGGGCTAACGGCTGGCAACTATACCGTTACTGTAAAAGATGCAAATGGTTGTGAATCTACCTGCATGCAGACTATCACCGAGCCAACTGCGCTCGGCTGTATGTTTGAATCCAAAAGCGATGTCTCTTGCTTTGGTGGCAATGACGGAATGTTGGATGTAAAAGGTACGGGCGGTACACCTTTCACTTCCGGTAAGCCTTATCGCTATAAATTAAATAATGGCTCTTTTTTGGATAACGATGGTAAATTTACCGGACTCAGTGCCGGTGATTACACTGTAACAGTGAAAGATAAGAACGACTGTACAGTGGCTTGTGCTGTTATCACAATTGGTCAACCAACTGAAATTTCTGTTTCTTGTGGCAAGATGGACCCTGCTTGCTCTGGCGTGGATAATGGTAAAATCACAGTGACTGCCAGTGGCGGTACGGGTGCGCTTGAGTACAAACTGGGCAATGGGGCATACCAAGCAAGCAATATGTTCACAGGCCTGGCAGCTGGCACTTATACGGTTACCGTAAAAGACGCTAATGGCTGCACCAAAACTTGCATGACTACCCTTAACAATACGACTTCTATCAGCCTAGATTGTTCTACTACGCCTGCTACTTGCCAGGGACAGAATAACGGCACGATGAGTGGTACTGTATCCGGTGGTACGGGTCCTTATACTTACAGCTTGGATGGTAATACCTTTCTTGCCAATGGCGGTAGCTTCACGGGGCTTGCGCCAGGCGAATACACCATGACGGTGAAAGATAAAAATGGTTGTACGGCTACTTGTACGAAGACTGTGGAGCAACTGACAGCTTTGTCTTGCAGCCTGACTGCAAAGGATGTAAGTTGCAAAGGTGGCAACGATGGGGAACTGACCGTAACGCCAAGCGGCGGTACCAGCCCTTACGAATACAGCAAGGATGGTGGCAATACCTTCCAATCCAGCAATGTATTTACAGGACTCATAGCTGGTGACTATACCATTACGGTAAAAGATAAAAATGGTTGTACTTCTACTTGCACCAAAAAGGTCAATCAACCTGAAGCACTCACTTGCTCTACTTCCGTCAAAAACGTAAAATGCAATGGCGATAAAACAGGTGAGATCACTGTGACCGCTACGGGCGGCAATGGTGGTAAGATGTATAGCTTGGATAATAATACTTTCAAGTCCGACAACAAGTTTACTGGTCTTGGTGCTGGCAATTATACTGTATATGTCAAGGACAATAAAGGTTGTACGACGACTTGCACCGCTGAGATCACAGAGCCTACGGCAATCAGTTGCAGTTCGGTCGCTCAAACGACTTCCTGCGCAGGCGGCGGCGATGGTAAAATTACAACCTCAGCATCTGGTGGTGTTGGTCCTTACATGTACAAACTTGTCAAATTGCCAGGTGGTGAGTTGGTAAGACCATTCCAAACCAGTAATGAATTCCTGAATCTACCATCTGGCCAGTACGATGTAGTAGTGAAAGATGCGAATGGTTGCGAAACTACTTGCGATCCGACAATCGGTATCGAAGTACCAGAACCAGTGGCCTTCACTTGCAACGTTACGCCTACTCCTGCCACTTGTAATGGTTTCTCAGATGGTAAACTGACAGTATCTATCACTTCTGGTGGTGGCGCTGAGTTTGCACCATTCGAGTACAAATTGGGCAATGGCGCTTATCAGGCAAGCAATATGTTCTCCGGTTTAGCGGCGGGCACTTATACCGTGACAGTAAAAAACAAAAACGGCTGTACGACTACTTGCATGGCAACGATTAATCAGCCACAGCCTCTGGACTTTACAGCTGACTTAGATTGTGACATGCAAAGCGATGGGGAAGTAGCAGTCGTGCTGAATATCAGCGGTGGTACAGGTCCGTATCGCTACCAGGTAAACGGCGGTACGGTACAAAGTGTACCTGACAACAATACGATTTATCTTGATGAAGGTACAACGCCTACTGTTAAAATTTTTGATGCCAACAACTGTTCCGAGCAAAAGAGTGTCAGTGGTGTATGCTGCTTCTTCGAAGCAACCTGCAAACTGAGCAGCGACGAGCAAGTACTCGAAGGTTGCAATGAAAATGTTGTTCCTGCACCGTTCACCAATATTAATGATGTTTTTAAGGACGTAACAACCAAACCTTGCGGTACTTTAGTCATGAAGTCCAGCGATTCTAAGTCTGGTACGCTTTGCCCAAATGGTATACTGGTGACGCGCACCTATATCCTCTTTGATGATTTGAATAACAATCAGCAGAAGGATAATGGCGAAGAGTCTGCTACCTGTGAACAAAAGTTCCGTATCAAAGATACAACAAAACCTACTGTTTCTGGTACTTTGACCGGCTGCTTCAAGACAGAACAAGCAGCGAAGGACGCAGCGCTCGCGGCTACTACTGCCACGGATGCTTGTGATCAGGATGTTTCAAAATCTGCTACTGTCACTAGCCTAGGTGCTTGTATGTTCAAAGTGAAAGTAACTGCTACGGATGATTGTAATAATTCCGACTTTAAGGAATATACAGTCAAAATTGATGGCACAGCGCCAACTTTCACAGTACCAGCCGATAAGACGGTCTATCGCGATAAAGACTGCGATTACGAGATTTCTCCAACTACAACGGGCGATGTAACCGATGAAGCAGATAACTGCGATGCTGGCTTGAACGCAACTTACAAGGACAGTGAGCCAGTCGGCGACAACTGCGAAACAGTCATTACGCGCACCTGGGAGTTGAAGGATGAATGCGGAAATACCACTACCAAAACGCAGAAGATCACAATCAAGGACAATACCGCACCACAGGTGACAAAGGGTACGATTGAATCTTGCTATAAATCAGTAACTGACGCGGAGAATGCAGCGAAAACAGCAACTTCTGCCACCGATAATTGCACTGCAACAGTAAATTTGGTTAAAACTGCCAAAACGACGGGTACTTGCTCTGCAACCATCACCGTCACTGTGAAAGATGCTTGCGGCAACGAGGACTTTGTGACTTACAATACGCGTATTGATAATGAGAAACCAGTAGCTACAAAAGGTGAAATTGGCAACTGCTACGAGACAAAAGAACTGGCAGAAGCAGCAGCAAAGGCGGCAACCACCTGGACGGATAACTGCTCTTCTTCAACTTACTTGGAAAGCCAGGAAACAGTTAGTTCCACCGGTAGCTGTTCTGTAACGATCACCGTAAGCACAAAGGATGAGTGCGGCAATCCTCAGTCTGTTACTTATGATATGAATATTAGTGTAGGTAATCAAGCACCAGTGGCAACAAAGGGTACTATCGCGAGCTGTTATGCAACGATAGAGGACGCAGAAAAAGCTGCAAAAGATGCGACCACTTGGACGGACGATTGTTCTACTCCAGAGTTCTTGGAGAGCCAGGAAACTGCCTCAACCGATGGTACTTGTTCTGCTACGATCACTGTTAAAACAAAAGATGCTTGTGGTAAAGAATCTTCCGTGACTTACACAACTCGGATTGACAATACAGCGCCAACCGCTACGAAGGGCGAAATCGCAAGTTGCTATG
>CAZGJN010000012.1:12827-86829 GCA_964526645.1 uncultured Saprospiraceae bacterium
CGGCAATGCTAAGTCAGTCACTTACAATACGCGGATTGACAATACAGCGCCAACCGCTACGAAGGGCGAAATCGCAAGTTGCTATGCGACGAAGGAAGAAGCAGAAGCAGCAGCGAAAGCAGCGACCACATGGTCTGACAATTGCTCTTCTTCTACTTACTTAGAAAGCCAAGAAGCGGCTTCAACACAAGGCGATTGCAACGCAGTGATCACAGTAAGTACCAAAGACGAGTGCGGCAATGCTAAGTCAGTCACTTACAATACGCGGATTGACAATACAGCGCCAACCTTTACGGTACCTGCTGATAAAACTATCTATCGCGATGCAAATTGCGAATACAATGCTAATCCAAGCAATACCGGTGACGTAACAGATGAGAAAGACAACTGCGATACGGAACTGGATGCTACTTACACCGACCAGACCAGTGGCGATTATTGCAAAACGACCATTACGCGTACCTGGAAACTGGTGGATGGCTGTGGCAATACGACTACGAAGGTTCAAACTATCACCGTAGAAGACAAGATGGCACCGACCTTCACGGTTCCTGCTAACAAGACCATCTATGTGGATGCAAATTGTGCATACAATGCTGATCCTTCCGTTACTGGTCGCCCAACGAATGTAAAAGACAATTGCGATCCGAACCCAGTTGTCACAAGCAGCGATGTGGTAGAAGAAGGTAGCTGCCAGGGTGAGCGGATCATCACGCGTACCTGGAAGGTGAAAGATCGTTGCAATAACGAAACAGTGAAGACACAGGTAATTACCGTGAAAGACAAGATTGCGCCAAGCTTCAACTTGGGTAGCAATAAAATAACAGCACGATTGTACATGTCTGAACATCCTGAGGCAATTTGCCCTGCCGGTAAGAGCATTTCTCTGAAGGTAGATAAGCAAAAACCAATCACGATGGGTACAGGTACAGCGAAATTCCTCTTCAATGGCATTGAATTGGAAACGCCTAACGCAGCCGTTACAGATAATTGCACAGCATCGAAAGACCTGAGGATGTTCGTTTGGAAAATTGAAGAAAGTAGAACCAATGGTAATACTTGCTGGATTTCTTACGATGTAACTTACAGATTGTTCGATGATTGCGGTAATCACAAAGACATCCTCGTTGTTTATCGCTTGGATGATGATGTAGCACCGACCTTTACGGGAACACAGCCAGCGAACAAGACGATTGAGTATCCAGGTAGCGATAAGTTGGTCGAAGCTGAAATCAATAAGTGGATCAGCGATATTCTGGCATTGCCTTATGGCGATAATTGCTCCGCAACTGTGGGTATCTGGGCGAAGCCAATGGGTGTAACCGGTGTTTCCCCAAAGGCTTGCTACCAGTATGTGATCAAAATGGTAGATGACTGTGATAACATGGCGGTAATTCCAATCGAATTCTGCACTACACAGGGTATTCTTTCATTGAATGGATCATCAAATGTTGGCAAAACTGAGCAAAGCACCAAACAATCAGTATTGCTGCCTACCGATGTGAAGGTGTATCCGAACCCAGCGAAAGAGGCTGTAAATATTGACTTGAGCGCATTTATGAGTAAAGCAGTGAATATACGCATCGTGAATGCTCTGGGGCAGACAATGGAAGAGGTTAAAATTGATGAAGTACAACATCAGGTAGAACAGATTTCCTTGTCAAACTACAAAGAAGGTATATACTTTGTTGTAATCAAGGCAGAGGGACACGAAGCAATGACGAAGCGATTGGTGATTCAGCAGCGCTAAATCTCCATTGTTTCAATCTATAACTTAATGGGGTGTCGCCTTAAAGGCGGCACCTCTTTTTTATGCTCAAATTATATGAACGTATCTTCATACATACCTGTGTAATAATGTTGTTTTGTAAAAAGTTAAAAATCAATGCTTTTTGAAATATTTCTTGCCAATCGGCAAAAAGCCGGTTAACTTTGCCTTCAATAATGATACCAATTTTAATTGATAATGGCGTGCTTAGAATTAAATAAAAATTTGATTTTTAATTCCTTAGATTTTAATACTTACGCCTGCTCATTTCAAATTTGGTATAAGCCCTAAATTTCAGTACTACGCCTACGATTAGACCAGATTAAAAACAAATAATCCAAACCCATTATGCTAATAACAGCACAATCACTCGGTGCTTTGAGCACGGAGCTGAACAGCCTCGATCTTGTCCAATCCTTAGCCTATCTGGTGGAGCAATTCCCTGGAAAGGTAACTTTCTCTACGAGTTTTGGCATTGAAGATCAAGTTATAACGCATTTTATATTTCAAGATAAATTGCCAATTCGTGTTTTCACGCTCGATACGGGCCGGCTTTTCCCCGAAACCTATTCGACGTGGTCGAGAACGCTCGAAAAGTATGGTCAACCCATCGAAGCTTTTTATCCTAATAGTGTTGATTTGCAAGCTTTTGTAAGCCAAAAAGGTCCGAATAGTTTTTATGAATCGGTGGAAAACCGGAAGTCATGCTGTCATATTCGCAAAGTAGAACCTTTGAACCGAGCCTTAGCAGGGCAAGCGATTTGGATCACGGGCATTCGGGCGGAGCAATCACCTAATCGGCACAATATGAATAGTTTGGAGTGGGATAAAGCATATCAATTGATCAAATTCCATCCCATTTTTGATTGGACGTATGAAGAAGTTCTCGCATTTGTAAATAAAAACGGCATCCCTTATAACCCCTTGCACGACAAAGGTTTTGTGAGTATTGGTTGTGCGCCTTGTACCCGTGCCATTCGCCCTGGAGAGGATTTTCGGGCGGGGCGCTGGTGGTGGGAGGATGCGTCGAAGAAGGAATGTGGGTTGCATGAACATCAGGTTGAAAAAGTTTAGAAGTTTGGGCGTTCACTTTTACGTTTTGCGGTTTAGTATTTTACATTTTGCGGTTTCATAATCTGACATCTATAAAATTATGAATAAACAGCAACTTAATCACCTTGATTTACTCGAAGCCGAAGCAATTTATATTATGAGGGAAGTCGCTGGGCAATTTGATCGTCCGGCGCTATTGTTTTCTGGAGGAAAAGACTCGATTACCCTGGTGCATCTGGCATTGAAAGCCTTTCGCCCGGGCAAATTTCCTTTTCCACTGGTGCATATTGATACGGGGCATAATTTTCTCGAAGTGCTGGAATTCCGCAATAATTTGGCAGCGCAAATCGGCGAGAAACTTATCGTTCGCAAGGTTGAAGATTCGATCAAAAAACACAATCTGAAAGATCCGAGCGGCAAGTATCCGAGCCGAAACCCCCTCCAGACCTACACTTTGCTCGATACCATCGAAGAATTTGAATTTGATGCTTGTATCGGCGGCGCTCGGCGCGATGAGGAAAAAGCCCGTGCGAAAGAACGCATTTTCAGCCATCGAGACGATTTTGGACAGTGGAATCCTAAGAATCAGCGCCCAGAGCTGTGGAATATTTACAACGGCAAAATTCGCAAAGGAGAGAATATTCGGGCATTCCCGATTTCTAACTGGACGGAGCTTGATGTGTGGAATTATATCCGCCGCGAAAACATTGCGTTGCCTTCCATCTATTATACCCATCGTCGTGAATGCGTGGAATTACCTGGTGGTCAATTACTCGCGGTGACGCCCTTCATTACAGTTGAACCCAGCGATAAGGTCGTAGAAGCAGAGGTGCGCTTTCGTACAGTGGGCGATGCGACTTGTACGGCTGCTGTGCGCAGCGAAGCCCGCTCTATTGATGACATTATCCAGGACATTATCGAAACCAGAATTTCTGAACGCGGCGCCACTCGGATCGACGATCTCATTTCCGAAGCAGGAATGGAAGACCGAAAAGTGAACGGATATTTTTAAAAGAGTGGGGAAGGTTTAGGGGCTGAGTTCCCTCGATACTTACGCTTTTGCCTTTATGATTTAAGTAAATTTGATATAAATTTTTTTAAAATTTAAACAGCTGATAACCAGGGCAAAATTAAACCTTCTCACCCCTGCTTAACCCTCTAAACGATTCAAAATGGACTTACTACGATTTATAACCTGCGGTAGCGTGGACGATGGCAAGAGCACTTTGATTGGCCGTTTACTGTTTGATAGCAGTTCGGTTTCATCAGATATTCTTGCCGCGATTGAACGCCAGAGCCGCAATTTGCCAGAAGGCGAAATTGACTTGTCTTTGCTCACGGATGGCTTGCGCTCTGAGCGCGAACAGGGCATCACGATTGATGTGGCGTATAAATATTTCACCACGCCGCGCCGCAAATTCATCATCGCGGATACGCCGGGGCACGTGCAATACACGCGCAACATGGTCACGGGTGCGTCGAATGCCGATTTGGCAATCATCTTGATAGACGCGCGGCACGGTGTAGTGGAGCAAACCCGTCGGCACTCGATGATTGCCTCGCTGCTTGGCATTCCGCACGTGGTGGTTTGTATCAATAAAATGGATTTGGTCGGCTTTTCACAGCAAGTTTTTGATGAGATTGTATCGGATTATCTGCAATTGAAGCAAGAGCTGGATTTTCAAAACCTGATTTTCCTTCCTGTGAGCGCTTTATCTGGCGAAAATGTAGTGAAAAAATCAAACGATACGCCCTGGTATGAAGGTCCAGCTTTGTTGGAATACTTAGAAACAGTGGAGGTTGCTTCGGATAGAAATTTTGATGATCCGCGCTTTCAGGTGCAATATGTCATTCGACCCAAAAATGATGAACTGCATGATTATCGCGGCTATGCGGGTCAAATTCAGAGCGGCATCTATCGCGTGGGCGATCAAGTGACAGTTTATCCTTCGGGTTTAACTTCCCAAATTACCAAAATTGAGGTGAATCAGCAAGAAGTGGAAGAAGCATTCCCGCCGCAGGCAGCCATTATTCATCTTGCCGATGACCTTGACATCAGCCGGGGGAATACAATCGTTCGCAGTGATAACCTGCCAAGCATTTCTCAAGACTTGGAAGCCATTCTTTGCGTGACCGATAATGCGGACTTCCGCGCAGGCGGCAAATTTTTATTGCAACATAATAGTGCTTTGGTGAAATGTGCGATTCGAGCAATTGAATACAAATTAGACATTGAAACATACGATCGAATTCCAAATCCTGATGCTGTAAAACTTAATGATTTGATCAAAGTGCGCCTGCGTACTGCAGAACCGCTGGCTTTTGATGCGTATTGTAAAAATCGCAGAACTGGCGCTTTTATTTTGATTAATGAAAATACCGGGCAAACGGTGGCAGGTGGAATGTTGGAAGAACGAATGCTTAATGTTGAATGATTAATTTTTAATTAAAAGATAGATCGTTTAATGTGGCAAAGGGTAATCCTGAACACACGAACACTTCAACACAGTAGCACAATGAAAAAATTAACCATAATCGGCGCAGGACCAGGTGATCCTGAACTATTGACAATCAAGGGGATGCGTGCTTTACAATCCGCAGATGTCGTGTTCTATGATGCTTTGGTAAATCCGGCTTTGCTGGAACACGCGCCTCGAGCCACACATTTATTTGTAGGGAAACGCCGTGGCTTTAAATCTTATAAACAGCAAGAAATTAATGAGTTGATTGTCGAGTTTGCAAAAGAAAATGAACACATCGTCCGGCTAAAAGGCGGCGATCCTTTTGTTTTTGGTCGGGGTTACGAAGAAATGGAATTTGCGCAAGCGCAAGGCATTGATAGTGAGTATATTCCAGGTATTTCCAGTTCGATTGGCGTGCCAGGTTTAGCAGGTATTCCAGTGACACATCGCAATTTGAGTCGGAGTTTTTGGGTCGTGACCGCTACGATGTCGGATGGCTCCTTATCGCCTGATATTCAACTCGCTGCGCAATCGGATGCAACGGTGGTGGTGCTGATGGGCTTATCAAAACTAGGTGAAATTGTGGAAATTTTTAAAGTAAATGGCAAAGCAGAATTGCCCGCGGCGGTACTGCAAGACGGCTCGTTGCCAACAGCAAAAAATGTATTTGGAACAGTGGCTTCGATTGTTGCACTGGCAGAAAATGAAAAAATTGGCGCTCCGGCAGTCATTGTACTGGGGGAAGTAGTTGGATTGCAATTCAATACAGTTGAAACGCTGTTGGAAGCAGAAGATTCAATTAAACCGAACCTGATGGGTTTTCAAAACCTGTCAGGATTAAATTATTTTTAAAGTGAAAACTTCAGAACCTGTCCTTGGTCTTGACCAAACTTTACTAAAAAAACTCACATCGGACACTAGCGACCAACAAAAACTTTGGCTGAGCGGCTACTTATATGGCTTGTACGTGGCAACGCAGCAAAGTGACAAGGTAGTGGTGTTTCCAAATGAGGCACCTGCTGCGATAGCTGTTGAAAAACCGATCGTCACCGTTTTGTATGGCTCGCACACGGGCAACGGCAAGGGCATTGCAAAAAAGGTAGCAGAGTGCGTGAAAGCCCTCGGGTTTCCAGTGACGCTGACGGATATGAACGATTATTCGGTCAAAAAACTGAAAGACGAGAAAATTCTGCTGACCATCGTGAGCACACATGGCGAAGGCGACCCACCTGTGGCGGCGGAGGCTCTGCACGAATTCATTCACTCGGTGCGCGCGCCCAAATTGAATGGGACGAAGTTTGCTGTGCTGGCATTGGGCGACCGGAGTTATCTGCAGTTTTGTCAAACGGGCAAAGATTTTGACCAACAATTGGAAAAATTAGGCGGTACGCGCTGGCTCAACCGTGTGGATTGTGACGTTGACTTTCAAGAAGATGCGGATAAGTGGTTGGAAAACGTGTTGGCAAAATTGGAAAATGAAATCCCAAAAACTGCGAGCGGACGTGTGAATGGAAATGGCGTGAAAGCTTACGCTGTTGCGCAGGCAAACGTAGCCGCTAAGTCAAAATACGACCGTAAGCATCCTTTTGAAGCCACAATTTTAGAGAAAATTCAACTCAATGGACGCGGCTCAACCAAAGAAACCTGGCACGTGGAAGTTTCGCTGGAAGGCTCGGAGTTGACTTATGAACCGGGCGATTCTTTAGGAATTCTTCCTGAAAATGCGCCCGAAGTTGTTGGCTTAGTACTAAAAAATGCTGGTATAAATGGTTCGGAATCAGTTGATTGGAATGGTGTTAAAAAATCACTGCATGATATTTTGACTTATGATATAGAGTTAAATTTATTATCAAAAGATGTAATAGAAAAGTGGAGTCAGAAGACCCAAAATTCAAAACTCGTAGAATTGCTTGCGAATCCTACAGCTTTACGTGATTATGTATATGGTCGAGATGTAGCCGAGTTATTACATGATTTTCCTGTACAGTTTGATCCTCAAGAGTTTGTACAGACTTTAAAGAAATTACAACCAAGATTATACTCCTTAGCATCCAGTTTAAATTTTGTACCCAATGAAGCCCATTTGACGATTGGCGCGGTGCGCTACGAAAGTTTTGGTCGCAAAAGAATGGGTGCTGCTTCAACTTTTGTGGCAGATACAATTCCGATCGGGCAATCGCTTAGGGTTTTTGTAGAAAAAAATGAATACTTCAAATTGCCGCAGGATGCTGACACGCCGATTATCATGGTGGGTGCAGGCACGGGGGTCGCGCCGTTTAGGGCGTTTGTGCAGGAGCGCGAGGCGCAAGGTGCAGATGGAAAAAACTGGTTGTTTTTTGGTAATCCGCATTTCACGACCGACTTTTTGTACCAAACCGAATGGCTGCAAGCTTTGAAAAAAGGGAATTTGACCAAGTTGAACGTGGCTTTTTCGCGCGACCAGAAACACAAAGTTTATTGTCAGCATAAACTCATAAAACATAGCCGCGATGTATTCAATTGGTTGGAAAATGGCGCGTATTTCTACGTTTGCGGCGATAAAAATCGGCTTGCACCCGACGTAGAAACCGCTTTATTACAAGTTGTAAGTAAAGAAGCTGGCTTTTCTGAAGAGAAAGCACAAGAATATGTAAAGAATTTAAAAAAGCAGCGAAGGTATTTAGAGGATGTCTATTGATATTCGCTAAATCTTTAAGATTTAGTAAATATTTTATAATAAAAGAAATGGAAGAAAATAAAAAACGCTCCGAAGTAGAACATATAAAAGCTAAAAGTAATTTGTTGCGAGGTACGCTTTTAGAAAGCCTTGATAATGAAGTAACTGGATCTATCGCTGCCGATGATACACAGTTAATCAAATTTCATGGTTCTTATCAACAGCACGACCGCGACCTGGAAAGTGAGCGCAAGCGCCAAAAATTAGAACCATTATATTCCTTTATGATACGAATCCGCGTGCCGGGCGGCATCATTACACCCCAACAATGGCTACGCTTGGATGAATTGGCGGAGCAGTACAGCAGCGGCACTTTAAAATTAACCACACGTCAGGCGATACAATTACATGGCATCTTAAAAAAAGATTTACAAAAAACGATTCAGGGTTTTAACGCAGTGTTAATGGATAGCTTCGCCGGCTGCGGGGATGTAAATAGAAATGTAATGTGTAACCCGAATCCCAGCCAATCGCGTATTCACGCGCAGGCATACGAGGACGCAGTGCTGATTTCAGCGCATTTAACGCCTAAAACAAATGCTTACCACGAGATTTGGCTCAAGACGGAAGATGCTGAGGGAGAAACGATTAAAATTGCCGCCAGTCCAATCGAGGATGAGGAAGAACCGATTTATGGTAAGACTTATTTACCTCGAAAATTTAAAATTGCAATAGCGATTCCGCCGTATAATGATACCGACATTTACTCGAATGATATTGGCTTGATTGCCATTGAAAAAAATGGGGAATTAATTGGTTATAATATCGCAGCAGGCGGCGGTTTGGGTATGACCTTCGGCATGCCAGAAACCTATCCAAGACTGGCGAGCCGCTTGGGTTTTGTGCATCGGGGAAATATGATTAAAGCTGTTGAAAGTATTGTCACCATTCAGCGTGACTGGGGTAATCGGGAAAATCGGAAGCTCTCGAGGATGAAATACACGATAGATCGGGTAGGCTTGGACGTTTTCAAGGAAGAGCTCGAAAAGCGCATGGGCTTTGCCTTACAGCCCATTGCGCCTTATTTGTTTACGCGCTCAGGCGATGTATTTGGCTGGTCGCAAAATGTGGACGGTACACATAATGTTTTGCTGTTTATTGAAGGGGGACGTGTAAAGGACACCGATAATTATTTACTAAAAACAGCGCTGCGTAAAGTTGCAGAAATCCATGATGGCGATTTTCTTTTAACAGGCAATCAAAACCTGCAAATCCGAGGCATTTCAGAGAAAAATAAATTAATTATACAATTATTATTAGAATATTATAAAGTTTTACCGGAATTGGATAAAACGGGCTTGCGCCTGAATTCCATTGCTTGTGTGGCTTTGCCGACTTGCTCTTTGGCATTTGCCGAAGCCGAGCGCTATTTACCAGATTTAATTACAAAAATTGATGAAATTTTAGTTGCAAATAGACTTGAAAAAGAGGAAATTATAATCAGAATGACCGGTTGCCCCAATGCCTGCGGCAGACCTTATCTCGGAGAAATTGGTTTTGTTGGCAAATCACCTGGTTATTATAATTTGTATCTTGGTGCGGCTTTTAATGGCGAACGGCTTAATAAATTGTATAAAGAAATGCTCGATGAAGAAAATATACTAAATGAATTGCGACCAATCATTGAACGATATGCGAAGGAACGCTTTGAGGGTGAGCATTTTGGCGATTTTGCAATTCGTAAAGGTTATGTAAAAACAACAACATATGGACTTAATTTTCATAGCTAAAAATGTAAAATGTAAAAGACTCTTCTGGAATATCCATTTATTATGAGTAGAATTATTAATCAAAATATTACTTCTACGAATACTTTGTATCCAATTTTTGTCAAATTTGAACAATTCGACATACTAATTGTTGGTGGCGGAAATGTTGGTTTGGAAAAAATTACTTCGATTTTAAATAACAGTCCGCGCACGCGATTAACTTTAATAGGAGAAACGATTTCATCTGAAATTAAAGCTTTTGCAGCGAATTTTGAAAATGTAATATTATTTGAAAAATCTTTTGAACCGAGCGACCTGGATAATAAAAATTTTGTAATTATTGCAACCGACAATAAAGAATTAAATCATTCTATTAAATTATTAATCGAATCCCGCCGAATCCTTACCAATGTTGCCGACACACCCGATTTATGCGATTTTTACTTAGGCTCTATTGTACAAAAAGGTGATCTAAAAATAGCGATTTCTACGAATGGAAAGTCACCTACGATTGCTAAGCGTTTGAAAGAAGTATTAAATGCTGCTTTGCCGAATGAATTGGATGATGTATTGCAAAATATGCATCAGATTCGCAACAAATTAAATGGAAATTTTGCACATAAAGTAAAGGTTTTGAACAGATTAACGCGGTCACTGGCGATTAATGGAGAAGAATTGGGCGCCCGCCCGGTCGCACGTACCTGGAAGCGCATTGCGACGATTGCGATGGCTGCTTTTGGCGTGTTATTATTTGTCAATATTATATTTGTTACAGGATTGCACGATCAAGTCGAGCCTCAATTTTGGGCATTTTTATTGATTGGTTTTCTGGCGCAAATGGTGGACGGAATACTGGGAATGGGCTATGGCGTGACTTCTGCGATTGGTTTGATGACGATGAACGTGAATGTGGCTGCGATTTCTTCTTCTATTCACACGGCAGAGATTTTTACGGCAGGTGCGTCGGGTTATAGTCATTATAAATTTGGTAATATTAATAAAAAGTTATTTAAAGTAATATTAATACCAGGTATCATAGGTGCAGTAGCAGGCGCTTTGTTATTAATGTATTTGGATGTGAATGGTTCTAAATTTGTGAAACCATTATTAGCTATTTATATGATGATTCTTGGGATACGTATTCTTACAAAAGCCTTTCAGCAAAATGCTGTGAAAAAGAAAGTAAAAAACGTAGGCTGGCTGGCGGGTGCGGGCGGATTCCTGGATTCATTTGGTTCGGGAGGCTGGGGTCCATTGGTCACTGGAACACTTATTACAAAAGGAAAAACCCCGCGCTACGTGGTCGGTTCGGTGAGTTTATCAGAATTTTTTGTGACGCTGGCGAGTGCATTGACGTTCTTTACAGTGTTGGGCATTCAGCATTGGCAGGTGACGCTTGGCTTGTTGCTGGGTGGGGTAGTGGCCGCGCCGATTGCAGCGCGATTGGCTGGCAAGTTGCCGCGCAAGCAAATGATGATTGGCGTAGGATGTATGATTGTGGTTTGGAGCTTGCAGATATTTCTGAAGCTACTGTTTTAAACATTCAACAATGTGCACACCTCCTGAAATACATTTTCTGCTGTGAATCCAAATTTTTCATCCAATACCGTATAGGGAGCAGAGTAGCCAAAGTGCTGCAAGCCCCAAATCTTACCCTGCGTACCGACTAAGCCGCGAAGATTCACGGGGAGCCCCGCGGTAAGCCCAAAAATTGGAATAGCAGCAGGCAAAATTTCTTCCTGGTAAGCGGAAGGTTGGTCTCTGAAAAGCCCTTCACTTGGCACCGATACAATTCTTATTTTTAGGTTCTTTTCCGCTTTCAGCTTTGCGGCACCAGCTACCAGCGTGGAAACTTCAGAGCCATTGGCAAGCAGGATTACATCCGGCAATCCGTCGCAATTTTCTACAATATAAGCACCTTTTTCAGCTTGTTTTGCTTGTTCAAAGCGATTTTCCGTAGGAAGATCGTTCACATTTTGCCGAGAAAGAATCAGCCCACTTGGTGAATGCCGGTTTTCCAGCGCCAGTTTCCAGCAAATCGTTGTTTCATGTCCATCTGCTGGGCGCAGGGCCAGAAAACTGTTTTTACCGGAATGATTTTTTAGTTGTTCCAATAACCGAATTTGAGCTTCTTGTTCTACCGGTTGGTGCGTAGGACCATCCTCCCCGACGCGGAAAGCATCATGCGTCCAGAGGAAAATAACGGCTTGCTCCATCAAGGCACAAACCCGAATGGCAGGCTTCATATAATCAGAAAAAGCAAAAAACGTAGCACACACAGGGATCACGCCGCCGTGTAGCGCCATGCCGGTAGCCAGTGCCGCCATTGTCAATTCCGCCACACCTGCTTGCAGGAATGCCCCGGAAAAATCATCTTTTTTGAAAGCAGCCTTCTTTTTAAGAAAGGCATCGGTTTTATCACTATTCGACAAATCAGCGGAAGCGACAATCATGTTATCCAAATGATCAGCGAGGTAAGATAATACGGCGGCCGAGGCGTTGCGAGTAGCGCTGTTGGGGGATTGTTTGATTGCTGCCCAATTCAGATCGGGTAACTTGCCAGAAAGGAATTGTTGAAATTGTTGGGCTTGCGCAGGATTTGCCTTCTCCCATTGCAAGAAAGCAGTTTTACGATTGGTAGCAGCCTGAATTTTAGATTGTTTGACGGATTCGTAATAAGCAGCGACTTCTGGAAAAACTCGAAAAGGATCGTTGGGATCAGCACCCAAGCCTTCCATTGTTTTTGCAAAAGAGGCTTTCGATTCGCCTAATGGTTTGCCATGCAACTCCACCTGCCCTTCGTAAAGTGTACCATCCTCCAGAAGTACCCCTTTGCCCATGGTAGTTTTGCCAATAATCAAGGTAGGGCGGTTTGTCTCTTCGATACCAGCTTGCAAAGCCTTACGGATTGCGCCGTGGTCATTACCATTGATGCTGAGCACCTGCCAGCCCCAGGCCTCATATTTTTTGGCGGTATCTTCGGTAGTAACTTCTTCCACTTTGGTGGAAAGCTGAATATCATTGGCATCATAAAACATAACAATATTCCCTAACCCCAGATGCCCTGCAATGCGCCCTGCACCTTGCGAAATTTCTTCCTGAATACCACCATCTGAGATGTAAATGTAGGTTTTGTGAGCCACTTGTTCTCCAAATCGCGCTACGAGAAATCGTTCGGCTATGGCAGCACCAATGCCAAAAGCATGCCCCAATCCGAGCGGACCAGAAGTGTTTTCGATACCGCGCGCTACGTCTAATTCTGGATGCCCTGGCGTAGGGCTACCCCATTGGCGGAAGTTTTTGACATCTTCTATGGAATAATTGCCCAACAGCGTTTGTACAGCATACAGCATCGCTGACATGTGCCCAGCGTCCAGGAAAAAACGGTCTCGCATTGCCCAGTACATATCGCTGGGGTCAAATTGTAAAAACTCGCTGTACAAAATATGAATAAAATCAGCGCCCCCCATTGGTCCACCCGGATGCCCTGACTTTGCCTTTTCTACCATAGCAGCGGAAAGTGCACGGATATTATCGGCAGCTCTTGTATCTATTGCGGTACTTATTTTCACTTTCAGGCAATTATATTTTTCAGAAATGCATTTTATTTGAAAGGCGAATAAAGCAATTATTGCTGCATTTGAAAAGTTTCGGCAGCAGTATTTGAAAAAAAGCAAACCCTTTGTCGAATCCACTCGGCAAAGGGTATATAAGTAGTAGCCCGTACGGGAATCGAACCCGTGTTTCATCCGTGAAAGGGATGCGTCCTAACCCCTAGACGAACGGGCCAACGCGGTTGCTTTGAAAAAAAGCGATGCAAAGATATAGCCTTTTGGAAAAAATCAAAATTTTTAGTAGAAAAAATTACTTGCTTTTCTCTTTTCACGGAAAGGAACGAAAACTTACCTTTGCAAACGATTCATCTTAACAATTATTAGAAAAAAATTGTTCCTTAGAGATAGAGAATCGAATTATTGTTATTTTTACACTAAGTTTTAGAACTGAGATTGTGAAAGCAAAGATTTAAAAATGCTTGGTTTCGCATTCGGGTCTTTCGTCTCGCAATTTTCAACTTCATACTTGAATTTATTTTCAAACCCTAAATTTGAATAAAACATGGCAACAAAAATTGCTATCAATGGTTTTGGTCGCATCGGAAGGTTGACTTTCCGGGCTTTACTCCACAAAAAAGATGTAGAGGTAGTCGCTATCAATGACCTCACGGACAATCCCACGCTGGCGCACCTCCTCAAATACGACTCTGTTCACGGTAAATTCAACGGCACTGTCACCGCTGATGACCAATACATTCATGTGAACGGTAAGGCAATTCATGCTTTGGCTGAAAAAGACCCAACGAAGCTACCCTGGGGTAGTATGGGCGTAGATGTTGTGCTCGAATGCACAGGGCGCTTTACAGATAAAGAGAAAGCAGGCTGGCACCTGCAAGCGGGCGCTAAAAAAGTAGTGATCTCCGCGCCTGCTACAGGCGATATTCCAACCATCGTGCTTGGTGTAAATGACGGTGAAATTAAATCGGATTATACCATTTATTCGAATGCTTCTTGTACGACCAACTGCCTGGCACCGATGGTGAAGGTACTTGATGAGTTGCTCGGTATCGAAAGTGGTTTTATGACAACTATTCACGCCTATACCGCCGACCAAAACATCCAGGATGCGCCTCACCGCGATTTGCGCCGGGCGCGTGCTGCGGCTTACTCGATTGTGCCAACTTCCACGGGGGCTGCTAAAGCAGTAGGCTTGGTTTTGCCACACCTGAAAGGCAAACTGAACGGTAATGCGATGCGCGTACCGGTGCCGGATGGTTCTGTGACAGATTTCACCGCTTTTGTGAAAAAAACAGCTACAATCGAAGAAATCAATGCTGCTTACAAGGCTGCCGCTGAAGGTGCCCTGAAGAATATTTTGGAATATTGCGAAGATGAAATTGTTTCTGCGGACATTCTGGGCAACCAGCATTCTTGTATTTTTGATAGCAAACTGACCATGGTCATCGGCAATATGGTGAAAGTAGTAGGCTGGTACGATAACGAAGCCGGCTATTCTGCTCGCCTCGCCGATTTGGCTACACGGGTATAAATCATATTCTTGCTTTGATTAGGAGCAAGGGACAAGCGCCAACTGAGTCTTGCACCTTGCTCCATCATACTTGTTTAGAAGTAGGTTTATTAACATCCTTCCGATTATCAAATCCTGAAATATCAAGCCATGAATTTCGATTTTAGCCATAAAAAAGTCCTGGTACGGGTAGATTTCAACGTGCCCTTGGACAAACAGTTCAATATCACCGATGATACGCGCATTCGCGCAGCGCTTCCTACGATTCGTCAAATCATTGACAATGACGGGGCAGCGATTCTCATGACGCACTTCGGCAGGCCCGAAGAAAAGCTCAAACCAGATGGTAGTGTAGATTATGATAGATTCAGTTTGAAACATATCGTACCGCATTTGTCAGAATTACTGGGTATTGCCGTGAAGTTTTGTGACGAGATCGAAGTAGTAGGGGAGAAGGCAAAGCAAATGGCAGCCGAGCTACAGCCTGGGGAGGTGCTGCTATTGGAAAATACCCGCTTCAACAAAGGCGAAACAAAAGGAAATCCGGATTTAGCCAAAGCAATGGCTGCTTTAGGCGATCTTTACATCAACGATGCTTTTGGCTCCGCGCACCGCGAGCATGCTTCTACGGCTACGGTTGCTCGTTTTTTTGACAAAAGCGCCCGCGGCTTTGGTTTTTTGATGGACGCAGAACTGCAGAATGCCAATCGGGTGTTGAACAACCCTGAGCGCCCTTTCACTGCCATTTTGGGTGGTGCAAAAGTATCAGATAAAATTTTGCTGATCGAGCGTATGATAGATTTTGTGGATAACATCATCATCGGAGGCGGCATGGCTTATACGTTTTTCAAAGCGCAAGGCGGCAGAATTGGAAATTCATTGGTAGAAGATGATCGCTTGGAGTTGGCTTTAAAATTGATTGAGAAAGCGAAAGCGAAGGGCGTGAACCTGTTGTTGCCGGAGGATTCCATTATTGCTGATAAATTTGCCAATGAGGCTACCATCGAAACAGCTCACAGCAGCGATATTCCTGATGGCTGGATGGGATTGGACATTGGAGAGAAAGCTGTAGCCGCATTTGCAGCTGTAATTGCTACTTCCAAAACCTTACTTTGGAACGGACCGATGGGTGTGTTTGAAATGCCTAACTTTGCTAATGGTACAAAAGCCATCGCAGAGGCGGTTGCTAAAGCTACCCAACACGGCGCTTTCTCTTTGGTAGGCGGCGGCGATTCTGTGGCGGCTATCAATCAAATGGGATTGGATGACCAAGTGAGTTACGTCAGCACCGGTGGTGGTGCTATGCTCGAATTGCTCGAGGGAAAAACCCTACCAGGTGTGGCAGCTATAGAAGCATAAAGTGAGTGAGGGGGTGCCGCTCAAGTGGTATCGCCTCTTTTCTCAAACCTGAATATTCGCTCTATTTCCGCTGGCGTTTCAATAGAAAGCCATCCTTTCGGCTATTAATAAAAAATACGCCAATCAAAATTAATAAAGCGGCATAAAGCGATTGATTTGTCAATTCTTCACCGTTAAATCCCCAGCCTAATAGCATGGCTATCAATGGATTGACATAAGTGCTGGTAGCTACTTTTTCGGGCGAAACCTTTGTAAGCAGATAGTTAAAAGCAGAAAATGCAATAATAGAACCAAATACAATCAGGTAGAGCCAGGCATAAATGGAACGAAGAGAAGTGCTTGCCCATGAAAAGGCTTTGTATTCCTGGTAAATGCCACTGACAAGTAGTAAAAAGATACCGCCCGCCAGCATTTGGGTAGCCGCCAACTGAATCGTGGATTTGGGCAGATCGGCTTTTCCGATAAAAATAGATGCAAGTGCCCAGGATAAAATGCTTATAAAAATAACCACTACGCCCCAAAACGTATGTTGATCGGTAGCAAATTGATCTTGCCCAACCAGTATGGACACGCCTGCGATGCTCAAAAAAATACCCAAAAGGCTATTCCAACGCGGGCGCTGTTTGTAAATAAGCCATAATAACAGTACCACAACTAACGGATCACTGGCTACGATGAGCGCCGCTATGCTGGTAGCGACATACTGCTCCGCCCACACCACTCCGCCAGTGCCAATAGCAAGTAAAAGAATACCCGATAGCGCAGCGTTGCGCCACTGCCTTTGGCTGGGATGCGGCATTCCTCTTCCCCAACCAATAGCGTACATAATCATCCCAGCTACTACAAATCGGCTACCCGACATCAGGAAAGGCGGAATCGTATCAATGGCATAGTAATTAACCAGATAGGTAGAACCCCACACAACGTAAATGATGGCAAAAGCTACGATAAGAAGTACAAAGTCTCGATTCCACATGAGAAATAGGCGTAACAATAACAAATGACCCCGCCAGCTCAGCTAAAATACCCTCAAATTTTGTAAAGTTTCTTCTTCAAATCCTTTACCACGCTGCTCACATTTCGTATTTTTACAGGCTGAAGAAATAAGGCTGGCAATTTATCACATTTTTTCTTTAAATAAAGCGCCTATTTAGGTCCCGTAGTTCAATGGATAGAATAGAAGTTTCCTAAACTTTTGATCCAGGTTCGATTCCTGGCGGGACTACTGCGATATGCAAAAGCCCCTGTAAATTTTTACAGAGGCTTTTCTGGTTTTATAGCTGTTGCATGGCTTACATGGACTCTACATTGCCCGAACCCGACACTTTGGCTTTTACCTTGGGGCTTCCCTTGTAAAAAACATCACCCGAACCCGACACCTGCACGTCCAGCGTTTCATCTGCGCTCACCTTGCAATCTCCCGAACCGGATACCCGCACGGTACACTTTTTCGTATTCAGATTGTCGGCAAGGATATCCCCCGAACCACTAATGTTGATATTGTTAGAATCCGCGCTGCCACTCAATCGAATGCTGCCCGAACCACTAATTTTACTTTCGATAGCCTTCGCTTCTACTTCCATTGAAATATCCCCCGAACCACTGATCCCCACTACAAGGCCTTCCAAGCCAGAAAACTTCGTTTCGCCTTTGATGTCCCCAGATCCGCTCACATACGCTTTGTTAAGGGTCGGAATCGTGATATGAATCTTGATTCCTTCATGATTGCGCACCGGTTTATCAAATTTGATCTTCCATTCTTGATTTTCCACGTTGGTCACGATATTGTCAATGATGTTTTGTTGCGCTTCGATTGTGACAGACTGCTTGCTGCCTTGCTTGAGATACACATCAGCGCCAATGGAGACTGTAAATCCTTTGAAATCAGCTACTTCAAGCGTTTTTGTAACTTTAGGGCCTTCCCCTTTGATACCATTCCAACTCCAGTTTTGAGCGTTGAGTGCCAGGTTATAAAAAGTTAGGTACATCGTAAGTGCCAGTACTATTGAATTTTTCCAGTTTTTCATTGTTATTCGTTTTTTTAATGTTTTGCAAATAAAATGTTGCTTCGTGTATTGTGTTGATAATCTGATGTTTTTGGAAATAACGAACATTTAGCTTTAAACAATTTAAGATTTTTTTAACAAAATGACAACCCTATCTGCTGTAGGTTGCATCCGCAAATCAAATTTTCTAAAAACCCCGACGAGTACTTCTTTTTTGATGACAAAATGCGGAATTTGAGCCCTGAAAGACCTAAATCTATGCCACCTGTGTTAGAAACGGAACGCCTTCGCCTTCGGGTTGCTACGATGGATGACCTGGAGCGTGTTTATCAATTGGGCACCAATCCCAATGTGATGCGCTACATCAATGGCGGGCAAGCACCCCTTTGGACGGATGTGCAAAGTGACCTGCTCCGGCGTGTAGGCACAGAGCCAGAACCCCTGGGGTATTGGATCACAGAAGAAAAAGACAGCGGGAACTTCGTAGGTTGGATGACCCTGAAACCCTTCGTAAACAGCAAAGATGTGGAAATCGGGTATCGCTTTCGGGAAGAACAATGGGGCAAGGGTTTTGCTACCGAAGGCGGGAGGCGGATTTTGGTGTATGCTTTTCAGGAACTAAAGCTGAATAGAGTCCTTGCCGTAGCTATGAAAGAGAATATCGCCTCTCTTCGCGTGATGCAAAAACTCGGCATGACATACCTACACACCGGCCGCTATTACGGCAGAATCTGCGTTTGTCATGGCATTACTCGTGGGGTGTTTTTGAGCAAATAATACCAGTGCTCAGTTGATGGCACCCAGTCAATCTCACAATACATAAAATATTTGATGCAAATCCAAAAACGATCGGCTTACACCCAACCTTTGTGCATCCCGCCGCCGCTTAGCGCAACACTTTCCACCAAGGTGAAACTTTCACATGAGGCACTTTCAATTCAAGGTCATCTTTTATCAGTAACTTGAGTGCTAATTGGGATGCAATCGCTGCTTCTGTTTTGGACTGCTTGGTGAGGGCTTCCGGTGTAAAATATTTTTTCACAAAATTAGTGTCAAACTGCCCTTTGATGAATGCTTCGTGTTCCATGACAAAGCGCCCAAATGGCAGGGTAGTTGCTACGCCTTTCACCGCATAGTGGTCAATCGCTTCAATCATGCGGCGTATGGCTGCCTCCCGATTGATACCCCACACAATGAGCTTGGATAAAAGCGGATCGTAGTAGATGGGCACTTCCATGCCTTCTTCATAGCCGCCATCCACGCGGATGTATTTGCCCTTAGGCAGACGATAATGTTCTAACAAACCAACATTGGGCAGGAAGTTATTCAGGGGGTCTTCCGCGCACACACGCAGCTCAATAGCGTGCCCATGAATGCGAAGGTCTTCCTGTTTAATCTCCAATTGCTCCCCTCTGGCAATGCGGATTTGCTGCTCTACCAAATCCAGTCCAGTGATATATTCCGTGACCGGATGCTCCACTTGAAGGCGGGTATTCATTTCCAAAAAGTAGAAATTCAATTGATCGTCCACGAGGAATTCCACCGTACCGGCACCGAGGTAATCGCAGGATTTAGCAACTTTTACCGCTGCTTCACCCATAGCGAGCCGAATATCAGGAGTAAGCACGGAAGATGGCGCTTCTTCCACGACTTTCTGGTGTCGGCGCTGGATACTACATTCCCGTTCAAAAAGATAGATCACATTGCCGTGCGCGTCTGCCAGGATTTGTATTTCGATGTGCCGAGGAGAGGTGACAAATTTTTCGATAAAAACAGAGCCATCCCCAAAGGCTGAAATCGCTTCGCTAATGGCGCGTTCCATTTGTTCTTGCAGTTCGCCCTCGTGTTCTACTACACGCATCCCTTTGCCACCGCCACCTGCCGATGCCTTAATCAATACGGGGTAGCCCACTTCTTTAGCCACTTTTTTAGCTTCCTCCACATCATCAATGGCATGATCCACCCCAGGCACCATCGGGATACCAAAACGTTTGGCGGCTTCTTTAGCGGCAAGCTTACTGCCCATCATATCAATGGATTTTGGACTTGGGCCGATGAAAATCATTCCGGCATCCTGCACCATTTGAGAAAACTTGGCATTTTCACTCAAAAAGCCATACCCTGGGTGAATCGCATCCACGCCAAATTGTTTGGCGACCTCAATAATTTTATCCCCTCGCAAATAAGATTGAGCAGAAGGTGCTTCGCCAATGTACACAGCTTCGTCGGCAAAGCGGGTGTGCAAAGCAGTTCTATCGGCATCCGAATAAACGGCCACCGTTTTGATGCCCATTTTGCGGGCAGTTTTCATCACGCGGATAGCGATTTCGCCGCGATTGGCTATCAGTATTTTTTTCATATAGAAAGGACATTTAAAGGCATTCGTATGTTCACTAATTCAAAAGCGAAGTTAAAAAAACAAAGTCCTTGACTGCATGCCAAAGACTTGTTTTGATTGATGATTTTTCTCATCTGTTATTTCAAACTTCCTATTTCACCTTGCTCATAGCAGCGTCATATTGTATATCCACTTCTTCCCAATTCACTACATTCCAGAAAGCTTTGATATAATCAGCGCGTTTGTTTTGATACTTGAGGTAATAGGCGTGTTCCCACACATCAATGCCCAACACGGGTGTGCTGTATTGCTTTTTCACTACATTTTTCATCAGTGGATTGTCCTGATTGGCAGTAGAAGTGAGCAATAATTCCCCTTTTTTATTGACACAAAGCCAAGCCCAGCCAGAGCCAAAGCGCCCGGTCGCTTCCGCAGCAAACATTTCCTTGAATTTTTCAAACGAACCAAATTTTGTACTGATCGCTTTGGCTACATCGCCTTTTGGTTCGCCGCCGCCGTTTTTAGAGAGCAGCTTCCAAAACATAGTATGATTGAAATGCCCGCCGCCGTTGTTGCGTACTGCCATATCACCAGGTTTTACAGCCATTACAAGTTGTTCAATGCTCATCGTGGCGTAGGGCGTGCCGGTCACAGCCTTGTTCAGATTCGTCACATAAGCAGCGTGGTGGCGGTCGTGGTGAATCTCCATGGTCATTTTATCAATATGCGGCTCGAGGGCATCAAAGGAATAGGGCAAAGCGGCTAAAGAGAATGGCCCGTTATTTTGCTGAAAATCAATGTCATCAGCGGTGTTTTCCATGTCTTCCCTCGACCAAGCTGCGAAGGGGCTGAGCAGGGTAGCAGTCGTAAAAAAGAATCCACTTTTTAGAAAGGCTCTTTTGTTCATAACAGTAGAATTTTGATGGTAAATCTTATTTTGAATTAAATTTGTTCTTTCTTTGAAGAAGGTAATTGCGGGCAGGATTGTTGCCCAAATGATAAAGGAAAAGTAAAAAATCTAAAATAGTTGACCAAAAATATGGCGCACAATATTATAGAATTAAAGGTAGAAGGGATGACTTGTGTCAACTGCGCGGCAAGCGTCACCAGGTTTTTGGAACGCAAAGGACTCAAGGATGTGTATGTCAATTTTTCTACAAATGAGGTTCGGTTTGTTCAGGGAGAGCAGCCGGTGGCGCTCGATGTTATCAAGGCGGGTGTTCAAAAATTGGGTTATACCGTTGTAGAAGAAGCCAGGGCGAAGGGTTGGTGGAATTTGGAGCGCCAATTGCTTGTGAGTGCTATCTTCACAGCACCACTGCTGCTGGGGCATATCCTGATGTCTTTGGGTGTACACTTGAGTTTTATGCACAACAACTGGCTACAATTCGCGCTTTGTTTGCCGGTTTTTGTCATTGGTGTTTTTCATTTTGGCAAAAGTGCCTGGAATGGCTTGATCCGAACGGGTGTAGCCAATATGGATGTACTGATTTTTGTGGGCAGTACAGCAGCCTTTATTTACAGCCTGATCGGGACGATTTTGCAAGCGCCAAATTATATTTTCTACGAAACGGCAGCTACGATTATCACCCTTGTACTACTTGGCAATTGGTTTGAAAAACGCGCCGTACAGCAGACCACTACGGCCATCGGCGAATTGACTAAACTCCAGGTAGAACGCGCCAAACGCATCATGCCTTCTGGAGCGTTGATTACCCTCAATCGGGATGAGATTCGAGTCGGCGACCTTTTGCAGGTGAATGAAGGGGATAAAATTCCGCTGGACGGGCTGATTATCTCAGGACAGGCATTTGTGGATGAATCCATGCTTACGGGCGAAAGTATGCCTGTTGAAAAAACTGTAAATGACAAAGTAATTGGGGCCTCCTTAGTGAAATCGGGCAATTTGCAAATGCAGGTGACTGCGGTTGGCAGAGATACTGTTTTGAGTCAAATGATTGAATTGGTGAAAACTGCCCAGCAGGATAAACCCGCTATTCAACGCCTTGCGGATAAAGTCAGCGCGATTTTTGTGCCGGTGGTGCTGAGCATCTCCCTGCTGACATTTCTGTTGGGGCACTTTGCCTTTGATTTGACGCTTCAAAAAGCCTTGATGAGCGCTATCGCTGTACTCGTCATCTCCTGCCCTTGTGCGATGGGCTTGGCAACCCCTACCGCTGTGATGGTGGGAGTAGGGCGTATGGCGAAGCATGGCATTTTGGTAAAAGGGGGAGCTACGCTTGAGATTCTCTCTCACATTAAAAATATTGTTTTTGATAAAACCGGCACCTTGACAACAGGAATATTCAAAGTAAAAAATATCGAATACCATACGCCCAACCAGGCATTTGCCGATTCCTTAATCTACAAATTGGAACAACATTCTTCACACCCGATTGCACAGTCTTTAGTGGTAGCGATGGCTTCTCGTGCAAATGGATTGGAAATCAACGGATTAAAAGTGGAAGAGCATAAAGGGATCGGGGTGTATGCGCAGGATGCCCACGGGAATACCTATCGCCTGGTGAACCACCCATCGCAGCAATCTTCGGCAACACTTCACTTGGCGCTTTTAAAAAATGAACAATTATTGGCAAGCCTTGAAATGACAGACAGCCTAAAGCCCGAAGCACATGCTACTATTCAGTTTTTACAAAAAGCAGGGGTCAATCCTATTATTTTGAGTGGCGACCGACAAACGCGCACGGCTGCCATTGCTCAACAGCTCGGCATTGCTACATGTTATGCAGAAAAACATCCGGAAGAAAAACTACAAATCATAGAACAATTGTCGAAAAATGCACCTACCGCCATGGTCGGGGATGGTATCAATGATGCGCCAGCCTTAGCAAAAGCAACCCTCGGTATTTCCCTCAGCAATGCTTCGCAAGTCGCTATTCAATCGGCACAAATCGTTTTGCTCAATGGTAATTTGAGTCATTTGCCAACAGCCTTTGCCATTGCTCGGCACACGGTGCGCACCATCAAGCAAAATTTGTTCTGGGCATTTGCATACAATATTGTTGCCATCCCAATTGCAGCACTCGGCTTTCTTAGCCCCATGTGGGGCGCTTTGTTTATGGCATTTTCGGATGTAGTGGTTATCGGAAATTCCATTCGGCTGAAGCACAAACGGGTGATTTAAAAGTTTGGTAGTCTAACGTTTCGGGGCTTACTTTGTGTCTTCAAAATCTAACACTTTTTAAATATCAAATTGGATAATGAGCGAAATCACTAAACAATCTCAAATCAACATAATCGTTGGGCTCGATGCCCAAAACATCCCCATCAGCATCCACTGGCAGGCAAATGACGCGCCGGGCGCACGGGCACCCCAGGAATGCAAAGCGATGTTGCTTTCCCTTTTTGATGAAGTGAATAAAGAAACGCTGAAAATTGACCTCTGGACGAAAGATATGCAGGTGATCGAAATGGATCGCTTTTTCTTTCAGACCCTGCGCGCTTTAGCGGACACCTACTACCGCGCTACCCAGCATGCCCAACTTGCCGCTGATATGCAGCGTTTTGTGCAATATTTTGGAGAACAAACCGAGATTTTGCCCAAAACGCAATAGAAAAATTGGACTTTCAAACTGGGCAGGCTTTTAAAAATAATTTGCATTTTCTCAAAAGACATGCTATCTTTGCGCTCTGGTGAGCCCACACGACCAGCTCCCTCTGAACCCCCCCAGGGCGGAAACGCAGCAAGGGTAGGGGGTCGTAGCGGTGCGATGTGTCAGCTCACCTCATTAACATAACACTCAGACCTACCCCAAAACATTGTCCCTTACCTAATCCCAAAACGTTATTTCTTTTTGAAAATAATACATTGATGAAGTTTTTTATTGATACAGCAAGCCTCGATCAAATTAAAGAAGCCAAAGACCTGGGCATCCTGGATGGTGTGACAACCAATCCGTCGTTGATGGCAAAAGAGGGTATTATTGGCGAGGAAAATATCCTGAAGCATTACGAAAAAATTTGTGCTTTGGTGGATGGGGATGTGAGCGCTGAGGTGATTGCCACTGATTTTGAAGGAATTATAAAAGAAGGGAAAATACTGGCGCAAATAGCGGACAACATCGTGGTGAAAGTGCCCATGATTAAAGATGGCGTAAAAGCGTTGGCTTTCTTTTACGAAGAAAATATTCGTACCAATTGCACCTTAGTGTTTTCGGCGGGGCAGGCGATTCTGGCTGCTAAAGCGGGTGCTACTTACTTGTCGCCTTTTATTGGAAGAATTGATGATATTTCCTGGGATGGAATTGAATTAATTCGCGAAATTGCCGAAATTTACGCTGTGCAAGGTTTTGATACCCAGATTTTGGCAGCTTCCATCCGCAATGCCAAGCATATCGTGGATGCTGCAAAAGCGGGTGCTGACGTAGTGACCTGCCCGCTCTCGGCGATTCTGGGATTGCTTAAACATCCACTAACGGACATTGGCCTGGAGCAATTCCTCGCCGATCATAAAAAAGCAAATGAGCTTGTTTTAAAATAGAGGCTATCTTTTTACCAATTGAAGGAGCAAATCGTCAAAGATTCTGCTCCTTTTTTATGCTACCCTAAAAATCTACTGGTGAGTATTTTCAAAAAATTGCGCGACTCCCGCCACAAAATTTTCAGACCCATCGTGCTGAAGGTAATGCCTTCTTTCAAGTGTACGGGTACGGCATACACGGGCATTTTGCCATTTGCCAGCACCAAAAATTCGAGGTCGAATAAAAAACGCTGGATACTTGTCTTCAAAAAAATCGCTTTACCTCTTGCGTCAAAGCCTTTTAAACCACATTGCGAATCTTCCACTGGCACGTTGAGCAACTGCCGGATAAACCAACGAAAGCTTCTGGATAATACTTTGCGAAACCAGGGTACTTTTTCATAATAGGCGGTGCTGCGATGCCCTACGACAATACCCGGTTGTTGGTGCAGCGCAGCTTCAATTGCCAGCATGCTTTCCAGGGTGTAAGGAAAATCTACATCCGTGAAAATATAAAAATCACTCTCGCTCTGGCGCACGCCTTCGCGCAATGCCTGCCCTTTGCCGCGATTTTGGGCATAACTGATGAGTGTAAGATCGGGTATGAATTGGCGTAGGTGCTGTAAATCAGCTGCTTGGATATTTTCAGTAGAACCATCATTGACGAAAGTGAGGCAAATTCTTTCGGACACAGCGTGTTGGCAGAATTCCAAGAAATGCTCAGCAACCCGTTGCGCCCATCCCGGACGCGGATTGTAGCAAGGGATGATGATCGTAAGTGAAATCGCGGAAGTTTGGGCGTTCAAGTCTGCTGCAATTGATTCGAGGCGAAAGATATGACTTTTACCACTCAAAGATCAAACTTCCCAATATTTTAAACCTTCCAAAATCGGAGGAGCAATACTTCTGCTGCCAAAAAAGCTAATGCCAGTATCAGGCACCAGCGCCACAGCACAATACCTTGACTCCTTTCTTCAATTTTTGCCGTCAACACAGCTTCTTCCAGCACATCAATAACGGTTAGATTGGGGCGCAGCTGGCTTTTTAAAGCCTCCGATGTGACATAATCAAGGGCGGACTCTTTTCGGTCATAGTCAAAAGCATAAGTAGCCAGCGTAGAATCAGCACTCAAAAACAAATCGTAGAAACCTGCTTGTAATATCTGATTGCCAATACCTAAAAATGCCTTCGCGCCAATGATTCTTTGCTCAGGAATAAATTCGCCCTCCTCGCCGCGCAGTTTATATACCATATCCGTACTATTCAAAAAGTGCTCTGTTTCAATGACTTCATCGCGCCCAATCGTATAAGCAATTTTTTTAGCTCGATTGGATGAAATCGCCATTTTGTACAACATCGGAATAAAAATCTCGCCACTTTGCGCTAAGTTGTTGAAAGATTCTTCCAGCGGTGCGGCACAAACGTATAAATTGCCTTGACCAATGCGGTATTTTGAAAGAAAAGAACTTCCATCCCGATACGTCAATAGTTGCTCTTCTCCCCGTGCGTTACTCCGATTGGTTCGAAAATTACCTTTGGTAACGGGCAAACGGAGATTGGCACTTTTATTTTCAAATACATCTCGGAAAATAAATTCTTCTGTATTGACAGAACCGACGTTTTTTTCACCTTCTGCAAATGCTTGAAAATCATTGGCTGGAAAGCTATTCAAAAAAATGCGATAGGAATTCACATCAGCCTGCCGGGCAGGAAAGACGAGCACGTTGCCGCCGTTTTCTACATACTCTTTGAGTTCTGAGGCTAAACCCGAAGAAATAGCAAGCAGGTCATGCAGGATAATAAATTGATAACTTGGAAATTGGGAATACTGAATATTTTTGGTGAATTGATTCGTCGCTTGAAAGTTGACCATACCAGCAAAAGCAGCATCTAAGTAGCGACTCGGTATTTGTTCGCTGATAATCAAGCTTTTAATCACTTCCGGTACCTCAAAACTAATAAAAAAATTGTCATCAAACTGAACAGGATAATCCGTGATAGCCAATGCCGCCGTATGCCAGCCCGTGCGCAGAGGAGTAATGGGCACTGTATCCGTCACAGCACTTTGTGCGGGGATATTCATGGTACCCACGGGCTTGTTTTGCCCCTCAAACCGAATACTCAAGCGTACATTGTCGGCATCTTCCTTGCTATAATTTCGGATAGAGACCAAGAGGTTATTTGTTTGATTCAATAGCTGCACAGGTGCTTCAAACCAAGCAGAATCAATACCTACATTGCGTTCTTGCACTGCCTGAAGCGGCACGAGGTTTACTTCAAGAAGCGTATCCTGAAAATTTTGTAAATCCGTAATGTTTTTTTGAAAATCAGATATTACATAAGCCGTTTGCGTCTCCGCCTTTCCGGTATTAAGTGCCTGTTGCTGGCGCGTCAGCACTTTAGAAAGATCGCGTGTAGCCGGCGAAATCTTGATTTCATCAATTAACTGCAGTGCATCTTCTTTGCTCACCAAACGTTGGTGCCGCCCTTCAAAATCATTTGTCAAAATCTGAAATTCATCTTCTACGCCGTAAGCTTGCACAATCTCACGCGCTCTTTGCTTCGCACGCTCCAAAAGGGGCGCTTCCTGGCTCAGGGCAGCCATGCTAAACGAATTATCTATAAAAATACTCAGGCTTTTTCGCCCTTGTTTCACTTCGGCATCTTGAGGAATAAAAGGCTGCGCAAAAGCCAACACCAAAAACAGCAGCGCCAATAGCCGAGTTATCAACACGAACAGGTTGCGGAGCTTGGAGCGCGCACTCGTTTCTTCCTTTACTTCCCGCAAAAAACGGACATTTGTGAAATACACTTTTTTGAACCGGCGAAAATAAAATAAGTGCAGGATAATCGGAATTGCTAAAGTCGCCAGCGCCAATAAAAATGTCGGGTATAAAAATTGCATGAACGATTGATTGTGAAACCGTGTACGATTTGATCTTTCTTTCCTCAAACGCCAAAAATACAAAGTCAGTTGCAAATATCAAGTATTTCCTGCCTGCTGAAGTGTTATAGAAGGGTTAAAGGTGAAATCGAAAACCTGCCGAAGCAGTACCCCAGGCTTATGGCTTGTCGGTTTACAAAACCGGCAGTGTACTGAGGAAACTTGTTCGCCGCCTTGAAGATTTTGCTTTAGAATCCCAAGTGGGTGAGGTTTTCTTTGCCCCCGTGGATGTTGTATCAAGTAACGAAAACGCTCCGCAGCCTGACCTGATCTACATAAGCCAAGCCAATGCCGCCATCATAGATGAATAAGAAGGAATTGTAAATGGTATGCCCCATTTGGTCGTTGAAATTATTTCTCCAAGCTCCATTAAGCGCGATCGAATTGAAAAAATGTCAATTTATGAACAATTCAAAATCAAAGAATACTGGCCCGTGGATCCCCAATAATCAAAGCATCGAAATTTATATTTTGAAAGATGACAAGTACGCCTTGCACGCTTTTGCGGATGCTACGGAAAAAGTGCTGGAGGGATTGGAAGTTTTGTAAATTGTACAGGAGAACTTCAGCCGCCTCCGTAATTGTAAGTCGTAAGTCCGTAGCTATGGCATAGCCATCCCTTCGGGAAAGCAGCCGTTACGCCAACTTCTCCTTCAAAAACGCCGCCGTTTTTGATTCCTTCACCTCCGCCAAATCTTCCGGTCGTCCTTGAAAGACGAGGTGTCCGCCATTTTTCCCTCCTTCGGGACCCAAATCAATAATCCAATCCGCATTTTTAGCAACTTCCATGTTGTGCTCCACGACGAGTACGGTATGTCCTTTTTCAACCAGGGCATTCAGCGCATCGAGCAATTTGCGGATGTCGTGAAAATGCAAGCCGGTGGTCGGTTCATCAAAAATGAAGAGAATATTTTCGGTGCTGCGCTCTTTGGTCAGGAACGATGCGAGCTTCACACGCTGCGCCTCGCCGCCGGAGAGGGTGCTGGAGGATTGCCCTAACTTTACATACCCAAGCCCAACATTATACAAGGGTTGAATTTTATTTACGACTTCTTTTACATCCGCAAAAAAATCGAGGGCTTCTTCCACACTTAGTTCAAGAACGTCGGAGATATTTTTGCCGTGGTATTCTACCTCCAGGAGCTCGGCTTTGAAGCGCTTGCCTTTGCACTCTTCACATTCCAGGCGCACATCGGCAAGGAATTGCATTTCGATGATTTGTTCGCCTTCACCTTTGCAAGTATCGCAGCGACCGCCATCCACGTTAAAAGAAAAATGCGAAGGTTTGTATCCGCGAATTTTAGCTAATTGTTGCTTCGCAAATAAATCACGTATGGCATCATACGCTTTTACGTAAGTGACTGGATTGGAGCGAGATGACTTGCCAATTGGATTCTGATCCACCATTTCCACCTGAGTCAGTTTTTTCAAATCGCCTTCAATACCTGCGTGCAAGCCTGGCGCTTTCGGCGAATTTTCACCAAAATGTTTTTTTAATGCCGGATATAAAATTTGCTTGACTAAAGTCGTTTTGCCCGAACCGGACACACCCGTGACCACCGTGAGCGCATTCAGCGGGATTTTAGCATCTATATTTTTTAAATTATGCTGCTTCGCGCCTTTGATTTCAATGAAATGCGTGGCTTTTCGGCGATTTTTTGGAACGGGAATCGTCATCCGACCGCTCATGTATTTGGTCGTCAGACTTTCCGTTGCTTCATTATAAATATCTGCATAATTTCCTGCAAATATTACTTCGCCGCCGTGAATGCCCGCCGCCGGACCAATATCTACTAAATAATCGGCATTTTTTATGATATCCTCTTCATGTTCTACTACAATCACGGTGTTGCCCAAATCACGCAAAGCTTTCAACACACCTACCAAGCGAGCGCTATCGCGCGGATGCAAGCCCACGCTCGGTTCGTCGAGAATGTACATGGAGCTCGTGAGATTACTCCCCAAAGTCCGTGTCAGATTGATCCGCTGTGTCTCGCCGCCGGAAAGCGTAGAAGATAAGCGATTGAGCGTGAGATAACTCAAGCCCAAATCCATCATATATTTCAAACGGTTATTAATTTCCAATAATAATCGGCGCCCGATTTTCGCATCAAACGCACTTAATTCAATACTTTGTATATGCTCGTACAGCTCGTCAATCGGCATATCCACCAGGTCGGTGATTGGTTTTCCGGCAATTTTCACATACGTGGCTTCCTTGCGCAAACGCCCGCCCTCGCAGGTAGGGCACAAGGTTTTGCCGCGATACCGTGCAAGCATCACGCGATTTTGAATTTTGTACGTTTTTTGTTCCAATTCTTCAAAAAACGCATCAATGCCCCAAAAATGCTGGTTGCCTTTCCACAGCAGGCGTTGTTGCGCTTTGCTCAAATCCTGGTAGGGTTTGTGAATCGGGAAATCGAATACATGCGCTGTTTCAATTAGTTTTTCGAGCCAAAGCCCAAATTTTTCACCACTCCAGGGCGCGATGGCGCCTTCGTAAACAGACTTGGATTTGTCGGGAATCACCTTGTCTTCGTCAATGCCCATCACCTGGCTGAAGCCTTCGCAAGTGGGGCAAGCGCCGTAGGGATTGTTGAAATTGAAGAGTTGAGGCGTGGGGTCGAGGAAAGTGAGGTCATCCAGTTCAAAGCGATTGTTGAAATTTCGTCGCTCAACGCCCATCACATCCACCACCGCTTCGCCTTCACTTTCGTAAAATGCCGTTTGCACGGAGTCGCTGATGCGTTTTATATTTTCTAAATCGTCTTTCGTAACGGCAAAGCGGTCAATGAGAATGAGCGGATTTTTATCCTGAATCGCACCGATTTTTTTATCCAAATCGGGATGTCCTTTTTCTAACACTTCCTGAATATCTTTCAACTCCCCGTCCATCAGCACCCGCGTGTAGCCTTTTTGCAGGAGCAAATCGAGTTCCTGTTGCAGCGTGCGATCCTTGTATTTGTAAGGCAGTGGAATAAAGAGTTGAATACGCGTGCTTTCTTCATGACTTTGAATGAAATCAACGACATCCGCTACTTCGTGGCGTTTTACCAAATTACCAGAAACGGGCGAATACGTCTTGCCCACGCGCGCGTAGAGCAGGCGCAGGTAGTCGTACACCTCGGTGAGCGTGCCAACGGTAGAGCGGGCATTGGAAGTGCTGACTTTCTGCTCGATTGCAATCGCAGGACAAATGCCTTTGATATAATCCACATCAGGCTTTTTCATACGCCCCAAAAACTGCCGTGCATAGCTCGATAAACTTTCCACGTAGCGCCGCTGCCCTTCGGCAAAGAGCGTATCCATCGTAATCGAAGACTTGCCAGAGCCCGACACGCCCGTGACGACGACGAGTTTGTTTTTGGGAATCGCCAAGTCCACGTTCTTTAAGTTGTTGGAACGGGCACCTTTGATGAAAATGAAGTTTTTTATATCCTGCGACTCGACTGGCTCTGCGACCGCGAGGGTGGTAGTTTTTTTCTTTGACATTTTTTGCTAGTTCGAAAGTTTGACGTTTGGAAGTTCGGAGGTTTTAGTTTATTCGTTTATAACTGCTTGGGCTTCAATTTCAATTAAAAAATCGGGATTCGCCAATCCATTTACACTTATCCAAGTGCTGGCTGGAGGCGTTTCTGTACCAAAAAATTCGCGCAATACTGTTCCCACGATATGTCCTTTTTCCTCATTATAATTGACAATATAGAGTCGTAATATTACAATATCCTTTAATACGCCTCCGGCTGTTTCGATGGCAATTTGCACATTTTCAAAGGCTTTTCTAGCTTGGATCTCAAAATCAGCGCTAACGATTTGCGCTGATTTATCCCAAGCAACCTGACCGGAGATAAACACTTCTCTACCCGGTTTGGTTATCACAATTTGCGAAAAGCCATATTGCTTGCTATTGAAGAGTTCGGGCGGATTGAGGTATTGTTTGGACATAGTAAAATCAACGTTTCGGGTTTGGGTGTTTGAAGGTTTTGGGGGTTGGCGATCTGAATACACGAACACATCACATCAGAACACAATAAACACATTTGTTTAAAACAGAAAAGTAAAGGTAGAGTTTTGTGCGGAGATGGGGAAGTTTTAATCTACAACATTGTAAAATCAAGCTACGGCATGCTTGACTTGGGCAGATGAAAGTAAGAGCTTTCGTAAGCCTGTGAGCGCGGATGGGGGATAATTTTAAAGAGTCTTGATTACCAAATTTTGGGAAGAAAAACTTGAGATACATTCTCAAATCCCTTTTTGTAATTTTCCGCAACTTTTGTTAATATTGCAATAGATTCAATTTGCGCATCTTATGGAAACTTATGGCACCATTTTGAACATCGTAATGCCTATTTTTCTGATTCTCTTTCTAGTAGAAAAAGGGGTTGAGTGGTATTTGGGCAAAAAAGTGATTCGGGGCATGGATAGTATTTCCAGTTTGAGTTCGGGTATTACCAATGTGGTGAAAGATGTGCTGGGCGTAAGCGTGAGCATCATCACTTATAGCTGGTTGGTGGAGCGGGTCGCTTTTTTTCAAATCGAGAATACCTGGCTGGTATATGTGATCGCGTTTATCGCTGTGGATTTTCAGGGTTATTGGTCGCACCGCTGGAGCCACGAGATCAATTTTCTTTGGAATCGGCACATCATTCACCACAGTAGTGAGGAATTTAACCTTTCCTGCGCGCTGCGCCAATCCATTTCTGGTTTTGTCAATTACTTCACGATTCTGCTGCTGCCTGCTGCTTTGCTGGGGGTACCAGAGCAAGTGATCGCGGTGATTGCGCCGCTACATTTGTTTTTGCAATATTGGTACCACACACGCCTGATCGGCAAGATGGGCTTTTTGGAATACATCCTTGTGACACCTTCCCACCACAGGGTACACCATGCGATTAACAAAGAGTACTTGGATAAAAACCATTCCCAGATTTTTATTATTTGGGATAAGTTGTTTGGCACTTTTCAGGAAGAGCTGGCGCAAGTGCCGCCTGTGTATGGCGTGACGCGCCCGGTATGCACCTGGAATCCCATCAAAATCAATTTTCAGCACTTTTGGCTATTGCTCCAGGATACCTGGCGTACGCAGCGCTGGTGGGATAAGCTTCGCATTTGGTTTATGCCGACCGGCTGGCGACCTGATGACGTGAAAGAGCGCTATCCTGTTTTTGCTATCAAAGACCCCTATCATTTTAAAAAATTTGATACTCCTGCTTCCAGAGGGCTGCACGTTTGGTCTTGGGTGCAAATATTTTTCAACTACTGCCTGCTGGTTTATTTTTTTGCTTACATCGGGAAGATCGGCTCGCCTAATATGTTTATTTATGGTGCTTTCATTTTTATCTCGATTTATGCTTATACCGAGTTGATGGATCGCAATAAAAATGCGATGTTTTTGGAAATTGCCAAATCGGCGCTGGGGTTGTATCTGATTTATTATCTGGGCGATTGGTTTGGGGCGCGTGCCCACCTGGCATGGTTTACCTACCTGGTAGCCGCTTATCTAGTACTTTCGGCTTTTATTTCGAGTTGGTTTGTGCTTTTTGAAATCAGGAAAGACGAGCAAAAACCGGACGCTACACTTTCTATAGCTTAACCCCCGATGGGCATGCGTAAACGCACCGTCATAGAACTGAATCGCCAAAGTATTGAGGATTTTAAATTGCAAGCTAAAACACCCCTGGTGATTGTACTGGATAATGTGCGCTCAGCGCTCAACGTGGGTTCGGCGTTTCGCACCGCCGATGCCTTTGCCCTCGAAGGGGTTTATCTTTGCGGTATCACTGCGCAACCGCCCAGTCGGGAAATCACCAAAACAGCCTTAGGCGCTACGGAATCAGTAGATTGGCACTATACACGCGACACGGTCAGCGCTATCGAGGGTTTGAAAGCAAAGGGCTATACGACTGTGGCTATCGAGCAAGCAGAAGGCAGTGTGGCTTTGCAACAATTTGATTATCAAAAAGATAAAAAGTATGCTTTGGTCTTTGGAAACGAGGTGAGTGGTGTGGATGATGCGGTAATGAGTAGGGTAGAGGCGTGTATTGAAATTCCACAGTTTGGCACCAAACATTCTCTGAATATCTCAGTTTGTGTGGGCATCGTTGTGTGGGAGTTTTTTCGGAAGAGCAAATTCATTTGAGTAGTCAAGCAGTTTTAAAGTCAACAGCCTAAAGTTTTATGATTTTGATAATCAATAAATTATAATGAAATTTTAACAAATAACTATTTCTGAACATTTCAGGATTACTGACGATCAGCTATTAAACTGCTCGACTACTCAATAGCACTTCACGATTAGCCCATTTTTCATTCTGGGTTCAAACCAAGTGGACTTCGGCGGAAGGATTCTTCCTGCTTCTACGGTTTTGGCAAGGTCTTCAAAAACAATGGGATACATACAAAAACCTACTGAATTTGGGCTTTCCTGTACTACTTTTTCTATACCGCCCAATCCCTTTTGGCTATCCAAATAACTGACCCGAAGGTCGGAGCGATAGTTGTTGATTCCCAATAGCGGATGGAGCACTTCTTCGTTGAGCAGCACTGTATCCAATAACACGCCCCTTTGTCCTAATGCTTGTAGCAGGGGGAATTTCCAGCGCAAGCGATACCAGCCTTGGGCAGTACATAGGGTCATTTCGTGTTTTTGAGAAGGTTTGGAGCCGCGTTTCAGAAACGATATATCAAACAAAGTGGATAGTTTTTGTAAAAACAGTGCTAAATCGCTGATAATGACAATTCTATTAAACTCCAGAATATCCAGCTGCTGCGATGGGAAAAAAGCGCAATAGATCTGCCGAAAAGCCGGATCGCCGTTTGTTTGGCAGATACCCGCCATTGCTTCCATACGATGGTGCCCATCAGCGATGTAGGCGTGTTCCACAAGGTCGGCAAAAAGCGTTTGGAGCGCTTCCACAGCCTGCTTTTCTTGTACAGCCCAGAGGCGGTGTATTTGTTTTTCACCAGGAAAATCAACCGTAAGAAATACCAGGTGCTCGGCTATAAAAGCCCCAATCCAGTCGTCAATTTTATCCTGTTCGGCATAGGTAAGCAATACAGGCTTTACGGCGGCTCGGCGTTCCAGCGTTAGACGCATTTGTTTATCCTGTTCCGATTGTATGGTGTTTTCATGCTTTTTGATATTCCCGCTAAGGTATTCCGCTATGTCCACACAGGCAAGCACACCCGTGTACACGCGCGTGGCGACCTCGATTTGATACAAAAAAATAGCAGGCTGTTGGGCAGCTTCAAAAAAACCTTGCTCCCAAAAAGCAGTAAAGTGCTCTTTGGTCGCATCAAAAAAAGAAGCCTTTTCCTTTATTTGGCTCAATTTTGGGTAGAATGACAAAAAAGGATGGATATACATTTTGTGAAAATTCCGGTAAAGATAAGCCCTGTCCTTAAATTTTAGAAGCCCCATTCATTTTATAGCGCAATAAAAAAGGGCGGTAGCAGAAGCTACTTCGCCCTCAAAAAAACTAAACCCCAGTTATATTTTTGGATGAAACGCCCCTTTTACACCAGACCAATAGGGGGAACAGTTGAAAGGTTGTTTCAATGCGTATCTTTGCTTTTGATAGTTGCTGTTGATGTGTTTGAAGCGTGATTTCAACTCCAGAAACAAAATATTTCCTGGGTTTTGAACTACAAATTTACAAACGCTTATCTATTTATCAATATTGTGTGCAAAAAAAGAAGAATTACTTAAAATTTAAATAAAATAAACGAGAAATTGTTCAAAGAGCCAACACATTACTTAATTTTTTGCAAAAATTTAGCTTAAAAAAAAGCGGTAGTGCGCTTGTGTGCCTGCGTTGTAAAATGCTTCTTTGTGTCATCCCCTTTCCAAATACCTTACTTCTAATGGCTGATGGTAGGCAGTCGTAAGAAATGTTTTGTGTAAAACTTTTTGTTTTAAAATCTGTTTTTTCATATATTCGCATTCAAAAAAACGCATTTTGCGGTCGAGAAATATTTGCTTTAATTTGGCGAAAATCAGCTACAAGCTTCAAGAAACAAGAAATGAGTGACAAGATTATAAAGGTAGATTTGAACGATAAGGGCAATGGCGAGGCGCATCTGACCACGCTGAACGGGATGTACCAGGATTATTTCCTGGATTACGCCTCCTACGTGATCCTGGAGCGCGCCGTGCCTTCGGTACACGATGGCTTGAAGCCGGTGCAGCGGCGCATCCTGCACGCGATGAAGGAGATGGACGACGGGCGCTACCACAAGATCGCCAACGTGATCGGGCAGACGATGCAGTACCACCCGCATGGCGATGCCGCCATCGGCGATGCACTCGTGAATCTGGGGCAAAAAGACTTGCTTATTGATTGCCAGGGCAACTGGGGCGATGTACGCACGGGCGACGCGGCGGCGGCTGCGCGCTATATCGAGGGGCGTTTGACAAAATTTGCATTGGAAGTGGCTTTTAACCCTCAGACGACCGAGTGGCAATTGTCTTATGATGGTCGCAAAAAAGAGCCGATCAACTTGCCCATGAAGTTCCCTTTGCTCTTGGCGCAGGGTGCCGAGGGCATTGCAGTGGGGCTTTCTACGAAGATTTTACCGCATAATTTTATTGAATTGATCAAGGCTTCGATCCAGATTCTGAAAGGCAAAAAAGTTACAATTTACCCCGATTTCCCAACCGGCGGCTCAATTGACGTAAGCGACTACCAGGGCGGCAAGCGCGGTGGCAAAGTGAAAGTGCGCGCCAAGATTGAAATCGCGGACAAATCTACGCTTGTTATTCGAGATATTCCTTACGGAACAACAACTGCTTCTTTGCAGGAGAGCATCGTAAAAGCTACCGAAAAAGGCAAGATTAAGATCAAAAAAGTCACCGATAACACGGCAAAAGACGTGGAAATTGTTATCGAACTTGCCCCTGGCACGTCGCCTGATGTAACACTGGATGCGCTCTACGCCTTCACCGATTGTGAGGTTTCGATTTCACCGAATGCTTGCGTGATTATTGACAATAAGCCTTATTTCCTTACTGTCGAGGAGATTTTGGAAATCAACACCCGAAACACCAAAGACCTGCTACGCCGCGAGTTGGAAATCAAGCAGCACGAGTTGATGGAGAAATGGCTCTTCGCCAGCCTGGAAAAAATCTTCATCGAAAAACGTATTTACCGCGACATCGAAGAATGCGAAACCTGGGAGGCAGTGCTCGAAACGATTGACAATGGTTTGCGCAAATACATCGTGACGCCGAGCGATAAACCCCGGAAAGACGACAAACGCCTGCGTTTTTTTCGCGATTTGACACAAGAAGATTTTGTTCGTTTGACCGAAATCAAAATCAAGCGCATTTCCAAATATAATTCTTTCAAAGCCGATGAGCAAATTGCCGATTTGGAAAAGGAACTCGAACAGGTACGACACGACCTTGAGCACCTCACCGACTTTGCGATTGCCTATTTTGAAAACCTGCTGAAAAAATACGGCAAAGGACGCGAGCGCCGCACGCAGATTGCCACTTTCGACACGATTCAAGCGACCGAAGTGGTCGCCAATAATGCCAAACTCTACGTGGATCGGAAGGAAGGATTTATTGGTACCAGCTTGAAAAAAGAGGAATTTGTATGTGATTGCTCGGATATTGACGACATTATCGTCTTTCGGCGCGATGGAAAATTCCAGGTTTCAAAAGTCGGTGACAAAGTATTTGTCGGCAAAGACATTATCCATGTGGCGGTTTGGAAAAAGGGCGACGACCGCACGACTTACAATATGGTCTATCTCGACAGCAAAACCGGGCGTTCCATGGCGAAGCGCTTCAACGTGACCGCCATCACCCGCGACCGTGAGTACGACCTCACGATGGGCAACGAACTTTCTAAAACCTTATATTTTAGTGCCAATCCGAATGGTGAAGCCGAGGTCATCAACGTACAACTTTCGCCGAGCAGCCGCGCCAAAATCAAGCAATTCGATTTCGATTTTGCAGAATTGGAGATCAAGGGTAGAAGCTCGCAGGGCAATATCCTGACCAAATATCCAGTGAAAAAAATCACCATGAAAGAAGCCGGCAAATCCACGATCGGCGCGCAGCAGTGGTGGTTCGACGACATCACCGGCAAGCTCAATAACGATGAGCGCGGCAGACTCCTGGGCGATTTCGATACCGGCGATTACCTCCTGGCACTTTACAAAGACGGCACGTTTGAAGTATTAGAACCCGATGCGCTCAAGCGATTTGACATCAACGAACTCATCAGCATCGAAAAATACAACCCTGACATTGTTGTCAATGCGGTGCATTACGAAGGCAACAAAGGCTGGACGATGATCAAACGCTTCAAAGTCGAAGCCTCGTCTTCGCTTGGTCAGCGCTATTCTTATCTTTCCGAACACAAGGATAGCAAATTGCTCTTCGCTTCTACCAAAGCCGAGCCGCGCCTGCGGTACAGCGTGAAGCTAAAAAACAAAAAAATGGACGGCGAAGTTAACCTCGCAGAATTTATAGACGTGAAAGGCTGGAAAGCTATTGGCAACAGACTTAGCGACCAAAAACTGACCTCCATCAAAGAACTCAGCGAAGAAGAAATTGCCAAAGCAAAGGCAGAACTGCCCCACAAGCTCCACGCAGGCGACAGCATCGAATTTGATGTAGATAATAATGGGCAGGGGAAGTTGTTTTGAGTAATGTGATGAAAGTTTAGTTGTTTTTTGTCTGTAATAATTTTTCGCTAAATATTATGATTAGAGATTTGATTAAAAATGTTGATTATCAGGGGCTTCGTAATTTGCTTTTTAATAACCCCCTTCTCGCAAATAAAGGTATTCCTTTTGATGAAAATAATCCTGACGCAGCGCATCCCTTGCATCGAATTTGTGACGGTGTTTTCAATAAAACATACACAGATGAGCAAGCTGTTGAAATAGCAAAAATATTCCTGGAATTTGGTGCAAACATCAATGGTTTTGGTTTGGTAGAAAAGCAAGACACTCCGCTTGTGGCAGCGGCGAGTTTGCAGGCGGATGAGGTAGCACTTTTATACATAGAAAACGGCGCTAATATTCACCACAGTGGTTGTCATGGTGGTACGGCCTTACATTGGGCTGCCTGGTGCGGCAGGGATAAAGTTGTAAAAAGATTATTAAAACAAAAGCTGGATATTAATAAACACTGTATAACTTTTGAAGCAACACCGCTCTTTTGGGCAGTACACGGACTTAAACATGGTGGCGAAATAAATCGGCATCACCAAGAAGAATGTATCCAAATGCTGGTCGAAGCAGGGGCAGATACAGCCATTCCCAATAAAGATGGAAGAACTGCTTGGGATATGCTGGATGAGAATGATCGTGATTTACTAAATTTATTACAGATGTAAAGTTTAAAGTAGTTGCACAAATCTATTTGCCTCAATCCTGTAAGAACCTGATAATCAAACTATTGAATGATCGCTTATTTTCTTAACCGAACATCACCGCACTTGTAATAGTGTAGGAATGTCCGGTCTTGATATGATTGCTAAAACGATTACATCGGTATCAATAAAATGACTAACTTTAACAGATTTATTAATGTCGTTTTTCGTAATTTGCAATAAACTTTTCAAATAAGTTTCTATTTTCTCCCATTCTCATTCCACTTTAATCCGAATCCCCTCCGAATGGCTCGCAAACTCCGGCGCGTACATACATTGAATGCTCGTGATGCCATTAGAAAAATCGCCTTTATGCACTACCCTTAAAGGGTATTCAAATACATAAGTGCCTCGTGGTAAATAATCTATAAAGAAGTTGGTCGCCACATCGCGGGTGCTTTCGTAGTAGCCTAAGCCGCCCTGCCAGCGATAACCGCTCAGCACATTGATGGGCTCCAAGCCACTGGCGCGCATATCTTTCAGGTGAATGAATTCCATGTCGCGGTCCACGCGCAGTTCGATACGCACGATAAGTTTGTCGCCTGGCTCCAGCGGGTCTTTTTCTGTAATATTCTTTAAAATCGGACCTTTGTCGCTATTTTCCTCACGGAAGACTTGTTTTACAATATTCAGAGGCGTTTCCTTGAAGGTTTTGATTTTGTCCAAATCCTCAAAATACTGCCAGTACATACTGCCCCAAGCAACCGTTTTATTTGGATTTTTTACTTTCACCGTTGCCATATCGGCATTAATTTCGTTACCATTCCAATTGGTTTTGAAATAGCCTGTGCCCGGTTCGGCGCTTTGCTGCGCAGCAGCAATGGTCGCTTTGTTTTCTTTTTTCTTCAAATTCGGGAATGAAATGTCCACTTGTTCCGTATTGGAGAGCCATTCGCTGCCATTCATCAGCAGCGCATAAACAGCTGCCGCCGTTGATTTTGTTGTTTCCCAGCTATTGGTTTGTTTGTTTTTTAATAGCCAAATCCGCATTTCATCAACAGCAGCTTGGTCTTTCGCCACTTCTGAGAACACTTCGATCATTAATGCCTGACTTTCAATCGGCATTTGATACCACCACCAGCCCGTGTTGAATTTCCAATACATGCCGAGTTCCTCACTACGCAAGGCGCGTTCGCGCAAGGATTGGACGATTTTTTCTGCGGAAGCAGTTTTATTATAACGATGCAAAGCCAGTGCCAGCAAGCCTTCTTCGTAGAAATCTTTTTTCAACCAATATTTTTCAGCTTGACCGAGGAAGTAGTCGCTCGCGTTTTTTGTAATGTCATTTTTCACTGGAAACTGCTGGAAAAAACTGCGGGCGTAGAGGTAATGAATCGCAATATTACTCAAATGATCGTCTTTCCACTTGGCATCGCCTTCTTTCACCATTTTTTCTAACTCGGTATAAGCTTCCGCTAATTTGTTGTCAATGAATTGAATAGACTTGCCGATAATTTGATATGCGGTCGGATTATCCTGCAAATTGCCAGCGCCGAGCTTATCCAAATGCCCAAATCCTTCCACCAGATATTGCGTGATGTACCAATTGGCGCGACCATCGGGAAACCAAGAGAAGCCGCCGTCAGGTTGTTGGCGCTCAGCGATTTTATTTAAAGTGGCGGTTTGTTCTTCGCTCAAGCGCAATAAATCAAATAATACCCCAATGTTTTTGCGTTGCTGGGCTTCACTTTGTGCATCCAAGACCCAGGGCGTTTCTTCGAGCAAAGCGCTTTTTAATTCCTGATTTTTGCTCAAATTGCTTTCCAGGGCATCCGTATTTTTCCAGCGTTCAAAAACCTGCTTGATTTTCGGTGTCGAATTTGCCACCGAAGCCGCGAGGGCATTGGCGTAGTAGCGATTGAATACCTGCTCGATGCACTCATACGGATATTCCATCAGATAAGGCATGGCTTGCACCGCATACCAGGCCGGATTGGAAGTGAATTCCAGTGTAAGCGCATGATTTTCAAGTGTTTTGGAAGTATTATTTTTTAAATTTTGCAAAGTAAATTCTTTGGTTTGACCCGAGCGAAGCGCCATTGGCAAAGTCTCTGTCACGCGCATTCGATTGGTTAGAATCGGCAAACTACTTTCTTCACCATCAGAAAAGCTACCCGCCTGTGCCGTCACGCGCCAGGTCAACGCAGTAAGCTCACCCACAGGGATTTGCAAGCGCCATTCCACCCCAGCAGATTGGCCAGCTTTCGCTGAAAAGTCGAGTTCGGTTTGTTTCAAACCTAATTTATTTGCCACCGGCTGCATGGTCGCTGCGTCGAATAATTCTAAGCGAATTTTGCCATTTAAAGCTTGTTCTGATAAATTCGATACCTTTGCCGTGAAATACAACTCATCGCCCTCGCGCATGAAGCGCGGCGGATTGGGCAACACCATCAATTCTTTCTGGGTGACAATCTCTCGCTGAGCGGCCGCAAATTTCAAATCTTTGGTATGCGCAAACGCTAAGAATTTCCAACGCGTTAGGGCTTCGTTCATCGTAAATTTTACAATCACATTACCTTCCGCGTCGGTCTGTAATTCCGGTAGAAAAAAGACGGTTTCTTTGAGGTTGGTGCGGACGGGCTGCGGGATTGATTTCGAGGCTTCTGCTTCAGGAGTAGCAACCGTAACGACTTCTGCAAGTTCAACCCCAGCAGCTTTACCTTTTAAAGCATCAGCCTCAGCATCAAAAGTCACCACTTGATCCGCCATTGCCGGTGCTGGCGAAGGCATCGCTGCCGATCGTTGCACCATGCCGTTTGCGTAAAAACCGCCACCAATGTAATAATCAAACCAATTCAGCGTCGGATACATCCGGTTGGTATATTTTACACTGGGCTGCCAGGCTATCGCTCTAAGAACCAGATTATCAGCTCCAAATAAATTCGCGTTCCAGTTTTCACGATTATTGTAAAAATAAGGATAAAAGGATTGCGACCAATCATTCGGATAAGCCAGCGCATCGAGCGAGGCATCGTACATCGCGGCTACCATTTCAGCAGCGACGCGCTCTTTTTGCGGGCCGCTAATTTTGATACGCCATTCCTCTTCTTGCCCAGGTTTCAACTTATCACGAAAAGTGCTGTATTCAATCGTTAAATCTTTGTTCGACCAGGGCACTTGCACCAAACCCGACTGACTGAAAAAGCGATTGAATTTTACAAAACTCATCGCATAACTGAAATTGCCGCGGTCAGCCTCCATTACTTCGTAATCAATTGTTTGCCAATTATTTATTTGCAACCAGCGACTTTCAGCAGTCGTATTGCGATTGCTTTGATCGTACAAAATATGCAGCGGCGATTCGCTCGAAGCCAGGTGCAATTGCATTTGCTCGCCGGGTTCAAAGATTTGCTTATTTAATTGCTGCCATTGCAAGGTGAAAGCTGGAATTTGGCGCGTTTGCGCATCGTACAAATCGAAAAACTTGGTCACGGTGATGGCTTTGCCATTGGCATCTTTGGTGTCAAGCGTGATGGCGTAATGCCCCACCTCCCAGTTGCGCGTATTGAGTTGCAGCGAATCTGATTGATTTGTATTGAATTGAATAGTATAAATTTCTTGAGTCTTTTCCCAGTTTTGCGGTTCGTTTTCATCCTTGAAAGCGTAATGCGGAAAGAGTTTGTAAAATTGGTCCTTGTTTAAAACATTGCGATCCGGTTGTTCCCAGTAGCGTTCGATGAACGTACGCGCTGGTTGTTTCAAGCGATGAATCCTAATTGTGCCTTGCGCTGGTTCGGGTTGCCCATCGAGATTGGTGGTGGAAATTTTTACAATTGGTGAATGATTCCGGTCAGCTTTTTCCGCGATATTTACATCCGCTTGCAAAGTCAGATAGCCCAGATTCAGCGTCTTTTCTGCTGAATGCGTTTCGCCTGTAATATCAATCACATCCGCAGCAATTCTGAAAATAAACATCGGATTCCGATCCTTATCTACCGCTGGGTCGGCAAGCGCTGTAAAATCAATTGTAAATTCGCCATTTTCATTAGTTTTCGTTTCGCCATTCGCGATTTCGGTTGCCCCACTAAAACGAGGATAACCGCCACGACCCCAGAGCCACCAGGGGTCCCAGGGATATTGCACTTCACGGGTCACGCGGTAACGCACAGTTGCGCCGTCCACGTTACTCCCTGCATATGCTTTGGCAGTGCCTTTCACTTGTGCGGGATCGCCAAGTGCGTAGCCTTTTTCAAGCGGCTGCATGATCACTTCAAATTTCGGGCGTTTGTATTCTTCCACGTTGAAATAAGTCTCGCCTTCATCGGTATCGGCATTGAGGTGCATTTGCCCCAGCAGGCCGCTTCTTGGCGCAGTAAAACTGCCATTCACCGTACCAAATTCATTCGTGCGCAATGTCAACTTATTTACTTCTTGATGATTTACATCATAAAAAGTAATGTTTACTTCATGATTTGGTAAAATACGCGGCATTCCATTGTTGTCTTTTTCGGTGATGAGCGCTTTGAAGTAAACCGTTTGCCCAGGGCGATAAATCCTGCGATCCAAGAAAAAATGTGCTTGGGTATAAGATGCTCTTTCAGAGGAGTAGTAAGCATAATTATAATACGAACGCTTGGAATATAATTTATCATTGCCCTGCGTCAGTTCCAAAGAAAAATTGGTCTCTTGCGGCAAATTGGTGCGGATGAAGCCATTGCGGTCACTTGTGTACTTGCCGAGGCTTTGGTTTTTTCCAATATTTTTGCCATCCACATAATAAGAAGATGTTTGAAAAGCTTCCATCTGCACGCCTGGCTGTGGCTCGCCCGTATTGCGGTTCACCACTACGAATTCATAACTGCCTCTCTCCAAGTGCCGCTGCATATAGGCCAAATTGGAAACCTGTGTAAGCAAGTAGCCCGCCGCGCCGCCTTTGCTGCTGAATTTTTTATTATCGGAAGCCAGAATCGCATATTGCCCTACTGGCAACGCCTCGATGGCAATTTCTACAGAATGATTTTGAAAATCACCGTCATCCGGCAGCTTGACCGACCATTCCTTGATTTTTTTGAGTTTCAACAGAAAATCGAGCGTTGCTTCATAATTGATACCCTGCAATTTTTCCTGGTCTTTTTCACTCAATTTTACCACACGAATAAAAACCTCTGGCACGTTGCGATAATCCACCCGAGCCAGCGCTGCTTGGTTTGGCAAATTGACTTCCTCACTTTGCAAGCTCAAGGATTTTTGTAAAATCTGCGAACGCAACCATTCGCATTGGCTGGCACCAAAGGTTTTGGGATAATCTTTGACACACTGATCGCAAATGGCTTTTGCTTTTTTATAACTCAGTCGGTAAGTTTCATTTTCTTCATTGGGTTGAAATTTCTGACCCTGCTGAAAATGATAATACGCGATTCGATAAGTGATCTCTGCTGCCGAAGGTTGTTGCTTGTAGCGATTCAAAAGGCGGTCGAGTGCTGCGAGGTATAATGAATCTTTATTTTGTAAAATCGAATTATCATAAACAAATTGCAAACGCTTCAAATCCAAATCAATCAAGGCTTTTGGATCTTTATCGTTATCATGATATTGTAATAATTTTTGAAACAACAGCAAAGCCTGGTATTTGAAGGATGATTTATCTTTTGCATCAAAAATAAATAGCGAGAAGTAGCGCGTATCCGCAAATGCTTCGGGCTGGTCCATATTGAATTGATACACCGGTTCGCTGAGGTAAGTCGCCTCGTTGGAAAAATGAGCAATCGCTCGGTGCGTCAGAAAATCATAAAGCGTAGCCCACAGCCCGGCGCTGTTTTCGCCTTTTACCGTGATGGCATCAAATTCCGTCAGCGGCACTTGTTTACTTCGCTCTTCCTGTAAAGAAGCAAGATATAGTTTAGAACTTTCTGTTATGAGTTGTTCAGCGCTCCAGGTTTGAATACTGTCCGGCAATACATCTGCGGTGCTGGTACGGCTTTGAATTTGCCAGCGATTGCGCTCTAAGTAGCTTCGGTACAGTTCCGCGAGCATGGATTGCAGGATGGGCTTCACCGGAAAATTGGCGCTGGCGAGCTCGCTTTGCAGGCGTTCGATGACGCGCGCATCGCCGTCTTCCTCGAGTTGACTCTGGTATTTTGATCTGTAAATCAGCGTTTTAATCAGTTGCGAAGGATTATTCTCGCGTGTAGCACGGGCGTAGAGCTTTTCTACTTCGGCGAGGGCAGATTGCGGCAGCCCCTGTTGTTCCAAAGAATCAATCCGCTTCCAGTCAGTTTCGTAAGCATTTTTGGTAAAGGAAAGCATGTTGGTTTCGTTTTGAGCAGCCAGGGCGCAAGAAAAAAACAGGATAAGAGCGATTGCGAAGTATCTCATACTCAATGTTTCAAGTTTGATGTTTCAGGCGGTGTATCACCTACCATTTGCTAATTGTTAGAATATGTTCATGTACCATTGAAAGGTGTAAAGGTTTTGATTTATTGCGTTTATCGCCATTTTTTTTGCCTTTTTAGGAATTTCCAAACCTTCGGATATCCACTTCTCCATCCAAAACTGTCCTGTTTACCAAAAAATCGGCGAAATGCCATGCCCAGAAAGGACCAAGCGAAGCGCCTTTTGTACCCAAGCCATTAAAAATGCCGAGTTGCGGAAACTCAGGATGTAAACCCACAAACGGCCGGCGGTCGCGCACGGTGGGGCGCACGGCTGCAAGATGCTGGACGATTTCAAATGGAATTTTTAGCAAATGCTGCAGCTGTCCGTTCAGGTATTGCAAGCCTTTTTCAGAAGGCAAATCATCGGAAAAGCTGCGCTCGTAAGTCGTACCGATCCAGTATAAATTTTCCTTTCCCAGCGGCACTATGAAAATCTGTTGCTTGAGCATTTTTTCAAAACCAGCATCGGGAATTCGGACAATTAAAGCCTCGCCCTTGTCACCCTGAAAGGGAAGATAATTGAAGTAAGGATTTTCTTTGGCTTTAGCGCCTTCGCAAAAAATGATTTTATCAGCAAGTAAATGTTTGTAACGAATATTTTTTTCTTCGATCACAAGGTGTTCAAAATCAAACGCTTCTTCAAGCAACTGATTTTTACTTTTCAAAAACTCCTGGAAATGTTCAATCAGCATTGGCAAATCCACCTGCGCGCCGTGCTGCACTTCGCCGTAGCCAAAGGCAGGCGTCGTTTTGTTTTTATAATTGCCCAAATCAACTTCCTCGGAAATATATTTAGAATAGCCAGATTCGAGCGTGCGCAGTGACCAATCGTTGAGTTCCCTCGCATTTGCCATCGTGCGGATCACGTTTCTGGGGTGGAAAATTTCGGTGCCCAACAGGGTTTCCAGTTCGCGGTAAGTTTGTGCAGCTACCGGCAGCAGTTCATCTACGCGCCAGGATTTGACGTACTTGCGCCCCGTGATCGGATTGATGATGCCCGCCGCCGCTTTGGAAGAAGAACTTCGATGATGATCGTCCACAACAAATACCTGCTGTCCGGCTTTCCGCAAAAAATAAGCCAACAGTGTACCCGCAATGCCCTGACCAACGATTAAAAAAGTTTGGGCTTGCTTGCTGCTTGCCTCTTGCTGCTCGTTGCTCGTTACTCGTTCCACTTTCAAAAATTCAAAATTCGTAAATCAAAATTCTAAAGTTGTTCCCATTCCAAGCGGACTTTTTTCGGTAAACTCTTCACAATCAAATCATAAGAATGGTCAATGAGTTCACACAAAAAACGATCATCCAGGTCGCCCTCAAAAGAGACCGTATTCCAATGCTGCTTATTCATGTGCCAGCCGGGTTGCACCTCCGGATATTGCTCGCGCAATTCGATCGCGCGGTCAGGATCGCATTTTAAATTGACCTTGAATTCGGTACTATCCAGTCCTGTGATCGCAAATATCTTGCCCATCACTTTGAAAACCAGGGTCACTTCATCAAACGGGAAGGCTTCTTCCACCCCTTTTTTTTGAAGGCAATAGCTGCAGAATTCTTCGATATTCATAAGACCTATATTCTATTCAGTCCCCAATTTACAATCAAATTTGTAATCCCTTTCAAAGTTTTTTATACCTTCCCTATGTAACTATTTGACAAAACCATAGTAACCAGTTTCAAAATTTAGATGTTGGATACCAGATGCCAGACACCAGGAAGAAACCAAAACATCTGGCATCTCAAAGTCTGGAATCTGGCATCTGAAGAAGCGCCGATGGTAATGCAAAAAATGCCGATCGTAAGTGACGAAGAATGGATGCACCGCCTGCGAACAGGTGACTTTCAATGTGCTGCGCACTTGTTTGAGCGGTATCATGTGCGTTTGTACAATTTTTTCCTGCGGATGGGTTACGAACAAACAACCAGTGAGGATTTGGCGCAAACGGTATTTGAAAGGATGATTCGTTATCGGGAATCGTTCCGCAACGATGCTTCTTTTAAATCCTGGATTTTCCAGATTGCACGAAATGTAAGCGCCGATCATTACAAGAAAAATCGCTTGCGAATTTCGGATTTTGCAGAAGCGAAAAACATTACCGAAGGAGATGCACCGATTTCCAGACAATTGGAAGAAGCTGAAAATGTAGCGGCTCTGCATAAGGCAATGGCAGAACTGCCTGAGGATCAGCGTGAAATATTGGTATTAACTCGATTTCAAAATCTCAAATACAGCGAAGTCGCAACAATACTGGGCATTACCGAATCGAACGCCAAAGTGAAAGCACACCGCGCTATCAAGCAATTGCGGGAATTGTATTTTAAAATGGAGCAGCTATGAAACCGGATATAAATTCACAATTAATTGATTATCTGGAAGGTACACTTTCGGATGAAGCATCAAAAGTGCTGGAAGCCGAATTGGCACAATCGCCGGCGCTCCACCAAGAATTACAAGAGCTTGAAATCTTGCTGGGGCTCATGGATGATGTGCCAATGCAGCAGCCGAGCAAGCGCTTGAGTCAGAACTTTCGTCGCTTTTTGGCAGAAGAAGAACGTGCAGCAAAGATAGTAGCGCCTCAAAAATCTGTACGTATTTTTAGTTTGCATCGCATCGAGTGGAGTGTGGCAGCAGCTATTGTTTTGCTTGCCGTAGGCATCGGTTTTGGTTCCCTTTGGATGCGCAATCAACAGCAGCAAGAGCAAATTGACCGCTTGGTTGCCGAATCTGAAAATACACGTAAAATGCTTATCCTGAGTATGTTGCAAGAGCAATCCGCCAGCCAGCGTATCAAAGCATTGAACACTGCCGTCGAAGAACAATCCACTGATCCACAGGTAATTGAAGCGCTAATACAAACACTTTTGGTGGATGATAATGTTAATGTAAGAATGAAAGCCGCCGAGGCTTTGGGGCAATTCCCACACGAACGCCAGGCAATCACAGCGCTCACAAAAGCATTGCGCACAGAAGATAGTCCGGAGGTACAAATTACATTGATTGACATATTGACCAACCTGAAAGCTAAAGAAGCCATAGATGAATTCAAAACCCTGATGAAAAAAGAGGATTTGCTGGAAGTCGTAAAAACAAAAGCCGCTTATGGGGTAGAAATATTGATGTGATCCAGATTTTATAATAAATCACGATATCGTAATCATATCACCCGACTTATTCACTATTATTTAACAAAATTAATCAAACAACGAATGAAAAGGATACTCTCATTCATGACAATGTTATGCCTGTTAGTTACGCTTGCCAATGCGCAAAAATTTACAAAAGCCTTCAGCAATGCTTCCGGCGCCAAACGCGTCGTGATTGAAGCTGATAATGCCGAAATAAGGGTCGTCGCTCATGATGGCAAAGATGTAAGTATTGAAGGCGAAGGCGACTACGAAGTCCCGGAACGCGCCAAAGGCCTGCGGCCGCTCTACCGCGATGCGCAAGATAATACCGGACTTGGACTGGAAGTGACCGAATCGAGTAACAGAATCACCATCAAAAAAGCTACCAGCAAAGAAGGCAATTACACCATACGAGTACCAGCGGATGTGGCTGTAAAAATCGAAGAAAAAAATTGGGAAGGATCAGAAATCAGAATAAAAGGCATCAAGGGTGAAATCGAAGTCAAAAGCTTAGGTTCTGATGTAATTTTGGAGGATGTAACCGGTCCTGTGGTAGCTAATACGACCTCCGGCGATATTACCGTGGTTTTCTCGCAAGTGAGTCAAACGGGCCCGACCAATATTTCCAATATCAGCGGTTTTATTGATGTAACCATGCCTGCTTCCACTAAAGCTAACCTCCGACTCGAATCCATTTCCGGTGATATTTATACCGATTTTGATCTGAATACAAAGGATGGAATGCAAAGAATTGGCGGCTCCACGATCAAAACAACGCTTAATGGTGGCGGCGTGGAGGTTACTCTCAAGGCAATCAGCGACGATGTGTATTTGCGGAAAAAATAATTTCATCAGGTAGAATGGTTGATAGGTTGAATCGCTTCTTGTCAACCTTTCAATCTATTAACTAAATAAAAAATGCCAGACTCATGAAAAATTATATCATTATCACAATTCTAATGATTGGTGCAATTTCATTTACAACTGCACAAGATTATTATGAAACAACATCAAGTAATACTTACAAATTGCCAAGTAGCAAACGAGCAAATTTAAATTTAAAGTTTGCAAGTGATATTAAAGTCTCTATCGGCAATAGTAATGAATTGCAGTTAAAAGCTTATATCAAGGCGACCAATGAGGAAATTGCAAAAATGCACGTTACGAAAGCAGCAGAAGGAAGTGAGCTTTTACAGATCAATACAGATTATAATTTCCCGAAAGATGAAATTCGCAAGCAAAACAATTGCTGGAGTTGTGACAGCAAAAGCTGGGATGGGCGCGAGTGCCTTTGCTTAGAGGTGCGTTATGAAGTTATTGTTCCGAAAGATGTATCCTTAGATTTGGAGACGATTTCAGGTGATATCAAGGTAAGTGGTCTTACTAAATCAATGTCTCTGAAAACCATTAGTGGCGACGTAGAAACCCAACTAAATGATTTGACGGGCGATGTTTATTTAAAAAGCATCAGCGGTGCTGTAGATATTGCCATGAAACCCAGTGCTAAAGCGGATTTGAGTTTTAAATCGGTCACAGGTGAAATTTATACCGATTTTGATAATATCAAATTGGATGGTAAAAGCACCTCTTATTCCAAGAAACTCAACTACTCCTTTAATGGCGGCGGCCCGAAAGTAATATTGGAAACCGTCATCGGAGATATTTTCTTTAGAAAAGGAAAGTAATCTAAATATAATTGGGACAGGTTCAATAATTCATAAACCAACGGCAACGCCGCTCCCCGCAGCGCTGCCGTTTTTCATTTTACCGTTTTCATCTACGATTCACTCACCGTCGCATTGGCTTAGTCCATAGGACACCTTTCCCATTGTAGCAGGCGATTGGTCGGTAAGCATCTAAAGGTTTTGTAACCAATTTGTTATGAATGTAATATTGGGATAAGTTTCTTATCTTTGTTTGTCCAATATGCGACTACTAACCCCAATCGCTATGACAACTAGAACCCCTCAAACCCAAACAATAATAGCGGCGTCATTAGTCGCGCTATGTCTCTCTGCTTGCACCACTGCCAATGATAAAGCGCCGATGGAAGCGATTTATCAAGAAGCATATCCTCCACCTTACCATTTTGGTGAATATTTCATTGTTTTTCAAACCGGATTTTTTCACATTGTACTGTTTATTTTCCTATTTACTATTTTCCAATCCTGGCAAAACGGACGAAGCAACTACCGGTGCTATGCCCTTTATTTGTTGATAACCTGGTTTTATTTTGCCAGAACTATTCTGGTATATTTTTATCCTTTTTTTCCAGATGAGACAACTTTTTTGACGTGGGACGACGCCCTTCGAGCTCCTGACGGCTTCAATGACCAAAGCGAGTTCATCTTTTTCAGTCTATTAACCACCTGTTATTTAAAATTCGTAATCGCTTTTTTTGACCTGGAAAGTAAAGACCCTCTGGCAGCGCGAGTGGTAGAATACGTCATGCTCGTACTGCTTGCTTTTGGGATGATCCAACTGATAGTACTTTTCCTATCCAATCGGCAATACTTTCTTATAGGACTGCCAGAAACGATACTAAAAACCGTTTTTACCATTCCTGCCGCCTGGCTGCTGGTACGCATTATCCGTGCCAGGCTTCCAGGCGCAAGCTATATCGTTATTGGCTCCGGGGTATTGATGTTGGGTAGTCTGTTTGTAGGACTGCTACATTTTATCGGCGATGGTCTTGCAGGTAAGCGGGTGTACTTGCAGGTAGGCGTACTCATCGAAATCCTTTTCTTTTCGGCAGCGCTGGGGCGCAAAGACCGCTATATACACTTGCGTTTCGCCGCAGCCTTACAAGAAAATCAGGCAATCGCACAAGAAAAAGAACAAACGGAGCAACGCCTTCATCGCCTCCGCCGAAAACTGCGCAAACAAATAGACAAAGCCCAAAACTTGCAGGAAAAGCTTGCCAAAAGATACAACGGCAATAACAACCTCAAGCCCAAACCCGCCGAGGAAGAAACCTTCGCTCAGAGACTGGAGCGTGTACTGTCTCAAAATTATTCAAATCCTGAACTCAGCATACCTGATCTTGCAATTTTAATGCAATTGGAACACCAAACCCTGAACCGCCGCATCAAAGAACAGTACAAGGTCAACACCGTCACCTACTTCCGGCATTACCGCCTCGAACAATCTAAAATCCTGATGCTCGACCGCTATTTAAAACTGCAGGACATCGCCGCAAAGGTGGGCTTCAGCCAATACGAACACTATTCTAATTCTTTCTCGAAAAAAGAAGGCATCTCACCCGAAAAATTTCGACGAAAATTGCTTGGTGGAAATCAATGATGACGGGCATTCCAAGCAGCATGAGCAATTATTACAAGTTTTTGAAGAAAAAGTACAAGTCTCTTTACAACAGTATAATTAAAATTGTGAAGAGATTCTCTACAATTCAATCATTTTATAACCTTTAAAAACTAAAACTATGCCAGCATTAAGTGATTTTACAACCATCATTGGGGATAGCCCAAAAACTGTTACGCTCACTGCCTCAGATATTGAATTTAACACGGGTGGACGCGAGGCTGGTTCTTCAGAAGTCGGTACTAAAGGAGCAGTTATTATTTTCTCTGTTCAAGGACTCAACGCTAGCAACACGGTCAAAGTTAATGGAACAGCTATTGGTAACTTATCTCCAAACCCAGACCAGAGCAATTGGTTTATGCAAACCATATCATTACCTGGAAATATTCTAAAGGATGGAGATAATAAATTGAGGTTGGAAGCAAACGCTACCGATAATTCTTTCAAAGTCAAAAATGTTATTTGTTTCTTCCATCAAGATGCATAAATATAAGTGCTTGTGTTCCTTGCGAGTCTTTGGGCTGCCCTGCACAGGCGCAGCTCAAGACTCGTAGGGATATAAAATTAAAATTTCCCCAGCACCTTTCTTTTCTTTCCAAACCACCTTATTTTAGCCAAAAATCAATCCAATGCCAGCGCTCAATGCCGTACTGGCGTAGTTATAGGCTTGGTTGCCATTCTGATATACAGCATTACCGTTTCAGTTGATATGCGCCAATTGAACATTATGCAAAAACAACTTCTTACTTTTCCAGACGGATTAGTATCGGAACAGAGGTGATCGAGCGTGTTTGTCATTAAAGATACCCTAAGGTTGATCCCTTGCAGCTTACTTTTCAACCAAATCGCACATCGTTCAAATTTTTATAAAATACTGATAAACAATAATTTGCTTTTGAACGAAGCCTTCCTCGTGTTAGCCTGGGCACTTATTGCTACAAATTTCAGCAAGAGGAGATGGAATTCCTTATATTTGCGGTTTTAATTTTTTAGTCAATATACAGTTGATAAAAAGGACTCATATAAAATTTCTGGAAAATGCTTTTGGAAAGTAATCAATATGTATTGAGTGGCGGTGTAAACCCCTTAGAATTGGCAGACAAATATGGCTTGCCGTTGTATGTGTACGATTGTGCTATCATGGAGCGCCAATATAAACGCATTACAAACGCTTTCAATGTCAAACGCTTAAAAATAAACTATGCCTGCAAAGCGCTCAATAATATCAATGTATTAAAGTTTTTTAAGAAGATGGGTGCCGGTTTGGATACGGTATCTATTCAAGAGGTGCTGCTTGGGCTGGAAGCTGGATTCAAACCACAGGACATTATCTATACGCCTAATTGTGTGAGCCTTGAGGAAATCGAGATGGCGGTGCAAAAAGGTGTGCGCATCAATATTGATAATATTTCCATCCTGGAACAATTTGGGCAAGCTTATCCAGATGTACCCGTTTGTATTCGGATCAATCCCCACATTATGGCGGGCGGGAACGCTAAAACGTCCGTAGGTCACATTGACTCAAAATTCGGCATTTCTATCCACCAAATGCCTTTAGTGCGCCGCTTGGTGGAAGCAACCAACATAAAGGTGGAAGGGATTCATATGCACACGGGGTCAGATATCCTTGATGCGGAAGTATTTCTCATGGGCGCAGAGATTTTGTTAAATATTGCAAAAGATTACAAATATTTGGATTATATAGATTTTGGTAGTGGCTTTAAAGTACCTTACAAAACAGGGGATATTGAAACGGATATTGAAGACCTGGGCGAAAAAATATCGGCGCGGTTTAATAACTTCTGCAAGGAATATGGCAAAGAACTGGCACTTTTGTTTGAGCCGGGTAAATTTTTGGTGAGTGAAGCTGGTTATTTTTTGGTGAAGGTAAACGTAATCAAGCAAACCACATCAACTGTTTTTGCAGGGGTGGACTCGGGGCTGAATCACCTGATTCGGCCTATGTTTTACAATGCTTACCACCGCATTACAAATATTTCAAATCCAAATGGAAAATCGCGCTTTTATACGATAGTAGGCTATATTTGCGAGACGGATACCTTTGGTGTAAATCGCCAGATCGCAGAGATTCATGAGGGAGATGTGTTGTGTTTTCACAATGCGGGGGCTTATTGCTTTACGATGTCTTCCAATTATAATTCTCGATTTCGTCCGGCAGAGGTACTAATTTTTGAAGGAAAAGATTACCTCATTCGGCAGCGCGAAACAATAGAAGACATCCTTCGCAATCAAGTAGAAATGGATATTTTTCAAGAAAAAGTGGTTGAAAAAGTATAAAAAAAGGATATGAAACGAATCGCTATTTTATGGGTAGTTATCATTTTGGCTGCAAGTGCTTGCAAAAAAGATGGCACAGGTACTTCATCGGGTGAAGCAATCAAAGTTTTTGAGGAAAAGTTGATTCAAATCACCCCAGATGCCCTGTTATTTTCAGGTGGCAATAGAGAAGCCTTACCTTTCTCTGGTGATACGACGGCTACTACTTTTATTTTGGTGCGCCATGCAGAGAAAGATACCACCAATAAAAATGATCCTGATTTAACACAGGCGGGAAAAGATCGCGCCAGGTTGTTGGCAGATGTGGTACAGCTTATTAAAATTGACGCAGTTTATTCTACACAGCTACTACGAACGCTAAAAACAGCTACGCCCACCGTAGCAATGCAAAAAGCGCCTTTGATACCCTACAATGCGGAGGAATCAGAAGCACTCATGCAGCGGCTGGTGACAACAGAGCAGGGGAAGACCTTCGTGATCATTGGGCATTCCAACAATATTCCTCAGATGCTGAATAAAATAGGTGGAAAAGATAAATTTGCCCGGATAGAAGAATCAGATTACGATAATATCTACATCGTAAAAGCAGCCAATAAGGGCAAGAAAATTAACTTTTTTCAAGCTTTTTTTTAAGCAGTTGTTTTAGTTTAAATAAGGTTTGTTTTTTAATAAAATGCTGATTGACTGTTAGTTGTGATTGTATCAGTAAATCGGCGCATTAGTTTATTAAACGCAATGGAACTTTCTACCAGATATAACCCGCAGGAGACAGAGTCTCGGTGGTATCATTATTGGTTGGAGCGCAATTATTTTCACTCCGAACCAGACGAGCGCGAGCCATTCACCATTGTGATCCCTCCACCCAATGTGACCGGGGTGCTGCACATGGGGCACATGCTCAACAACACAATTCAGGATATTCTGATTCGCAAAGCGCGCTTAGCGGGTAAAAATGCCTGTTGGGTACCTGGTACAGATCATGCCTCCATTGCTACGGAAGCGAAGGTGGTGCAATTATTGCGAGAAAGAGGTATTAAAAAATCAGATATTTCAAGAGAAGAATTTCTGAAATACGCTTTTGAATGGAAAGAAAAATACGGCGGCATTATCCTGGAGCAATTGAAGAAACTTGGTGCTTCCTGCGATTGGCAACGCACCCGCTTTACGATGGAAGACTCCCTGTCAAAAGCAGTTATTCATGTCTTTGTAGATTTATATAAAAAAGGAAAGATTTATCGCGGCTTGCGGATGACCAACTGGGATCCGGCGGCACAGACAGTGCTATCCAATGAAGAGGTCATTTATAAAGAAGCTAACTCTCAGCTTTTTTATATCAAATATTTTATAGAAGGATTTGATTCCGAAGGGATTGTGATCGCAACGCAACGCCCGGAGACGATCATGGCGGATACCGCCATCGCCGTTCACCCAGAAGATGAGCGCTATCAATCCTGGATTGGCAAAAACGTGCGCATTCCTCTGATTGATAAACCGATCCCAGTTATAGCTGATACCTATGTTGATCGCCAATTCGGTACGGGCGCTTTAAAAATCACACCGGCACACGATCAAAATGACTACGCTGTAGGCGAACGGCACCAATTACCTGTGGTAGATATTTTGAATGCGGATGGAACGCTGAATGAAAACGCGCAGATTCTCATTGGAGAAGACCGCTTTGTAGCCCGCAAGAAAATTAAAAAATTGCTGGAAGCGGCTGGTAATTTGGTTAAAATCGAAGATTATAAAACCAATATCGGACACTCCGAGCGCACCGATGCAGTGGTAGAACCGCGCCTTACATTGCAATGGTTCTTGGAAATGAAAGACTTTGCGCGCACCGCACTGCAATCCGTCAAAAGCGGCGAAGTGACTTTCTATCCTGAAAGTATGTGGAATATGTACTACAATTGGCTGAACGAAGAGAACGTCAGAGATTGGTGCATCTCAAGGCAATTGTGGTGGGGGCAACGGATTCCAGCCTATTATCTCCTTGATGCGCAAACGAATGAGGAACTTATTTTTGTAGCAGCAACACCAGCAGAAGCCCTGGTGCAAGCAAAGGAAAGAACAGGCAATCCGAAATTGACATTAGCAGATTTGCGGCAGGATGAGGACGTAGTGGACACCTGGTTTTCCTCCTGGCTGTGGCCTATTTCGGTTTTTGATGGTTTTGAAGACCCAAAAGAGTTGAAGTATTACTATCCGACAAATGTATTGGTGACAGGCTGGGACATTATGTTTTTCTGGGTGGCACGCATGATTATGGCGGGGTATGAATGGTCGGAAACTTTGCTGGGTGCGGAAATAACAGATAAAAAAGGCAGACAGCCATTCTACGATGTTTATTTTACCGGAATGGTAAGAGATAACAAGCGCCGCAAGATGAGCAAATCGCTTGGCAACTCTCCTGATGCCTTAAAACTGATTGAAAATTATGGGGCAGATGGCGTTCGTTTCGGGATGATGGCAAGCGCTGCGGCTGGTAATGACATCATTTTTGATGCACCTTTTGATCCTGAAACAAAGCAAGTATTAAACGAAAGCAAACTCTGCGAGCAAGGTCGTAATTTTTGCAATAAAATGTGGAATGCCCTGCGCCTCATCAAAGGTTGGGAAGTGACAGACGAACTGGTAGATGACGAAATCGCAGCAGTCAATGAGCTTGCAGGGCGCTGGATTACCCAAAAGTTATCACTCATACTAACAGAAATAGACACTAACTTTCAACAATATCGGCTCTCGGATGCTTTGATGACACTGTACAAGTTTATCTGGGATGATTTCTGCTCCTGGTACCTGGAGATGATCAAGCCGGCATACGGAGAACCCATTGATAGAGCCACATTGGACCACACCATTGATGTTTTTAGCAAATTGATGACGGCATTGCATCCTTTTATGCCTTTTGTAACCGAAGAAATTTGGCAGCAACTCGCAGACCGGCTGGAAGGGGAAGATTGCATCATTAGTCAATACCCTCAATCGGAGGCATTTGACAAAGGATTCATCAATCGGGTAGAACAGGCAAAGGAGCTCGTCACTGCTATACGCGAAGTACGTAATAATAAAGGTTTGAAGGCAAAAGAAGAGTTGAGTGTGTTTGCGCAGGATACACCGAAGGCACAAGCGATGTTGGCAGAAAAAGGCTTAAGGGCTATGGTTGTCAAAATGGCAAACTTGAGCCAATTGGCTCTTACAACAACAGAAGCCGCCAACAGCGTTTCGTTTTTAGTGGATACGGAAAAGTTTTTTGTCGTGTTGCAGCAGACTATCAATGTGGAGGAAGAACGAATACGTTTGCTGAAAGATTTAGAATATTATCAGGGTTTTATACAATCTGTTCAGAAGAAATTGAGCAATGAAAACTTTGTAACTGGTGCTCCTGCCAATGTAGTAGAAATGGAACGCAAAAAATTGTCGGATGGAGAAGAAAAGATTAAAAGCCTGAAGGAGGCTCTTGCGCAATTGAATTAAAAAAACAGAAGTGTGCCGCATTGCAAAAAATGTGACACACTTTATCCTTTTTTTAGTGCTGTACGATAAATCGCTTGGTTTTTACACCTTCATCCGTGCGAATATGCAATAAATAAGTGCCGGCCGCCAGTTCGCTTGTATCATAAATGGCAGTTTGCTGCCTGATATCGTTGTACATGCTGTGCCAAAGGGTTCTTCCCATTGTATCCATTACCTTTAATTCCGCCTGAGCGGCGTTGCTTTCCAGTTCTACTTTTATATTCAAGAAGCCATTTGCAGGGTTGGGAAACACATGCACCTGTTCATCTCTTAGTTGAGGTTCGTTTGTACTGGTGCTGCCTTCCTCCCGAATATTCATGCGCGCCAGAGCCGTCGTTTCTGCTCCGAAGCCTCCCAAAAACCAAGTACCATTTTTTACAACTGTAGCCAGATCGTAATAATAGCCAATGGTGCTAAAAGGGACAAACATTTCGGGTGTGTATTGGATAGTGAGTAGGTAATCGCCGCGATCCAACTTCACGCCGGGTATGAGTTCTCCATCCACAGGGAACAATTCCACGGTGATAGGGTCAAAGTTTTCTTCTGTCGTAAATTCATAAGAACCAAAGCCAACAACATCCAAATCATCGTCATTAAAATCAGGATTATTATCCGGTACTACTTTGTAAAGGATGACAGAAACCGACTTTCCCTGATGGGCATTATCTTGGCTGGCTACCGAAATAAAAGCTTCATACGCTTCATAGCCTTCGTTTACGATACTGTAAAAATTACCTATTTCCCAAAATTCACCAACCACCTCATCCGGTTGCGTAGCAGAAACGATAATACCATCGTCTTTTGCAAAGACATTTTCTGTAATGGCAAATGACAGTTCCAACGAGTTATTTTCTGGCGAAACATCCGATTCGGCTTGCGTAGCCGAATAACTGACCGTATAATTACCGATAGCAGTTGGCACAAAAGCATCTTCCAGAAGGACCGTGTCCGTCACACCAGGCAAAAGTTCGTTAATAATTTCGGACGTTGAAAAGCTACTGCCATTATCACTGCTCACGGCGGCTTTAATCTCGATATTCGTTTGTTTGGCAGCGCCTCTGTTCGACAAACGATAAGCAAAAAAGACGCTATCCGCCTGGGAAATCGGCGTAGCAAAATTAGTAGGAATCAATGGGTTATTGATTACCAGGTCATTGGCAGGCAAAGGATTAGTATCGAATAAACCGATATCGTCAATTCGCCAGGTATATTCAAAAAAGCCCCGCCACCGGAAGCGTATAAAAACATTGGCTTGGTTGGCGGCTTCTGGCAATTCCACCGTTACCACCTGCACCGGATCAGAGAGGTCATTTTGTTCAACATCTGTCAGAATGGGTTTATAAACAAAAGTAGTGCCATTCGTACTTACGCCTACTTCTGCTTTGGAAACATCCCCTACGGAGAAATAAGCGTACTGGTTTTCGCAACGTAGGAAAACTTTGCTTTTGCCGGTACAATTGATCGCTTTGGAAGTAAAAAAAACATCGTGTGCAAAGTTGCCATTGGCATCCGAATTAAAAATGACGAACCCATTGGAGGCAGTGGTAGAAGCAAAATCGGCTTGCCCATTAAAAATACCGTCAGGGTTGTTGCTCCACTTCCAGGTTTCTGGACCGCCATTGGTGCCTCCCTTTGTCCAGTTTTCCTGAAATGCTTGCGCATTAGGGAAAGTTTCGGAGAAAAATGGAGTGGGGTTTTGGGCCAAGCCCAGCAGCGGCAATGTGGTGTACGCCATTGTCATGCAGTAAAAAAGTAAATGTTTTTTCATGTTGAATATTTTAAAACTTTTGAAAACAGTGGGTGAAAGAACAAAAAGAATGCAGGCGAAAGGTAAATTCTTTTTGCAAAATTTGCTCAAAAATTCCAAAAACTCTACACCAAATGACAATTGTGGAATCATTTCGACAGCAAAAGCAACCTTTTTTAAGACAAAGCTTGGATTTGTTCGTACTCCAGTTGCAGTTGTTGTTTGTCAACGGGTACTACACCCACCCGCTCACACACCTGCCCGCCGGCGAGGTTAGATAGGATAGCAATTTCTTTGATACTCAATCCCAATGCCAAGCCTAAGGAAGCCACGCTGATCACGGTATCACCAGCGCCACTCACATCGGCTATGGATCGCGGGCGTGTACCCACCAGATGGTTTTCACCATTCCTATCAATAAAGAGTCCTTTTTCGGATAAGGTAATGAGCGTGTATTGATTGCCCAACTGCTCGCGAACGTAGGCGGCTGCTTTGGCCAGGGAAGCTTGTGCTGTATCAAGGGGTGTGTTGAGCTGGCTGCGAATTTCTTTTAAATTAGGTTTGAATAGCGTGACGTGCTTGTATGCCCAAAAATTTTTATACTTGGGATCTACCGCTGTAGGAATGTCGCGCTTGATCGCTTCCAGCATGATGTTTCGAATCACCTTTTCGTTCAAGACCCCCTTGTTGTAATCCTGAAAAAGGATGACGTGGATGTCTTTGTCTTCCAAAATGGAATAGATGATATTTAGATAGGCTTTTGATTCTTTTTCGGTAAGGTCTTTGGTGACTTCTTCGTCCACCCGCAACAATTGTTGGCTACCCGCCAGGATTCGGGTTTTTATTGTTGTGATGCGTTCTTGACTTTGAAAAATTCCTTTCGTAGATAGTTGGTTGTCAGGGAGTAATTCCATGAAAGCGGCAGCATTGGCATCTTGCCCAATGACGCTGCATAAATACGGCGTAGCACCCAATGCTTTGATATTCAGCGCCACATTGGCAGCACCGCCCAAACGATTTTCTTTTTGCTGGAGGTGTACGACCGGCACAGGTGCTTCTGGTGAAATTCGATCTACCGTCCCTGAAAAATAGCGATCAATCATTACATCACCGACAATCAGGACATTCAAGTTGTTAAAAGCGCTAAAAATATTAGATGAGAAAGCCATTGGCAATTGTTGTTACTCCAATCTTGGATGAACAGCAAAAGTATAAAATCAATGCCGAATCCAATAAATTGCCTTGGAAGTAAAATTAGAAAACCGGCTGAGGGACTCGATTTTTCTACATCGGCATAGCGCCACTTTGTTTATAAATCGCTGAAATGAAGGGCGATACCTTTGTACTGTGATGCTGCGCTTTTTTCTGCTTCAAAACGATTGAGTACTTTTTGGGCATAAGCTGCTATGGCTGAAGCACTCATTGACCCAGTGGCTTCAGTACGAAGGGCATCGGTGATATAGCTGTGCAAAAGTGATTCGTATTGGCGTTGGAACAAATGGGGATGCGCAAAAATGTCGGTTCCTAATATTTGATCCCCGCTGATTGCTATCAACCCTACCACTTGCTCTGTATTTTCCAATTTTTGAGAAAAATAATTCAAATATGCGTCTCGTAGCTGGGTGAAGGATTCGGATTTTTCTAAATCGGCATAAGCACCCGTGGGCGAATTGACGTTATACCTGGCTCTGATCTGGCTGACTTTTTCCCACACGGCGTCTTGTCCTTCTTGCTGCGCCAGCGTTTTTCTGATCTCATTGGAAGCGACATTGTAATAGCCTTTGAAGGCGTACACTTTTTTTTCGTTTTTATCCGTAGCTTCAGGTTCTTCCTGCGGTGCATAATCCCAGCGATGGGGCTCTACACAAAAGACTGGTACATCCTGAATCGTTCTGGGCATTACCACTGCATCCGCTGCAATGACCCGATCCTGGCGACCACCTTGCACGATATCGCCACTCATTAAAAAAACGGGAAATTCCGATTTATTTTGCACCGTGAGGGTATTCACTGCATTATGATCATCAAAACGCCCAAAGGGCTTTTTCTCTGTAATTCTAAAACGAGGCGTTTCGATGGCATCTTTGAGTGGAAGTAATTCCGCTGCTGCGGCTCTATCACGGATGAATTCCTGGCTGGCCAGCAGCGGCAGGAGTTTTAAATTTTTATATTCCAGTGTTTTATCGGCTTCGTACCATATTTGGGTAGCTGCGGTTTGTTGCGTGGTTTCGCTTTTTTCTTGTTGGCAGGCAGTTAGGCATGCAGCAAATGATAGGAAGAAAAACATTTTTTTCATAGCAAAGGCATTTTGAGCGATATCCAACAAATATAACTCAAATTTTAAACGTAGCCAAATATGTGATCAGGAGCTTTGAAAAATAATAAAAAGCAAAACAAGCAAGGCAAGCGTTGCTATGATTACAATCGTCATAAATTTTCGAGCTTCCTGCTTATTGCGCGCTTCCTGCCGCAGTTTTCTTTTCTTCACTCTTGTCGCCATGTTGCAAAAAAATAAAGGTTTTAGATGCTTCTTGCCCCGCTAAAGTAAGAATTTGTCTGTAAAACTAAAAATTTTGCTCGTAAAATTCCACCACACGCTCGTCCGTCAAAATATCCTTTGGTCGAATCGGTTGCCGAAGCACAATGCCTTCCAGGGTACGGCATCGGCTGAGGGCTACATAAGTTTGCCCATGCTCGAAAGCGCCTACTCCCATATCAATGATCACTTTATCGAAGGTTTTGCCCTGTGATTTGTGGATGGTCACTGCCCAAGCCAACTTGAGCGGTAATTGCCGGAAAGTGCCGATCACCTCGGTGTCTATTTGTGAGGTATCTTTGTCGTTGAGTTTGTATCGTACCAGTTCCCAGTCCATCGGCTCGGCTTCCACATATCGCCGCTCTCCTTGTTTTTCTTCGACCATCACGGTGATCAGGTCTTTTTCCAATTTGACGATCTTGCCGATTGTACCATTGACAAACTGCTTTTTTGGGTCATTTTTGATAAACATCACTTGTGCATTCAGCTTGAGTTGGAGGGCTGCTTCGGTAGGAAACAGCAGCGGGTTAAAGTCGCCCGTGACAGTAGCGAGGTAGGTTTCTGCCGGGAGTGGAATTTTTTTTAATTCCTGCTGATTAATTTCATTGGCGCGGTTATTTCGGGCAGTCAGCGTGATAAAAAAATCCTGTGACTGAAAATCAGACAAATACCGGCTGTTGAGCGTTTCCATTTCTTCTCTCGCTATGCGATTGAGGCGCACGGCATCGAGTAGTTTCAAAAAATGTTTGTTTTCCTGGCGATATACTTTTCGCAATTCAATCATTTCCACCTGAAAATCATCTTGAAACACTTTAGCAGAAAAAAAATACGGAGAATCGTAGTAAGAAAGGAAAAGTTGTGCTTCAGAATCGGAGGCGATAACGGGCGGCAATTGAAACAAATCCCCGAAAAAAACAACCTGCACCCCCCCAAATGGCTGGCTACTTTCCCGATTGAGCCGCAAAAAGTAATCTATATTGTCCAGTAAATCAGCGCGCACCATTGAAATCTCATCTATCACAAGCACTTCGAGGTTTTTGTACAAACGGCGGTCGCGGCGTTTTTTGATTTCAGCACGCGGTATGAAGCGAGGAGGAAAACCAAAAAAAGAGTGGATGGTTTGCCCCCCCACATTGAGCGCGGCTACCCCCGTAGGAGCTAAGACGACCATTTTTTTTCGACTGGTATGCTTGAATAGTTGCAGCAAGGTAGATTTGCCAGTACCGGCACGCCCTGTGACGAACAAGTGTCTGCGCTGTTTCTCCAGGGCATCCAGCACATATTGAAAGTCCGAGTTTAATTCTAATGGTTGGCGGTCAATGCTCACTTTTTTTAAATAAAAAGCCTTAGATTGGTTTCACAATATAAACGTACACCGGAAAGTGGTCGCTATACCCTCCAAGATACGTCGTGCCGGCGAAAGTACGAAACGGATAGCCTTTAAATTGCCCCGTTTGTTGGCATAAATAAGGCTTGTTGTGCACCACCGCTTTATAATATTGATAGCCAGGGGCATTTTTATTGACAAAACCATAAGAGAGCACTATCTGATCGAATAAGCTCCAGGCATCTTGATAAGCCAGCGTACCGATCCCTTTTTTGAAATAATCCCACATGGGGTTGAATAAGCCACGGGTTTCCACCTGTTCTTTTTTCTGTTTGGCATTGAGTACTTCGCGCAAGCTTGGGCTGGAAGGATCGTCGTTCAAATCGCCCATGATGATGACCTTGGCGTTGGGGTCTGCTTGCGTCAGGGAATCACAAATATTTTTGCAAATCAGTGCTGCTGCATTTCGGAGCGGCTGCGTAGCGGCCTCGCCACCACGGCGGGAGGGCCAGTGGTTGACCAAGAGGTGTAGGGGTTCTCCATCGTACATCCCCGAGACAAACAAAATATCGCGGGTGCGATCCTGCTCGTCATTGCTATTGTATGCCTTCATCGGAATGGGGCGACTCGCTGTGACGGTGAAATACTTAGGATTGTAAAGCAGTGCCACGTCAATGCCTCTTTCATCGGGCGAATCATAATGCACAATTTGATAATTTCTATTTCTGACGGCAGGCTGCTGCACAAAGTCTTCCAGTACCTTTCGATTTTCAATTTCGGCAGTACCCAGTATCGCTATGCCATCAGGGGTTAGCTCAAGCCCCAGCTCAGCCACCACTTTGGATAAGTTCTGGAGTTTTTCCTGGTATATTTTTGTATCGTACCGATAGCTGCCCTGCGGTGTAAATTCAAGGTCGTTTTTATCTGGCGTATCCAAGGTATCGAAGAGATTTTCAAAATTATAAAAGCCGATACAGCCGATTTTGTAGGACTTTTGAGCGAAAGAAAAAAATGGAAGCAGTGCAACAAACAACAAAAAAAGATTTCTCATGATCGTTTGGGTATTTTTTTGAACCAAAGCAGCCCAAAATTAAGAATAGAACATTTTCTGTAGCGGACTTTAACAAAATTTTATTCAATTGATAAGTATAAAAGATAATACAAGGGGTATTTGATAAAACATTTTATGTATCTTTGCTTTGCGAACGATCCCAGTTCACTTTCTTTTGTTTGCTACCCCCGGCTACCTCGCCCTGTGTTCTTGGGTTTCCGAAAAAAAGAGAAAGCTTTCCCTTGAGCATTTTGTCATATGTTTGAGTCTTTTATTGCGTTTTGTTGCAATACTATTTTGCAATGAAAGGAAATTAGTGCTTATGAAATGGGATACACTTACTTGTGGCTATCTTACTTGTCCTGATAACCTATTGCAGCGGATTGCGCTGATTGTGTTGTGCGGCTATTGGCTTACTACAGCCGCCGCGCAGCAGCTTTGGGTCAATGAATTGCACTACGACAACACGGGTGCCGATGTCAATGAATTGGTGGAAATTGCTATATGGCACGATTATAAAAATGAACTGGCGGAAATTCAGATTGAATTATACAATGGCTCAAATGGCTCCTGGTATGCCACCCATGAGCTAAGCACCTTTACAGAAGGGGTTTCCCAAAATGGTTTTACTTTTTATTCCAAACAGATTGGCGACCTCCAAGACGGTAATGGCGCTATAGCACTGATTTACAAAGGCTTCGTAATACACTTTTTGAGCTATGGCAGCAGTTTTGTAGCTGCAAATGGCACTGCACAGGGGCTAAGTACCCAGGATATCGGCGTTTTTGAAAATGACAATACGGCTGCGGGGCTTTCGCTGCAATTGACTGGTAGCGGCACTGCGCTCTCTGATTTTATCTGGAGCAATTCCACTACGGCTACGCCAGGCGCTATTAATACTGGGCAGCGCTTTGGCGCAGCCGACTTAAATATGACTCTTTCGGATGTCACTGCTGCTACCCCCGCCAAGCCTGGAGATACCATTGCTTACACTTTGACTATCAACAACACAGGGGAAGGCGATGCCCTGGATTTGCAATTAAACAGAGTTGGTGATCCCAATACTGCCTTCTTACAAGGTTCTTTCAAAAGCACGCCTTTAGCGCTTTCGCAACAAATTTTTGATGTCTTGGAAGAAACCGCCACCAGCCTCAATCTCAAAGGCTTGGACCCAGATGGGGATGGCTTGACCTTTACGATTTTAAATGGTGCTGACCAGGGGACACTTTCGGCACCCAACCCGGTATCTGCCAACAGCGCTACGCTTACCTATACGCCTTCACCTCACTATTTTGGTGCTGATCAGTTTACGTTTCAGGTAGAAGATGATGATGGCAACCAACACGCCGCCGTAGTTCGAATACAAGTGCAACCGGTGAATGACCCTCCTTTTTTTAGCCCTGGCGAGCATCAGGAAATTCTGGAAGATGCTGGTTTTCAGCGCATTAATCCCTGGGCTACGGGCATCAACACTGGCGCTGACAATGAAGCTGCCCAGCAATTGATTTTCAAGGTATTAGAAAATTCTAATCCGAACTTGTTTGTTCAATTGCCTCAAATTGAAGCAGATGGAACACTGCTGTACGAAGTAGCGCCGGACACTATTGGTAGCGCTTTTTTGATTTTGCAATTGATGGACAATGGCGGAACTAACTACAATGGCATAGATACTTCGGCACGGGACACCTTGTTTTTTAAGATAAATCCTGTAAACGACGCTCCGGTTTTTATAAAAGGGAACGATATTTTGATACCAACAACCACAGAAATGCAGACATTCACCAATTGGGCAACTGGCATTCTTCCAGGACCTCCAAATGAATTGGCACAAACTTTGCAATTTATCGTTATTGAAAATACGAATCCTGGCTTATTTGCGCAGGGACCCCAAATCACTCCAGATGGCACTTTGACTTTCACGCCCTCGGCTGCTGCTGTAGGAACGGCAAGCCTCACGATTCAATTGATGGATGATGGCGGTACAGACAATGGCGGTAGAGATCATTCTGATTTTCAGATTTTTACGATTTCGCTGCAAACCAATGATGAATAGAGTATATTTTTTAATGGGTAGTCAAGCATATTAAAAGCATAATAATTTTTTTAATTGACTGATTATAAATTTTATAGAATTTTTGATTATAAACGACTCGACTACTTGTTTTAAGGTAAAAGATAGAAAAACAACACACGAAGGAACAACAACAAGTGTATCGGAGAGACAAGAGAACTCTATTTTGAAACAATAAGACGACCCAAGTCATGGTAAATTGGACATACCTGAGCCCATGGCTATTTCCTTTGCTTTTGATTGCATTGGGAATAGAAAGCCCTGTGTACGACTCAACTTCAAAAAGGAAAGCAGTAAAAAAAGAAAATTTAGCACGAGAGATACGGCTGGATTGTCCGCCTTTCGCTTGTAATGACACGGTGCGGGTCTCTGCAAATGGCGATTGCGAAACCTTGCTGACCGGTGACATGCTGCTCGAGGGGGATATTGGCGATTGTTATCCTGACCTGACAATGGAGGTGTATGCTCCTGATGGTCTTCTCCTTCCTAATCCTATACCTGCTTCGCAAATTGGGACTGTTTTAAGTGTTAAAATAACGGCAGAAGGTAAAAATTGCTGGGCTAAGGTGCTTCTCGAAGACAAGTTGCCGCCCGATCTTACTTGTCCTGCCAATACGCAAATCGGCATACTTCCTTACGCCGCTACAATCTTGACCGGCACACTCGCGCCAGAAGATGCCAACTTTCTGCCCCAGGTACATCCTTGCTGGACTTCGGCGACGAGCGCTCCTCCAATGGCAACTTTTAATTTTGATACGACTGCTTTTCAGGTAGCGACGGATGGGATTTACACTTTTGTGTTGCTTTCTGATTTTCAAAATGCTCTCTGGGGGGTTGGTGCTATTTTCCAGAGCAGTTTCGTGCCTGCGCATCCTTGCCAGAATATCATTGCTTTTGGTGCAAGCCAAAATCTGGTGAATGTGCCTGGAGATTGGTGGTTGCAATTTCCTTTTATACAAGAACAGATTCCCTGGTTGGATAATGGTGATTACCCCGCTATTCGGCTTGCGCTGGAGTTGAAAAAAAATGAAACGTATTATTTGGTAACCACATCTCTGAAACCGCAAGACTCCGGTCCTTACGCATGGCTGGTATTCAAAGACCCTGCGGTGCAAGTGCCCGCTGAGATTTTAAAAGGAAAACCCGTATATCAGTTGCCTTGGAAAACGGATTTGGTATGCGAAGATTACAAACGCCTTTTGCTGGCGAATACACCCTGCTATAAAACAGATGCAGAGGGCAATATCCTCGAAATAAGCGAAGCACTGAAAAAAACACTCCAAATAACGGGCTTTCCGCACAAGGGGCTGGCGTGGGCCATGCAAGGGGCGGCGGTTTCGGATTGTACGCCAATAGAAATTTGCGTGTCGGATGTCCTGGAAAATGAGTTCACCAACTGTGGCAATATTTTGATAAAAAGGACTTTTACAGCAAAAGATGCACCAGGCAACAGTAGCGCTTGCACCCAAACCATTACGATTCGCAAGCCAGGTGTAAATGACTTGATCTTACCACATTTTACTGCCTATCTGGAATGCGATGAGTCTTATCCGGTGGATTCTTCCGGCCATCCGCATCCTTCCATTACGGGCTATCCTTTTTTGCGAACGGCTTTTGGGTTTATTGATTTGAAAAATACCTATTGCAACTTATCGGCAATTTATACCGACAAAGCTTTTGTACAGGTTTGTGAAAAAGGCAGTAAATTCTTACGGGAATGGACGATTTACAACTGGTGCAATCCCGGTGAAAATTTTATTTACAACCAAACGGTGAAGGTAGGAGATTTCACGCCACCTGCAATTGTCTGCCCGATACCTGAAGACCCCTGGGATTGTATTCCTACTTTTTCGACTGGCCCTTTCAATTGCAGTGCCGGTCTGTTTATTCCTGCACCGGATACGATTATAGATAATTGCTCCAACTGGGAACTTTCGGTGGATGTGATAACGCAAAACCTTGTTCCTCAATACAATTTGCAAGGAATTTTAATTGGTTACGAAACCCAGGAGCGCAGCATTGCTACCGGCAAAAAAGCAGGCGATTTAGTTTTGGATGTGCCCAAAGGTTTGCATCGCTTTCGGTACCGAGCTGCAGATGATTGCGGCAATGAAGGCATTCAGGATTGTTGGTTTGAGGTAGTGGATTTGAGCCAGCCACTGGCACAATGCGACGATCTGGTCAATATTTCCCTCGGCAATGGCAGCAGCACGAAAGTTTATGCTTCTGATTTGGATGAAAATAGCTACGATGGCTGTAGCCCCATTCGATTGGAAGTACGGCGCGAAGTAAAGCCCGATTGTAAGGCAGCCTTTGAAGCTGCCACAGGTATAGATATTGATCCATTCTTCAATGTAGCTAAAAATATTTACCACACCCCCTGGTCAACTGCTGTAGATGTACTCTGTTGCGATCTGGCACAGCCTGTGCAGGTAGAATTGCGCGTGTGGGACGATGGCAATATGAATGGCATCCCTGGTGATACGCTCTCGCAGTTTGGCTACTGCCGGCGGACTTTTACCGATAATCAGAATACTTGCTGGCTCATGCTGGTGGTAGAAGATAAGACCAGACCCGCCTGCCAATCGCCAGTAGATGTAAGCATCTCCTGTATAGATTCCAAAGCTTATTCCCTTCAAACGCTTTCTGTAAAGGATACCACTTTGATGAATCAACTCTTCGGGCGATTTACAGCAATTGATAACTGCACAGCGAATATTGTTCACGATACCATTATAGATGCCCGCGACAATTGCGGCGTAGGCAGCATCACTCGGATTGCCCATGCAAAAGACCTTTCGGGCAACCTGTCTTCTTCTTGTAGTCAGGTTATCAGGATTACAAAAGAGCACAACTATGAAATCACCTTTCCGGCGGATGTAAGCGGCGATTGTGAGATTGCATTGGATACTGTCATTGAGTTGAATCAACTGGCTTGTGATTTATTGGCTGTCAGTGTGACGGATGAGCGTTTTTCAGCGGATAATCCTGATTGTTATAAAGTATTTCGTACTTTCAGGGTAATCAACTGGTGCGAATACGATGGCTTTTCCAGTCCGGTAATAATTAATCGCGATGAAGACTGCGACGACATACCTGGAGATGAAAAAGTGCTTGTACTACGCCGACCAGGGGATAAGCATAATCAACCGGCATTTATTGATCGAAATGATAATGAACTGGATGCTGACCCCGCCCAATCTATTAAAAAGACCAATTGCGATGGTAACACTAATCCTAAGGGCTATTGGCGGCGTTCCAATTCGGTTGGCTACTGGCAATATACCCAGATTATAAAAGTACACGACAAGACCCCTCCTGAAATGTTTTTTTCAGCCACACCTACTTTTTGTAGCAATTTGGATGATTGCGCCGGCGAGGTAGATGTGCCATTTATCATTTTTGAAAACTGTACGCCCGATGATATTGATTTTACGGTGATTGTTGATTTGTATCGGGATAGCGTGGACATGGTAGTGGTGCCGGGCACCCCGATCAAAGGGCAATATCCCAAACTACGTTTTGAGGGGCGTTACCCAATTGGCGAACATATAGTAGAAATACGAGCTACCGATGGATGTGGCAATACCGCTACTACAAAAGTGCCTTTTAAAGTAGCAGATTGCAAAGCGCCTGCGCCTATTTGTATTGATGGTTTGGCTGCAGCATTAATGCCGGTAGAACCTGCCGCCGATGTCAATGGCGATGGTCAATTGGACAAGGGGGCAGTCACGATTTGGGCTACGGATTTCATTGCCAGCAATATTTCGGATTGTACTGAGCCAATTCGATATTCCATCAACAAAGTGGGAAGCCCGCCTAATATCAACCAAACCAGCCTGGTTCTCACTTGTAGTGATTTTCCGGGTGTAGATATTGAAATTCATGCCTGGGATAGCGCCAACAATCCCAAAGCGCTTCAACCCGATGGTACGCGTGGTGGCCCCAACCGCGATTTTTGCCGAACCTATGTATTAGTGCAAGACAATCTCGCCAATGCTTGTTTTGGAGGCGGCACGATCGCCGGGCTTATCCTCACAGAAAATGAAGTACCCGTGAGCAATGTATCGGTAAAATTTGGCGGCTCAGCCAACAGTACTATCACAAACCAACAGGGGCAATACCATTTTGATGCGCTGGAACAAGGAAAATTCAACATCGTTCCGAGCTTTGACGAGGAGCACCTGCTCGGCGTTTCCACGCTCGATATTATCGCTATCAGCCAGCACATTCTGGGTACAAAAAAATTGGACTCCCCGTATAAAATTATCGCTGCAGATGTCAATAAATCCAACTCTGTTTCTACCCTTGATATCATCCTGTTGCGCAAAATAATTCTGGGAATTGATGTTGAATTTGCCGACAATACCAGCTGGCGGTTTGTGGATCGAAAATACGTTTTTCCAAATCCCGCCAATCCCTGGCAGCAGCCATTTCCCGAAAGCATTGCAGTGGATTTTCAAAATGAGAACATAAACAATGCAGACTTCGTCGCGGTCAAAATTGGGGATGCCAATTTGGATGGTTTTGCTAATGTAGTAGGCAATAGATCGCCCTACAATTTTACTTTGCAAGCTAAAAACCCTTTAGTTCAGTCAGGCGACACCTACCAATTGGATGTCTATGCTGCTTTGGATGACATTCAGGGCTGTCAATTCACTTTGGATTTTGATACAAAAGCTTTGGAATACTTGGATGTGGAAGAAGGCATCGCCTCGGAGGCGCACATCGGCTTGTCATTTGCAGCGCGTGGAATCATCAGCTTTAGTTGGGATGACAATCAAACGGCTAACCCAAGTGAACGCTTGTTTTCTCTAATTTTTAGCGCTAAAAAAACAGGGCACCCAAGTGATTGGCTCCAAATCAATTCAAAGCTCACAAGGGCGGAAGCCTATGACAAAACAGGTGCCATATTGCCCATACAACTTCAATTTGACCAGGAAAATACCGGTTTTCAATTATACCAAAACGTACCTAACCCTTCTCGAGGACTCAGTACGATTGGCTTTTATTTGCCGAAAGGCGAAACAGCGAAGCTTACAATTTTTGCACCGAATGGCAGGATCATAACAACGCAGCAAGGCAACTACGCCGCCGGCTACCACGAAATTCGGATCGAGCAACCATTGCCTGCAGGGGTTTTGTATTACACTTTAGAAACAGGGCGCAATACAGCCACCCGAAAAATGCTGGTTTTGCATTGAATTTTAAACGGGATTTTCGCCTTTGAAATCCGACTGGGCAAGGTAAACCAATACCGCGCCTGCTATGATAAACACCAGTCGGATCACAAAACCAAACAACTTGCCTGGGCTGTCAATCCAGGTAAGAAAAGACAATTGCAAACCCACGATACTTAAGACCAGCGCCAGAAAACCAATTCCTGCCAGCAGAAAGCCAACCAAAGTGACCAATCCTTTGTTTTTGAACATAAAGCTCGTTTTTGCAAAAAAAACAGCGAGGCATAGCAAAAGGTTGTTGCAACGCAAGTTTGGTAAGCATTTCTTATTTTTGTAGCAACTCAAATCGTTTTAAAACATAAAAGCCCTATCCACCCATGGTGAAAATAATAGAATGCCCTCGCGATGCAATGCAGGGTTTGAAAGACTTTATTCCTACCGCATCCAAGGCGCGCTACATCAACCAATTACTTCGGGTAGGATTTGATAGCATTGACTTTGGGAGCTTTGTGTCGCCCAAGGCAATTCCTCAAATGCAAGATACCGCAGCGGTGCTTCGCCAATTAGACCTGCCCGGCAAAAGCGCCAAACTACTCGCTATTGTTGCCAATCAACGCGGCGCGGAGGATGCTGCACAATTTGACGAAATCACCTATCTGGGTTATCCTTTTTCCATCTCTGAAACCTTTCAACTGCGCAACACCAATGCAACTATCGAGGAATCGCTGGCTCGAGTCAATGAAATTCAAGATATTTGCCTGCGGGCTAATAAAAAATTGGTCATTTATATTTCGATGGGCTTTGGCAATCCCTATGGCGATCCCTGGAATGTGGAAATTGCACAAAAATGGGTGGATGAACTTTATACATTGGGGATCAAAATATTTCAACTTTCCGATACCATTGGGGTTGCTACGCCCCAGAGTATCAGCTACTTATTTAGCAATCTGATTCCTGCTTATCCCGACATCGAATTCGGCGCGCACCTGCATACCCTGCCCCACAATTGGCGGGAAAAAATCGTGGCAGCGTATGAAAGCGGCTGCCGGCGATTTGATGGTGCCATCAAGGGATTCGGCGGCTGCCCGATGGCAAAGGATGACCTTACCGGCAATATGCCTACGGAAAATATGGTAGTGTATTTCAACGAAATAGGAGAAAATAGCTCCTTAGATTTACAAGAATTTGGAATTGCCTCTGAGATGGCTCTGGAAATCTTTCCGCACTAAAAAAGCAGGGCCAACAAATTTATTCTTGGATTTTTTATTCATTTCAGCGGGTTATTTTATAGTTTTACAACTCTTCCAAATTATAAATTGCAAAATTATGGCGAAGACAATGCAATGGTTTCTTGACAAATATGGCGAAAGCCATCAAAATACTACCAATAAGCTGATTCATTGGGTTTGTGTCCCTTCCATTATGTTTAGCTTATTTGGATTAATTTTTGCGATCCCCTTTCCTTTTGCCGCAAAGGGTTTGTTTACCAATTGGGCTGCCATTTTCCTGGGCTTGGCACTTTTGTACTACCTGCGGTTGTCCATTCCTATGTTTTTAGGTTTTGTGATAATCGGTGGGCTGATGCTGTTGGGCAACCATGCGATTTATCAGGCTGTGGGGCAGCAATCTGCTCAGTTGGCTATTATCTCCTTAGTTATTTTCGCTGTAGCCTGGATCGGGCAATTTATTGGACACAAAATTGAAGGAAAAAAACCCTCTTTTTTTGAAGACTTACAGTTTTTATTAATTGGACCTGCCTGGCTCTTGCATTTTATTTATAAAAAAGTGGGAATTCGATATTAATATATTGTGAATTTAGCTATTTGATGAAAATTTCAGAATCCCATAAACCTGGCACATCTTAGAAATGCGTCAGACAGCATTATTTGTGGTATATTTGTAGCATGACGTACCAGGATATTCTAAAAGATTTCAAGCAGCAGAAGTACCATCCAGTCTATTTTTTGCACGGAGCGGAAGCCTTTTTTATTGATGCTATTGCCAATTATGCAGAACATCATATCCTCTCGGAGACAGAACAGGCTTTTAATCTAACCGTTTTGTATGGCAAGGACACCGATCACCTTGCAGTGGTGGATAATGCCCGGCGTTATCCGGTAATGGCGGAGCGACAGGTAGTGCTTCTGAAGG
>CAZGJN010000013.1:0-80612 GCA_964526645.1 uncultured Saprospiraceae bacterium
CGCATCCTGTAAAGTTATTACTTTTTTTTGCTTTATTTAGTGCGTAACTCCTGAAATAGATAAAAAACGAGATATTAAAATATTAACTGCTTTTTTCGGATTAGACAATGGCTTGACTTTCCGAGCCCGAGCCATATACCGAAAAGCACAAGGAAAAGATGGAATGCCCCTCGTATTTTCACATGAATTAGACCCGAAAACCCTGCAAGGTGCTGACTTTGCGGTCACTACCAAAAATGGAAAAGTCTTTATCGTAGAAGCAGCGAGCTTTTTTCCTGCCAACGAAGAATTTGAATTGAGAACGGTGCTTCTAATTGGGGAATATGGCAATTATCCTGATAATCCAGCGGTCTCCGTTGAAGTGGTAGGCGATTTGATGGCAAGAACGGGACAAAACTTTAAGGGGCAGACCGTTGAGGTAATTCCTTTAGAAGAAGGACCTGTTTTGAGCTATGCTGAGTATTTTACTATTGATGAAAACTACCCTTATATAGAGAAGGGTAAAGGTTGTGACTGTCCGAAAGAAGAAACAAAAATGGTGGTAAAAGCAGTCTGGTCTGGAGGCGTAAGAGCGGTAAATGGCAAAGAACTCGGGGAGAATGAAAAAGATGATTTTATAGTCACCTTAGTTGATGGTTCTGACACGATTAAGGTAACGCCTTTCAAATTGGCGGACTTAGGTGATAGTGAAAACAACATTGATCTTTGCCTGAAACAATCGGGTATTCCAATCCTTGTAGAAGTGAATGAAAATATTGCAATTGACCCTAATGATGATAAAAACCCAAAGACCCAAGTTAAAGTGGTCAGTAGATGGTAAATATGGCTGACGAATAATAATACCCGGTAAAGAATTATAATAGAGATGAAGGCGAATAACATAAATTTGGTGTTGGTATTTGTAGTCCTAGCAATGTTGTCCTGTCGAATAGAATCACCAAATTCAAAAGAAAAACTTGAAGTTGTTACGTATAGTCAGTTTGATAAGTTTGTAAAAAATACTGGATATATTACTGATGCCGAAAAATTTGGATGGTCAATTGTTCAGACAGACGTATTCAATTTTTATAAGGTTGTGGGAGCTAATTGGAGAAAACCGGACGGTAAAAATGAGCCAGAATCAGCCGACTTACCTATAACTCAAGTTAGTTACAATGATGCTATGGCTTACTGCAAATGGTCGGGCACCCGACTCCCTACCTACGATGAATATTGGCTTTTAATTGAAGATGATAAAAGAAAAGTTATTACAGACTATAATGGTTCTATCACATCGGCAAAAAGTGTGAATGTTTTAGGCAATGTTTGGGAGATTACTTCCACCCAAAATAATGACCATATTCGCTTGGCAGGTGGGTCATTATTTTGTTCGCCTAATACCTGTCATGGCACTACAAAGGAACGCGAACTCTACATGGACAAGCAGACAGGTAATGTTCATATAGGGTTTGCAGTTATACATTGAAAAAAATGCAGCTAACAAAGCACTCAACGCCAACCGCAGCCAACGCCAACGCAGACGACGGTTGGTGCGAGTGCTACCGTTAGTGGCAAGGCTATGACGACACAACCCGACAGACAAAATCGGTTTTTTTTGAAACTTTGTATTTTAGCAATATTTTATCGGCTTGACAGCTTTGGTGCTTGGATTTGCTTGGTATCAGAAACTAAAACAACAGAAACAAGTGGACTGCAATTGTGACACGAAAGAAAAAACGCCATTCATTCAGACAAAAACATTTTTAGGTGTCGTAACCGTTTTTGCAGGACTTATGCTTGCGTTTCCGACCTATGCACATATCTTTTTCCCTAAGACAGAGAAACAATCAATTGCAACTGAACAAGCGAACATTCAGACAGCAGAATTTACTATCAGCGGAATGACTTGCACAGGTTGCGAAGAACACGTAAACCAAGAAGTGAATAAACTAACAGGAATACTTAACACCACTGTTTCATACGAAAAAGGAAACGCAATCGTGGAGTTTGACAGAACAAAAACAGACATTCAAGAAATAGAACAAGCCATTGCAAAAACAGGCTATACAGTAACCGACAAGAAAGAAATAAAATGAACATAATACTGCAATCAACAATCACTTGCCCCGACTGCGGACACAAAAAAGAAGAAACTATGCCGACAGACGCTTGTCAATATTTTTACGAATGTGAAAATTGTAAACAAGTTCTTAAACCGAAACAAGGCGACTGTTGCGTTTATTGTAGCTACGGAAGTGTTCCTTGTCCACCAATTCAGCAAGATAAAAAATGTTGTTAACGGACAGAAAACAAAAAAGCCCAGCCACTAACAGCGGTAATTATATAACGACAGAACAATGGACAGTCTTTTACGACAAATAAGAAACTGTAAAGAGTGCGAACATCATCTTAAAGATGGCGTTAATCCTATTGTTGCAGCGAGTCAAAAAAGTAAACTTATTATCATTGGTCAAGCACCAGGACGAATTGTTCATGATAGTGGTATTCCATGGAACGACAAAAGCGGAGACAACTTGCGAAACTGGTTAGGCATAGACAAACCAACATTTTATAATGCTGACATCGTTGCTTTAATGCCAAGGGGATTTTGTTATCCTGGAATCGGCAAAAATGGAGACTTACCACCACGACCTGAATGTGCACCATTGTGGCATGAGAAATTATTGGCACTAATGCCTAACGTGAAACTCATTTTACTTATTGGAAAATATGCTCAAAATTATTATTTGGGCAACAATGCCAAAAATACATTGGCAGAAACTGTTCAGAATTTCAAAGATTATTTACCAAAATACTTTCCTTTACCACATCCTTCACCGAGAAATAATATTTGGCAATTGAAAAACAAATGGTTCGAACAAAAGGTTTTACCAGAGTTAAAAAAACAAATTAAAAATAATTTAAGTTGACAACATTAACAAGAAGAAAAACTACTGCTAACATGCGTTTGGCAAAAAAGCGGGTTCAGTGGTTAATTGAACACTCTACCTCGCATCAACTTTTGTGGTGTATTGACAGTTTTGTGCTCCGAAATCCGCCCGAACGCGAAGCCCAAAAACGTTGATGAAATCCATAGAGAATTAAAAAAATACATCACATGCAAAAAATATTTCAACAATTACTATTTTGCTTTCTATTACTCAGTGGTTGCTTACCAGTCCAACAAATGCCAGCGGTTCAACCTGAACAGCGAAATTTAACATTGGAGGCAATTCGAGATATGGAAAAAAATAATACCAATAATAAAGGTAAAAACAACGGTAATAATAATCCCGCAGCACGTCCATTAGACTCGCCTGAGCCTATCAATTATGCAGAAGAAGTACAGTTTTGCTGGCGTTCAAATGATGGTTATGCCGAGTTTGAACTTCGACCTGATTTCACCTTTTGGTACAGCGATTATTCAAATAAGTTCTACCTTAAAGGATATTATCAGATAGGTATTGTAGACGTAGGCAAACAGTATTGGACTACTGGGGGCTGGAAAGTTGATATGTCTCCTACAATTCAAATTATCGCAGACGACCAGAACAGTGGTCGTCAAATTTTTTGGATTGATACTGGTGGCAGTTTTTTTTACTGGCAGAATCAAGAACAATCCAAGTGGTCTATACATAAGATAGTATGTACGCAGCCGCCACAACCCGCGCCTAAGCAGCCAGAAGATTTTAATCCCTATCTTGGTGATAATTGGCGTGGGAATGGTAGCGGCTTTGTGATACATACTTCAGGTTTAATTGTTACCAATCGTCATGTAGTAGAAGGTGCCTCAGAAATTGAAATTGAGATAAATGGGAAAAAGAGTACGCGTAAATATAAATGTGTAGTAGTAGATCAAGACCCTATTGTGGATATTGCTGTAATACAAATTATTGATCCTGAATTTACTGCCTTTCCAGCGTTACCATACAAACTTTCAACAACTGAAATTAGTTCTGGCACCAAAGTATATGCTCTTGGTTTTCCAAAGGCTTTTGAATATGGAAGCGAGATAAAAGTGACTTCGGGCATAGTTTCGGCGACTACTGGTATACGTAATGATCCATCTATGTATACCCTGTCCGTACCAATTCAACCAGGAAATTCAGGCGGCCCCTTACTTGATATGTCAGGAAATTTGATTGGCATTAACACTTCTAAAATAATTAGCCCTGATGTTGATAATATTTCTTATGCTATCAAAAGCAAGTATATTGCAGAGTTTCTAAGTAAAATAGCGCCAAATAAGTCCTTGCCTGTTGGTATCAGTCTTAAAGGAAAATCGCTTCAACAACAAGTAGAGATTATGTCTGAATTTGTACCAATGATAAAAATAAAATAATCTTATTTCAACAATTAATCATGAGTAGAAATAAAAAACAAACAATCGTTAAAAAAGAAATTTGAAGAGTAGTATTCTTCATCATTTTCCTTTTATTTTTATATTCTTTATTAACATACTTCAAACAAGGCATCCTCGAAGAGATTAATAATTCAGGTAGTACGACAATAGGGAGAAAACAAATATTAGATAGTTCAATAAGAATAATTGATCTCCTTTTCGCTATCGCAAAATTTATAGCGATAATAGGCGGAATGGGAGCACTTCTTTTGCTATCTAAAACGTTTAAATCATATTTAAATGACAAACATTAAATACAGTTAAATTCATCGAACAATCGTGTCCTCTTCCCAAACAGCGCAACCACATAAAAGTAGAGAGTTAGTCAAAAATTTTCTAACTTTCAAAAAATTTGGAAATGCGTCAAAGTAGTTTTACCGAATCCCAACGCTTAGCGATCCTGGCGGAGCAAGACGCTGGTCAATCTGTAGAAGCAATCTGTCCTAAACATCAGATTAGTCCGGCCACCTTTTACAAATGGAAAAAGGAACTAGCAGTAGAACAAGACGAGGACAAACGGCGATTGAAGGAATTGGAAGAAGAGAATGCACGGCTTAAGAAAATGTATGCGGAGTTAAGCCTGGATCATGACCTTTTACAGCACGGATACGAGATGCTAAAAAAGTGGCAAGCCCAGGGTTATTACATAGGGTAACCAAACGTTTTGTAGCCCGGGGCTTTTGGATGGTGTTTCATTATTTACCCCGCCAGGGGCATCCCTAGAACCATAAACGGGTATATCGGATATGGAAAGCAGCGGGTTTGCATCTACGGCTTCCACCCAAACGCTCCAAAATCAAACGGGAATACCAGAATCTATTGGCTCCTGGCAGGATCAATGAGGGCTGGGCTATGGACTTTGTGAGCGATTGGGTAGTTGGTCCTGGTCAGGAAAAAGTTCGCATCATCCATATCATGGACGAGTATTCTCGAAAAGCCTTATGGCCAGAAGCCTACGCCAGTATTTGTGCCAAAACCCTGGTCGAAGTACTCGATAAAATAGTGGAATACAGCGGCGTACCTGCATATATCCGCTGCGATAATGGTCCGGAGTTCATCTCCGCCCGTTTAGAAAAATGGACGGATGACCATCAAATTGAGTTAAAGTTCATTCAACCGGGAAAGCCCTCTCAGAATGGATTGATCGAACGATTGAATGGAACACTCAGAACAGAATGTCTGAATCTGGAGTGGTTCAAAAGCATTCCAGCGCTCAATAACCAAATACAGGAATGGCGTGTCATTTACAATACGCTCCGGCCTCATAGTTCTATCGACTATCTGACACCGGATGAATTAGAGCAAATTAATCATAGACTCTACCTTAAAATGGTGGCAGCTTAGGGGAAGAGGATATTAGACATTTGAACAGGCGAATAAAAGAACTTGAAGATAAGAGATATGAATAAATTTAAAAAAAATGCCATTTAACATTGCTTTTAGGAGGCATTTAAAAGATGCAATATTTATCATTTTGGGCGTTTCTATGGCTTCTATTGGATTTAAAGGCTTTATATTGCCCAATAATTTTTTGGACGGTGGAGCAATGGGGGTTTCACTTTTATTAGAAATGCTAACTAAAATAGAGCTTTCCTACCTTATCATTTTAGTGAACCTACCGTTTATTATTATTGGTGCCAAGCAAATTTCAATTGAGTTTGCTATTAAAAGTATTATTGCAATTTTAGCATTAGCAATTTTAGTTTACTTCCTAACTTTGCCCGACATAACAAGCGACAAATTACTTATTTCTTTGTTTGGTGGCTTTTTCTTGGGAGCAGGCATTGGACTTACAATTCGTGGAGGTGGAGTAATTGACGGAACAGAAGTATTAGCGATAACAATAAGTAGAAAAAGTAGTTTAACAGTTGGCGATTTTATTGCTGTTTTCAATATTTTATTGTTTTGTTCAGCCATATTTCTAGTCGGTATAGAAACTGCAATGTATTCAATGCTTACATATTTATCCGCATCAAAGACTGTAGATTTTGTATTAAATGGAATTGAAGAATATTTAGGAGTAATTATTGTTTCGGAAAAAGCGGAAGAAATCAAGCACCATATAACAAAGAATTTGGGACGAGGGGTAACCGCATTCAAATCAGACAGAGGGTTTGGTTCTCGTGGTGAATTTGGAGAAGAAGGGAAAGTTTTATTTTGTGTTATTACAAGATTAGAAGTTACAAAATTGTTACTAGAAATTGAAAAAATTGACGCTACCGCATTTGTCGTGCAACACTCAATAAAAGACACAAAGGGAGGAATGATCAAAAAAAGACCACTGCACTAAATCGGGCAAGCCACTAACACGGTTTTTTTTCGTCAGGCGGGGTGATGTGCCCTGATAGCTATCGGGATGCTTCTATTCAAGTTCAGTGCTGGTTGATCCCAAAGCTTCGGGATACTCCGAAATCTGCCCGAAAACATTGGTGGCAAGTGTAAACAACCGAAACAAGATGAAATCATGCAAGACATATTATTTGACTTTTTAGCAAAATATGTATCGCTGACAGACGAAGAGAAGAATGCAATCATCTCTTTAGACATTTTTCGCTCAGTGAAGAAGGGAACCATTTTACTCAAAGAAGGACAAAAAACGAAGGAAAGTTTCTTTGTTTTAAAGGGTTGCATTCGGGCATTCTACATAATAGACGGAGAAGAAAAAACAACCGCTTTCTACACGGAAATGGAAGGTCTGACACCCCATTGTGTTCTGAATAATACTCCTTCTGAATATTTTATCAGTTGTGTTGAAGACAGCATCATTACCATTTCAAATTCCGATATAGAAGCTAAAGTAAATAGTAAATTTCCAAAGTTTGAAACCCTGTGCCGAATGATGTCCGAAGAACAATTAGCCAAACAACAAATAGACTTTGACGAATTCAAGACTTCCTCCCCTCAACAACGCTACCTGAATTTATTACAGAAAAGACCCGACCTGATTCAACGAGTTCCGCAGCACCAATTGGCGAGTTATTTAGGAATTACACCACAATCGTTGAGCAGACTAAGAGCCAGGATTTTAAAAAAAGACAAAGCGTAAAGTCATTTCTTAACTTAAGTGAACGAATAATTGCCTCTCGCCAATCTACTTTTGCAGTATCATTAAACATTAACTCACAAAGATATGCAAAAGGGAAGTTTTTGGTTTGGACTTGTCCTAGCGCTAGCGGGCAGCTTACAGTTAAAGGCGCAATATGATCAGTTGGACAGCACGCACAAGCGTTGGTTTGTTGGCAGCACCTTGTTTTTATTGGGTAATCTGGCTCCCACGAATCCGCCCGACTTCGTTCAACTCAATATCGGGTATCGGCTTTCAGGTAAAGACGTAATTGCACTAGAACCCAAAACATGGAAATATGCCTGGCCCAATGGTATTCATCCGTTTTTTAACGATGCATATGGCACGGAAGAAGAAAAATTTCCAGGCTATGTTCGTGAATATGGCCTTGCCATCTCGTATCAACGATTTTTTTGGAAAGGTATCTATACCGAGCTGAATGTGATGCCAACCTTTCAAAAATTTGTAAATGACGAAGGCATTAAAATTGACAATGGATCTCAGATTTTTAATACCTACCGAACGGGTTATCATATTAAAGTTTTCAAAGACAGATTTTTTATTCAACCATCCATTGCAATCACGCATCGTGCTTATCACACAAAATTGCCCGATGGGTTTAAGCAGAAAGATGATAAATGGTCTAAATTCATCTTCGGAGAGCCAGGACTTCATTTTGGCTTTAATTTCTAAGTACACCCAACAACATGAAGGCAGCCATTTGTACCTCATACGGTAGTCCTGAAGTAATACAAGTTCAGGAAGTAACTAAACCCGTTCCGAAAAACAATGAAATTCTCGTCAAAATAATGGCATCGGTATTAAACTCAGGTGATGTAAGAGTACGAAGCCTTGATGTTACTGGATTGTTGAAAATCATCATGCGGCTGGTATTGGGCATTTCAAAACCAAGAAAATCGATTTTAGGCACTGTCTTTTCAGGAGTAGTTGAGCAAATAGGGAGTAAGGTTTCCAGATTTAAAGCAGGTGATAAAGTGTTTGGAATGACCGGATTTAATTTTGGGACTCATGCCGAGTACATTGCTATTCATCAAAACAGTAATGTGCTCCAAATGCCCAACAATGCAAGTTTCGAAGAAGCGGCTGCTATCATTTTTGGCGGACAAACCGCATTGTATTATTTATCTAAAGCAAAAATTGTGGATAAGGCTAAGGCCAAAGCACTCATTTTGGGTACAACAGGTTCCGTTGGAATTGCTGCCATTCAGATAGCAAATTATTACAATGCTCATGTAACCGCAGTATGCAGTTCTGGCGGTCAAAAATTAGTGAAAGAATTAGGTGTTCATGACATCATACTTTATGACAAAGAAGAGCTGACACATCTTTCAAAAAAGTTTGATATCATCTTTGATGCCGTAGGAAAATATTCAGCCAAACAATGCAAACATCTGTTGCATAATGAAGGTGTGTATGTAAGTGTAAGTAAGGGTTATGCTTCTGAAACTATTTGGCAATTGCAACAACTGAAAGAGATTTTTGAGAAAGGGATGTTAAAGGCTACTATTGATAAAACTTATACTTTGGACGAAATCGTGGAAGCCCACAGGTATGTGGATACGGGTAGAAAAAAAGGAAATGTAGCGTTGAAAATATATTAAGAATAATAAACAGAATAAATTATGAATTTACGAAATCACTTCAGCTTTTTTATAATTCTTATTAACTTACTGTCAAGTTGTAACGGACAGACAAACACCAACCAACAAAGCCAAATTACACCCAAATCAAATACGAATCAAATAATTGGAGGTGGTTGTGAAGGTTGCGAATTGATGTATGTGGGAATGCCTGAAAAAATAGCATCAGAGCATACGAGTCTTGGTTGGACAGAGGGTAAGCAGAAACTTATCCTGACGGGCAAAGTATATCAGCTTGATGGTAAGACACCTGCCGCCGATGTTATCATTTACTATTGGCACACAGACGATAAAGGTTTGTATTCATCAAATAGCGAAACCCCCGAAGAGGTAAAAGAACACGGCAAGTATAGAGGCTGGGTGAAGTCGGACGAAAATGGGTATTACAAAATAAAAACCTCACGGCCTGCACCATATCCTGAGCAAGATATACCGCAGCATATTCATTTATCAATTAAAGAGCCTGATATTAAAAATGAATATTTTGCTGATTTGTATTTTGATGATGACCCACTATACCTAAAACACAAAAAGAAGCATGGTAAGAAAGATAGAGCGGGAACGGAAATTTTACGAGTTGTATTGGACAAGGATATTCAGATTGCCGAGCATAATATTGTGCTCGGGTTGAATATTCCTCACTATCCTGCAAAAAATAATATAGAAAATCAGTCAGGTTTAAATATCGGAGAAGACCAACCTTCGTTTATGCCCTACCACGCTTTTGGACCCGACAAAGGGACGAGAACTTGTCCTGTTTGTAAATATGGCAGGTATCACGGTATTGTTTATTTTGTAGGAGACCATCCCAATTGGGAAGAAACAAAAAAATGGCTCAACTATTTGGATGATGAAAGCATAAAAAGGGAGAAATACCTGAAAGCCTATTTCGTTTACGGAAATTCAAAAAACTATAATAAGCAATCCCGACAAACAGAGCTTGAAAAAATCGGTATGCAATTAGGACTTCAGAAAATTGCTTTGACTTTTGTTCCTTCTTTTGCAGATAGCGAAAGCGAAGCGACCCTAAACCGCATCAACCCAAAAGTAGAAAATACATTTGTTATTTACCGACACAGAACAATTGTTGATAAGTATGTAAACCTAAAACCAACCGAAGGAAATTTCAACAAAATATCAGAAGCGTTAAACAAGACAAAGAGTGAGTATTTTGAGTTATCTGAACCAAAACACCAGTGATAAAAGGGCCTGCCCATAATAAGGGTTTTGCATCAGACAGACTGATTTACAAACTTAGCGTTTTGTGCTCCGAAATCCTCTCACTACGGCAAGCGGCAAACCGTCAGCGGGTATGCTGATTAAACTTTTTTCGAAATTGACAGTCCAACGGTGAAAAAATAGCTGAAATGAAAAAAATATTGAATATCCTAATCTGCAGTTGGCTAATAAACAGTTCAATTGCACAAACATCTAACCACGGAGTTGACGCCAATTGGTATCAATCTCCAAAGCCGGCTGCTACTTCCACGACAAACAACCTGAGTGGTTCTGTTGCAAATAATGTTGTTGTAAAATCCGATGGGACTGTTATCATTTTTTACAGACAAGGTGGACAAAATAAATGGATACAATCATCCGATGGCGGTAATTCCTGGACTAGCCCAGGGACGCTCTATGCTCCTGCTGTTAATGGACTATCCACCATTACTGCTGATATTGACCAAAACGACAACATATACATTGCCTGGAAATCAGGAAGTTTCTCTCTCGGGTTTGCAAAACATAATGGCAGTTCATGGGTAAACACATACACCATAAACACAAAGACCCAAACTGCTTCTGATACCGTTCAATTTTCGCAAATCACCGTTGACCGAAAAAATAGAATTCACCTCATGTGGCAACAGGGTAACCACCAAAACTACAGCTCAGGGATAAAATCAACTTGCTGGTATGCCCGTTCTACCGATGGCGGAAATACATTTACAACAACATTATTGTCTCAGGGTAATAATTATCATGCTGCATTTCCGGTGGCTGATTTTGGGGGCTCAGCCCATGATACTATAATGATTGCCTGGAGAGAAAATGTGAATGGATATCATAACACAAATCCAGGCATGGGATATCCGAATGGTTGGAACTGGGATGTAAAAGGACGATTAAGTTACGACGGCGGAGCAACGTGGAATACTGTGTTTACAGTGGCAGGTAGTGGATTAAATAATAGCGACGATGATCAGTGGGACCCAAATGTGGTTGTTGATAGAAACGGGGTTCTACACGTATTTTATCATGTTTATCACAATAACACTTTCCCAGATTATAATGCGAATATTATGTATCAATATTCCCTCAATGGGGGTATTACTTGGTCTGCCCCACTACAACTATCTACTACTAATATCCGAAGTCATTTAATCAAAACCGCTTATGACTATACCAATAATTATGTTTGGTGCACCTGGAAAGATGAAATGGATTTTGGAAATATTCCTAATAATCCACAAGCAGACCTTAAAGCGGTTTATATACAAAATACAGGAACACCCATTATAAGTAATCAGGAGTTCTTGTGCGACCATTTAAGTAGTGAAACAGCATTACATAACTTTAAAGTTGGCAATGATGGTATTATGCGTGCCACCTACAACATTTCTAAACTCACAGGAAAAGGCGATACCATCTTTTACACTCAAAGGGGTAGTCTTAATACAGTAGTTGGAATAACTGATCAAAACAATCCCTTGTCATCCATTAAAATATTTCCTAATCCAACTAAAAATGAAATATTCATAACCGGTTTAGCAAGCAATAAAACAACGATTCATATTTACAACGCAATGGGTTCATTAATATATTCAAATTCTGATTTGGTAAAAAAAATACAACTTCCAAATGCTGGTATTTATTTTATTGTACTGACAGACGGAACGAATAAACAGACATGGAAAATTTTAAAGGAATAGTACACCCCGCGAACAGCACCTTTGCAATAGGCGAGGTTTTGTGCTCTGCAGACAGTGAAAAGGAAAATAAAATGCACAATCCTGTGCGAAATTAAAAGAATTGCAAGCCGACACAAAAGCCAACGCTTTTAAGGCAACTTTTTATTTTGCCCGACTACACCCAAAGCCCACCCACCACCCTGACATTCAGTAGTCTGACAAATTTTTTTCCAAATTCCCGACCGTTTTGAGCGGCTCAACAGTCAAAAGGGTATCAACAACAAAAAGATACTCTTATGACAAATCTCAACAACAAGGTAGCCGCTGTTTTTGCTGCTTCTGGAGCAATTGCAGGTGCGGTTGCTCAATCATTTGCCCGACACGGAGCAAAAGTGTATGTATCCGCTCGAAACATTGAAGCCGTAAAAAAATTGGCAGATACAATTAAACAAGATGGTGGCTGGGCAGAAGCAGCACAGGTGGATGCCATGAATGAAGGCGAAATTGAAAACTACATCCAAAAAATTGTAGCGGACAATGGAAAATTGGACATTGTATTCAACGGAATTGGGGCAAGACCAAGCGAAAGTGATTACGGCACTTACACCACCCAAATTTCCTTCGAGCAGTTTATGAAGCCCATCCATTTGCACGTAGGCTCGCAATTTCTAACTTCACGAATCGCTGCAAAATATATGATGCAAAGCCGATCACAGGGAACAATACTAACACTTACCGCCAGTTTATCAAGACTAAAATTGCCTTTTATGGCTGGTGTTACCGCTTCTTGCACTGCTATTGAAGGCTTGACAAGGGTTATGGCTGCCGAGTTCGGACAAGCGGGCATTAAAGTGATATGCATCAACCCAACGGCTATGCCCGAAACACGAACCATTCAAGAAACCTCTGTGGCTAATGCCAAGGCAATGGGCATTTCAATAGAGGAATTTGGAAGAATGCAAAGTCCTTCTTTATTGGGCAAACCACTATCATTAAAAAGTATGGCAGACGCCGCCGCTTTTTTGGTAAGTGATGCAGGTGCAGTGTTCAATAGCCACATTATGGATGTAGATTTTGGAAATATGTCCGTTATTTAATTGCTAACCTTAAAACAGAAATAAATGAATCATATCATCAAATTAGGAAAATGGTTTTTCATACTTCCTTTCGCAATCTTTGGCTTCTTACATTTCGGACCATTAGAATTTAGTTTGCCATATGTTCCCAAGTGGCTTCCATTTCCCGCATTTTGGGTATATTTTGTGGGCGTTTGCTTTTTTGCTTTCACCCTTAGTGCCATTATCAAAAAATACGACAAGTTAGCGGCTGTGCTTTTAGCCTTGTGCTTATTTTTATTTGTAATTCTTGTTCACATTCCGGGTGCAGCAGGTGGCGATTTTAAATCTGTCATTGGGGCAATAAGAGATATAACCATGTGCGGTGCAGCGTTAATGTACGCAGGTGCATTTGCAAAAGATAATCGCATAATCGGATAAAATGGAGAGAAGAAAAGCAACTATAAAACAATTTGGTTCGGCAAATGAAATTCAGATTTCTACTGAAGATCATTTGCCCGAACTAAAACCCAATGAGGTTTTGATAAAAATAGAAGCATCTACCGTTTCGGCAACAGACATTATTATACGTAAAGGCATTTATCCTTTGCTTAAAGAAAAACCACCTTTTACATTAGGTTACGATTTTGTTGGTTGCATTGAAGCCATTGGAAGCAATGTAACCAAATGGAATATTGGCGACCGTGTGGCAGATGTTTGTATGACAGGAGGTAATGCCGATTACATTAGTCGCAAGGAAAATAGCTTATTAAAAGTGAACAAAGAAATAAATGCGGAAAAAGCTGCTTGTTTGGTAATGACTGGTATGACTGCTTTCCAAATTTTCAAATCGCTAAACTTAAAAAGTGGCGACAGTTTTCTTATTCACGGTGGGGCAGGGGCAATAGGCACTACTTTAATACAACTTTGCAAACTTAAAAACATTAAAGTTGTTGCTACTTCCTCTACCTCAAAAATTGATTTTCTTAATTCGCAAAATGTGATTGCAATTGATTATACCAACTCAAATTATTTTCAATCGCTTAAATTAAACGCAGGTGATGGTTTTGATGCCGCTGTTGATTTCACCAATCAAAGAAGTTTCAATCATTCATTTCGTTTGCTTAAAAAAAGTGGAAAACTCATTACCTGTGCGGTGTTTACATCTGGCAAAAAAATTAGCAAGAAAACGTTTTTCAACTTTATTGGCTTTGGTCTTGACTTTGGGTTGATGATGATGAAATTAGCGATTTGGAATGTATTGCCAAATGGCAAGTCTGCTTCTTTCTTTGGCATATTGGACAGCAAAAAGAACAATCTGAACCGATTTCAAAAAGATTTTGATGAATTGCAACAATTAGTGTTAACTAAACTGATAAATCCACATATACACCAAATATTTTCTCTTCCCGAAATTGCAGCGGCTCACCAAATACTGGAAAGCGGAAAAGCAATCGGATTTGTCGTAATCAAAAATTAAATCACGAACTTTAAACAATGAATAAAGCGGAACAACTTTATACCGAGATTGGCAAAGGCATAATGGATGCAAAAGCAGGAAATATGTTTGGTTGGAAATGTTTTAAAGTAGGCAAAAAGCCTTTCCTGTTTTTTGATAAAAACTCTGAAAATGCAATGGTTTTTAAATTGGACAAAAAAGGAGTAAACGATGCTCTGAGTTTAAGCGGTTGTGAGATTTTTAATCCGGGCGACAAAGGCAAACCGATGAATAATTGGGCAACTGTGCCTTATGAACACAAAGAATACTGGAAAGCATTTGCTTTGAAATCTTATGAACTCATTCTAAAAGAACTAAAAAATGCAAAACGATAATACACTTAAAGAAGCGTTGAATGGAAACATTAATGCTTTTCAAAAACTCTTTTCGGAGTTTCAAACCCAATTGAAATCGTATCTGTATCGGCTACTTACAGATAGAAACGATGCAGATGATTTAACACACGATACTTTTGTAAAAGCATTTGACAAAATTGCTACGTTTAAAGGTACATCTTCCTTAAAAACTTGGGTATTTACCATTGCTACACATTTGGCATACGACCACTTAAAGAAATACAAACGCTGGACACCCGATGCACAAGACCAATCCAAGGCATTGGCATTAAGTAATAAAGATGTATATGATGCTATTAACTTTGTTAGTTATACAATCGGTGAAGGTGCTTACGAAATGAAAGAACACATTGACTTTTGCTTTACTTGTATTTCAAAAACTTTGCCCATAGAAAACCAAGTGGCTCTAATCTTAAAAGACATTTATGATTTTTCGGTGCATGACATTTGTCTGATACTTGAAAAGACGGAAGGCGTTGTAAAACACTTACTCATTGACGCAAGAAAAACAATGACAGAGATTTTTGACCACCGTTGTGCATTGGTAAATAAAAATGGAGTGTGCAATCAATGCTCTGAATTAAATGGAGTGCATAATCCCAAACAAAATCAACAAGAGGAATTGATGAAATTGGAATTGGTAAAAGCCTCAAAAAAATTCAACAGAGAAGAATTATTTGAATTACGGACGCAATTGATAAAAGTAATAGACCCTCTTCGTGGCAAGGGTGCAGACTTACAAGACATCATTATGAAATGTACCCGCAAGGCGATTGGCGAAATTGAATCATTAAATTAAATCTATCATAAAATGAAAAAGGTAAAAATTGCACTTTTGATTATCAGTGCACTTCTGATCTTGTTGAATCTGTTGTCCATTGATTTTAATAATTCATCATGGACGAACAATCGGAGCAGTTATTTAGGAATACTATCTATGATTGCATTGGTGGCGAGCCTTTGGATCAGCATATATTCCGATAAGGCGAAGCACAAGAGTTAGATACGACGGTGAAGTCGTTGGCAAATGGGAGCGAAGAAAAGTAGCACTTAACGGCAGTTTGGCGTAATGGCGAGTGAAATCTTGTCCACCACGCCTGAGCAAGCTTCACCCCAGTTGATTGAGATAACTATATAAATCTTGATCATGACGTAGATTGAGTTTTTTTCGCAACCGCGAGCGACTGACATTTATACTTGATGGCAGTATATTTAGGATTTCTGAAATTTCTTTGGAGTTCAATCCCATTTTCAGGTAGGCACATAAGCGAAGGTCATATAAAGATAAATCAGGGAATTGTTCCCTCATTTTTTGAAAAAACGCCTGGTACAAATCATCTATTTGAATTTCAAAGATTTTGCTATCTGTTGTTTCCAGATGTAAATCTAATAAGCGTTTTATTTCCATCCAATGCAATTTGCTTGTTACGGCTTCATGCTGTATTTCATCTATTTTTTCTTTCAATAGGCGTAATAGCCGATTTTTATTCTCGTTATCTCGAGATTGCTTCGCCAATTCTATTTTTTTTTGTTTAATCTGCTGTTTCAAAAGCTGTTGTTCTTGCTCCAATTGCTGTTGCTGTAGGAGCAAGGCTTCCTGTTTGTACTTTTCAGCCTGTTCTTGCAAAGCATTCTGTTCTTGTTCCTGCAGGATTTTCTTTTGCGCGCGCAATCGAAGATTTTGCCATGCTCGTATAAGGAAAAATAGCAAAATCACCAGTGCAGTATAAGCTAAATATGCTAAGTTGCTGCGGTACCAGGGCGGTGCGATTTGGAAAGTGACTTCGGTTGTATTAGAAACTTTCCCGTCCACTTTACCTCTTATTTTTAGTGTGTAGCTACCTTCCCAAAGGTTCAGGAAATCAACAGTGGTGTTTGTTGTCCAATCACTCCATTCTTTCGAAAAATTATTGAGTTGGTATTGATACAACGCCTGACTTTCATGTGGAATAATATATTGGATACTCAGATTATTAAGTGAATACGGGATGGATGCATTCCATGGAATCAATTGCCTGGTCAGGTTATTGAATACTTCTATTTTTCGGATGAGTAATAAGGACCTATTACTTCTTTTAGGAACTGCTGATGCCTGTACAAGTGCAAAGCCATTATAAATTGGATAAAACTGGAAATTGGTATCGAGCGGGGTCGTCGTATATATGGCATCGGGCAGCCCGACGATATTTTCAGGTACCTTGTTGATGCCTTGCTGAACGAACTCTTTTTTAACCGGATCATACCAATATCGGTATCTATTGCTCAAAAGGTTTATTCCTCGTTCATCTTTCAGCAGGTACAATGCCCCTCCGGCGAAGGAAGCTGCCGGAAAAATGATTCTGTTTTGCGGATAAAAATCATCGTCCAGTTCAAAGCGTATTAAACCGTAATTTGGGATATTCACCCAAAAGATATTGTCTTTTTCGTTGAGTAATTGATTGCAAGAGCCTAAGATGAGTGCTAATTTTTTTAGAAAGGTGTATTTGCCGCCCTCTATTTTGAAAACCGAAATCCCATTGTAATTTCCAGTAAGCAGGTACTCGTTTTTGTATCGAATAAAATTCCATACACCGGGTTCATTATGAACGGATTGTAGTGCATGCCCCGATACCGTGAACAAGCCCTTGTCGTGTCCGCATAAAATCGTACCATCGAGTTCCCCTATCGTCCAGACTTGCCCTTCCGAGCCTTGAATAAGGGAGAATGGTTTTGTGTTTACATAATTGTTGAGTGCTTCCCATTTGGCATGGTACAATCCCTGGTTTGTACCCAAGTAAAATTGATCCTTATAGAGTAAAGCAGATTGTCCACTCCCGTAATATCCTTGATAATCAATAAAATAAGTAATGTTGTTGTATAAATGGATGGCAGCGATACCATAATCCATTCCGAGCCAAATCATGCCATTGGCTGCATAGTGCATACTCAGAATGGTATTGTTCAGCAATCCGTTTTTCCTGTTAATATGCTGTATGATATGGCCATCCAGGTCCGTGATATACAATCCGTTGAGTATGGTTCCGAAGGCGTAATAGGAATTGTCTATTTGCATAGAGCAAAATACCTGATCCTCTTTCAAAGAGCCGGAAACGGCATTGTTCAGTGGAGACAGCTTTCCGTCGTGCCATAAAAACAAGCCATTGTATTTGGTTACGAGGATCAAGCCGTTTGGGGTTTCAAATACGCCAGCAATCTGAAGCGGAACTTCATTGGGATATTCAAACAGCAGCTTTAGCGTCATTCCATCGAATACATAGAGTCCATTTTTCTTGTCTGTCAGGTATATTTTATCCTTATTTTGAAAACTACCTGAAAATCGCGTAGGTGCCGCAATTTTTGTGAGTTGTTTGTTTTTGTAAACATAAATGTTCGTAAACGAGACAAATACGACATAGTCTTTGGTACAGAATACATCCCAAAATTCTTCGTTTTCTTCATTTGGATTTTTGCTAAAGGGATACAAAGAGGTATATACGAATTGCCCGTACTTATTTTTATTCCATACCCCGAAATCCAAATCCGAACCCGAATAAATAAGCGAATCGTTGACTACCGACAAGGAACGTGTGTACCCCTCGCTTCCTTTAAATTGATTCCAGGTTTGTCCATCGTATTCCAGTAAGCCGGCATTGCCTGCCATGTAGATGATACCGTTTTTGGCAGAGGCTATATCCCAAATTTTTCCATGGTTTTTATAATGCGCAGGGCTGTAATTATCAATCCAGGGTACACCTTTCTCAGCGATCTTTTGCGCATGAAGTGCTTGAAGACCGAACAGGAGTAGCCATAAAATGGACTTTTGTTTAAGCCGAAATAAATATATCAATACTAAAATTATTTCTGGAACAAGTAGCTTTGTTGTAAAACTAAATTTCATTTGGAGAAAAATATAATCCGACCCAATATAATTCAGAATCTCGTCGGCGATTTTATTCAAATTTTGAAATTTTCTCTGAAATCAAAGTATTGATAGCCACGCAGCAAAGTCGGAATAAGTAGTACAACCCTCCACCTTGCGAAAAGTTGAGCAAAGGCGCTTTGGGGCAAATTCAGGCTAGTCCATTGTCCTGGATTGAAGGGAATATCCATATAGTTAATACCCGCAATGTTTGAATAAGCATCGCCACATATTGCAATTACATCCGATGTATTTCTTATAGGCGGTACAAGAGCGCCCGTTGTGGGTTGAATCTGCATCTAAATAGCCGCTAAAACATTAAAATAGTTGTAAAATATTTCATAATGAAAATTTTTAAAGACGAACTGTTGCGTTGTTAGTTGGTATTAAAAATTGATTCCATCACTTTTTTGGGCGTTCGATTAATATAGAAAACACCCCAGTGTTTCTCTGGCTCAAGCGGTTCGGGAGAACCTTTCCAGGATTCATCAAAAGCCTCAAAGAAGAAAGTAGGTATATTTTGCGCTGCCGTCCAGCACATCAAGTCTTCATAATATATTTTTTGATTTTCTTCGCTGACGTGTTCAGGGGCAATTCCCCTTCCGTTTGAGTTTGTTGCCCAGCCAGCTTCCGTAATCACCACCGGCTTATCTGGGTACAGCTGAGCGACAGCATCGTAGTTTTCCTTCGTATACTCCAGCGATTCATGGATTTTTTTGTATTCCCAAACAGGGTAGGTATGTATTGAAATAAAATCTACGACAGCAGCCAAGGGCTTTAATTTGCTTAGCCAGGGCACATAGTTTTCGCAATAGGTAATGGGTTGTTTCGTTACTTCCTTTACACTTTTTGCGTATTCAATGACTTGATTAACAGACACATAATGATCCGTCCAATCAACACAGGCTTCGTTACCCACGGAAAGAGAAAAAATTATTTCAGGGTACTGATTCGCGAGTTTTATGAGTTTATGAATTTTTTGGGCATTATTTCTTCGATTAAGGACTAACTGTGCTTCCGAATACACGCCGCCGCCCCAGGGGCAGCCAAAATTGTTCATTTCCGCTTCGATATAAGCACCGAGCATAATCCTCAAATCCAGCTTTTCTTGTTTTATGACTTCCAGAACGGTTTCACTGTGCTGATCTACATCATAGAGCCTGAGGTATTTCCAATGAGGCTGCAACAACTGCAAGTCTTCTTTTACCTCATCATAAGTCGGATAGATTCCTCCTGGCATTTGCCCCTCTCGAAACCCCGAATAACATATCCCCTTCGCTGGCGCTAATCCTATAGCAGTAAAGGCGTTCATCTGTTTTGGAATTTTAATTTTTCATCTTTATCCCAAATCCCCCAGTAAGCACCAACCGTCCCTTCTGCACCTACTTTCCAGGATTCATCAAATGAAGAAAAATAGAATACTTCCACATCCTCGTCAATTGCCCACATTTGGGTATTAATAAAATAGGCCAGTGCGTTTTGTTCCGAAGGTATTGCGCCTTTCAGATTTTCACCCTGGCTTGGCCAGCCGGTTTCTGTGATAATTACTTTTTTACCGTTTCCAGCCTCTACTGCTTGGCGATACATTTTTTTCAGATAATCCAGTGAATTTTCGAATGGACAGCCTTCCCAAAACGGATAGCAATTAGCTAGGATCAAATCGCAGGCTTCCGTGATTTTCGGGCGATGAGAAAATTCATAATAGGCATCTACATAACCGACCGGTATCTCCGGAATAGCTTGCTTCACCCGATAGATGAAATGCAACAGTTCTTCTTCCGATAAATCGTTTCGGTACAGTACTTCATTTCCTACCGCGGCAATGTCAACCAGCCCTTCTTTTGCTAATTCAATCAAGCCGTTTGCTTCCCGTTCGTTTACTTGGGGGTCCTTGCCGAGCCATGCGCCAACCATCGTTTTTAAACCGAATTCTTTGGCAATTTTTGGAATAAGGTCATTATCTTCCGTACAGGAAAAGGATCGAACCCCTTGCGTATGCGGTTTTAGAATTTGCATACGTCGTCTGATTTGTTCTGCCGAAATGTTATCGCCCGGTTTCTGCCCTTCTGCATACATGCTAAAGCAAAAGCCATGTACGCCATTATTTAAGATTTCGAGAAACAAATCTTGAATTTCCTCCTGGGAGACCCCAGCGAGGTAATGCTCTGTATTGACATTGGCCAGAGACTGGTATCGTTCTGCTCTATAAGACATCTTATTTAGAATTTAATTATAATTCACCTCTCCTGCTGACGAGTTCCTCTTTGATTTCGCGGGCTTTTTCTTCTGTCAAGTCATAGTTCCACATTACCAAAATGGCTAATGCGGCTGTAATAGCAGGGATAGAAATATCCGCAAGCCGTAGTTTGATAATCGTATCTGCAGCCTGGATAGAGGCATTTTGATCAAACCCCACTACTTTCAGTACCAGGCCGCCCAACACCAGCGCCAGCCCTTGCCCCAGCTTCACCATCCACCAATAGATGGCTCCAAAAGTTCCTTCTTTTCTCGGCATGCCGTTGTTTAGTTCGTCCAGATCACATACATCCGCTGTCATTGACATCATAAGCGTGAACAAACCGCCGATTCCAAATGCGATCAACGGCACAGGGATAAACATTAGCAAGGGATTTTCTGGAGAAAACCCCCACCATTTTAAAATATAGCCAACGATAGAAATGGCGGTAGAAATGATAAAAGCTTTTCGTTTGCCCCATTTGTTTGACATCCAGGTGATGATTGGGATAATCAAAAACGCGGTAGCGAAGGCGCTGATCGTGGAAAACCAGGCAGGCCAATTGCCTGCAGCTTCATATTGTCCATTAAATAAATAGAATACGATAATAAAATAGCTGAAAGATGCCACCATTTGAAAGCCATTAAATACCAGGAAGGTAGCGCCACAGAGTCGCATGAATGGCTTATTTTTTGCGATAAGTATCATGTTCCGAATCAAGCCTTTCATATTCTTCAGCAAATTTTTCAAAGTAATATCATCCCTGTTTTGCAGGTTGGTTTGATCTATTTCCTTACAAAATAAGGCTGGTAAAATACCCAGAAGTAGGCAAATCATCCCCACCACTAAAGAAAGTTTTTGCACCCCCTCTGCTTGGGTCTCAAATAAGTTTGGATTGGCAATAATCACCCAAAACCAGGGAACGATCATCCAGGCGATCTGGCTAATCGTTTGGGAAAAGCCCATCAGGCGGGTGCGTTCGTTGTAATCGGAGGTCATTTCATAGCCCAGACCAATCAGAGGCGTGGAGAAGATGGTATTCCCAGTCAAATAGATGATTGAAAAAATCAAAAAATACCAAAAATTGTATTGCTGAGAGTTTTCCGGGTTGAGCTGCCACAATAAGGCAAAAAACCCCCCGCTCAATATGGCGCCAGCAAAAATATACGGTTTTCTGCGCCCCCATCTGGATTTGGTATTGTCGGAGATATAACCCATGATTGGATCGGATATGGCATCGTAAATTCTTGGTAAGCCGCCGAGTAAACCTGCCAGAAAAGGATCCATCCCAAATGCAGTGAGTAGAAAAAATGAAAATATGCCCAAGGATCCGGGCAATAAATTATTTACCAGATGGCCGGCACCGAAAGCAGCTTTCTGAATTGCCGGTACTCTGTCTTTTGCTGCTGTTTGGTAATGTGCCATTTTCTTTAATTTACTTGATTGAATACCACAGTTTGAAGCGCTTTTGCACTAATTTTTGTATAAAAATCTTGCCCTTCCAGGTTTATTTTCAATAGTTTTTCTTGATCGCCCGGATTAAATACGATCATAGCGACAGAGCCATCTGTATTTTTGGCGGCGGTTATCATCAAGTCTTTGTCGGGGTTTTCAAAACCGATCCGAACGGCATCGGGGCGAATGAATTTGCTGAAATGCGCCATTGTGTAATAGAGCGGCGTGAAATAAACGGCATCATTTTCGGGGTCTACGATAACCGGCGCGACGCACCAGTTTTTGAACCAGTTGGGCCCGCCTTGTCTGTCCAACACCATATTCCAGTCAATCCAACCATCAACATAATTGTTGAGGCAGCCAATAATATCCCGCGCATAACGGAACACCGGCACGTATTTCGGGTGCAGGTATTTTTGATTTTCGGGTGCCCAGTCCCAGCCCCAATCTGTTGCTTCTTTGCTCCAATACCAGGCATCGTCGTTCCATTTGGGCACTTCTGCATCTACACATGCTTCCGTTTGAATTAGGTGTTTGTCGGGTGCCTTTTTGTGTGCATATTGCAGGGCATCTGGAAAATAATCGTAGGTGCTTTCGTACCAATGAATGGCTGTACCGGCAAAATATTTTGCCGTGTTTTCGTCCTTAAACATTTCGTCCACCCAAGCTTTCAGTTCGGCTCGGTTTTGGTCGTAGCCTAATATTTTTACACCTGCCAAGCCTTCCTGTTCCAACTTAGGGCCCAAGTAATACTGAACAAAATCGGTCATTTCCTGAGGTGTGAAGAGCATGCTCTCCCAGTTGTCACCATTGCCATGCGGTTCGTTTTCCACAGTAATTCCCCAGATATCAATGCCTTCTTTTTGATACGCTTTTATGTATTTTGAAAAAAACAGCGCCCAAGTTTCGCGGTATTCCGGCAATAATTTTCCACCGACCCAGTGCTTGTTGTCTTTCATCCAGGGTGGTGCTGTCCAGGGTGAGGCAATAATTTTGAACCCGGACTTGGATACCGCTTTGGCTTTTTTTATCATCGGAATTAGATCTTCTTGATCCTCTTCAACAGAAAAGTGCTCAAGGGCTTTGTCATCAGGAACCGGCGCATAGGAATATTGCCCTAACGAAAAATCGCAGGAATTGATATGTGTTCTGGTCAATGAATAATTAGCGCCTGCCTCGCTAAAGTAAGCCTCTATTATTTTGGACTGATTTTCTTTGCTGAGCCGATTGAGCAAGTAAGCCGAGCTCTCTGTGAAAGCGCCGCCAAAACCAAGGATTTTTTGATAGGTTTCTTCCGGTTTTACCACAATTTCCAAAGCAGATGACGCAGCTGCGGCGGCTTTTAGTTCTTGCAGTTTGTTTCCTCCTGCAGCCGTTTCATAAATGACTGCATGCCATATTTTTTTTGAAGAGTTACAATGTACGACCACGATACTTAGCACGAGTATGAATAAAATTTGTTTTATACGCATCAAATCTGTTTTAGCTATTGATTATTAAAAATTAATTATTTTGAAAACCAATGATTTACACCAAAAAACATATATTTTAGAATAAGTATGTTGTGAATTTAGTTGTCTAATAAAGGTTTTTGATCCTTATAAATCTGGCACATTTCTAAAATGAGCCTGATCAGATTACAAAATTTAATTCACAGTATAATAAATGTTTTATGATACATTAACACAACAAATGATCCTGGTTTATAAATACATTTACTTGCTGAATCGCGCCACTCCTACTCCATATTTTCCTGCTGACTTCCGCGTTCAAAAGCAACTGTTCAGACTGTTCAATTTGCCCGTTTTCATAAAGTATCGAGAGCCCTTCTTGCTCGGATAGGATATAAATTACCGGCACCTGGCAATAGGTAAAAAACAAGGCGTTCGCGCCTACAACAATTTGTCTGGACGTGCCGCTTATATCGAAATAGCCGATAGTTTTGGGCGATTTTAAGAATTCATTTTTCTGTAGTAAGCTGGGTTGCAAGTGTAGTTGCCCGTTTTGTACCCGAACGCCCAATTCGCCGAGCCTGCATAAAATATCCTCCTTCACTTGTCCAGTCATACCAGGTTGTTGAGCACCTTTGCCAAGCGGCGTGTGGGAATAAGGGTCGGTAGGAAAGGCACCGTATAATTCCGGCGATTTGTGAACACCAATCCCTTCCGCGATCTCGTAGTAATGAGCCAGTAGCTTTTTAACTAATGCCTCGTCAGCTTGTTCCGTTTGGGCATTGATGATCGTTTCCAGCACAGCCAACCGCAGTTTGGACACCATGTGCCAATAGATAGAACCTAAGCCTTCGTAACCGAAGAATGTTCCACTTCTTCCGGTGAAAGCTTTGTGGTGGAACACCGCTTCGAAGAGTCGGAGCAAGGCATCTTTGAGTGCTGGCTCTGCCCCCTGTACATCGTCCAGCGCAGCTTCCAGATCGTTTGCATTTCTGAAGTTTCCATTAAAATGATAATTCCCTAAAACATCCTTTTCAAGGATCGTGGCATAGTTGTTATTCGAAAGTTTTTCCAAAATCTCGTATTGAGCTAATAGTTCGCTGGAAATCGTATTTTTTTGCAAAAAACCAGGTAATTGTTTGTTTGGATAAAGCATGTAGCTGTGCTGGTCGCTTCGGTACATTGAGCTCGATCTTAGCGCTTCCAATAGTTTCAAACTTGCCTCCACAGAAAGACACCATGCGCTGAGTGCGGCTACTTGCCCTTCCAGCATTTCGTTCAGATGAGCAACCGCAACGAAATCATCGCCCGATGACATTAAATTGTATCCATGATACAGGTGATCCTGTCGTTGATTGGCCTTTATCGAATGAGTGATAAATGTAAGTGAAAGCGATACAAACTGGCGCAATCCATCCAGATCAATGGCGCGCTTCGTTCCACCGAACCCCTGTTCATAGACCTGCCAACGGAAATCGCTGGCGGCATGACCCAAGCGATCTAATAGCTTTTTGCGCTCATAATCGCTGATTTTTCCATTCAGCAAGGCTTGATTTTCCAGCAGTGCATAACCTATCTGGGTGTAGCATTCCGCCAACTCGTCGGAGATGTTTACCTGCTCCAGCTTAGTTTGCATAAGCAGTTTATCAAAAAACTGCATAAACCGTCTTAAATAATACAGGGTAACCATGGACACACCGTTTCCGACCAGCGCATTGTTCGCGTCGTTCCACTCTGGCCGTTGCGTATTCATCCAGATGCCCCCTTCTGGTATAAAGTTGGAGAGCTTTGAGAGCGTAATAGCCAGTATTTTTTCCACCAGGTTTACATGCAGCACCTGTCCATTTTTATCCTGTAGCAAAGCGCCATCCGCCCCGAGTTCACTTCTTTGCACCCTGATCTTTTTATCCAATTCAAAATCAAACGCTATCGTATCTTTTGGATTTTTGAGTATATCCCGATAGGGTTTAATCTTGTAGGGCACATTTGCATACACCAAATATTCTTTATCTAAAAGGTTGGGTAGCAGTTCTGGGTAGTAGTTGGACGCGAATTCCAAAAATTTCAACAGGTAAATAACCTGGTGATCCCCCCAATATCCGATATAAGACCAGGGGTCATCGTGCTCTATGACTTCCCAGTCGAAGCCATCCTTTGTCACCCGATATGGATTATAACCATCGAATGTGGAAGCGTTGAGAAATTTAAAAATCATCCCCTCGATAAAGGCAGGATAAGAATGGGCAAGCGCTTCCCAGTTTTGAAAGATATCGCGCCAATTTCCCTCGTAGTCCAGTATCTTGGAACCATCCACCTCACTTCGGGTATTGATTGAGAACTTATTCCAGGGGCGAGAAGGATCGCCGTGTCTTCGGCTGAATTTTAAAGGCAGGTATTCCGTATTTAGTCGGATAAAATCGGGGTCTTCACTATCCTGCAACTGTGTTTTTAACACTTGCAAGGGGAATTTGTCCGGCAGTAGCCGCAGCGCTTCCTTGTGATTGGCAAAAACGAGGCGATTTGCATTTTCCAGGTATTTGAGGAAATCCCACCGTTCTATTTGGTAGTTCTCATCAAAAATCCCGCCACGCATGATATTGAACAACACATTTGAAAAGTGACGGGAGTCGCGGAGTGCATCTTCACTATACTGCAATCCATCAGCGGCAGCAACCAATTTTACCAGATTTTCGGTACCCAGTTCGATGTCTTCTCTAATGCGCTTGCTCAGATCGGTATTGCTTTTTATGGTTTCAACCAGGCTTATGATAGCACTGTGATTTTGATTCACATTTGCAACCAACATCCACTCTTTTTCAGTACCTGGCGGGAGTTCGATTGTAGCATGTACAAAGTAAGCTCCTTTCTCGCCTTTTACATCAACCTCCTGCGTGATGTTTTGACAAGCTCGGAATCTTTTTAATTGCAACGAAGACAATAAGTATTGCGGCTTTTCCAAGCCAATTGAAAATGCCACATTAGCGCGGAGGGCTTCGCTTGGCTCGGCTTTATCAACAATAATGGCGCTGAGCGCATAAATACCCAAGCCCGATTCTTGCTCCAATTCGCTGCGCTTATAGGCATCGGTCAAATTGCTGGCGCTGTTCTGAAGGTCACTATTCACACCACACGGAACGATATTCTGGATGCCGTCCAGTACAATTATTTTCTGATAATCGTTGGAATGGTTGATCAGTTTGGATTTTTTTACAAAACCAAATACATCGCTGGAATTCCACTGGTACTGAAAAGTTAAACCTAAATCATGGTTGATCTCTTCAAATAGGATTTTGTTATTGTAGGCGCTTTTATACAAATTTCTTTGTATGATAAATTTTCCTGCACCGCGAAAAGAAAACGGCTCCCAAACTACAACTTCATTTTTCTTCAACACCTGAAAGATAGATTTGCTGCCAGTATTTTCTGCCGACTCCGTAATCTTATCATCGGTGTAATAGGGGAATAAAGCATATTCAGCGTTTTTTCTACCTGCGGTTAGGCCCCCATTGCTGGAAATAAACATCCAGTGATTGGAATCACTGACGATACTCATAAAAAACGGACGCAGTTCGTCTATATCCGAAATCTTATAAAATTGTTCCCCATTGATTTTTACAAAACTCAATTTTATGTTTGCCCTTTCTTGTTTCATTGTTACTGGTATAAATCATTCCCATCTTTAAGGAACATGATGCCTTGCTTTCAGCGATCAATAAAAATCAGTTTACTTCCCGATAGGCGCGTACATAATCTATCGTCATCTGTTGTGGAAATGGTGTTTGTGAGGTCGGAAATCCTACATAATTTCCACCTACTGCTACGTTCAAAATGATGAAAAAAGGACGGTCAAACACCCATTCGCCAGACAGATCAGCTGGGGTGATGCGTTGATACAATGTTTCATCAACAAAATAGTCAATATAATCTTCGCCCCACTCTATGGCAAAAAGGTGAAAATCGGTATCAAATCGCATATTCGTGTATGAAAAGCTTTGAGTAATGGCAGCTCCGCCTGAGTACCCCGGGCCATGCACAGAACCATTGATGATATTGGGTTCTTGTCCTCGCAATTCCATAATATCAATTTCCCCACATTGCGGCCAGCCCTCCGTATCAATATTGTCACCAAGCATCCAGAAAGCCGGCCATAAACCTGGACCGTAAGGCGTTTTCAGCCGGGCTTCAATTCTACCGTAAGCTTGTGTGAATAGCCCTTGGGTTTTTATACGAGCCGATGTAAACGGGGCACCGGCAAATGTTTCTTTTTTAGCCGTGATTATCAGGTTGCCTTCTCCATCCAATGCCACATTTTCGGGGCGATTCGTGTAATACTGCAATTCCTGATTTCCCCAGCCATTACTTCCGGTGCCGATGTCATAAGTCCATTTCGCTGGATCAGGTGAGACGCCGGCAGTTCCGGTGAAGTCATCGCTCCACACCAGTTGCCAGTTGCGTTGCTCAAGCACCTGTTCTTCATCTGCTTCACAACCAGATAGACTGAGAAGTAAGCCGGCTGATAGGATGCTGATGGAAAAACGGCTATACATAGATTTTGGAATATAATACTTCATGGTATAGTTTATAAGCTTGTTAAAAAAAAGTAACTGCTTGGATTAGTTATGGAAATACAAATTATCCACATAAATAGTATTGGCGCCAGTAGGTCGTCCAACCAAGATAAACTGGGCGATATGGTTTCGGGTAGTAAGCCCGATGAAGTCGCTCAAGGGTATATCATAACTGATCCATTGCCCGGTGGCTGGCATATTGAAGTTGACTTGATGCTCTACATCATCACCGCCACCAAAGGCACCATTCGCACCAAAATCAACCAATTTTAGACCGAAAAAGCTAAAGTCTGCTGACCAAACATCAATATGAAAATGCGTCATGCCGGCTGCGTTAATCTGGTTGGCTACCGTTTCGATACCTACAAAATCAAGGGTAGTGTATTTTTTCACAGCATTGCCGGCTATGGATACATCTTCAAATGTAGCAGATGACCAACCCGTACGCCAGGTATCAACCGGTACATTGTTATAAACCTCGCTAAAAAGCGAAATAACATTTGCTTGAGGAAGCGTGGGTGCGGGCGCGGCTACTGCCGGCACTGTGGCACTTCCCTCCTTATAAAAGAAAATATTGTCCAAATAAATAGTACCGTTTCCATCAAACTTCATCTGAAAAATGTCAGCAAGGTTCACTCCTGCAAAAGCGGACAGCGGAATATCAATGCTAGACCATCCGGTGGTAGGCACAGGCAGTGTGTATGCCTTTTCCTTTGGGCCAGGGCTGATCAAGTAAACGTTGAGCGAAGAAGAATTGGCAGTCCATACATCGAGGTGGATATAATCCATCTCGGAAACGTTCTGGCTGCTGCCCAATTGGATACCTTGGTAATTTAGTCCGCTATATTTCAGAGTATTGTTACCGGCGATCAATTCCTGGGTGACAACAGTAGCCTGCCCCCAATTGGGGTTAAAATCCGTACCGGGGATATTTGCATAAGCATCACTGAAAATGGAAAGGACATTCGCTGGATTTTTAGTGGGCGTAGGCGCAGCAACGACTGGGTTATTATTGCCTTTATCATAGAAATAAATGTTGTCCACAAAAAGATTGGGTAAATCGCCCGATAAGACGATTTGAGCCAGGTGTGCCCTGGAGTTTAGCCCAGTGAAAGCAGAAAATGGGATATCTAAACTTATCCAAGATTCGGTTGCCAGCATAGCGCGGTTGATCGTAATTTCATGCGACGAATCATCGCCTCCGCCAAACGCTCCGTTCGCACCGAGGTCGAATAAAAGTACTTTGAATACCGTGGAAGTACCAATCAGATCAGGTGTCCAAATGTCCATGTGAAAATGAGTCATGCTGGTCGCATTGATCGTAGGTGCCGTAAACTGGATGCCTACAAAATTCAGTTGGGTATAGCGCTTGACATCATCTCCATTTATCTTTATATCAAAAGTTTGGGCAGTGGAGAATTGCCAATAACCGTTAAAAAAATCAACAGGAACGTTATCATAGACATTGCTAAAAACGGAAATCACCTTATCTTTAGGTACCAACGGAATTGGAGCAGCCACCTGCGGTAAAATAGGTGCTCCTTTCGATACGATCGTCAGCGAACCTTCCGATTTTACTCCAGCAAGAGCAGCGCTGATCACGGCTGTGCCAGCATCCATTACTTTTACGACACCAGCATCGCTTACACTGGCTACGCTGGTATTCGTTGATGTAAAATCAAAATAACCAGGTGCCGCTTCTACCCGTTGGTCTACACCATTTGGCAAGTTAGCCAGCACATAAGCCTGCAGGGTAAAGGAACTGCCAGTCTCCGCGTTTTCAGTTACATCCTCCCCGTTCAGAATGCCAGAGCGCAGGTGCGCGATTGTCCCCAGGTTTTCAAACTGCACTTCATCAAGCCAAAAGGTATATCCTCTGCCGTCTTCAGGACCTTCCGAGAAAAACAGCAAGCCCCGTTCGCTCAAGAGCTTGGAAGGGTCTGGTATCGGTATGTAATATTTTTTCCAATTTGTATTCAACTTCAACCCGTTAATGGCAGCTTGATATTTGTTTTCTCCCAGATCGTTGCCAAATCCGATAAGGTCTATCGAAGCCGATTTGGAGGCTTTTGCCCAAAAGGTCAGCACATTATAACCAGAAAGGTCACGCCCTTTATTGCTGAAATATACCCCACCAGCATAGGCACCGGCAGGATCATCAAAATCCGGAACGGCTATCCGCATAGAGGACGTACCTTTGTATTTTATCTCGGTGTCTACATCGAAAGCTCGTACATCGGAACCGCCAAATGCGGCATAGTTCATATCAGAGCTAAAGCCATCTATAAAAACTTCGGCGGTGGTGGGATATGTTGCGGGAACCAATTCGTTCAAATCCCTTTCACAGCTCAGAAAAAGCAGTGTGTAAGCCGAAAAAATGATGATAATTAAGTAGGAATATGTATGTTTCATCTTGATAGTTTATGCGTTGTAAGACCTACTGAAAAATGTTGATTTGTATATATGTCCTGATTTCCCATTCGTTACCGTTGCCATAACCTGGCGCATTCGGGTTGCATTCCATTTCACCGGCTGCATTGAGAAAATGCGTTGGGCAATAGCGCGGAGAGTATTTATCCAGGGTACGATAGATGCCCTGAACCCCTATTTTTGTGTTGGGCAGTTCAAGCCAGTTTGGTTTGCCCAGGGCGGTAGAGATATCCAGCATAAATTGCTGTGGGAAAGTAAGGTTGAAATCGCGATGGTAATCGTAGGGACCCCAATCATTTATTTTTACGGCAGAGACCAGTTTGACATTTTTATAAACCATGCGCAAATCAACTCCGAAGCGCTGAATGGTACGCGCATCGTCACCATTTGCTTGGGCGTTCCCAATGTAGGCATTTGCGATGAATCCCAGATCAGGGTTCAACTTGGACACGATACGCGTATAAGCTTCCCATAGGTCTTGGGCAGGGGCAGAGCCAGGAAAGGCAAAGGTCGTACGGCCATCGGGTAGGATACCGATGGCTGCGTCCTGGATGGTTGGCAAATGCCGGAATACAAACCCTGCACTTACCGCCAGCCTGGCATCTTCGGCTTTGTCATTATCCCATTCATACATCCAAGTGGCGGGTGTTGGGTCGTAGGTGATGAGGAGCTCCCCGGCCACCGTTTCGCGGTTTGATCGTACAGAGAAAGGGTCATCCAGGATATTTCGGGGTCTGGCGGGTGCCTGCACATCGGCGGGTATAGGGTCTTCAATCGGGCGTTGCCACAAAAAATTAGGCGCTAATTGAAAATCGCCAATCCCGTAGGTAAACCCAGTAAGGAAGTTATATTGATTTCCGCTTCCGCTGTCTTTTAACCGCCAACCGGTAAAAGTTTTAGTATAATCAGCACCGCCATTTGCTACCAGTGCCATAGCAGCAGCTTGTGCATACCAGTTAATTCTTCCCTTTGTAAATGTCAACTTCACCTTTCCGCCCCAGTTGTCCTCGGGCTTAATTTTATCTTGGTAGATTGTATAATCCCCCTTTGATCCATCAACGATCTGAAAGGTTCTGCCTATGAGGGGATCTCCCCCCCAGATTCCACCTAATTCGATACCCAGGCTACCCACTTTTGTTTTTGCATGCAGGGTTGCTCTGCGCGTCTTTGGCACCGGTATCGCAAAAGAGCTTTCTGTTGTACCGCGTTGTTCTAAGTCTTCATGGAAAATTCCGGTCAGGTCAATGCCCCCCAGTGTCCGGCTGTATTTAACCAAAATAGCAGGGTTAGCACCCCACCACAGTTCGGGACCCATGGCAATACTCAATCCTTTGAGTTTCCGCTTGCCGTCCAACTCAAATCCCAGCGGCGCTTGACCATTGTAAATGTCAATGTTGGGCCCATAATTTGCTTCTGGATACAATCCGAAAAAATCACCCTCGTAGCCCCAGTGGTAATGACCAGTCCTGTAAAATCCTGTAAGATCAAAATCTTTGTGATTCCAGGTGATATCAGCCCTATATACTTGTAAGCGGTTGACATCGCGCAACTCGACTGGCCCATTGTTTGTGTTCGCTACCACTGTGCGCCCCCGATTTTCATAAAATATTTCGTTGATGGGGTTTTGTGCCACATTGCCCAAAACGTTTACCTCCACATTTGCTCGCAGGTTGGGGGCTGGATTCCCCGCCACGCCTACAAAAAAGGATTGCATGTGATCAAATCCTAATTGGTTGGGAAATACTTCCTTTTCAGGATCAGCCTCCTTCGGTGTGGATATTAAGCTACCACCTGTATTAAATGTAGTAATTTCAGCGCTCAAGCGGCTGAGCCGGATTTTGCCAGTTTGCTCGCTTTCCAGGGCGGCCTTGTCGCCCCTGGCTTTTACAACAGCGTCCATCAATTGGATTTGCTCAAAATATTGGTTGACAGCTTCGGAAGTAGCGCCCTCACCATAGGGCTTGAAGGCATGTACTTCCTGCAAGGCGTAATAGGCGGCGCGAGGGTATAAATGGTAAAGACCACGCTCATTCGTAGGCCCTTTGGCGCATATACCAAACCATTCTTCGTTCATGTTATTCTCGCCTGGCTCATAATCGTTGAGATAACCCCCATTTGACCAGGAGGCATTGTTGTCGTGTACATCCAGGTTGCTGGTTTGACCAAACTTCCACCAGCCATCGCTAAATTGGAAAGTAAACCCACCGATAGAATTTTCTGCTTTCCCCAAGCCTGCGGCGTTTTCATATATTTCTTTCCAATTACCAACAAGGTAGTGGGCTTGCGCTTGCTGGTCTTCACTATTAGAAAGGGCATTAAAGGCATCTGAGCCAAACTCCGTAAACATAAGGGGCTTGCCATATTCTTTTCTCACCCGCTCAAAGGCATCCCCAAACGAAAGGCCGCGGTACATATTGACACCCAATATATCCACATCCGGGCACCGCCGCGCGATAATATCCAAAAACAGCAGATCGCCGTTGCAAATAGCAATTGGATGCGACCCATCAATACCTTTCATTTGTTGCACCGCTTCATTGAATAGCTGATACATGGCTTCCGCTCGGATGGTTGACTTTCGGTCTTCCTGGGGGATATCTTCTGTTTCAGCTCCATCCCAAAAAAGCCCGTAGTTGTTTTCATTACCCAGCAGGTATAGCAAAAGCCCGGGTGTATCCTTGTATTCCTGGGCCATTTCCTGAACCTCGCGCATTAAAAGCGCCCGCACCCGCGGATCGGCGTACTCTGTATTACCGACCCAAGCGCCATCCAGCGTAAGCCCATAACGCCCAAACGAGTGGTTGAGCACAGTGTATATGCCGTATTTTTTATAGATATAACTTATCCATTTAGCTGGCACTCCTGTGTATTGCCGTATGGCGTTTACGCCCATGTTCTTGAGCATAGACATTTCCTCATCCAGCGCTGCCCTGATAATATCGTCCGATTGTTTCCAAAGACTATAATTGAAGTTGGTGCCAATAGGAAAATAGTCCCAGTTCATACCATTAATCATGAAATCCCTTCCATCTACCTGTAATTTCATGCCTTGACCTTGTTGTACTACGGAAATTTTTTCCGTTTGCGCATGAAGCGTTATTGCCCATAACAGCAATCCTGAGTATAAGAGTAGATTTTTCATCAACTTTCCTTGATTTAACTAACTATTCTGCGAAAATAGCCAATGGGAAAATGAAATTTTTTGATTCTGTGAATTTAAAGTTTTTAATTTGAATTTTGCATACATACTTTCGATATACAACATTTCACCCTCCCTGAAAGGCAACACAAAATCAACACTAATTCGCTGAAAATAAATTCTTTGTAAGCGTTTCACTATACAGTAAAAGTAGTATGCATGTATACCGATTTTCAAGCACGGCCGTGTTCTTTTCTGAAGCGGCAAGTACTGAAAAGTAGTGCTGCGGATAGGAAGCGTGCAAGTACCCTCAGGACACTAAACCGGTAGGTGGCTTGTGCTTGCAGGCATCTCCTCCATAATTTTCATCGTCTCCACGCTCACGGTCGTGACGCGCTGAATCAGATCCATCACTTGTTATTTATAATCTGTAAACCGGTAGATGAGATTTTTCTTAGATCTTTGGGAGGTTGCCGATGAAGCTAAAAGACCCCGGCACCCTCCTGGACGCTGCTGCCGTGTTAGACACCTTTGATGGGAAAAAAGCTTACAAATTGGGCGTTCGGTACGATGTAGCAGTGGGTAGTGATGTTTGTTTATTTCGATGCCATGACTTTCGCCTTGATCGGCTACCGTTTTTATCACGATGAGTCAAAAAATGACGGAGAGTACATTCTGCTTTCGGGAGAAAAAACCATCAATGGTATGCGCTTGCCGAAAGTGCGGAAATGGTACACCCATCAGGCAGATAAATTTCTTGGAACGGACACCTTAGTGAGCGGGCAATAGTGCCAAACCGATTTGATACCGGCATTGAATACCGCACTATCCCAGGGCTTTCAGCGCCGCTACGAAAGTATCCAATTCCTTTGTAGTGGTATAAACATTCGGCGTAATGCGGCAACCGTGCACCCCAGCCCCGTCAATGGCGACCGTCCAGATGCGATATTTTTTCATCAGCGTTTCTGCCAATTCGGCGGGTTTCATCCCTTTTACCCCTACATTAGCGATGGCACAGGAGCGGTGGGGCTCTTTGGGCGTATTCAAAATGATATGCGGCAGATCGCGTACTTGCTTAGTCCAATAATTTTGTAAATACCGCAGGCGCGCCTCTTTTCTTTCCGGCCCCAGGCGGAGGTAGTATTCGATGGCGTTATTGATTGCCAAATCGGTATGAACCGGATGCGTACCCGTATGATTGAGGCGGAGGATGTCATCCTCTTTTCGGCCCATCTCCCCAAACAATTGCCAGATTGGAGCAATCCGCTCCTTTTTTACAAACAAAAATCCGGCGCCCAGCGGCGTGCTCAGCCATTTGTGTAGGCTGCAACCGTAATAATCACAATCCAAATCTTTCATCGAAAACTGGATGTGGGCGAAAGCGTGTGCGCCATCTACCATTACCTGCACGCCCTTGCGATGCGCCATATCGCAAATTTTACGAATCGGCAGGATATGCCCCGTAATGTTGATCATGTGGCAAACCATGAGCAGGCGTGTTTTGGAAGTGATCGCATTTTCGTAAAGTGCCACAATTTCCTCATCCGAGGTTGGATGATTTGGCACAGAAACCATTTTTAAAACAATGCCGTGCCGTTTCTCCACCAATTTGAACATATCCAGCATGGCACCGTAGTCTTGCATAGCCATCACGGCTTCATCGCCTGCTTGCCAGGGGAATCCCCCGATGATGGTATCAAGCGATTCCGTTGTATTGCGGGTGATGATGAGTTCATCGGCCTCACAGCCCGCCAATTCCGCTAATTTTGCCGCTACTGCTTTTTTGTTATCCCACTGGACTGTGCGCATGTAGTACGAGCCCTGATAGTTAATTTCTCGGACGTGATGGATAAAGTTTTCCAGGGTTTCCTGGGGTGTAATGCAATAGTAGCCGTTTTCCAAATTGATATAATCGGGTTTGATGCGATAACCGCTTCGGATTTGCATCCAAAAGTCTTCATTCTCGGCAGTGGCGGCCGGGTTGAGGTGCTCCACGGTGCGGACCATGCGGTCCAAATTTTTAAAAAGTAGCGGCGCGCTAAGCCCCAACAATGGCAATTGCTTGATAAATGTCCGTTTATCCATCTTGTTTTGATTTTAGCTATCAAAATAGAAATATTCTACCAAATTTCGTATTACTTTTCGTATGCAAACTTTTTCAATCGGAAAATCCTATTTAAGTACGATTCCGTTGCTCGCCATCCAGTCGCTCAAATCTTGCTTTTGAATAATATTTGCCATCAGGGAAGGAAATAAAAGAGGCGTACAAGCAAAGGACGGGATGCCTAACTGGGCAAAAAAACTGGCGTTGCTGCGGTCGTAGGCAGGTGCCCCATCATCGTTGAGAGCAAGCAGACAAATAAATTCGATGCCCGAATGCTTGAGCATAGCCGCTTTTTCCCGCATTTCTGCCTCGTTTCCACCTTCATACAAATCACTTATCAGTACGAGAATGGTTTCCTGCGGCTGGTTGACAAGTGATTGCGCATAGGACAGCGCATTCCCGATATGCGTGCCGCCGCCCAGTTGGGTGGCAAATAGTAGCTCGACAGGATCATCCGATAAACCCGACAAATCCACTACATTCGTATCAAAAACGACAATATGGGTGCGAACAGCCGCCAAAGAAGCTAAGATAGAACCAAAGACAGCGGCATACACCACGGATGTAGCCATCGAGCCACTTTGGTCTATGAGTAGGAGGATGTGCTGGAGTTGGCGTTGTTTTTTACCAAATCCAATTTGCTTTTCAGGAATAATTGTTTTCAAGGCTGGTTGATAGTGTTTCAAATTAGCGCTGATGGTTCGCTTCCAATCCATTTCGTTAGATTTTGGGCGAACGTTTTTGGCTGCCCTGTTGAGGCTACCGCGAATCGCTTGTTCCAAGGGGTAACGCAGCTGTTTTTCCAGGTCTTCTACGATGTGGCGTACCAGTCTTCGGGCAGATTCGCGTGTTTTTTCGGGAAGAATTTTATTGAGGCTAAGGATTACACTTGCCAGATGCACATCCGGCACGATGGTGTCCAGGAGTTCGGGTTCCAGTAGCATTTGCTTTAAATGCAGGCGTTCCAGTGCATCTTTTTGTAGCAATTGCACCACCGGGCTTGGGAAGTAGCTTCGGATGTCTTGGAGCCATCGGTTGATGGTAGGCGCAGAATTCATCAGCCCCCGTTGGCGTTGCTCCCCCTCGTACAACATTTCGAGCGCCTTATCCATACCAGCCTGTTGTTTGGAAAGTGCGACAGCCCCCGATTCATCTGCTTGGCGCCCCAAAATGAGGCGCCACTTGAGTAATTTTTCCTCCTGCATTATTTTCTTCTCACCAAGCTCGCAATAAACAGCAGGACAATAGCGCCGATAAGCCCGTAAACAATGTCATTCACAATAGCATTACCGAGGTTAATCGGGCTATTGAGTACAGTTTTGAGCAGCCAGTTGCCTAAAAAGCCACCCAGGATACCGACAATAATGTTGCCGATGATACCAAAGCCAGTACCTTTCATAATTTGACCAGCGAGCCAACCGGCAACTGCACCGATGATCAAAGCGTAAATCAGACCGTTCATAAAGTTGGAATTTTGTTTAACAATATGGGCAATTTATGAAAATTTGTTTAATCTTTTGCATTTTTGACGTAAACAAAAAGTTAACAAAACTTGATATGGCATTTTTTGTTGCAAGCGAATTAAATTCTAAGATTAACCCGAACTGTATTACCTTAGCAACCATAACTTACAGCAGTGAAAGAGCAAAAACTGGATCATTCCTTTACACAAGAGCAGGAGGATGTACTTCGTTCCATCCGTATATCGCGTATTTTTTTACCGATTGTGATTGGCATTGGGGCTGTTATTTATCTGGTATGGAAACAGTTTGACACAAAGGATTTCGCTAATATAAATTGGACGCAGCATACTTTGCTGTGGATGGGAATAGCTGTTTTTTTGTTTTTGCTGTGGCATTTTATTTATTCTGCGCGGCTGCGGGTATTGTCTGGAGGAGCATTTAGCTGGTGGAAATGTATTGAGCTGATTGTCATCTGGGAGTTTGCATCCGCTGTATCCCCTTCTGCGGTGGGGGGGTCTACGGTTGCTTTTTTTATCCTTGCCCAAGAAAAGCTGCCGATAGCCAAAACGACCATGATAGTGCTTTATACCATTGCACTGGATGGCTTATTTTTTATTATTACAATCCCTTTTCTTTATCTGATTTTCGGCAATCGAATCATAGAACCTGATGTTGCCCATATCAGTGAGGTAGGCGCTTGGGGCATTTATTTTATTATTGCGTATCTGGTGATGAGCACTTATAGTTTATTTTTTATGTATGGCATTTTTATCAATCCCGGTCAGCTCCGCCGAATTTTGGTCTTTTTCACCAGCTTAAAATGGCTACAACGCTACCGCCCAAAGGCAGAAAAACTGGGTGAAGATATGATCATTGCCTCCCAGGAATTGCGGCAGCAAGGCTTTCGACTCCATTTTTGGGCAGCCTTTTCTACTTTTTGTGTATGGGTGGTTCGCTTTTTGATTTTGAATTGTAGCATTATTGCTTTTATGGATGACATTCCAGCTACTTTTTCCTTGCAATTTGAACTTTATGCTCGCCTCGAAACCATGTTCCTGATTTTTTTATTCAGCCCTACTCCTGGCGGCGCGGGTGTAGTGGAGTTGGTATTAGGCGGTTTTTTAAAAGACTTTGCGACCAATCCGACCATTGCTACGGTGATCACTACATTTTGGCGGCTGCTCACTTATTACAGCTATCTGCTTTTGGGGGCAATTGTAATACCCAACTGGATCAGAAACCTGCTCAATGAACGCCGCAAACACAAACAACATACAGAACAGGAAGTGCAAGTTTCTTAAAACTTTAGGTCTTTTACCTGCAATTGCAGATAAGTATTATCATTCCAGTTGTTTTCATTTAGCGAAAAGCACAGATCAAAGGGCTGTTTTGTAGCTATTTTGGCATGCCAAGCGCCACTATCAAATGCAATGCCATAAAAAGGAGCAGAATCATCTTGTTTTATTGCAAGCCGTAAATGATTGCCACTTAATACTTTTGAATAGCCAATATCCTTCACTTGCCGGGCTACAAAAACGGGGCTCATATTCCCCGGACCAAAGGGTGCAAATTGTTTTAAAATATTCCAAAAAGCAGGGGTAAGGTCTTTTAAGCTCATTTCCGAAGCAAGCTCAATGACAGGAACTAACATTTCATCCGAGATCATCAAATCTGCTACAGCTTCAAATCTTTCCTGAAAAAACAGCACATCTCCGGGTCGCAGCGTAAGTCCCGCCGCGTGGGTATGACCGCCAAAGCTGATCAGTAAATCTTCGCACTTTTTGATGGCTTGGTGCATATCAAAGCCCGGAATAGAACGCGCCGAACCAACAACCATTTGCTCCGACTTGGTGAGGATAATGGCAGGGCGATGAAATTGTTCTACCATTCGGGCTGCTGCGATGCCTATTACACCTTTATGCCAGTGGGGTTGGTACAATACGATGCTACGCGTAGTTGCCCAATCAGGATTTTGCTGAAAAAGCGCTTTTGCTTCCGTAGCAATCCGCTGGTCAAATTCCTTTCGAAGCGTGTTGCGATGTACCAATACCCTGCCATAGTCAAATGCCACCTCTTTACTTTTTGACAATAATAACCGCACCGCCTGGTCTGCATCTGCCAATCGCCCTGCGGCATTGATGATAGGGCCCAAGCCAAATACAATGTCGCTAATACACAGGGGACGTTGGCGCTTGCTCAGCTCTATGAGTGCTTTCAAACCTGGACGCTCTGTGGCGTTGAGTTTTTGCAAGCCATAGGAAGCCAGGATTCTATTTTCATCTACGATAGGTACAATATCAGCAGCAATACTGATAACGAGGAAATCGAGCAGGTCTTCCAACTGCCGCCAATCCAGATCATGTGTTTCTACATAAGCCTGTGCAAGTTTAAAAGCAACCCCGCAGCCGCTCAACTCCTTGAAAGGGTAAGCACAATCGAGTTGTTTTGGATCTAAAATGGCAGTTGCTTCAGGTCGTTTTTCATCAGGCAGGTGATGATCACAGACAATAACGTCTATGCCGTAATTCCTGGCACGCCGAATGGGTTGTATTGCGTTGATCCCGCAATCCAGGGTGATGATAAGTGAAATACCCGCCTGATGGGCATATTCCACCCCCTCCATGGATACCCCGTAACCTTCCTTGTAGCGGTCGGGAATGTAGTAATCCAGCATAGCCGCATGCCGCTCCAAAAAGCTGTACATCATGGCAATAGCAGTAGTGCCATCCACATCATAGTCTCCGTAGAGTAGTATTTTTTCTTTATTTTGAATGGCTTTGGTCAAACGATCCACGGCGATTGCCATGTCCTTCATCAGTAAAGGATCATGCAAATGGCTCAAATCCGGGCGGAAAAATCGCCGGGCTTGTTCAAAAGAAGAGATACCTCGTTGCACCAACAATTTACAAAACAAAGGATGGATGCCAAGGTGCTGCTGCAACACCGCTGCTGCCGCTTCATCCACTGGTAGCGTTTTCCATCTTTTTTCCATTATAGGTGTTTTAGTTGCTGTTATCGTTTTCAAAGCTATTGTATTCTGATGATAAATAATAAGAAATTGACACTGGATGACAGTTGCGCCTTAAAAGTGAGCTTTTTGCAGAATTTTTTCAACAATTCTTTTGACGTAGCGTATGTTTGTAAGTACACATTTTTTTGCAAAAAAAAAATTCTGATGCCTTGCCGACTGATTTTTCTGCTGCTGTTTTGCTTTGCTTCGACGCTGCGGGGGCAGCCACAGTTCACCATTAGCGGCAGGGTTATTGATGGGAATAGCGGAGAAACGCTCATCGGCGCTACGATTGCTGTTTTACAAACGGGCACAGGCACCTTGACCAATGAGTACGGCTTCTACTCTCTTTCTGTTCCTGCTAATGACTCCTTTGATATTGAATTCAGCTATGTGGGATTCCAATCGAAGCGACTCAAGGTTTTTCTGATCAATGATTTGGAAATAAATATTGAATTGGGCGGCGGCGTTGAACTGGAAGAGGTGCTTGTAAAAGCGAATGCCTTTCGGGAGCAACTCCAATCAACCGAAATGAGCGTAGAGCAAATTTCAACGAAAGAAGCCAGGGCGATTCCGCTCGTTTTTGGCGAAAGCGATATTCTCAAGGTGATTCAATTAAAGCCGGGGATTCCTTCGGGTTCGGAGGGTACAACGGGCTTGTTTGTGCGCGGTGGCGGCAACGACCAAAACCTCATCATCCTCGATGAAGCGATCGTTTATAACCCCAATCACCTTTTTGGTTTTTTCAGCACTTTTAATACAGATGCCGTCAAAGATTTGAAGCTGTACAAAGGCGGATTTCCAGCACAGTACGGCGGACGCTTGTCTTCTGTGATTGATGTAAAACTGAAAGAAGGCAATAGCAAGGCATTTGCCGGATCAGGCGGATTGGGGCTGATTGCTTCGCGGCTCACACTCGAAGGCCCCATCAAAAAAAATGAGTCCAGCTTTATCGTTTCTGGTCGGCGCACGTATGTAGATATTTTTACCAGAGCCATCAACCGCGCCAATGAAGGCAAAGAGAATTTTAATCCGATACCCGACTACTATTTCTACGATTTGAATACCAAAATCAATTTCCGTTTGGGCAACAAAGACCGGCTTTTTGTAAGTGGCTATTTTGGGCGCGATGTGTTTGGGTTTGAAGGCGATTTTTTCGATTTTGATTTTGATTGGGGCAATGCCACCGGCACACTGCGCTGGAATCATACTTTCAATCCGAAGTTATTTGCTAATACAACCTTCACTTACTCTGATTATCAATACAATATAAAAAATGCGGTCACCGGCTTTTCGTTCAATCTCGGTTCCAACATCCGGGATGCCAATTTAAAAGCAGATTTTTATTTTGTACCCAACAATCGGCATACCTTTCGTTTTGGTGGCAATGCTACTTACCACCGCTTCACGGTAGGCAGGTTAAAAGCTGGCAGCGATGACGGCGTGGTTTCTTTCTCTGCAGGGCAAGACTATGATGGGATAGAGCTGGGGGCTTACGTTTCGGATGAATTTGTGGCTACGCCCAAGTTAAAGTTCAACGCTGGGCTTCGATTCAGCGGTTTTAGCAATGATGAGCAATTTTATACAGGCGTAGAGCCACGGCTGGCAAGCAATTATGAAATAAATGACAATTTGTCCGTCAAGGGCAGCTATGCGCGCATGTACCAGTACTTGCACTTGGTTGCCAATGCAGGAGTGGCCTTGCCTACGGATATTTGGTACCCTTCCACCAAACGCATACAGCCACAGCGGTCAGATCAAGTAGCCCTGGGATTGTCCTTCATTTGGAAGAAAAACTACCTGGTCAATATTGAAACCTACTATAAAAACTTAGCCAATCAGGTAGAATTTGTAGATGGTGCAGAGGTGTTCGCCAATGATGAACTGGAAGAAGAATTCGCTATCGGTCGGGGTGATACCTATGGGTTGGAATGGAGCATTGAAAAAAAAGAAGGCAAGCTTACGGGTTGGATCGGCTACACCCTGGCGCTCACCCAGCGCGGCGAGTTCAAAACTATTGTGCCCGAAGCCAGCTTTGCCCAAGAAGGCTATTTTTCTCCGATCTATGATCGAAGGCACGACCTTTCGGTGGTGGCGCTGTATGACATCAGTCGCCGCCTGAGTTTCACAGCTACCTTCGTGTATGGTTCTGGCGATCTGCGATGGCTTCCTACGGGCAGGTTTTCTTTCCAGGATGTGTACGGTGCTGGTTTTGAAGCGATCGTACCCATTTATGGCGATAGAAATAACTATCGCTTGCCGCCATACCACCGACTTGATTTGGGTTTGGTTATCAATCTTTTTCCAAAATGGGGCAAAAGTGACCTGACGATTAATGTAATCAATGCCTACGACCGCCGAAATACCTTTTTTATTTACTTCGAACCCGTGTATAAAGAAGTGCAAGATGGGCAGGGCGGCATGGTGGAGCTACCGGAGCGAATTGCAGCTAAACAAGTATCGCTATTTCCCATTCTACCTTCCGTCACCTGGAATTTTCAATTCTGACAAAAAAGAGACATCCTATGAATCAGTTAAAAAATATCATCCCTGCGCTTTTCCTTTTGTTCGCCATTTCATGCGATCTGGAGCAAGAAATTGATATTCAGCTACCAGATTACGACAATGGTTTGGTGTTGGAATGCTATCTCGAACCAGGGCAGCCCTTTGCCCTCCTGCTCTCCAAAAGTGCGGCTTACTTCGATCCTTTCCCCACGCTTGATGCGGCGTTTTTGGATCATATTTTGGAAGACAGCGCACAGGTGTCCATTAGCTATCGTGGGAACGTTTTTCCATTATCCAATCGGACTATTTTTAATCCGCTGACTAGAAAGATTTATAATTATATCAATTTTGAATTAGTCCCTGCAGATTTTGAGCACGATTTTGAGTTAAAAATTGTAACAAAAGACGGCAAAACCATCGAAGCAGTGACGCGCATACTGCCCAAAATTCCAATTGATAGCGTGGTGGTGCAATTTGATGAAAAAAATGATTCCCTTGCCAGAGTGTTGACTTACCTCACGGATGATCCCAACCAAAAAAATTATTTCAGAAGGATGCTGCACAAAGGTGATTTGGATACTTTGCCAGAGCAGGATTTTATCAGTGATGACCGGATCGTGGAAGATTTGCTGGTTTTCGGTACGGGGTATGATTACAAATTGGGGGATACTATCATCAACACCATATACCACATTGATGACCATTATTTCAACTTTCTGGAAAGTTACCTTCGTGCCTCCGTCGCCAACGGCAATCCTTTCACCCAACCCAGCCCAATCATTTCTAATCTGAATGGTACTGCCAATGCCATTGGAATTTTTACGGGATTGAGCTTCGACCGAAAAGTGACTATCCTCAAAAGATAAAAAACCGTTCAATTGTAGGATTGAACGGTTTTTCTATTTTTTATGAGAAGCAGGTATTAATTACCTTTTTTCAAGCTGCCCAGGTTTGGATCTGGAGCAACCTCTGTTCTTCTGTTCTTTGCACGTCCAGCGGAAGTACCATTATCAGCAGTAGGAGCAGCTTCCCCCCTGCCTACGGCAGCCACTTGATTAGGATTGACACCCTTCTTCAACAACTCGCGTACGACACTCATGGCGCGCGCAACGCTCAAATCCCAGTTGTCCATACCAGCCCCAGCAGCGAACTGCTTATTGTCAGTATGACCTTCCACGAGGATTTTCACGCCTGGGTTGTTCTTCAGCGTAGTAGCCAATTCAGCGATTGCCTTTTTCTGGTCTCTTGTCAACTTAGAAGAGCCAGATTTGTAGTTGACAGGATTATTGGTTACTACGTACAATCTGCCGTCTCTGTCTTCCAGTTTCAACCCACTGTTTTCGTAAGAAGCAAAGATGCCATCAATCTGAGCCTTGATGTTTTTCAATTCCTCTTCTGTCATTTTCAACTTAGATTCCATAGAAGCCATTTGGTTCTTAGAAGCATCCAGTTGAGATTTGATAGAAGAAATTTCACCGTTCAGGCGGTTTTTCTCAGATTCCAGGGTAGCCTGGAGGTTCTTGTTGTCTTCCTGAAGCGTTTTCAATTGTGATTGAGTTTCAGCTAATGCTTTATCTGTAGCTTCTTTGGCAGCTTGCAGTTCATCAAATTTTTTCTTAGATACGCAAGACTGGAAAGAACCGATAACAAGGCTGAAAATCAGTAAGCTGATTATTTGACGCATGTCCGTTTGATTTAATTAAAAAATATGAATTTTTAGCGTTTATGCCGATAATTATTTAAGAAGTTGCTTTCCGGAAAAACAGGTAAGAAAAGCGTCCTTTACTTTCATACTGCAAAACAAGATATATTTTTTGAATTAAACAAAGATACCGCAAAATAAAATTAAACTTTTGTGGGGCTAAACACTTGTAAAATGAAGGCTTCTCTTGCATTTATGGCTGGATAATTGAACTAAAGCAATAAAAAAGCTATTTTTGCCACAACACAAAGGGACAAAAATATTTTTTAAACGACCACAAGTAGCTCTATTGAATGAATTACGAAATAAAACAGGAAGGAAAATTTAAGTATATTGAGACAAAGGGTGGCGATGAGAATTTGTTGTTGCTTCATGGATTGTTTGGCGCGTTAAGCAATTTTGAGGGTATCCTTGAATATTTTTCGAGCAAAATGAACGTAGTCGTTCCGATTCTTCCCATTTTCGAGTTGCCGCTCGTTAAGTTGTCTGTAACTGGATTGGCGGATCATGTAGCCGAATTTGTCAACTACAAAGGGTATGACAAGGTGCATGTTTTGGGCAATTCCTTAGGCGGGCATATCTCGCTGCTGTATGCGCTGGCGCACCCCCAAAAAATTGCGTCGGTGATCCTCACGGGTAGCTCAGGGCTATTTGAAAGTGCGATGGGCACGAGTTTTCCTAAGCGTGGTGATTATGAGTTTATCAAAGTGAAAACCCAGGCTACTTTTTATAAACCTGAAACCGCCAGCCAGGAATTAATAGACGAAGTATTCGATATTGTAAACGACCGCAATAAGGCTATTCGTATCATCGCTACTTCCAAATCGGCGGTGCGGCACAATCTGGGGGACAAACTACAGTCCATTACTGCACCTACTTTGTTGATTTGGGGCAGGGAGGATCAAATCACGCCTGCTTTTGTTGGAGAAAAATTTAGGGAATTGATCAAGAATTCTCGGCTTATTTTTATTGAACAATGTGGGCATGCACCTATGATGGAACATCCAGAGCAATTTAACAAGCATTTGGAGGCATTCTTGGAAGAGGTAATGGCAAAAGCATAGCTTCTCTCGCGAATATACTGCAGATTGCGGTATGAAAACGAACGATAGATAGCCCACTTTTAGCTTTGAATACAATATATCAACCGCTTCTTACATTTTATCTGAATTGTATTATTCACTGTGTGGCATTTGTTTTCCATTCACATCAATAAATTCTTTTATGAAAAAATGTTTTGATTTGTTCGTTGTATTATTGGTGCTCCTTTCGGCTTGTAATACACAAAAAAATATTCCTGAAACGACAAGAGCGACCGCAGAGGTACCCAATGAAGTGAGAAACCTGGATACGGTAGTAGTAGCTCCTGAATGGTCGGGTGGGGAAGAACTTCCAGAAGATACAGTCCAAGAAGAGCTTCCCAACACCTTGCCTATTTATAATCCTAGCAATACGCGCCAAAATGATCTATTGCATACCAAACTGGATATTCGCTTCGATTGGGAAAAGCAGCAAGTAATAGGAAAGGCCACACTGAAATGCAAGCCTTACTTGCGGGCGGTCAGTTCGATTACCTTAGATGCCAAAGATTTCGAGTTTCAAAAAATTACTTTTGAAGGTAAAAATGAACCCTTGAAATACAAGTACGAAAACGGATTACTGGTGATTGATTTGGGGCGCAGTTTTCAAAAAAATGAGGAATATTCGATTTACATTGAGTACATAGCAAGCCCCGCTGAAACGGGGGGTAGCGAAGCCATTACCTCCGATCAGGGCTTGTTTTTTATTAATCCGAAAGGAGAAGACCCTGAAAAACCCCAACAAATATGGACGCAAGGAGAGACTAACTGGAATTCCCGCTGGTTTCCGACCATTGATCACCCCAACGAGCGCTGCACGCAAGAGGTTTCGTTGACGGTGGCCGATAAATACACTACGCTTTCCAATGGGTTGTTGGTTTCTTCCAAAAAGAATGCCGATGGCACTCGCACCGATTATTGGAAAATGGACAAACCGCATGCGCCCTATCTTTTTATGATTGCAGTGGGTGAATACGCCGTGGTAAAGGATAAGTGGAAAGATGTTCCACTGGAATATTATGTAGAAAAGAAGTATGCCGACCATGCCAAGGCAATTTTTGCACATACGCCTGAAATGCTGGATTTTTTCTCCACCAAAACGGGCGTGAAATACCCCTGGCAGAAGCTTTCTCAAATCGTAGTGCGTGACTATGTATCCGGGGCAATGGAAAATACAACCGCTATCATCTATGGAGAATTTGTTCAAAAAACAAACCGCGAACTGATTGATAATGACAATGACTACATCGTAGCACATGAAATATTCCATCATTGGTTTGGCGATTATGTCACTTGCGAAAGCTGGGCGAACCTCACCATGAATGAGGGCTTCGCCAACTACAGTGAGTATCTTTGGTTTGAACACAAATACGGAGCAGATCGCGCTGATTTCCACTTGCTTAATGAATGGAGTGGCTACATCGGCTCGGCGGGCGGCGGCAATGTGCACCCGCTTATCCACTTTGGCTACAATAACAACGAAGATATGTTTGACGCACACAGCTACAATAAAGGCGGTGCGACCTTGCACATGCTGCGAAACTATGTAGGCGACGAGGCTTTCTGGATGGCGCTCAACAAATACTTGATGGACAACGCCTACAAATCAGTGGAAGTCCATAACCTCCGATTGGCTTTTGAAGAAGTGACCGGCGAAGACCTCAACTGGTTTTTCAATCAATGGTACCTGGCTGCCGGGCATCCGATTTTGAATATCAATTACGCCTATGACGAAGCAAGCCAACTGGTGAGCCTAACCGTTGAACAACAACAAAGCACAAAAGGAGGGGTACCAGCTATTTTTCAACTCCCTGTGAATGTAGATATTTATACCGCTGAAGGTACACCCCAAAGAACGCGCATCTGGGTAAACGAACGCAATCAAACCTTTACTTTTCCAATAAGCCAAAAACCGAAGTTGGTGACTTTTGATGCGGATAGGATGTTGCTTTGCGAAAAAACAGAGAACAAAACCGAGGAAGAATATATTTTCCAGTTTTATAATACGCCAAAGTTCTATGACCGTTATGAGGCGCTTACAGCATTGATAGAAAGTGAAAACCCAGCAGCAAAGGACCTCATGCGAGCCGGGCTAAAAGACAAATTTTGGGTGATTCGGGCAATAGCGCTTAATCAGCTTTTGAAAGAAGACATAGACCAAGCTACTAAAGCCGTCTTGCTCAATATCGCTGCCAATGATCCTAATGCCCAAATGCGCATGAGTGCTATTGATAAGCTCGCGGAATTGGGAGATGAAGCCTTGCTTGAAATCGCTAAAAAAGCAGTGGAAAAAGATTCTGCTTACAATGTGATCGCTTCAGGGTTGCAGGCACTCTCGGCCCTTGAGCCGCAAACGGCGCTCGAGTATGCAAAAAAGCTGGAAAATGTGAAAAACGATGATATCCTGCTGGTGGTGAGTAATGTGTATGGGGAAAATGGCAGTGCTCAAAACTTAGCTTTTTTTGAAAGGAATTTTGAAAATACCGATGGCTACACGGCGCTCTATTTTATTGAAAATTACCAAAAGTTATTCAAAAAAGGGGAAGATGCCACGCTTTGGGCTGGTGTAGAAAACCTGAAAAAAATGGCATTGGATCAGAAACAAAGTCTCTGGCGCAGATTTGCTTCTACCAAATCGCTCAACGATTTGCGCAATGAGTGCAATGCTGCTGCAAAAGAGCAAAGTGATAGCGCCCAAAAGGAAAAACTAATGACTCAGGTGACCAAGCTTTCGGAAATAATCGAGGCAATTAAAAGCACAGAGACCAATAGCCAACTGATTGCTTTGTATGGCCAAATGATTATTAATGAATGAAATACAAAGGTTAAATTTTCGACATTTTTCTCATCTATCTATCCATTTTTTATAAATAGAAATGCGCCTGGCAATGTAGATTGCCAGGCGCATCTTTGTTTGAAAGATTTTATTTTATCGAAATGACATCATGCATAATGTACAGTGCCTCCTTAAGGTAAATATCCTTGGATACAGCATCAATCAAATCTTTGTATTCAGCTGCCTCCACCGCAACATCTGCATTTGCCAAGGGTTGCGTTCCTGCACCAACGCTTCGAACCCCCTTGATCACCGTGTTTTTGAAAAGTTCTCGATATTCCTTATTTTGTTCTTTTCGGGCTTCCTCCATGGCCAGGTAGCGTTCCATCTGAAGCGGATAGGAAGTCTCCTTGCGTTGCTGCTGCACTCGCCTTGCATTTTGATCTATCTTTTTGAAAAGATCACTCTGTGCGATTCTATTCTCGCTATTTGCCTTGATCTCCTTTAGCTTATGAATTTTATAAACATTTTGGCTATAATTCAAACCCTTTATCTGCGTCCAGGGCAAGGGATTTTTCTCTTCTTCTTCAATAATGTTGATGTAAGAATAATTATCGGGCAAAATAATATCAGGTGTAACGCCCTTCAGTTGCGTAGAACTACCATTTATCCGATAAAATTTTTGCATCGTTACCTTCACTTCGCCCAGCGGTTTTAGTTCTTCAAAACCGCGCACCCCTCTGTCGAGATTGATAAAACGCTGTACCGTACCCTTGCCATAAGTGGATTTGCTACCCACAATGATCGCCCTGCCGTAATCCTGCAAAGCACCCGCCAAAATCTCGGAAGCAGAAGCACTAAAAGAATTGACCATCACAACCAGCGGCCCATTGTATTGCACCTGGGGGTTCTGGTCCTCCAGAATTTCTGGCTCACTGTCCTTTGATTTCACCTGAACGATGGGCCCTTTTTCAATAAAAAAACCTGACATTTCGACGGCCTCGTATAGCGCCCCGCCCGTATTGTTGCGCAAATCAAGGATGATACCATTTACATTTTCGGCTTTTAATTTTTCCAGTTCGGCTGCCACATCTTTTGCACAAAAGCGACCATTGGCATCATCGAAATTAGCGTAGAACTTGGGCAAAAAGATGTACCCGATTTTTTCGCCCTCATTAGCACCGTCTATGATGAGCGACTTTGCAAAACTCTCTTCCAGCACTACCAAATCCCTGATAATGACAATATCTTTGATCGTCCCATCTGTTTTTTTCACGTTGAGACGCACTTTTGTCCCTTTTTTTCCTCTGATGAGTTGCACCACATCATCGCCATTCATACCAACTACATCCTTGAACTCTCCGTCGCCTTGCGCCACCTTCAGAATCACATCGTTTTCTTGCAATTCCTTCCCTTTCCAGGCGGGTCCCCCCACCACGATTTCCGAAACTTTTGTGTAATCTCCAATAGTGAGCAATCTTGCTCCAATACCCTCCAATTGACCATAGAAGTCAATCTCAAATCGCTGTTTTTCAACAGGTTCGAAGTAAATGGATTGCGGGTCAAAAATATTGGTAAACGCCGTGAGATAATCCCCAAACCGCGAAGAACGCTTGATTTTCTTAAAATTGCTAAAGCGCAAATCCATGTTTTCCAAAACCTTGGCGCGTGCTTCTTTCTCAATCTCAGCTAATGGTATATTATTACCCTCTTCTCCTGCTTCTTTCATGCCTTCCAGCTTATCTGCTACACGGCTCAATACTTCGAATTTTAGATACTTGCGCCAGTATTCCTTCAGTTCTTTCTCATTGGCAGCAAAAGGACGTTTATCGCCACTCAATTCCACATATTCTTCGGTAGAAAAATCAAAAGGCTGGGCAAGAATCTCCTTATAAAATGTCTGCGCGCGATTGATCCCATTATCGAGTAAAGATAAAGAAAGATCAAAAAAATCATGATTACTGGCGAGCAACTGGTCGTCCAGATTTTTTTTATGAACACTCAGGCGATTGACTTCTTCCTGGGTGAGGAAATTGCGCCCGCTGTCAATCCGATCGAGGTATAAATCATATAATTTTTCCGAAAATTTGTCATCTAAAACCTGCGGCTGAAAGTGCGCCTGATTCATTACACTTAAAACAATCCGCATTAGCACAGCCTCTTTCTCCTGGGGATCCGCTTTGGGATAAAAAGCTGCTACAATCAGGGTGACTACCAACACCGAGAAGAATATCGGTCCTCTCAATTTCATAAGTTTTCGTTTTACAGATGTGAAAAAAGACATTTGCTATGATTCAAAATGTTGCATAATAACGTTGAATCTCCAATAAAGATATTGTTTTTGATTAAAATGTTTGGCGATAATCAGGCCAATGGCGTTTTTAACAAAACAATAACAGCGTTTTCTTGCTATCCATTTAAAAGTGGAGCTTTAGGCTAAAAGGGATTGTAAAAATACAATCTTTTGGAGAGTAACGCAAGTATCAAACAAAAACGCCCCATCCAGAAGGAAGAGGCGATTTTGCTATTTCGGGTGATGTTTGTTTTTTATAGCAATGGCGCAATCACCAAGGCTACAACTGACATCAATTTCAAAAGAATATTCAGGGATGGACCCGATGTATCCTTAAATGGATCACCTACGGTATCGCCTACTACAGCTGCTTTGTGTGGTGCAGAGCCTTTGTAGAAGACTTCCCCTTTGATGGTTACCCCTTCTTCAAACATTTTTTTCGCGTTATCCCAAGCGCCACCTGCGTTGGATTGGAAAATGGCCATCAAAACCCCTGAAACAGTCACCCCTGCCAACAAGCCACCCAACATCTCGGAACCGCCAAGAAATCCAACTAACACAGGTGCTGCTACTGCTAACAAACCCGGCAAAACCATTTCGCGAATTGCAGCACGGGTAGAAATGTCCACACACTTGCCGTATTCAGCTTTGCCATCGGCTTCTTCGAATGTATTGCGATCTGCTTCATTCCACTCGCTCATTTCCTTGCCCTCATTTTTAAGCATGACTGCCAAAGCTGCTTTCAAAGCTGGAATCTCTCTAAACTGGCGGCGTACCTCGTCAATCATGCGCTCTGCGGCACGCCCTACTGCTTGCATGGCTAAGGCAGAAAATACAAATGGCAACATCCCCCCGATGAGCAAACCAGCCATCACAACCGCCTTGGAAATGTCAATACTGGCAATATTAGCCGAAGTCATATATGCCCCAAAAAGCGCCAGGGCAGTCAGAGCAGCAGACGCAATTGCAAATCCTTTTCCAATCGCAGCAGTCGTATTGCCTACGGCATCCAATTTGTCGGTACGCTTACGCACTTCTTTTGGCAATTCACTCATTTCTGCAATACCGCCTGCATTATCCGAAATGGGTCCATACGCATCTACCGCCAATTGAATGCCGAGGTTGGACAACATACCCACCGCAGCGATAGCAATACCATACAAACCCGCCACGTTAAATGCTAAAATGATGGAAATCGCAATAATGATGATCGGAATCGCTGTAGAAATCATCCCTACGCCCAATCCTGCGATGATATTCGTGGCCGCCCCTGTGGATGACTGGCGCACAATGTTTAGCACTGGGCGCTTACCTGTGCCCGTGTAGTACTCCGTAATCATGCCCACCAACAAACCTGCGACCAAGCCAATGATAGTGGCAAAAAAGACATTAGTGGAAGTCATCTCGCGAGTAACGCCGTAGAGCTTGTCTTCAAATATCCATTCCGCTGGCAAAACACCTTTGATGATGAACCAGGAAGCAATAATCATTACGATAGAAGAACCGAATTCTCCGATATTCAAAGCCCGCTGCGGACTGCCCCCTTCTTTCACCCTTACGAAAAAAGTACCGATAATGGAGGTCACAATGCCTGCGCCTGCCAAAATCAGTGGCAACAACACCGCTGAAAGTCCATTAAAATCATCCGAAAAAGTAGAGCTGGTCATAAATACAGCACCCAACACCATGGTGGAAACGATAGAACCAACGTAAGATTCAAACAAATCGGCACCCATGCCTGCCACGTCACCTACATTGTCGCCTACGTTGTCAGCAATAGTAGCGGGATTCAAAGGGTGATCTTCCGGGATGCCGGCTTCCACTTTGCCTACAAGGTCTGCCCCTACGTCTGCTGCTTTGGTATAAATACCGCCGCCTACCCTTGCAAATAAAGCAATGGAAGAAGCCCCAAAAGAAAAACCTGTGATAACTGTGATCACGCGGTTTACATCATCATAAGTACCATTTCCAAACATGTAGCTATAAACAATAAACAACACACTCAATCCTAACACACCCAAACCTACTACACCCATCCCCATCACAGAACCACCGGCAAAAGCGATCTCCAGCGCCTTGCCCAGACTAACGCGCGCTGCATTGGTCGTACGCACATTGGCTTTCGTAGCTACACGCATCCCAATAAAACCTGCCAATGCAGAACAAAAAGCACCTAAAATAAACGATACCGCTACCAATGGCGAAGAATCCGGTGTGTTCCCGCTCAAGCCTAATAGAATCGCAACTGCCCCAACAAAAATGGCGAGAATACGATATTCCGCCTTCAAAAATGCCATGGCACCCTCTGCGATTGCATTTGCAATTTTTTTCATTTTGTCACTACCAGCATCCTGCCGATTGACCCAAGCTGTTTTCCATAAGGTGTACAACAAAGCAAGTATGCCAAAAGCCGGAATCACATAAGTAATTGTAGCACTCATACGAGTCTCTTTTTAAGTTTTCGTGGTGAAATTTTAGTTACGCGCTGAAGGTTGGAAGCTTCCTTCTATAAGGTCACAAAAGCTTACAACAAATCGCATTTTTAAAAATACGCCCGCAAAAGTAAATCAATATTTTGGCTTGTCCAAACGAAATAAGGGATTGAAATACAGGATGATTTTATAAATGGCGATAATCTTCATCCGAAAATAGATCAATACCCAAATACCTGCTCCATACTCAGCTCTTCTACAGTGCCGAATTGATCAAAATAAGGCAAATCCACTTCTTTTTTGCTGCCCAATATCAGAAAAGTATAAGCCCTGCCTTTGATATATTGCTGGTGGAAAGCTGCTAAGGTTTTGGCATCTGCCTGTTGCATGGTTTCATACAAATCGCGGCGCAAATCGTGCTCATAGCCTAAATCCCTCACTGCCCTGGATTCCCAATACAGGTTGCGCGGGGTGATGCGCTCACTCTCTATCCTTTTTAGAATAGATAACTTGGCATTTTCTATCTGATTTTCTACAAAAGGCATGTTTTCCATAATATGCAGCATGGCAGGGACAGCGTCCGAAATTTTATCCGGTTGGGTACCTACATACGCTTGCAGGTAGTGCGACAAATCTTTTTTGCGCGGGGAGGTGTAAAAAGCATAGGTGGAATAAGCCAAGGCCTTGGATTCCCGAATCTCTTGAAAAACAATGGAAGATAAGCCATAGCCGAAGTAATCATTGTACAATTCCCGCATCACATGCTCTTCCAGGTTGAAAAATGGCGTTCCTTTTGAAACCAACATGATGTCCGTTTGTACAATCGGAAATTCAAGAAAAAACACGCGATTTTGTGTTGTTTCTACCTGCGTGAAAGCCCTCGGCAGCAGGGTATCTTGCCTTGTACCTACCTGGTGGCACTGCTCCAGCAATCGAGCCACCTCTTCCATTGGCTTTTGACCATAATAATAAATGCGGTGCTCAAAAGAGGTCAAGGTGTGGATGCGATGTGTCAATTCCGTAGCTTGTAGCTGCTGAAGTGCCGCTTGTGGCAAGCGATAGGCAAAGGGCGAATCCGTACCGTACCGCGCATAGCTGCCCAGCGCATCGCGCAGAATCACATTCCGATCTTTTTTGGCATTGTCCCTTTTTGTCAGAATATCGGCGATCATATTTTGCAAAGCAGGCGTATCTTCCTGCACGCTGGCGAGCACATGCTCAAAAAGCTGGATGCCTTCCTGGAGGGATTCCTCCAGACCAGAGAGGGTCACATAAGCCCGTTCGTCGCCGCAATACACATCAAAAGATAATCCCAGCCGATAAAACTCCTGCTGCAAGCGCGCCGGCGTATAACGAACTGTGCCCAAGTAAGGGAGGTATTGCAAGGCCAGCGCCAGTTTCAAATCGCTGTTTTTGCCCATTTCAAAAATGTAATCGAGCCGGAAAAGTGGATTTTGAGCATTGTAAACATAATCCAATTGTAATCCATTCGGAAGGTGCATCCGCTGAATATGGTTTTCAAAATCAACGAATTGGGGTGTCAATCGCGGCACGATCCTGGATAGAAAAGTGCTGGCAAAAGGCGTGACGGCTTCCCGATTCAATTCTACGGGTGTGATTGGGGGTTTTTGTACCCGAATTACGTTGGGGTCTTCGCCTTGTTTTTTATAAACAACTGCGTAATTTTTATCTACTTTTTTGCTAACAAAATCCATTATTTGCTGCTTGGTGAGTCCTTTCATTTCATCCAGATGCCGCACAAATACAGCCCAATCCACACCTTGCACATAAGCATTCGCCATGGCACTAACCCTTGCCTGGTTGGATTCCCCTTCGCGCCACTCTTCCAGGCGGTAGTTTTTGACAATGGCATCTATCAGCCAATCTTCAAAATCTCCTTGCTGAAGCTTCTCCACTATTGAAAACAAGAGTGCCTCTACTTCTTCAAGGGATTGCCCTTCTCGGGGTTGCCCATACAAACCCAGCAATGAGTAATCTTCCAGTAGCCAATGCCAGGCTTCCGATTCTAGTATTTTTTGCTGCTGGTTCAGATGAATGTCCATCAAGCCTGCCTGCTGGTTGTACAGCAAACTTTTGATGAGTACTAATAGCAGCGCATCTTCCGACCGGCTTCCGCCCAATCGCCAAGCCATTTCTACATACGGCGCTTCTTTGCCAAACACCTCCCTGCGAATCGGTGCTTCAATAGGCGGCTGGGGTTCGAATACGAAAGGCGGAATTGGCTTTGCCTGGTAATCTCCAAAATACTGCTCTGCCAGGGCAACTGCCTCGTCCGGTTCAAAATCACCTGCCAATATGATCGCCATGTTATTCGGCACATAGTACTGCTGGAAATATTCCTGAATTTTGACGTGAGAAGGATTTTTTAAATGCTCTGGGCTGCCAATCGTAGTTTGAGTGCCATAAGGATGGCTTGGGAAAAGCATTTCCCGAAGGGCTTTATTCACTTTTCTAAAATCAGAATCTTGCCCGATGTTAAATTCTTCGTACACCGTTTCCAGTTCCGTGTGAAAAAGACGCAGCGCCAACAGGCGGAAGCGTTCTGATTCCAGTATCATCCAGCGCTCCAGTTCGTTGGAAGGAATATCGTTGATGTAAATAACACGCTCCAGCCAGGTATTGGCATTGGTATCTGTAGCGCCGATGGCAGTAGCCAGCTTGTCGTATTCATTGGGTGCCACCAATTTGGCTGCTTCAAAAGAGACCTGATCAATTTCAGCGTAGATTTTTTTGCGATCCGCTTCGTCCGTCGCTTGGCGATGCTGTTCGTACAAATCTGAAATTTTATCGAGCAGCACTTTCTCTTGTTCCCAATCCATGGCCCCGATATGGCTGGTACCTTTGAAAAACATGTGCTCCATATAATGCGCCAACCCCGTAGCATCCGCCGGATCATGCTTAGAACCTGCCCTGACGACAATATTGGTGTAAATACGCGGCTCGTTGGGATTTACGCTGAGGAATAACTTCAGACCATTGGAAAGCGTATAAATTTTTACATTAAAAGGATCATTGGGCGTAGTTTGAAAGGTATATTGTTTCAATTGGGTGTCCGTCATTTTGTTTTAATTGATGATTTTGTTAGCCACAGGTGTAATTCAAGTAAGCAAACGATACCATTATAAAAAAGGTTGCCAAAGACACCTGTTCAGAGATACCCTTGGCAATATTTTGATTTTTTAGATTTTCGATTGGCAGCAAGCCAAATTATTTGAGCCGCTCGCCATCCTGATAAGGTACAATGTATGCTTTGGAAAAGCCTTGCTGTTTGACCAAAGCCAAAGCGGCATCTGCTTCTTCCTGGCTGAAGTAATCCCCCAGTAGCACCCTGGTCAATTTTTTATCCACGATATATTCCGTCACCAAAGTGCCCATCTCCTTGACTGCTTTGTAGTTTTCGTCATTTTCATTAAATTTCTTCAGCGCCGCCAGTTGGATTCGATAATAAGCACCTTCGTACTTAGGCGCGGAAGTCACAATTTCAAAGTTGTTTTTATCTCGCGAGGTATAAGGCTCCGCAGTAGCAGCGCCGGTTTTTGGCTTGGTGTTTTCCTTTTTGGAACTTGGTTCAATTACCCCAGAAACATTCTCTTGTGGTTTTTTCAAATAAACTGGTTGCCCATAAACATACAAATCCGGGTCGTCCGTCGTAAAGCGGAAGGAGTAGGTTTCATACCCTGGGCTTTCCACGCTCACTTTGAACGTTTTATTTTGCTGCACCTGGAACATATACGCGCCCTCGGGAAAACTTTCGCGGGCGATTTCCGTCTCCTGAATGCCCGATACCTCGTAGAGGGTGAGGGTCGCCGCGGTTGGTTCGTTGGATACTTCGTCGTACACACTGCCTTTGAGGCTGATCACCTTTTTGCCACTGGAAAATTCAAAGATGTCTTCGTCGCGGGTAGTGGTTTTATTGCCACTAAAAGCGCGATTGGAAACTAAAAAGCCGCCTGCGCCTGATTTATTTTTTGTATAACCAAAATCATCCGCTCCTGAGTTGGTAGGCATACCGGCGTTTTCAGGATTCGACCAGCGCGTGCCATCGCCTTTTGCTTTAAAAACATCGAACCCACCGATAGAAATATGACCATTGGATGCAAAGTAGAGCGTACCTTCTATTGGATCGAAATAGGGCGTGATCTCATCGCCCAAGGTATTGACGACACTACCCAGATTGACGGGAAATGAAAACTCTGAACGCTCGTTTGCCAGGTCACGCGTGGAGTACCAAATATCCATACCACCTCTGCCGCCTTCCCGATTGGATACAAAATAAAGGATTTCCCGCCCCGCTTGGTGCACCACGCTGGGGTGTGTGGCAGTAGATTTGTCCATATTGATATAGTCCGGCAGTCGTTCTGGTTGCGACCAAGTGCTGCCTCGTCTTTTTAGAACAAAAATTTCGCAACGGGTAGTCAAGTCACTCCAGCTCTGTGAGCCACTACAAATGGTGAAGTAAAACCTTGTGCCATCGGGAGATAACGCGCCATTGCAGAAATGTTGCTCATTGGCGATCACCGGAAAATTTTCGGGTAAGGAAGCCTTCGCCCATTGCGCGCCCTGCCGTTGCGAGCGGTAGATTCGGGCTTTTCCCCCCATCGTGGAAGAGAAATAGATCACATCATCGCTAAATGCAAAGGGTGCAAACTCCGTCGAAGAAGAATTGACGCCGCCGGTTGGGTAACGGATTTCCATTTGTTTATCAATTTGCAAGGGAAGCTTCGCGCCCAGTTCGCAGCCTGCGATTTCAGTTTTGATGATATCTTCCAAAATAGATTTGGACTCTCCGCTGTAGGAAGCAAAAAAGCTATTGAAAGCCTCGCGGGCTTTGTCGTACTGACCATCTTGCTTGAGGCTTCGGGCGTATTTAAGCCCCACCAGCGGATAATCTTCTCCATCGTCCTTCACATTTCGATAAGCCTCGGCCGCTTTTCGGTAATCTTTAATCAGGTAGTAGCATTCGCCAGCATTGAAGATAAATTCTTTTTTCTTGGATTTTTGCCGCCAGGCTTTTTCGTAATGATCGGCAGCTTCGGCGTATTTACCTTCTTTGTAGAGGTCGTCTGCCAATTTAGCGTGTTTTTTCCAGCTAAGATTGTCCTGAGCAGGAAGTAGCGCATACGCACACAGCGCGAAGGCGAGGAGGATTGTTCTTTTAGCCATATCCTTTTTGATTAAAGTTTAATACAAATTGGTTTTTCAGTCAATACTTTGTATCTATTTTTCTGCGATGGGTCAAATCTGGTTGTTTTACTTTACAGATTTCGCAAATCTTAAAGATTTACGAAATCTCATCCACTCTGTTTTGATCCATGATCAGTTTTTCTATCGTCGGTGCAAAATATTTGTATTCCAAAGCATGAATTTTTTTTGCAATGGCATCGGCTGTGTCATTGGGCTTGATCGCACAGGAAGCTTGCAAGACAATGTCCCCTTCGTCATAATTTTCGCTCACATAGTGGATCGTAATTCCTGATGTCAAATCTCCTGCTGCTTTCACTGCTTCGTGCACACGCATGCCGTACATGCCTTTCCCCCCGTATTTGGGCAACAAGGCCGGATGGATATTCACCATTCTTTTGTCAAATGCCTGCACCAGATAGGGCGGCACCAGCCACAAAAAACCAGCCAGCACTATAAAGTCTATTGCATAAGCATTGAGATCATCCAGTATTTGGGTAGTTTCATAAAAATCTTTTCTGTTGATAATCAAGGTGTCAATATGATGTTCACGGGCAATTTGCAAAACAGGGGCATCCATTTTATTAGATACAACTAAACGAATCCGAATATAAGGATTGGTATGAAAGTAGTCAATAATTTTCTTTGCATTTGTTCCGGTGCCTGAAGCAAAAATGGCGACGTTTTTCATGGTTTTATGGCAGTAATACAGCTATCAGTGCCTACGTTATTTTATTTTTCTATAATTAGCTGAATTTGAAGGGTCTATCCGCGACATGATTTGGATCACCTGATCCTGCTCTGCCAAAGTACCTCGCTTGAATATTTCTATCACTTCTGCCGATTTTGTATTGTTGAACATTTGCACTGCCATGGAGTTGGGGTAAGCCTGGTTCACTTCTCCTACCTTCTCCAAAACACCTAAGAGTACCTGCCTGCCTTTGGCTACATCTTCTGCCATGATATCCAGCCCCAAGCGATGGTATTCATAAGTACCTTGGCGTAAAGGACGCACCCTGGGCGATAACAAATTTTCGATAATCCAATAGCGATTGCGGTTGCCATCTAAGGATCGCCAGCCAGCATTGGCAGCAGCAGCAGCAGAGGGTATGTTATTCAGAATCTCTTGGGCTACTTGGAAGTATTTTTCACCGCCTAATGGAAAAAAAGAATCATAGTCCATCCCTAAAATAATATAGGCATAAAATGAGAGTACTGCCGAAAGATTATCATTGTAGGCATTCCTACTGAAAATGAGTGGTTGAAACTGCTCGTAGGAAAAGGTGACTTCCCTGTCAATGTGATTGAACGTAGCAGTCTCTTCCGAGCTGCCGTATATGGGACGCGAAGCCTGGATTGCCAAATCTGCCTTAAAAGTTGTCGGAGAGCGCTCTTCCTGGATCGTCAGTACAATATTGCAATTAATCCGCTCATCCAATTCAAACACATCTTCTGTCCACTTTTGGCTATTCATAAATTCTCGAATCGTTTGTTCCAAGGTTTGGAAGACCTTTGGATCAACGGTTTGGAGCTTTTGGATGTTAATCTTGACAGTGGCATTTAGTTCTTGCGCCTGCACGGCAAAGCGGCACGCCACGATAGAAAGCAAGCATAGTAAGAGGAATTTTCTCATCCGCTACTTAGATTTTATTAAGGAAACAAGCTCGTTTACAATATCTTCCGCTACGGCGGCTTTCGATTTTAACTCAAATTTAATCAACTTATTGTTTCTACCTATGATCGTGATCTTGTTGGTGCTTACATCAAATCCAGCACCAGGGTCCTGCAAAGAGTTTAGTACGATCAAATCAAAGTTTTTGCGTTCCAGTTTGGATTGTGCATTGGCTATTTCGTCGTTGGTTTCGAGCGCAAACCCTATCAAGAGCTGATCTTCCCTTTTCTGAGTGCCCAGCATGGCTGCGATATCAGGGTTTTCAACCAATTCGATTGTAAGGTGCTGTTCCTTTTTTTTGATTTTTTGCTGCGCTACCGCCGCCGGGCGATAGTCAGCAACTGCCGCTGAAAGGATGGTAACATCCGCCGAAGCAAAGTGCTCGGCTGCGGCTTGCTGCATTTGCAGGGCAGTTTCAACCCGAATGATGGTCATGTTTGAATGCTGAGGATCCAGCTTAGAGGGGCCAAGTATGAGAATCACCGTTGCGCCTCGTTTTGCGACTTCTTCCGCCAGTGCTACGCCCATTTTGCCGGAAGAGCGATTGCCAATAAAGCGCACAGGATCAATGGGTTCGTACGTTGGTCCTGCGGTGATCAAAAACTTTTTACCCTGCAAATCCGGTTGTTTTCCAAAAAAATGGTTTAAAAACTGAACGATATGCTCCGGCTCTGCCATGCGGCCTTCGCCAACCAAGCCACTCGCCAACTCTCCGTGTGCCACAGGAATTAAATGATTGCCATACTGCTGAAGGGTTTTTACATTTTGCTGAGTGGCCGGATGATGCCACATGTCCATGTCCATAGCTGGTGCAAAAAACACAGGACACCGAGCAGATAAGTAAACGGCAGTGAGCAGATTATCACAAATGCCAGTGGCCAGTTTGGCAAGGCTATTTGCAGAAAGGGGTGCAAGCACCATGGCATCCGCCCAAAGCCCCAATTCTACATGGTTATTCCAGCTTTCTTGGTCGCTTACTTCTGTGAGAACAGGATTTTTGGAAAGGGTAGAAAGCGTGAGTGGCGCAATAAATCCATTGGCAGCTTTGGTCATCAGGACTTTTACTTCCGCCCCTTCTTTGATGAGTAGCCTGGCCAAGTGAGCACTTTTGTAAGCGGCAATACTACCAGTGATGCCCAGTAGAATTTTTTTGCCCGTAAGGTGTGCCATATTTAGCGTAAAATGAGGAATGAATGCGCCGCCACACAGTCATTTGCGAGGCGGTGCACAGCGATTGGCAAAAGATTGAAAATTTATTTTTTCTTCTTCTTGTCATTAAACCGGTAGTAAATATCCCCCGCGAGAAATTCTTCGGTAGCAATAACCGCCGGGTTGGGCAGCCGTTCATAAAACTTGGAAATTTCGATCTGCTCTTTGTTTTCGTTCACTTCTTCGATTGTATCCGAACTCACGGCAAACTCTTCCAGTTTGTTGTGCAATTCATACTTAATGTCCGTATTCAGTTGGCGGGCACGCTTGGCTATGATTGCCAGTGTTTCATAGATATTGTTGGTATCCTTTACCATTTCGACCACATCGCGGGGTCTCACATTAGGATCCAGTCCTTGTACTTTGGTTTTGATATCTGACATTATTGAGCTGATTTACTTTTTTTGATGAAATATTCTGAAAGTTAGCAACTTCTTTGTTGTAAGCACTACTGGGGTAGCGACTTAAAAACGCGGCAGCCTTATCAATTGTTTCCTGGAATCGCTCCTGCTGCTTTTCTACCACGCTGTTTTCAGCAAGTAAATAATACGCTTTGATAATCATATAGCGCACTTCCTCTGCGTTTTTGGTCTCTGGAAAATCCTTCAAAAGGTTTTCAAAAGTATGCGTTGCAGATTGGTACAGCCTTAGGTTGAAATACAATTTGCCTTCTTCAAAGGATTTTTTCTCCAATTTGGCGCGCATTTGGTCTATGAGGATATTGCATTCTTGCACCCGCAGGCTGTTAGGGTACAAATTGGTAAATGCCTGCAACTCGTCAATTGCCTTTAAAGTGTAGGTTTGATCCAACCTGAAAGTAGGCGACAATTGATAGTTGGAGTAGGCACTCATAAAATCTGCTTCCTCTCTCAGCGGGCTGATCGTATAGGTTTGAGCAAAGTTTTTGAAATAGTAAGATGCCAGAATGTATTCCTCCAAGTAGTAGTAGGTATAAGCGTATTTGAAGTAGATCTGCTCCGCTTCCGGGCGACCACGAAAGCTGCTGATGATCAATTCATACAAAGTTCGGGCTTTTTGGTACTCTGTGTCATTATAGTATTCCTCTGCTTTTTTGAAGAGGAGATCAGGATCGCCGCTGGAGCGAATCCGCTCGAACTCACTTTTGCAAGATGTACCAAGCACCAACACAATCAGCGCCCAAAGGGCAAATGCACTGTTTTTTCTCATGAGGTTGCAAAATTACACTTTTTTATAAATCTGCGCAAGATTCTTTCTGGCAGGGTTTGCTGCGCTGCTTCATTTTATGATGAAATTCGGGCTTGTACAAAGAAATCTTCCACCTATAAAAAGGTTGTATGCACTTTATAATTAACTTTGAACGCAGGCTATGGCTTATGGAAAGATTAGAAGAATTCAGGCTTTTTTATAATCAAACTATTTATCCGGAGTTGCTCCGAATGGAACGGCGGCGTTTGCGGCTCATCGGGCTTCTATTTGTCTCTTTTTTGCTGATCGTTGGTTTGGTGGCGCTGCAATTTTACCTCAATCTACTACTGACTGCCCTCCTACTGGCAATTCCAATCGTAGCTTATAGCAGTTATTTGATTTATCAAATTCAGGAGTTTCGGCGCACATTCAAACCCAATGTGGTAGAATTGCTGCTGGATTTTATTGATGATGGCATCAATTTCGATACCAACCACCCGCTTTCCTACCATCCGGAGGAAGGCATTACCAAGGCACAATTTTTAGAAAGTGGCTTATTTGTAACCCCTGCACCCTATTATACCTCCGAAGATACCATTAAAGGCAGAATCGGGGAATTAGAATTCGAGTTATCAGAATTGAATGTCAAGGAGTTATCACCGATTCGCAACGACTTGGAAGAAGTATTCAAGGGCGTTTTCCTGCATGCTACTTTCAAAGCAGATGTGGAAGGCAGAATGATAGTGCTGCCACGCGAGAAAAGGCAATTCACTACTCGCACCATCAAAGAATTTGTTTTCCGAAAAGGGAAAAATAAGGATGAGGAGATTTTGAATCCAACCTTCCGTGAGATTTTCATGACTTATGCTACCGATGATATGCACGTGGCAGGCGTTCTTACCGAGCCTTTGCAGGAAGCGCTTGTCCAAATTTACCAGGAAACAAGAAGAATGCTTTATTTTTCGTTTATTGACAAAGATTTTTACATCGCTGTTGCAGAACCAAAAGACCTACTCGAACCTTTTATATTTTGGTCAAATCTAAGTTATGACCTCATCAAAGAATTTATGGAGGATATCAATTTGATTTTGAGGTTAGTGCATGAATTTGACGAAAAGATTTAACAAAAATCCTTAAAGTTAATCGCTTATACAAAATTTCACCATGAAACGACTGTTATTAGTACTTTTAGCACAAGTCTTTTTTTTCATCTGGGCATGGTCCCAGCCACCCACTGCCGAGGAAAATTCACTCCTTTGGGAAATCTCTGGTAAGGAACTCAAGCAAACTTCTTATTTGTTTGGCACTATTCACCTGATCAGCAAAGCTGACTACGCCCTTTCTGATCTCACCAAAAGCTCATTGGAAAAAGCCAAATGGGTGACATTTGAAATCAACATGGAGGAAATGTCTGATTTCTCTAATCTGATGCCCTTGATGATGAAAGCCTTCATGGCAGATGGAAAAACGCTACGCAGCTTATTGAATGAAGAAGACTATTCTGTGGTCAAAGCACATTTTGAAAAAGTCGGCTTGCCTATGTTTTTGATCGAACGCATCAAACCAATGTTTCTATCCGCGATGGGCAATGAAGATGTGGCTTCCATGCAAAACAATGGGGAAATGGTTTCCTACGAAATGGAGTTGATGAAAATTGCAAAGGAACAGAAAAAACAAGTAGCAGGCTTGGAAACTACCGAATATCAAATGAGTATGTTCGATAGCATTCCTTACGAAGTGCAAGCAAAGATGTTGGTGGAAAGTATCAAAGCAGGCGAAGGCGACAACGAGGCATTCCAACAAATGGTAGAATTATACAAAAAACAGGACATCACCGGCTTGAGCAACATGATACAAGCTGATCAGGAAATGAATAACTACGAAGATGTGTTGCTGGTGCGTCGCAACAAAAACTGGATTCCTGTGATGGCTAAAATGATGGCGGAAAACCCTACATTTTTTGCCGTGGGTGCCGGGCACTTAGCCGGCGAACAAGGCGTGATAGCGCTCCTCCGTGCAGCAGGATATAGCGTGAAGCCACTGCGATGAGGTGCAGCTTTTAATTCACGACCTTCACTTGAGCTACCTGTAACACGTTCTTCTTGTCACCACCAAGATGAACAAAGGCAATGAGTGTGCATTTTGCTGCATTCCATTCAGCTGGGATGGCGTAAGCGAAATTTTTGGCGATTTTTGTACCCTCGATCAGGGACTCCGCAAGTGGATTCCCATCAAAGTTGCTGAGCATATCGCGCAAAACGTGCTTGTGCTTATAATTTTCTTGCTTGCCGGTGGGCGTGAGCTGCACATCCTCGATGTCATCCTCTGTAATGGCTACACTGAGGCGAACATCGCTGGCATCAATAGTTTCCAAGATTTCAATACTGATGCTCAAGCTGAGTTGCCGGTTGGTTGGCGTATAATTTTTTTGCAAACCCATTTTCACCATAGCCGGAATGGCAATTTCCTGCGCCACATAACCAGGCCACTGGCCCTGTCCGAGTTGCAGGCGCGGCTCTCCCTCAAATAAGCTCCGATTAATAACAGCAGCAGGATACCCCAGCGGCGAGCCAAGTAAATTGAGTAAATTATCCCCATCGGGTGTCCGAAAATCATATTTGCTCTCTGGATAAGGCGGTGCAAAAAAACCAGCATGAAAGGATACCACCGCCAGCCGATCCCCATAAATGTCAACCAACGCTTGCAAAGCTTCACTACCTGCTGGGCAATTGACACATCGAACACCAGTGTATTCTTCCACCAGCACATGGCGCTGTACTTGGCCTGCACCGGAGTCGGTATCAATGGGACTGAGTACCGGCGGAATTTCTTCGCAGCTATTGAGCAGCAAACAGCAAGAAATAAGAACCAAGCAGCTTATATTTTTCATTTTACATAAATTTTGATTATTTTACCAAACCTGGCATCTTCTTAAAAAGTAGAATTTACAGTCATTTTTACACCACTAAAAGCAGGCTCCAAGCGGCAAATACCCCCTGCACACACTACTCCTTCTACTTGTTTTACATAGCTGAGCGAAAAGCGATTCGAACGAATTGTATAATAAACATCAAATCTGGGGTAATGAATATTTAGTTTTTCTCCATTTTCATCCACTGGGGAATTTCTCCCTGCCTTGATATTATACATATCCGAAGCGGTGAAGCTCCAGTGCGGCGCAATGCTAAATTCAGCCAAGCCAAAAAGCCAGCTTCCATAATCCTGTCCTAATTCCACTGCTTTGTCCTCGCCAGTGAACATCGCCTGCGCTTCAATCCTCAGTGCTTTGGTTCGATCAAATCGGTATAAAAACTCCGCAAAAGGCGTAACCGTTTGCACGTTGGGCACTCCGGGTTTAAATTCATAAACTGATTGGTTGTAAGTTTGCAACTGCAAGCCTCCAAGCAAACCCCATTCTCGTTTGTATTTGTAGCCAATTTCAGCATAAATTTCGCGATATAATAATTCGTCTTTCAAGTTTGTAATATTGGAAACATTTACATTTACATTCCAGTTTTTATTAAACAAATAGCGAATATCCGCCTGGAACGCCAATTCACCCAACTCTTGGGTAGCAGCATTGTAACGCGCCGGCAGGCGGTAAGTGTTCAGGCGGGCCATAGGTGGTAGAAAATTGACAAAGCCCTGATTCAGCTGTGCCTGAGGGCGTGCACGGAAGGTAAAATTCTCGGTGCGTTTAGCTTCTAAGGTAATCCCCAGTCCACTTTTTGCATAGCCGATACTGGAATACAGCACCGAGCCGGGTTTTTGGATGAATTTATCTCCGATAATCGCCGCGCTATCTCTTCTGATGATGCCAAAGGGGTCGTTGATCGGGTCTTCGGTTTTATAAGCCGCTTCCAAGTACCAAGATACTGCCCCAACGCTTAAAGTATTGTATAATGAAAAAGCATAAGTATTATATTTTGGAATAAAAATATCCTCTTGGGGGTAAGTATTTAAAGTTGCTACCAGCGCATTCATCGAATTGTCGTCCAAAGTGCGATTCACCACCCCAAAACCCGGCGCAAGCGCTATGCCCATGGTAGAATCGCCGAGCATCAAGAAGCCTTCTGCATTGAGGCCTTTTATGACAGTGTTGTAAGTATCAAACTGTTGCTTTTGCCTACCGGTAAAAGCCTTGACCTGCCAGTCGGGCGCAAGATTGTACGAAAGCCGCAGCCCAAACAGCGCGTTATCAATCAAGAGCGGGCGCTCTTCATAAGCTCGAAAAATAATACCACTTCCGATTTGATCGTAGATGTAGCCGCCAGCGATATCTAATTTATTGATTTTCTTGTGAATATACCAGCGCCCGATGCCTTCGTCGGTATATGAAGCGGTAGGATTGAGTAGATTAGAATTGTTAAACAGATCAAATCGTAGGATAAAATCAAACCCCCAATTGCTATAAGTAAGGTTGAGCCAGGCATCCGCGCCGTACAGCTGCCGGTCGTACTGGGGGGTATTGGCCGCACCGATGAGCGAATCTCGTATAAAAAAATTAGCATTTGCCTCCAGGCTGCCCGATATCTGCGGATTGTTTTGACTGCTTTGCGCTATCGCGGAAATAGCAAACAGTAAAAATAGGATTATGAAAATATAGGATTTCATCGGTTTTGTTTTTGAAGACGTATGGCAAATTGGCTAATTTATTTTATTAAAAAACTGAAAATCAAGACAAAAATTGACTCACTAATTGATGAAAGTGGTGTACCCCTCGCTCCTGGCGAGCAGAAAATCGCCCTTGCTGATAAAACCGAGACTGGAGTCCCTTCTGCACACTTTCTACTACGGCTTCGTCTTCCAGCTCCGTTTGGTCAATTTGATTAAGCCCGCGATCAAACTTAGTACCTTCGAAAAAATAAGTCCGGTATCTCACAGCCGTTCGATCCTGGCCCAGCGGCTCTACAATATTCATAGACAAACCCCAGGGGTAAAAATTAAGCATCAGATTGGGAAACAACCAGAAGTAGTAGCCATAAATTTTTTCGCCGTAATGCGGCGCACCGGCAGGAATATCAAAACAAGGTTCTCCTTCTTTGGCAATGCCAATCTGCAAATTGCAATAAGGAAAAATTTCGTATTGATACTGCTTGAAATCAATCGCTTGGTTGAGTGCCGGATGCACAAAAAGAATGTGGAATCCCTCCAGGTAATTGTCGCAATAAAGCGCCCAATTGGATTCGATAAAATAATCCTGAGACTGCTCTGGAGAAAAAATCAGGGTATCCAGGGGCATCCACCCAATTTGTTCCTCAATGGGTTGGATCATCTCCGAAAATTGAACCTTGGGGTTCAAAGAAACAAAGAGCATTCCCATCCATTCTGCAAAAGGTACTTTCGTCAAGTCATCCAAAGGTGAAGGAAAATTCTCCACTTCCTGAAATTCAGGCATACTCTTGAAAGAACCATCCAGGCGAAAGCAGCGCCCGTGGTAGCCACAGCTGAGCAGCCGCGCCTTGCCCGCTTGCTCTACGATGATTTTTCCCCGATGGGTACATACATTGGATAGGCAATGGAGTTGCGCTTCAGCATCTTTGGTGAAAATAAGCGGCTCATCCAAAACGTTCGGCAAGAGTGTAAAAGGGTATACACTGTTAGGGTCGCCGAGCGCGGCTGCATCTGCTACATACAACCACGTACTGGCAAAAATTTTTTCTTTTACGGCTTCAAATGCTTCTCTGCTTTTGTAAAACCAGCCTGGCAAGGTATGTGCCTGCCGAATATCGCTATGAATGTGAAATGTTTGCATAAGTATATAATTTTGACAAAGATAAGAGGACGAATCGTTGGAAGGTAGCGAAGAACAAATGATTTTTATTACGAACGATGCAGTGATTTCAGCTACGCCCAGTACAAAAAAATTGCCCCAGATTAAACTTTATCTTAAAATTGCAGTCCAAACCATAAAATTGCATTCGTGCAGACACCGTTGACGAATATTACCGATGAGAACATCCTGTCCCTATTGCAAAACAACCGCTCGCAGGAGCAGGGCTTTCGGTTGTTGATGAGCAAATATCAGGAGCGCCTGTATTGGGCCATTCGCCACCTGGTGACTAACCACGACGACGCGAATGATGTGCTGCAGGATTGTTTGGTAAAGGTGTTTCGCAATATTCAAAGTTTTGAGGGGAAATCAAAATTGTACACCTGGCTATACCGGATTGCGATCAACGAAGCCATTACTTTTCTCAATAAACAAGGAAAAAAGACACTGCAATCCATTAATGACGAGGAAACAAAAATCGCAAACCAACTGAGAGCAGATGAACATTTTGATGGAGAGGAAGTACAAATTCGATTGCAAAAAGCACTATCTCAATTGCCTGATAAGCAGCGGCTTGTGTTCAACATGCGGTATTACGATGAGATGAGCTATGAGCAAATGTCAGATATACTGGATACCTCCGTGGGCGCTTTGAAAGCATCCTATCATCATGCTGTAAAAAAAATTGAAAACTATTTTAGAGAAGTTGAAATATGATGTGCTATGAAAAACAATGACATCAAAAAAGAATTGCAGGAATTGTCTCCCTTACTCTCCACACTGAAAGAGCAACAAGCGCCTTTCCGGGTGCCGGAGGGATATTTTGACACTTTGCAAGATGACGTATGGATCCGTATCCAAGCGGAGCAGGCGCTGCCTGAAAAAGCAAAAGAGGCGCAAGCCAGCAAATGGGCATCTATCCTGTCTGCATGGCAGGTATTGCTAAGCCCTCGCCTTGCTATTACGTTTGCCACCCTTACAATTGTCATCACAGCGGGTATCTTTTGGTTTAGCAGCCAGGAGCAGGAAATTGAAAATCCGCTGGCAATGCTGACTGCCAGTGAAGCCGCCGCTTATATCCAGGAAAACATCCATGAATTTGATACGGAGCTGCTCATTCAGGTATCCACCACCTACCCTGATTTAAACATAATCTTGGAAAACAACCTTAATGAAAAAGAAATAGAACAATACCTACAGGAAGTCATTGATGAACTGGACGATGAATCCTTAGAAGATTTTTTGTAATTTTTTAAACTCCACGGCAATGAAAAAAGCAATTGTAGCAACCATTATTTTTAGTTTTTTGGCAGGATTCACATGGGCTCAGACGGATGATGACAATATCCCCCAGCAAGGTGAAGCTGCCGACCGCGTGAAAGCAATGAAAACTGCTTTTATGACGAGCAGGCTCAATTTGAGTAGCGAGGAATCCGAAAAGTTTTGGCCCCTGTACAATGAGTACGAAGTTGAACAAAAGAAAATTAGAGAAAAATATAAGTTTTCTAACAACTTTGCTACTATGACTGATGCAGAGGCAGAACGGATGGTCACTTCCAGTTTTGAAATGGAGCAGCAACTCCTCAACTTGAAAAAAGATTATTTTCAGAAATTTCGCAAGGTGATTCCTGTGAGAAAAATAGCGATGCTAAATCGCACAGAGCGCGACTTCCGGGAGCAACTGGTAAAAACCCTTCAAGAGCTACAGATGAATCGCAAAAAGAGATTTAATGGTCGGAATTAATTAGGTTGACGCATTACCAGATTTTCAAGGCTACGATCGGTAGGCGCAGGTTGCGTGTACCGATTTTTTATTTTTAAAACATTGCCAAACAAGTTTTTACAATGAAGGATAATTAAAATATAAACAAAAAAATTATAGAATAGCGAGGCGACCAACACTTACATAGGTTGCTCATATAAACTTTTTTTCAATTAATTTTTCTCTTAATTTATTCAAAAATAGAATATTAGCGCAAACCGACCACTCCTCCGGTAAAGGCTACCGTTTCATTAATTGTATGTCACCATTGTTCTAATCAGTAGGTGTTTATCGTCTTTTTGCTTAAATTTACTCCCCTAATTGCCACAAACAATGAACACAAATCCTATGAATTTTGAAGACGACCAGGCAATACTCGATTTGATTGCAGCGTATGAAGCTTCCTTGGAGCAAGGCTCGGAGGTATTTTTTGAAGAGAAAATCTATCTCCAGTTGATTGAGTATTATGAGCATGAAGACCAGCCGGAGCGTGCATTGCAAGCAACGGAGTACGCCATCAGGAACCACAGTTATTCCTCCGATTTCTACCTGAAAAAAGCGCAGTTGCTAATTGATAATGAGCAAAATACACAAGCAATCTCTATATTGGAGCAGGCAAATCTGATTTTCCCTGGAGAGCCAGAAATAGGCTTGCTAAAAGCAGAAGCATTAGCCAATATGGGGCTGCATGAAGAAGCCCTGGCTTTGCTGAATGAAATGAAAACCGATGCCAGCGCGATGACCACGAGCAACATCCTCGTCTGTGAGTCGGTCATATATGAAATCATGGAAGAGTACGAGCGTACTTTTTATGCGCTGAAAGCCGCCCTGCTGGAGCACCCAAAAAATACCGATGCTCTCGAAAGAATCTGGTTTGCCGTAGAAATTGCAAAAAAGTACAAGGAAAGTATCGAATTACATCAATATATTTTGGAAGAAGACCCTTATTCCCACTTAGCCTGGTACAACCTGGGGCACTCGCATGCTTATCTTGGCAATTACAGCGAAGCGATTGAAGCTTATGAATTTGCCTTTGTTATTAATGAAAAATTTGAATTCGCCTACCGCGATTGCGCCGAGATTTGCTTTGAAATCAAACAGTACCAAAAAGCGCTGAATTGCTATCTGGAGATCGCGGAGCATTTTGAGCCAGATAGCGAGCTATTTTTGTCCATTGGGCAATGTTATCAACACCTCGAAAATTACAAAACTGCCCGCAATTACTATCATCGGGCGCTGGATTTGGACTCTATGAGCGACGAGGTGCTTTTTCACTTGGGCTGTTGCTATGCCGCCGAGGGCAAATGGAAGAGTGCGATCAGAGCGTATATACAAGCTATTCGGATTGAAAAGGAACGCGAAGAATACTATGCAGCCCTGGGGGAAGCATATACTGAAATCGGCGAGCAGGTAAAAGCCGAAACCAACTTCAAAAAGGCTATAGACGTAGCCCCTGACCAAAGCCAGTATTGGCTGCAATACACCAGCTTTCTGATCGAAGCGGATCGGGTGGAAGAGGCGCTGGAGGTTTTGCAGGAAGCAAATGATTATGCAGAAGGTACAGAGTTGCTTTATTGCAGGATCGCTTGTCTTTTTGCAATCAACAGAAGGCAGGAAGCCCTTTACTGGCTTGGTGAGGCATTGGAGGAAGATTTTGATATGCACCACTTGCTATTTGAGGTGATGCCGGACTTGAAGCAGGATGCCGATGTGGCGAAACTTATTATTACTTATTCTGCTTGATGGATATTACCTGCTTTTTCCCAAGCATAACAGGCCGCGCCTACCATGCCGGCATTATTGAGCAAGGTGGCAGGTACTATTGGCACAGAAAGATTGAGGTAGTTTTGATACAACTCAAAGCTTTTGCTGGTACCGCCTCCCAGGATGATAAAATCAGGCGAGAGCAATTGATCTAAGTAATGCAAGTACTCATTGAAGCGCTTGCCCCATTTTTCCCAGGATAATTTGTACTTTTTGCGAGTATTATTGGAAGCGTAGTGCTCTGCTTCCCGTCGGTTTTTCAAAATCAAGTGCCCAAGTTCCGTATTCGGAAACATTTTTCCATCCACAAACAAACAAGTGCCCAATCCAGAGCCAATTGTAATGAGCAAAACAACTCCTTGCACCCCGCGCCCTTTGCCAAAGCGCATCTCGGCAAGTCCCGCTGCGTCTGCGTCATTAAGTGTAAAAACAGGGCTACCCGTGGCTTCCGAAAATAAAGCTTCCGTATTGACGCCGATCCAATTTTTATCAATATTGGCAGCACTGAATGCCACGCCTTTTTTGATCAAAGCTGGAAAACCACAGCCGATAGGGCCCTCCCAAGTCAAATCCCGCGCCAACTGCCTGAAAACTTTAGCAATTTCTTGGGGTGTAGAAGGGCTGGGGGTAGGAAATCGCAAACGCTCGGTAAGCAATTCCCCTGTGTGGACATTGATGACCGCTCCTTTGATGCCCGAAGCGCCGAAATCAACGCCTAATACTTGCTGTGGCTGCATGATGATTTTTGAATTAAGCGAATGTGCTGTTTTGCCGATAGGCTAAAAAAATTATAAACCGACCGCCAATCCGTATTTTTATTCAATCATTGATCACTAAAAATTAACCATAAAACACTTGAAGTATTTTGGAAACCAATGATTTGTGATAGAAAAAGCTATACAAATTTTGGAACAAGTGCTCAAATAGTCGAGTAGTTTTATCGGCATTAGTTAATTGTCTTAAAATCCTAAAAATCAGTTAATTGAGAAAACCGTAGTAAAACTTTCGACTGTTGACTATAAAACTGCTCACCTACTTAATAACCCGAATTTTCATCCAGACATCCTCTACTGGTCGGTCGCGCGGATCGGTTTGCACTTTAGCAATTTCGTCCAAAACATCCAAGCCTTTGATGATCTGCCCAAAAACAGTATAATCTCTATCCAGAAAAGGTGTTCCACCGATTTGAACATAAGCGTCCCGCTGTGTTTTGGTATAACGAAAGCCCTTGCGCGCTTCCATTTGATCCAATGAGGCCGGCGTAGTCCTTTGCCCTTGCACGATATAAAACTGAGAGCCAGAAGAGCGCTTTTGAGGGTTGACCTGGTCGCCCTGGCGCGCTGCTGCCAATGCCCCTTTGAGGTGAATGAGTGTATCCACAAACTCAGCCGGCAAGGTATAACCAGGTCCTCCAGAACCAAGTTGAGCACCGGGGGCAGCATTTCTGGAGTTGGGGTCTCCCCCTTGTATCATAAAGCCATTAATAACCCGATGAAAGAGCAGGCTGTCGTAAAAGCCCTCTTCTGCTAGTTTAAGGAAATTATCGCGGTGTTGTGGTGTTGCATCTGATAGTTCTACCAGCATTGTGCCGTAGGGCGTTTCTATTTCTACCAAACAATTTTCAGGTGCTTCAATCATTATTTGTTGTGTTTTTATCCGTGCTTTATTGCCTTTATATGCTTTGAGTTGTACTTCGTATTTTCCAGACTGCTTAAATTCATGTACGGGCGAAGTGTCTTTTGAAATATTGCCATCCCCAAAAATCCACTCGTAGCTTTCTGCTTTTTGAGATTGGTTTTGAAACTGAATAGCCGAAGGCGCTTTTTTCCCCTCTTTGTAAGCATAGGTAAAATCTGAGATGGGGCGAGCACAAGCACTCAAACCAATGATTATACAAGCAAACAATATATTTTTTAACATTTCAAGACCTCTTTTTGAAAACAGGAATCCAGTCAAAATCAATTTCTTACAAAATATTACAACACTTTAATTTTCATTTTGATATTTCGCATTGGCCGATCTGCCAGCCCTGTAGGCACGCTTGCGATTTTGTCCAAAACGGCGATGCCTTCCACTACCTGTCCAAACACCGTATATTGCCCATCCAGAAAAGGAGCCCCGCCGGTTTCTTTATAAAATGCGCGCTCTTCTGGTTTAAATTGAATATTATTCATCTGTTCGATCCGATCTAATTCTTCGTCGGTATATTTTCTGCCATGTACAATAAAAAACTGAGCGCCATTGGATTTGCGTTCGGGATTGACCTCATCGCTCAGCCTGGCAGCTGCTACTGCACCTTTCACATGGGGCATTCTGATTTCTGCATCCAATTCATAGCCTGGGCCGCCCTGCCCCAACAATTTATCGCCGCCCGCGTCTTTTGAATCGGGATCCCCGCCTTGCACTATAAAACTTTCGATCACTCTGTGAAAAAGCAAGTCACTATAAAATCCCTTTTTTACAAGCTTGATAAAGTTGTCTCTATGGTTGGGTGTTTCATTGTACAGCATCACTTTCATCGTGCCGTATTCCGTCAGAATTTCCACATAAGTATTGGCATCCTTCCCGCAAGAAAAGAAAAAAATTGAACAGGCAATGAATAACCATTTCTTTGCATGACTCATGTTGCGATTTCAGTTTAGGTTGTTTCCAGGTCTTTGAAATATTGTACTGCTTTTTCTTTGAGTAGCAGCTCTTGTGTTTTCAGTTCCTGTTTTGGCACGGGGAGCAGCTGTTGCCAATGCGGCCAGCCATCTGCATCCCGCCCTACGAATTCGTAGTATCCCTCATAACTCAATAGCCTACAAACCCCGATGTGCATCAGGTCTTGCTTTTCCTCCTTGCTGAATTTCTTCTGCCAGCGCCCCAATTCCTGTACCCCGATTAAAAACAATACGGCGTTCAAATCCGGTAGTGTATCGCGCATAAAGCGCTCCTTGAGTTGGTGCTGCAGTTGCAGCCATTCAAAATCTAATTGCCACGCTTCCATTTCTACCCGTTCGTTTGATGCCGCAAAGATAAGCAAATACTAAAAAAATACGGGTTTAAAAATCTGATCCCTTGCACTATGTTTTTGAAATATTCGGCTGAATCGAAAGCTGCACCTTGTCGCCTTTTTCTAAAATCGCTTTATCAGTTAGCGGAATTTCTATCAAGTTTTCTTTGACCAGCACCGTTGCAGCCCAGCCAGTCTCTTTTTGATAAATTTGCAACACCGTACCTGTTATTTTTGCGGTTTCCTTGCCTTGCTCCAATAAAATCTCGCCTGGTGTGCCCTGTTGCGTTATTTTCCCTTTTTCTAAACGAAGGACGCGATGCGCCATGAGGAGCATTTCTCTCGGATCATGGCTCACCAGAATGGTAGTTAGTTCAAATCGTTTATGTAATGTTAAAATATAAGTTTGTAATTTGCTACGGGTTTCTGTATCAATTGCCGAAAGGGGCTCGTCCAGCAGAAGCAGTGCAGGCTGGCGGATAAGCGCACGCGCGAGCGCCACTTTTTGTTGCTGCCCGCCAGAAAGGGTGTGCGGAAAGCGCGCTGAGAGCGCTTCGAGTTCCATTACGCTCATCAATTCATTTATAATCGCGCTATCTTGATTTTTTTGTAAAGCGTAACTTAGATTTTGTAGAACAGACATATTGGGGAAGAGGGCATAATCCTGAAATACGATCCCAATGCTGCGTGATTGTGCCGGCAGATTGATGCTACGCGCCCTGTCTAACCATGCTTCTCCGTTGAAATAAATATGCCCGAGATCTGGCATAGTAAAGCCTGCCAACATACGCAGCAATGTTGTTTTGCCACTGCCAGAAGCACCCGTCAGGACTACAAATTCGCCTTTCGCCAAATTTAATGCCGCATCGAGCAGGATTTCGCCCTCGGCACTTAGCAATTTTTTTTGAACCCTTACTTCCAGCATCTTCTTATTTCATATTTCAAAATCTCACCTTTAGCATCATAATAATCTCTTTGCCCTTTGGTTGAAAGTATAAACAAGTAACAAAATGACAAACGAAAAAATCAGCAATACCGCCGCGTAACGATTGGCAACCGCATAATTCAGGCTTTCCACCTCATCGTAAATAGCAATCGAAGCCACGCGTGTTTCGCCAGGAATGTTGCCGCCAATCATCAGGATCACGCCGAATTCACCGATCGTATGCGCGAACGACAGCACCACACCAGTGAGCAAGGAAGGTTTTATGTTGGGTAAAAGGACTTTGAAAAAGGTTTCAAAACGAGATTTACCCAATGCGTACGAGGCTTCCACCAAGTTGGGCGGTAATTTCTCCAAGCCTGATTGCACCGGCTGCACCATAAATGGCAAGCTATAAATGACCGATCCAATCACCAAGCCGGTGAAAGTAAAAACCAACCGCAGATTGAAATTCTCTTGCAACCAAGCGCCCAACCAGCTACTCGGACCAAAAGCAATCAGCAAATAAAAACCCAACACGGTGGGCGGCAACACTAAGGGCAAACTGACCAGGGTTTCCGATAGGGGTTTCCAGCGGGCAGGCAGCAAAAATAAGGCATACGCCAGCGGCACACCCAAGCACAAGAGCAGGACGGTCGTGATGGTTGCCAATTCTAAGGTGAGCAATAAAGTTTGGCCAAAGTCGCTATTCATATTCTAAAATCATCATTTTACATTGATCGCCGACCAGCGTTTCAGGGCAGTTGATAGCCATACTTTGCCAAAATAGACCGCCCTTTTTCGGAGAAAAGATACGCAAAAAAACGTTGGCTGGCACCAGGATGCCGCCTCGCGCCCTGTTGGGTAATCACCGCGCCCTGTGCGATGACTTGGTAGGCGGCAAGGTTCATTTCTATCCAATTGCCTTTGCCTTGCATTTCGGGTGCCAAAACGACAGACTTAGCCGTAAAGCCTATTTCACAAGCCCCCGAAGCAATATATTGATTCGTTTGCGCGATACTTTCACCCAAAACGAGCTTCGATTGAATCTTTTCGTACAGATTATAATGCTTCAACAACTGAATCGTTTGTAAACCATAAGGCGCGGTGGCTGGATTGGCGATAGCAATCTTTTCAATAGCATCCTGATTCAATAATACTTGCCAATGATTCAAATCTAAATCCTGCATCGTCCAAAGCACTAGTGTTCCATAAGCATACACGCGCGGGGGCGCGGAGGCAAAACCTTGTTGAAATAGGGTATCCGGGTATTTCAAATCAGCAGCAATAAAGACATCGAAGGGTGCACTTTGCAATAGTTGGGCTGTAAGCTTGCCCGAAGACCCCGCAATCAATTCCACCGTGATACCTGTTTCTTGTTCAAAACTGCGCCGGATCTCCTCAATCGCAGACTGCACATTCGCCGCCACTGCCACTAATAGTTTGTTGCTTGCGTCTTTTTTTTGATGACAAGCATTCAAAAGCACCGTACACAGCAATATCCAGTAGCGACTCCATTTCATAATGAACCCGTTTAGCAATATCTACTTAAAACTTACTTAGCGCCCTATCATTATTTAAAACACTACATTATATTTCAATAATAATTGCTGCGTCAAGCTTACTCTTTTTCCCAGGCCATTTATGCCGTTTGGTGCATCATAATCTGTGATTTGAACCGACACTTCATCATCATAGAACACATTAACAGTAGCGGAAAGTTGTAAATTTTTCACAATGGTAATCGCCAGTTCATTCGTCCAGTCCACATCAATATTTTGAGGATTCTCAATATAATTAGAAAATAAAAGCATCGCAGAAGTAAAAGTCAGCTTATCTTCTAAAAATTTATTAGCATAATTAATACGCAAGAGAGAGCCTAATTGCGCGAGCACATTATCAAAACTAGTAATATTCCCCTGCGGGTCTTTATCCACGGGGTTCCCGTGTACGCCCGTAGCGGCAATAATATCATTACCAACTATAATAAATTTACCACCAATAGGAGAGTAATACAGTGATAATTTGTCTGTCGGTTTATAATCAATCCCTGCCGAAATCGTAATGGTGGCCGGAGAAAATAACTTGGACAATAGCGTGCTGGTATCACTCAATTCGTTGGGAAAATTGCCCGGCAAGCCCGGATCATTGTAGGTGGGCACTAATTGGCTCAAAAAAGACAAATTGGCAGCATAAAAAAACTTGGAGTTTTCAGCGGTTTTGTAGCCCACTTTAGAGTTCAGGCGCAGTTCATCAATTGATTTTTGGAAAGGAATTTTTTCGGTAGTGCCTTGCGCAATCACGCCAGAACCCAAGCGTTGTAGTCCAAACTGCCAGGTACCGAGGTTGTCCCAGGCCAATTTTCCTCTTTTATAATTTCCAAAAAAATTGACGGCGCCACCCAAGCCAATCCGGTTTTGTCCAGCTCCCTGCTTTGGGTTCAGTTGAAATAATTGTACAAAATCCAAACCCATACCTGCCCCGGTTTCCCAGCCTTCTTTTGGTTGTTCCGCAGGCGCGGCATCTTGAGCCATAAGTGTAAAACCAGATAATAAAAAAGCGAATACGGTAGAGTAGTTTTTGAACATCTGTTTCGGTTTTAGTGATCGAAAAGATTGATAGGATATTTGTTTGGAAATAAATATTTATGCCTCTGTAGAATTTTCTGCTTTTTTGTAAATTTCTATATTCTCAGAACTGAGCTTGCTAAGCGGGATTATTATTTTTTTATTTTCTGATAAAATTGTAAATGTTGAACTGTCAATTTCAATAACTTCGCCTTTCACGCCTTCAATCCCAATTGTATCACCTATTTTAATTTTTTCTTTGTTATAAAGAGAAGATAGGAAATTTGCGACGATCTGGCGAGAAGCAAAGCCATAACCAATAGCAAAAGCGAACACCACACCTGCCAAAATGATAGAAAGGTTATCCTGAATAAATTCTGTATCAATTTTTGCCTGAGAAAGCGCAATCATTACAATATTTAGAAATAGGAAATAAAAAACAACATTAGAAATGATATTAGCAGCAGGAATACCCAAAGAGTTGCAGGTAGTGAGTACAATTCCTTTTAAAAAGTCAGCGACAAGAATACCCACAATAAATACCAAAAATGCAGAAAAGAGATGCGGCAAATAATTGAGTAAATCACTCATTAGATTAGAAATAGCCTCCATTCCGAGCACATCCGTCGCTGCTATTATAAAAATAAAAAACAGGACATAATAAAGTAACTTCGATAATAAAACACTGGGTACAATTCTTATTTTTGACCTGTACACAATATCAATTTCATTCAATCGCTCAGTTAGTTTATCCAGCCCAATGGTTTTTAATACACGCTTGGTAAATCTCGCTGTGAGGCGGGCGATTATCCAGCCGATCAAGACGACGGCCAGCGCACCAAGAAATTTAGGCACAGCCGCGCCAAACTTAATAAGCAGTTCTTCAACTATTCTAAGAGCATTAATTTCCATTTTATTTTAGGTGTTTTGAATATTCATTAAGATTATTGTTGTCCTGTTCTTGAGTCTTGATCTAAGTATTCACCAGGTTTTGCAGCAGGTTTGGGGTTCATCCCACCTGCCTGTGAGGGTGGCGTGATATCATATTTTGTATCGTTACTCTTGATTCTGCCCCCCAAAGAGACGACAAATAAATCAAAGATTTTGGGCAAAAAAGTATCTAACATGTGCCCCACAAATCGAAACAAACCTAAAGAACCAGTTAAATTCGATCTAATACGGGCATCATACCTTTCATTATACCTTTGTTCGTCCTCTTCAAGTAGTTTTTTAAAATTGTTTTCAGGCATAGTTTAAATATTTGCAAAAAAATCTTGTTTGAGTTTTTGTGCCTTTTCTTTCGCGCGTTTTAACTTCATTTTAATAGCGCTTTCTGATTTATCCAAGACTTCTGCAATTTCTTTAATTGATAAATCATCTTGATATTTCATTAATAAAATTGCTTTATCGCCAACGGGCATTTGTTCTAGTACATTTTTGAGTTGGTTGACTTCCAGTTCAAGCAAAACTTCATCGGGGATATCGTCTGCCAGGTCGGGGGCTTTTTCTACATCTTCGGAAAAAATATTTTCTTGTTTTTTCTTTCGCCGCAAATAATCAATACAATAATTGTAAGTAATAGAGTACACCCAGGTAGAAAACTTGGCTTTTTCTTCAAATTTTGAAAGATTTAAAAATACTTTCATGAAGATTTCCTGCGTGGCATCTTCTGCCAGCATTTCATCCTTCAGGATTGCCATACATTTGCTATAAATTTTAGGTGCATAGCGATTATAAAGCAGGCTAAAGCACATGGCAGCCTGAGTTTCGAGGTAATTATGAATAACCTCGAAATCTCTCATTCCGTTATGACAAGCAGCTCTCAATGGACTTAGGCGTTAGAGATTACCGAATATAGTTTTTTTTGTAGAAATCGGTTCAGGAACACCATCTCTTTTTGACGCAAATAGATGCGAAAAGATACACATTAGCCGTGTTAAAATAATGGATAAGGAAAATTTTTATTGGGAAGCCGATCTGATATGATAGTTGTGTGTAATTATATACTGCTGCGAATATATAATAGTTTTTTGGAAAGGTAAAAAAATAAGAAAAGAAACTGAAGCGAAAACGAAAAAAAGAGTTGGCGACGACCTACTCTCCCGCGACTGCAG
>CAZGJN010000014.1:0-78882 GCA_964526645.1 uncultured Saprospiraceae bacterium
GGTAATGCTTCGCGCTTCCGGCACCGAACCCGTACTCCGCGTGTACGCGCAGGCGAAAACTGCCCAGGAGGTGAGAACGATCCTTGATGCGGCACAGGTTACGATTATGAATCCTTAACGCTTTTTTCAAACAAACTTAATCATTTCCACATGAGGGATACCGTCCTCCAGGTATTCCTCGCTTACAACTTCAAATCCAAAAGACTGGTAAAATCTTAGCAGATACGTTTGCGCGCCAATTTTAATAGGTTCTTTTCCAAATAGGCGGTAGCATTCCTCGATTGCCGCTTGTACCAATTGCCTTCCTGCGCCAGTGCCGCGAGCGCTTGGGGCACTTATAATCCGTCCAATCGCCGAATGTTCATAGGAAACGCCTTTCGGCAGAAGCCGCGCATACGCAATGAGCTTGCCAGTTTCGTTCCGCAGCATCAGGTGCCAGCCCTTCAAATCCTTGCCATCTGCATCGAGATAAGGACAATTTTGCTCCACGACAAATACCTCCTGTCGCAATGCCATGATTTCATAGAGTTGATAAACTGTCAATTGTTCAAACGGTAGGCATTCCATTTGCTGCTTCATGCCAAATTTATTTCACTTCCAGCAAAGATATGATACCAAACCCAGAATAGAAGGGGCAAAATGTAAAAATCTAAAAACCAGAAAATCAATCAATATTTTTTTAAACGGCAACGGCTGCTTCGGGGATTAGAAAAAATGATCAAAGAGGCTAAGGATTTACAAAGAGAGTTTTGTTGAAATAGGATAGCTATTTTTTGAATAAAGTTAGCGACTTTTACCGCTGTAATAAAAAAGAGTGCAATCGTGCCAAAATATACTTCCTTGCAAAGTGTACAATTTGCCCTTCAATCCGGGAAGCTGAAGCTCACGGATCTTGTACAGTATTACCTTTCGCAGATAGAAAAAACAGCAACGCTCAACGCTTATGTCGAGGTATTTGCTTCAGAAGCCCTGCAAAAAGCGGCAGCGCTCGATGCCAGATTTGAGGAAAACCCTGCATCAGTAGGGCGCTTGTTTGGTATGGTACTCTCCATCAAAGACGTGATTTGCTATAAAAATCATTCAGTGACTGCGGGGTCTAAAATTTTGCAAGGTTTTCATTCGCTGTTTTCAGCTACCGCCGTTGAGCGCCTGTTGGCAGAAGATGCCATCATCATCGGGCGAACCAACTGCGACGAGTTTGCGATGGGGTCATCCAACGAAAATTCATACTATGGGGCGGTCAGAAATGCAGCAGATCCCACCAAAGTGCCAGGTGGTTCTTCCGGTGGAGCAGCCGTATCGGTACAAGCGGACACCTGCCTGGCGGCCCTGGGCTCGGATACAGGCGGATCCGTGCGGCAACCTGCAGCATTTTGTGGCATCATCGGGATGAAACCCAGTTACGGTCGTATTTCCAGGCATGGCTTGCTGGCCTATGGCTCTTCTTTCGATCAGATCGGGATTTTTGCCAATTCCATTGAAGATACGGCTTTGCTATTAGAAATAATGGCTGGCGCGGATGGCTTTGACAGCACTGCCAGCGAACAGCCAGTAGAAAATTACACCCAAAAGCTGGAACTTGACAAAAGGGTAAAAATTGCCTATTTCAAGCCTGCTTTTGAAAATAAAGGCTTGGATGCGGGTATCAAAAAAGTGGCATTTGATTTGATTGAAAAGCTGCGATGGGACGGCCACCAGGTATCGGCGATTGATTTTGAATATTTGGACTATATTATTCCGGCCTATTATGTTTTAACCACCGCAGAGGCTTCCTCCAATTTGTCGCGATACGATGGTGTTCGCTTTGGTTATCGCAGCCCGAATGCAAGCAGCTTGGACAGCAATTACAAAAAATCTCGAACCGAAGGCTTCGGTGCGGAAGTGAAACGCCGAATTATGCTGGGCACCTTTGTGTTGAGTGCAGGCTATTATGATGCCTATTACACCAAAGCACAGCAAGTACGCCGATTGATTTATGACAGAACCAAAGCCATTCTATCCGAATTCGATTTTATTTTGATGCCTGCTGCACCCACCACTGCATGGAGTTTGGGTGAAAAGATGAACGATCCCGTGGCCATGTATCTGGCAGATATTTTCACGGTACAAGCCAACATGGTAGGCATGCCGGCGATCAGCTTGCCTGTAGGTATAAACGAAAATGGCTTGCCAATAGGCTTGCAATTCATGGCAGACCAATTGAAGGAAAGCGACTTATTGGCCTTCGCTCGCTATGTACTCCACGAGAACTTTAACACTTAGTGTTTGTTGGAAACAATTATTTTGCTATTTTTGCGAAATCAACATTTTTTTGAGAAAACCAGAACGTTGTAAAAATTTTATTTTCGACCCTGGTTGTTGCAAACCAAACAGACCATATAATGGAGTCATCATCGAAGAAAAGCTATGTTTTTATTCTGATCTTATCTTTTTTACCACTTCTTTCTTTTACTGATACGCGCCACTCAGAAAGCACCTATCCTGAATTTGATGAAACAATCGTCAAGGAACGCGTTGAAAAAATGGATAGCGATGTAGTCGAACCTCGGTATGACATTATCGTGAAAAGTTACCTTAGAACTTACCTGGTGCGAAGCCGGGCGCATTCTGAAAATATCATCGGGAAGAGCGTCTTGTATTTCCCTATTTTTGAAAAACATCTGAAAGCGCACAATTTACCTACCGATCTGAAATACCTACCAATTGTGGAGTCAGCGCTTAATCCCAAGGCAATTTCGCGCGCCAATGCAGTGGGGCTTTGGCAATTCATGGCACCTACTGCCAAAGAATACGGATTGAAAATAAACAATTACGTGGATGAGCGCTCCGATCCTGAAAAATCAACAGAAGCAGCCATGAAACACCTCCATTTTTTATATCAGAAGTATGAAGATTGGGCCCTTGTACTGGCAGCTTATAATGGCGGATCGGGCAGAGTAAGCCGTGCGGTGAAGCGCGCACGCAGCAAAAATTATTGGAGGGCGAGGAAATACCTGCCAAGAGAGACGCACAATTATGTACCTGCTTTTATTGCGGCCACCTATCTGATAAAACATTTTGAGGACCACGAGCTAACGCCTGTTTATCCCTCACTGGACTTGCAAATCACAGAGACCATAGAAGTCTTTGACGAGTTCAGCTTTTTTGATATTGCCAAAGTGACAGAATTGCCGCTGGATGTAATTGAAGCATTAAATCCGGCTTATGGCAAAGGGCTTATCCCTGCCGATGAAACGGGCAATTTTATTACACTCCCTAAACGAGTGATAACCATTTTTAAAGAATATGTAGAATCGCGCCGCCCCGACATGGAGCAGCAATCCGTGGCATCTACACCCGTACTGGTTACTCGTTCTAAGGAAGAGTTGAGTGCTAATTACATCAAGTCGTTTTATACGGTGAAAGAAGGTGAAACGCTTGAAAAAGTTGCGCAACATCTCAATTGTTCCATTCACCAGTTGAAAGCTTGGAATCAACTCGGCGCAGCCAAACTCCAGCCCGGGCAGCAATTGGTGGTTTATTATCCTAAAAATACTAAGCGCCCCAAAGAGGTAAAAAGAATAGAAGTGCTTTCAAAATTGAAGGCGCTGCCTACGCCTACCCTCCAAACCACTGCCCCTTCTGCTCGATCTTTAAAAGCAGAGGAAGCTTTTCAATCCGATTTGCATTGGACTTATGTAGTGAAAAGGCGAGAAAAACTGAAGGATATTGCTCTTAGAATACCGGGCATTATCACGGAAGACCTGGAGGCGCTCAATGGAATGTCGGGTAATACAATGCTGAAACCCGGTACGATTATCAAATTGAAAAAACTCAATCGTTAGCCACAGGTTGTCTTTTAACTATATTTCCTTTTTGTTGAAAAACTTTACTTCAAAACACTTACTTTTGAGGCAGATTACTAATTTACCATTCAAAAACCAGGAAAATGGAAAATAATAACTTAATAGACTTACTTCAGGGACAATTATCTTCGGGTGGAATGTTGGATTTTTTGAGCCAGCAGATCGGAGGGGAGGATAAGGAAAAGACAGCGGCTGCCACTTCTGGTATTATTTCTACCTTGATAGGCGCGCTTGCTAAAAATACCAGTACGCAGGAAGGTGCCAATGCTCTTTATAATGCTCTAGAGCGTGACCACGATGGTAGCATTCTTGATGACATTACAGGCATGCTCTCTGGTAATAAACAGCCGCAGCAACAAAAAGCCCTGGACGGCGCGGGCATCCTCTGGCATTTGCTGGGCGATAAGCAAAACAATGCGACTAACATGATTAGCAATATGAGTGGCATGGATGCTCAAAAAGTGGGCAATCTCATGACGATGCTCGCGCCCATCGTGATGGGTATGCTTGGCAAAACAAGGCGCCAGCAAGGACTGGATATTGGAGGGCTTGCTAATTTATTAAATAATACGGCTTCTTCGCATTCGAATCAAAACCCCACAATGTCGCTTATCACCAGATTTTTGGATAGCGATGGAGACGGTAGCATCATAGATGATGTAGCTGATATGGGATTAAAAATGCTCGGAGGTTTTTTCAAGAAATGATAAACGCAATAACCTCCATTAATAGGGGCGGCAGGAGGCTGCCCCTATTTATTCAGAGTCATCTTTTTTTGCTTCTGCTGTTTTTTTAGCTTCCAACTGTTTTCGCTCTGCTTCTCGCATCCCTTCTTTTAGTTCTGCTTCGATGTTAGCTCTGGCAGCATTAAACTCCCGAATGCCTTTGCCGATGCCACGCATCAACTCCGGAATCTTTTGCCCGCCAAACAGCAGCAATACTGCAAAAAAAATGACCAACCATTCTGTACCGCCTAACATATTGGAATATTTAAGAAAGTTTAAGCTTCTTTATTTGCTTTTTCTTCAATTTTTTTCTGCTCTGCTTCTTTCATCCCATCTTTTAACTCCGATTCAACATTTGATCTGGCAGCATTGAATTCCCGAATCCCCTTGCCGATACCACGCATCAGCTCCGGAATTTTTCTTCCGCCAAATAACAGCAGCACAGCAAACAAAATAACCAGCCACTCTGTGCCACCTAATGTAAACAATAAGAGATTTGCCATAATTGAAACAATTTGATGATTTACAAATTTATACCCTTTCGCACGAATTCTCCTTATAAGATGCTCAAAAACCCAAAAGGTTTAACACCAGTACGCTCTTTCAACGCACAATTTACTTTTTTAATCCGATTTCACGCAAACGCTCATCCAGGTATGCGCCGGCAGTGATAGGTTCGTATGCCAATGGATTTTTTTCATTAATACAGCCCGGTAAGCACGTCAAATCCATATCGCTTTTTGGATGCAAGAAAAATGGAATAGACAAGCGCGGCAGATGCCACTCCTCACGAGGCGGATTCACTACGCGGTGCGTAGTTGATTTCAAATAGTTGTTTGTCAGGCGCTGGAGCATATCTCCGACATTAATCACGATCTCATCCTCTTCGGGCATAATATCTATCCATTCTCCTTCCTTGTTTAGCAATTGCAAACCCCCAGCAGAAGCGCCTACCAGCAGGGTGATCAAGTTGATGTCCTCGTGCTGCTCTGCCCGAATGGCGGATGCAGGCTCCTGTGCAATGGGAGGGTAATAAATCGAGCGGAGGATGCTATTGCCTTTTTGGATTTTATCGTCAAAATAATGCTCTTCGATGCCCAAGTGAATCGCGATTGCCCTTAGCAGAGCGCCTCCAGCTTTTTCAAAAGCTTTGTACAATTGAATACCCAAGGCGGTGAATGTCGGTTCTTCTGCTACATGCACATTTGGCGGATACTGATTTTTGAGCGGATCATCGTTGTCCACTTCTTGTCCGATTTGAAAAAACTCTTTCAAGTCAGCTACTTTTGACTGCTTCGCGTGTTCTTTCCCGAAAGAAGTATAGCCGCGTTGCCCCGCCAAACCTGGAATTTCATATTGGCGCTTGACAGCTTCGGGCAAAGCAAAAAAGCGCTGAGAAGCGGCATAAAAATCTTCGATCAGCGACTTAGATACACCGTGGCCGATCACGCCCACAAAACCAATTTCGTGAAAAGCATGCCCCAACGCTTCTACAAAAGCCGCCTGTTCTTCAGGATTCCCTTCTGTAAATTGAGATAAACGAACTAATGGAATCGCTCTGACTGTTGTTGTCATAGATGTAGAATATATTTTTTCAAAAGGTACGCAAAATTATCCAAAATTTCCACTGCTAACTTATCTAAAAGGCTGGTTATTGCAAATTTGATCTAAAAATTATCTATAAAAAAAAGCCTTCCGACGAATATTTTATGACGCAGATTGATTTACGGCTTTAATTTGGGGAAAGATTCAAATCCCAGAAAGAGGGTTGTTTAAAATCTATAGGCAATGAAAAACATAATACGACTTTTGGTTTTTTCCTTTTTGCTCTTGTTTGTTTTTACCCGACTACAAGCCTCCGGTGTTCGCGCCGCTGGGGAGGTACATATTGGTGAACCTGTGAATGGTAATTTATACACTGCTGGCGGCGAGGTGTACCAAAATGCTTTGATCAATGGTGACTTTATCTGTGCCGGCGGCGAAATTCATATTAATGAACGGATTGCAAAAGACGCTATTCTGACCGGCGCTGAAATAAAAATTCGAGGTGTCATCGGCGAAGATTTGCGCCTGGCGGGCGGGGAAGCCTCCGTGGAAGCCGATGTAATGGGTGATTTGGTGGTCACAGGTGGCGAAGTAACAGTAGCAGAAGGCGTGACGATCCATGGCGATGTGTACATTGCAGGCGGAAAGGTTGAAATCGCCGGTACGGTGTTGGGTGAAGTGAAAATGGTTGGCGGTGAAATGCATTTCATCGGTATCGCAGCAGGCAATTTTTTTGCAAAAGGAGGCGAACTGCATATTGATGGGGCAATTAAAGGAAAGTCCACCTTGGCGGTACATCACCTGAGCCTGGGCAGCAATGCCCGCTTCACCTCAGATGTTCACTATTGGCAAAAAGATGGCAAAATTAATTTTCAGCCTTACGTGGAAAGTGGTGTTACGGTCATCTATGATACGACTTTAAAATTTGCTGACTTCGACAAGCGCCGCCTTGGCTTTGGCATTTTGGGTTTTACGATTTACCGGCTGTTAGCTGCCTCCTTGATTATCGTATTGATGGTTTTTTCCTTCGATAAATTTTTTACTCGTCATGCCGGGGCTATTCAGCAGAATGTTCTCAATTCCTTATCTTATGGCACGCTTTACCTGGTTTGCTTACCCATGATAATTGGGCTTGCATGCCTCACTGTGATCGGCATTCCGCTTGGCATGATGGCAGCAGGCTTATATACGGCTACCCTCATCGGCGCACATGCCCTTACCGCCGTAGTGTGTGCTTACGAACTGGAAAAATACACCAACCAAAATTGGGGAAGAGGCACTATGATTGGTATTTCCCTCGGTATTTTTATTCTTTTAAAATTAATAGGCTTTCTTTGGTTTCCTGGTAAAATGGCGCTTTTTGTGGCTACTGCCATTGCCTTTGGCACGGTTATTCTTTGGGTTCGCAAAGAGCGAGCAGGCAAACACCAAACCGATGAACCTACCCCCGAAAGCGATATGGTATAACTTTCTTCGGTAACGGGTCAAAAGAGTGGACGAGATTTCGTAAATCTTGAAGATTTGCGAAATCTGAAAAGCGAATCAATCGATTTGACCCACTACCCTTTCTTCTATAGAATAAGCACCAATAGCCATGGACTTCGAGTTTGTGGCTATTTTTATTTTTAAAACGCTTTAAATCAAACGATTAAAAAATGATTTCGGCAAATAAGCTTTAAAAAATTGTTAAACTATTGCATTTGTTCTTGCAAGGCTATACATTTGTCCTTGTTATGACGAATATTCTGGCAAATATCATTCCATCTCCAGCTCGTCGTCGCTTCCCGCGTCGCCCATAGGGGCGTGCATTTTCCATATCATCCCACAGAGGGAGGATTTTTCAGGCGAAAAACCTTCCAATTTCCAGTAACTAAGTTACCAAAACACAGGATTATTATTACACTTGATGATTGATTTGTTTCCTTGCAAATGCTTTTTCAGTCCTAAAAATTTTTTAAAAAAGCCTTGAAAATCAGTCAAAAGTAATTAAAAAACAACTTTAAATTCAATTGATACAATGGAATTTTCAGTAGAAGTCGCAAACGAGTCGCACCAGCGTTACGCAGCCGAAATCTGCGAATTGATCAAGGAGTCCGCCAAGGCACGTGGCACCGGTATCGCAGAGCGCAAACCAGAATATATTCAAGAAAAAATGCGCAGTGGCAAGGCGGTGATTGCTTTGTACGGCGACCAACTCGCCGGTTTTTGTTATATTGAAACTTGGAGCCATGGCGAATATGTTGCTAACTCTGGTTTGATTGTTGCGCCGCAGTTCCGCCGTTTCGGTTTGGCAAAAGCCATCAAAAAACGCTCGATTGAATTATCGCGTACCAAGTATCCGAAGGCAAAACTGTTCGGAATTACCACGAGCTTGGCGGTGATGAAAATCAATTCAGAGCTTGGTTATGAGCCAGTTACATTTAGTGAATTAACACAAGATGATGCCTTCTGGACTGGTTGTAAAAGTTGCCCGAATTATGATATTTTGGAACGCAATAACCGCCGGATGTGCCTTTGCACGGCTATGTTGGCACCTTCCAAAGAGGAGTTGGATAAAATGGAGTATGACCTGTCGAATTTGATTCTGGCGGTGGCATAATAAAGATTTGCTAAATCTCGAAGATTTAGTAAATCTCTCTTATAAAAATTGAAACAAAAATCAATGAGCAAACCTAACGTGGTGCTCGCCTACAGTGGCGGGCTGGATACTTCCTTCTGTATCAAATATTTAACGAAAGAAAAAGGCTATGAAGTCCATGCCCTCACCGTGGACACGGGTGGCTTTTCACCTGAACAACTCGAAGCGATGGAGCAACGCGCTTACAAACTGGGTGCGGCATCGTTCAAAGTAGTAGATGCGACCGAGGATTTTTACAATCGCTGCATTCGCTACTTGGTATATGGCAATGTGTTGCGCAACAATACCTACCCGCTGTCGGTGAGCGCCGAGCGCATGTTTCAAGCGCTAGAAACGGTGAATTATGCTCGATTGATTGGTGCAAATGCAGTGGCACATGGCAGCACGGGCGCAGGAAATGACCAAGTGCGGTTTGACATGGTGTTTCAAATTTTAGGCGAAGGGTTGGAGATCATCACACCGATTCGTGATTTACAACTCTCTCGCCAAGAGGAAATTGAATATTTGAAAAAAAATGGATTTGAAGCGACTTGGGAAAAAGCGAAATACTCGATCAATCAGGGCATTTGGGGAACTTCGGTTGGTGGCGTGGAGACTTTGACTTCCGATAAAGCTTTACCCGAATCTGCCTTCCCAACGCAACTATCTAAAAATGAGCCGGAAACAATTGAGCTTTCTTTTGAAAAAGGCGAAATTTCGAGTGTAAATGGTCAAACGTTTGTGCATCCGGTGAAGGCGATTCAAGCCTTGCAAGCGCTGGCAGGACCCTTTGCGATTGGTCGGGATATTCACGTTGGCGACACGATTATTGGCATTAAAGGTCGGGTCGGATTTGAAGCGGCGGCACCTTTGATTATTCTGAAGGCCCATCATTTGCTGGAAAAGCACGTACTCACCAAGTGGCAGCAATATTGGAAAGAACAACTCGCCAACTGGTATGGTATGCTGCTGCACGAAGGGCAATTCCTCGACCCGGTGATGCGCAATATCGAGACTTTCCTAGAAGATACGCAGGCGAATGTTACCGGTAAGGTTTTTGTAAAATTACTGCCGTATCGTTTTGAATTACAAGGTATCGAGTCAGCATTCGATCTGATGAATTCCTCGTTCGGTTCTTATGGCGAAATGAATCGCGCGTGGACGGGCGAGGATGTGAAGGGTTTTACGAAGATTTTGGGCAATCAGAGTAAGATTCATTATTGGGTGAATAGTACCGGCGGGCTTTGGCCGCCGATAAATGCAGAACTGCGGTGACTAAAGTACGCCGATACAATTTTCAATCATGTATAAAGTTGGCATAATAGGCGCAGCAGGTTATACGGGCGGTGAATTAATTCGCCTGTTATTACATCATCCAAATGTAGAAATCGCGTTTGTGCACAGTAATAGCCAGATGGGGACGCCTGTGAGCGACACACATGATGACTTGCTGGGCGACACCGATTTATATTTTACGAATCAGCTTGATCTATCTGTAGATGTGCTGTTTTTGTGCATGGGACACGGCGAGGCGAAAAAATGGCTGGAACAAAATCCGGTGCCAGATGATGTGTTATTGATTGACTTGAGTCATGATTTTCGCTGGAAGGACGGCTTTGTATATGGCTTGCCGGAACTAAATAAAACAGACATTCAACAAACTAAACGCATTGCCAATCCAGGTTGCTTTGCAACGGCGATTCAGTTGGCATTGCTACCTTTGGCGAAGGCGCAATTGATTCAGGATGAGGTACATATCCACGCGATAACCGGTTCGACCGGTGCGGGGCAATCTTTACAGGCAACGAGTCATTTCAGCTGGCGCAATAATAATATTTCGGCATATAAAGTTTTTGAACACCAACATTTAGCAGAAATTATTCAAAGCTTAAAAACATTACAAGCGGATTTATCCAAAGCCTTGAATTTTATTCCCGTACGGGGTGATTTTACACGCGGCATTTTTGCAACTCTTTATACGAATTGTGATTTAGAAGAAAAAAATTTACAAGAGTTATATCATGATTTTTATCAGGACGCACCGTTTACAACAATAACGAATCGAAATCCGCATCTGAAACAGGTGGTGAATACGAATAAGTGCGTCGTATATGTGGAAAAGCATGGCGATAAAGTACTCATTATCAGTATGATTGATAACTTATTGAAAGGTGCCTCCGGACAGGCAGTGGAGAATATGAATCTGGCGTTGAGTTTAGACCCACGCTTAGGAATACAATTAAAAGCCAATGCTTTCTGACTTTTCGGCTCTTTGCAGCCCGCACCACATAACTGGAACGCGGACGACACGGGTGACACAAACTTTCGCGGATTTTGTCTGAAAATCGATTTATTTGATTTTTATCATGAAAATGATTTTTTGGCAATCATGATAATCATTGAATTATAAAAATAATGGTTCGGACAACAATAACACGCCGGGAAGACTAAACCTCTTTAACTTCCTCAACCATCTAAACGATTATTATGAAATTATTCGATGTTTATCCATTATATGATATTAATCCGGTAAAAGGTGAAGGCTGCTTCGTGTATGACGAAGCAGGCACGGCGTACTTGGATTTGTATGGCGGTCATGCAGTGATTTCCGTTGGGCATGGGCATCCGCATTACATCAAGAGGGTGGCTGAGCAATTGCAAGCGCTGCCGTTTTACTCGAATTCTGTGCAAAATCGTGTGCAGGAAGCCTTGGCGGAGAAACTCGGCAGATTATCAGGAGTTGATGATTATCATTTATTTTTATGTAATTCTGGGGCAGAGGCAAATGAAAATGCGTTGAAATTAGCTTCTTTTTATAATAATCGCACCAAAGTTATTACATTCAAAAAAGCCTTTCATGGGCGGACCTCAGCAGTAGTAAATGTAACAGATAATGAAAATATAAAAGCGCCTATCAATAAACGGTTTGAAGCGGAATTTCATGCCTGGAATGATTTGGAAAGTGTACGGGCTTCGCTGGAAAAGGAGGATGTAAGCGCGGTCATTATCGAAGGCATTCAAGGCGTGGGCGGAATTTATGTGCCAGAGCCGGAGTTTTTAGCATCATTACAAACATTATGTCGAGCATATGATACTGTGCTGATCCTGGATGAAATCCAAAGTGGATACGGGCGCAGCGGAAAGTTTTTTGCATTTCAATATGCTGCTATTCAGCCCGATTTGATTACAGTGGCAAAGGGCATGGGCAATGGTTTTCCAATTGGGGGTGTGCTGATTCATTCGAAATTTGAGGCGAAACATGGCTTGCTGGGTACAACCTTTGGCGGCAATCATTTAGCCTGTGCGGCGGGATTGGCGGTGCTGGAAGTAATGGAAAAAGAGAATTTGATACACAATGCAGCGTACGTTGGGAATTATTTACTCGAGCAACTAAATAACATAGAGGGTGTACGTGAAGTGCGCGGGCGCGGCTTGATGATTGGGGTAGAATTTGATTTTCCAACAGGCGATTTAAGAAAAAAATTATTATTTGAAGAGCACGTATTTGTTGGCTCGGCATCGAATCCGAATGTGGTGCGCTTGTTACCGCCATTGAGTTTGAGTAAAGCGGAGGCGGATTTGTTTTTGGAAAAATGGGTGCGAAGTTCAGCGAGGCTGAAAGCTGTTGTTTAAATTTCAAACAGCATTGATTTTAGTAGTATGAAATTTTGATTATTGCTTGATGTTAATATACTGTAAAACGTCTTGTTTCCATTTCGTACAGTGTATAATTCATTTTTTATTATTAAGCGGTGATTCTAAATTTTTATTTGTTTGACGTAAAATCTCTCACGCGTGCAGAAAAAATCACAAATTCATTTTAAATGAATCGGCGGTAGAAAGGCTTGGTTGAGAACCCGAAAGAAACCAATGACGATCTCACTTTACTCAATGGTTGCAGGCTAAATAAAGGTAATAGCAGAAAATTTTTGCTACGCTTCACTGCATGAAGCAATCAAGCTTTTGATCATTTTCATTAAGAATATGCAATTGAATGAGTTTATGATAAAACTTTCTGGTGGAAAATATTTTGGTTATAATAGACACTTATCAATTTGCTCGATGAGTAGGTATAATTGAGCCTGCTTCGATCCTCAAAAATAAGTTCCTGACAATGATTAATTGTATCTTAATTTGATTTAATTTGCAGAAAATAGAAGGTAAAATGACAAAACTAAGACTGTCGGTGCTCTTTTATGTTGTGTTGATATTTTTATTTTGGAAATGTGGTAAGCAGGAGGCTATAAATGAAATAAGAATTGACATCATAGAACCACTTGAAGGGGCAGTGTATGCTAAGGCACAGCAAATAAGATTGCGGGCAGAAATAAAAGCAACCGATTTTACACATAATATTGAAGTAATTTTATATCAAATTGGCAAGGAAGGCAGCTTTATTTATAAGTACAATATACATAATTTTGAGCCACTTGTCGTGGTTGATACAACCATAAATTTATCGAGTTATCCTGATGGTGCCGCTTTTGTTTTTAAAATAGAGGCATGCACTGCTCATTTGTGTAATAGTAAAATCTCAAAAGAAGTACAATTTACTATCTCAAAATAATAAATGATCTGACAATTACATACAGCCAGATCATTTATTATTTCTACACTATTTACTTAATCTTTACATTGAATTCTTGTTCCACATCAGTTTCTCCGGTGGCACAAGCATTCGCAGCGTTTTTGTCAGGCTCGTGTTTGAGGGAGACTTTCAGCTTTCCCGTGGCGCTTGCCGTGCCTGATTTAAATGCGCTCACTAGTCCCAGCGGTTTATTATTATCATCTTTGTCCTGAATAGTTGGTGTCGGGAGGGCTGTTCCGCTCACATTGAAGCAAACCAAATGCTCATTAGATTCCTCTTCCACCTCTTCTGTAATGTTTTCTACGGGCGTTTTGGATTCATCCAAAAAGGCAACTGTCAAGACATAATCTGTATTTGCATTCAATTCAATGTTTTGAACTACGGGCGCACTGCCGCCATCTCCATCTAAGTCCTTGGCAGAAAAAGAAACCGGGCCTCCGGTTGAAGTGAATGTTAAAATAACGGTTGTAATTAATTCCTGCTCATTGTCCGCATCGTTATCATCATCTTTTTCACAACTGGTAGAAAGCACCAAAGTACTTGATACGGCTAAGTAGAGCAAAAAGCGAAGCCGTCTTAAATTGAGCATACTCATGTTTAAGATATTTTATTAAGATTAATGAATGAAAGATAATAGATTTATTTTCTATTGAATTCCAAAAGGAATTTTTACTCTCAAAGAAATATTTCTACCCATTTCATCTGTGAAATACCGAAAGCGATTTAAATACTCTCGATAACTTGCATTTAGTAGATTAAAAATACTCAATCCGATTTCCAGGGGTTGTTTTCCAAAATAAACAGTAGCCACACTTTCCAGATCAAATCGGGTGTAGCCTGGCGGTGGCGGCGCATAGTCGGTATTAGGCGGTATTCGATTTTGTTGCAACGTATTGACCATCGTCAGGCGAATAAAAGCAGTGGTCTCGCTTTTGCTGTGAAAGGTGTATTTCAAACCATGTTGAAAACGATCAGAAGGCATAAAAACCAAATCATCTTTCAAAGTACGATTCCAGGCACGCAGCAAAGAGAGGCGGGATTCAAAAGACCAGTTGGGTATAAATTCATAATCAAAAGACCAATCTAATCCTGTCAACCTTGCATTGGTCTGCTTATACCTAAAAGCCGGGAAGGCACCTCTGATGGTTAGTTGTGGCTGTGCTTGTGGCTCCAGGAAGATGAAGTTTTCTATCACATTATAAAAGAGATTTACACTCGCCGACAAACGTTGTTGATCATCCACTTCAAGGGTCAAACTGGAGTTATAAGCCCGTTCCGATACCAGATTGGGATCGCCTTTTTCGTAAGAAGCAGAACCATGATGCACCCCATCGCTGTACAACTCACTCACATGCGGAGCACGCCAGGCGGTACCCAGATTGGTACGAATCAGGAGGAGCTTTGGAAATTTATAAATTGCGCCAAGTGTACCCGAAATATTATTAAAACGGCGGCTTTGGTTTATTGTATCACGCCCTTGAACACCTACATCCAGCGATCTGTAGTCATAGCGCATGCCCGCTTCGATCTCCCAACGGGAAGTTTGCTTTTTCCAGCGTTCTATCCAAAAAATACTGCCGTTGTAGTTTTCATAATTAGGAATTAGTGCACCGCGATCTGTTGTGTTGGCTTGTTGCAACAGCTGCAGTCCCATCTCGCCCCTCAAATGACGAATAGGCTTGTGCCTCCAGTTCAGATCGGCGGTATAAGTTGTTATTTCAAATTGAATGCTCGGCTCTTTGATTTCGGTGGGGAGTTCATTGAATGCCCGATGCGCGTCGAACTCCTGTCGGCGGTTGAATTGGCGCGTGAGTTGCAATTCCAATTTACCAATTTCGCCTGTTGGAATATTAATAATCGTTTTGAATAACTCGTGTAAAATCCTTTGCTGTGGTCTTCCGATTGTGTATGAAAAGGTACCATCTTCCGCAGGGCGCTCCCGCTCGATGGCTTGGAGGAGGTCTGTAAGATTGCCAATATGAGAACCTCTGAAAATGCCAAGCTTGGTGTAAAACCTTGAGTAGAAAGTGGATACGTCTAATTTTTCTTTTTTCAGGCCAAGTGCCCAGGAAAAATTATACTCTTCGACCCCCGTATTTTTCAAAAAATAGCCAGGTGTGTGAATATCTCCGCCTTTTTTCAAAGTACCTTGCAGCCGACCGCTCAAAGGGAGTTTACCACCCAGTTTTCCTTGCAAAATACCAGACGCGATGCCCGTTCTGCCATTAGAAAAGCCCACTAAATTAATTTCTCCGCCGATGCCTTTTTGGATAGGTAACGCACGAGGCTCCACGAGAATCACCCCGCCCAGCGCATCTGAACCATATCTTACGCTGGAAGCACCTTTGACGACTGTAACCTTGTCTGCTACGAAAGGATCAATCTCCGGAGCATGTTCTGCTCCCCACTGCTGCCCCTCTTGGCGCACGCCATTGTTTAAAATCAAAATTCGATTGCTATGCAAACCTTGAATCACAGGCTTGGCAATAGACGCGCCCGTGTTGATGGTCGTCACGCCAGGCAAGCGCTTCAGCGATTCACTCAATGGCAGCCCTTTGGTGGAAGAAAGCTCCATCCCGCTTACTTCATTGGTCGCTTGTGTGTTTTGCAACTGGATCGCTGTACCGATAACGACTATATTTTCCAGCACTACGGAATGCTCTTCCAGCTTAAAATCGTAGGTCAAATCGCTTTTTAGTACCAGTTCATGCTCCGCATGGGTGCAACCTACCCTGGAACAAACTATCGTATAAGTGCCTGGACATAAATTAGTTAGCATGTAATTTCCCTTTTCATCAGCTATCGTACCGAGATTGAGGTCTTTCACAAAAATACTTGCAAAAGCCATCGGCTCGCCGGTAGTGTTGTTGAGCACCTTTCCGGTGATGGATAAAGTACACGCTTGTGCGTTGGATATTGCCGGCAACAGGACAAATCCGATCAGCAAGAGGACAATTTTAATCCTTAGCTTTTGCCTAAAAGCGCTTTTTCTCATTTTAATGCAGCTCAGAAGAATTGATGCAAGCCATACAAATACAAAAATAATATTTATTGCAACATTGTTGCACTAAAAAATGTTTTTTGTATAATATTTACAAAAACAGGCGCTGATTAGCGTCTAAATTGTGCTTGGAAAGTTCAATATCTGTATGTGTTTTTCATTTTAAAAGGCGTAAATTGCAGGACAATACAAGCGAAAGAAATTGTATGAATCAAAGTATTATTCATTTGTTGGAGCAACATAACCTGCGTAAAACGGCCATGCGCGCCAAGGTCTTGGAGGTCTTTTTGGAGCACAGGGAAGCGCTTTCTCACAATGATATCGAAAGCCAGTTTGATCAGGTGGATCGCATTACATTGTACCGTACTTTAAAAACCTTTGAAGATAAGGGCATTATCCATAAAGCTATTGATGGAAGCGAAAAAGCAAAATATGCCTTGTGCAACAGTGGTTGCGATGAGCATGAGCATCACGACCACCATGCGCACTTCCACTGTGATGACTGTGGAAAAACCTATTGCCTGGACAGTATCGAAGCACCAGCCGTCAGCGCGCCTGTGGGTTTTCAGGTAGCGGAGACCTTCCTGGTCGTGAAAGGTAAATGCGAAACTTGTGCCAATTAGTCGTTCATCTTCTTAAGTTTGATATGATGTTACAAAAAATTTTACGCGTTGGTTTTCTTATTTTACTGATCGCTGCTTGCAAGAGCACGCCCAAAGATAATCCAGCACTTCAAGAGGCTGCTCGCATTCACGCCGAAGCAGCACAGATAGAACAGGCGCTACAACCTCAACTGAAGGAACTAATTCAACGCAAAAATAGCATCAACATTCAGGGTAGAGCACTCACGGAGGAGGAAATAGCGTTTGTAGAAAAAGTTAATGCGATTGAAAATAGCTACACATATTGGGAAGAAAACCATGTGGAAGTGCCTGGATATGAACACCAGCACGAGGAAAATCACCACGACCATCACCATCACAAAGAGAATCTCCATCTATCTCCTGCGGATATGCTTTCGGTGCAAAAAGAATTCAGAGATTCTATCGTTACACTACAGCAACGAGTAATCGAACTGATACAAACCATTAAGAAACAATAAGAGATTGGCGGCGCCCAGCCTGTCCTTTCAGTGGGTAGTCCTTTTTCAATTTTTATATCGGTAAGCAACCATAAACTCAAAGCCAGCACCGCGGTATTGCCCAAAGCTGCCTACATTATAAGTGCCCAATGCCCCGATGCGCCAGTAACTGTCCTTTGCAAAACTACTCAAGGTAATGACCCCAAGTTGTAAAGCAATGGTCGAACTGGTCGAATAGGTGATAGCCGCCCAAAATTTTTCGGGCATTTCCATTTTTACATTGACATTCAGATCGTACAAATTGGGATTGCCATAATTGATCCACAAGGCTGGCTCTAGAAAAAATTTTTCTTTTGGTAAAATAACCCCTGCGAGGAAATTGCCGTGCATGGCCCGCTTCCAATTAGCAAAATTGTTACTTTCTTTAAAAACCAAATCCGATGGAAATACCTGGTTGATAGCGCCTCCGATATAAAAAGCATTTTGATTGCTACTTTTTTTGTTACGAGAATTGCGCCTGCGGAGGTTTTTTGCAACATGGGTAGAATAAAAAAAACCTGCTCCGGCATTAAGATTCAAGGAGCTGCTTTCTCCCACCGGAATCAGGGCATCCGTGGGGTCAGTCACTACGATTTCCAAGGCATCTATCAAGTATTGGCTGGCATTCAGGGAAGCACCCACCGAGAGTTGATCGCGGGTGTTCAAGCCTAATTTGAGATGATAAGCATAAGTGAAAGCCAGCGAGGCGTATTTTAAAGGTTGAATCCGATCATGTGTAAAAACGCCGCCGATACTCATATTGTCTTTCAAAAAAGGATACTGCGCTGCCACGGTGGCGGTGCGGGGCGCATTATCAAAACCAAGCCATTGCTGCCGATAGCTGATAGCCGCTTCCCAATAATCGTAAGGTGCCGTCATAGCAGGATTCCACACAAAAGCCAGCTCACTGAAAGGGCTTCGCTCAGGCAGCTGTTGTGCAAAAAGAGAAATTGGCAGTAACAATAAAGGTAGAATATACTTCATTAGTCGGTTTTATTTATTTTTCCAGCTTTTTTGAAACACATGCTTTGCGAATGTCTATAACTAACTTATTCTCTGAGGATTGTCAATGTCTGTTTGAGTTCCCCATTGCGGAAGCCCAGCACATAGTAGTAATTCCCCGCCGGCAAAGGCTTACCTTTATGCGTGCCATCGAAGCGCTCTTCATCTGTCTGATAATTGATTTTTTCGTATAAAAGCTGTCCCCAGCGATTGTAAACCCGCAGGGAATTCACGCCGTATTTGGTCAAATCCCCGAATTTCAGTTCGTCATTTTTACCATCGCCGTTGGGTGTAATCAGATTAGGCGCTTCTATATCAAGCGGATTGCCCCCAACTGTCACAATAAGGGTATCTAATTTTTCACAACCATTGGCATCCGTGATCATCACAAAATAGGCGGTGCTATCCTCTGGCTGCGTAACTGGATTCGGAATGCGGCTATCGCTCACAGAATATTCTGACAAAAACCAAAAGTATGTGACTCCGCCAGAAGCATAAAGTTGCAAGGCTGTGCCTGGAATGATACAAGTGTCAGGCCCTGCGGTAGCTTCGGAAGCGAATTCAAAGACAGATACTTGCAGGCTATCCACGCCACAGGCAGTAGCACCGATCACGGTATAGGTGGTGGTTGCTCGCGGTCTTGCAGTAGGGTTTGGAATCGTCAAATCATTTAGCGTGTTAGAAGTATCAATCCATTCGTAGGTTTCCGCGCCGCTAATAAGCAATTGAATAGACGCGCCTGGGCAAAAGCCAAGTATTTCATTTTCAATTTTTATCTGAAAATCAGAACCAGAAAGGACGGCAATGGTATCGGTGGCACTACAGTTTTGGGCATCGGTTACTGTCACTCGGTAGGTGCCTGTCGAAGCGACCATAATCGAACGTGTAGTAGCTCCTGTTGACCAAGCGTAAGTGGAAAATACCCCTGCATCCAACAATAAGCTTTCCCCTTGACAGATAAAAAGGGTATCTTCCAGGCTGATTTGCGGTGCATCTGCTGCCAGAATCTCAAAGGTATCCGCCACTTCACAATTTGCTGCATCTCTTACCCTCAGTGTATAATTGCCCGCTGCCAGGTTAGTAAACTGATTATTACTCCCAAAATTGCCACCAATACTGAAAGTGTAAGGTATTTCACCACCTTGCACTGCTACGGTTGCGGTGCCAGTTGCTTGTGCGCAGCCTGTATTCATCGTAGCGATGGTATCAATCACCAGCGCACTTGATGAGAATTGAGCAACGACAAGCGTTGTATCCAAAAGTGTTTCATTGCCGTTGGTGATTTTTAGGTTGTAATTGCCTGCTTTCAAATTGGCTAAATCCTCATTTTGAGACAGGAAGCCATCGGGACCTGTCCAGGAAATAACTGCGCCTTGGGGGGCATTCGCAATCGTTGTAGCAATAGCGCCAGTGTTTGCTCCAAAACAAGCAACATTCGTGATATTGAAGTTGACCAGAAAGCCGGTACCCACTGTTACAGAACCTGATTCCTGTTGTAATTCTATTTCTTCAAAAGAATCAGGAACGTCCGTAGCTTTGAAAATCTGGATATCAATAGGCGTATCGGAGATACTTAAATCAGTATAATCGCCATCCGAGCCATTCACAAAAAATTTCAATTGAATCAGCGTGCTGCCATTTGGCAAAGTTTGCCCTTCCGCTTCAACATCAAACCAGGAAACGCGCAGATTGCCATTGGCGGCATCCGTTGGACCGATTGCAATAAAGGGAAGGTCGCCGGGTTGTGAAGCAATATATTGGATAACGGTAGCATCCCAGTTGATAGAAAATTGCATGCTTACAATCTTAGAAAATTGCCGAGTAGTGAGGTTGATCAGAAGCGTATCTCCGCTTTGGGCGGTTGTATCCGGCAAATTCACAACGAGCGGAGGCTGGGCGTAAGAAATGGTAGATAGCAATAACAAAATGCTAAGACGCGCCAGTAACTTTGTGTTTTTCATTCCCTTTTGTAAAAATATTTAGATGGACACGGCTTTGTGCGGTATTGTTCCACACAAAGCCGAATCCCAAAATCGGTTTTTTTATTTAGAACGTCTATTCGAGCTTTTTAGTAGCTTCAAAAAAACAAAGCACCAAATTTATTTCAAAATAACCATACTCCTGGTTTCTGAAAACTCATTTGTGCGTAGAGCATAGTAATAAACACCGCCAGGCAGCGATTCCCGTGGGAATTCAATTCGATTGTACCCCTTTGTAAAATGACCTGCGTGGTGTTGTACCACTTTGCCCAAGTTATCAAAGATCACTATTTCTGCTTGTATATCCTTCGGCAAATCAAAACCGATGACCGTCCGATCATGGAATGGGTTTGGCGCGTTTTGATACAATTTGTAATCATAAGCGTTCTCTTGTGCTGCTCCAGCAACACTTCCTGAGAGCGAAAGCGCAATATCAAAAGGTTCAGCCGTGGCGGTATAGGCCTCTGCACGGATATAGCGAGTGTTGATTTGCAGGATGTCGCCCAGGTCACTAATTTCCTCATTTGTACGGAATTTCAGCGTGAAGAGGATTTCATCCGGTTTCGCTGATACCCCTGCACCAGTGGCATCAAACCAACTCAAGCGCAAAATGCCATCTGCAAGCTGCTGATCTCCCAGGGCTATTGTTGACAATAAAGGGTTGGATGATTTATTCAGCCCCACAAAGGTCAATTTAGCTACATCGAAAGACAAGCCCAGTTGGTAACTTCCCAACTCATGGAAATTTTCGGCAGTTATTGGAATTTCAATCACTTCTCCGACTTTGGCTACCTGAGCAGTGCCAACCAAACGGAGCAGCCTGTCATTTCTGGTTTCTACTTGCTGCAATAGCGCAGGATTGGCGTGCCCCAGGATATCTCCTACTTTGATGCCGATAAAGTTGGAAATGGTATCTTTCATGAGGGTCATCGTATCCACACTGGTATAAGGAAACACATTCGTGGTATTAAATTCAATTGGCATATAATCTCCTGCTCTCACAAAAACCCAGGACGGGCAGTTGCCGAAGCTATTGCTGGTACCGATGATGAGCCGCTGAATCAGGAAGAGGTCCAGGCTACTAAATTTACCATCGCAATTCGCATCTCCAGCTATAATTTGATATGGTGAGACAATCTCTTCTGGTTCCATTCCCAAAATAAATCGTTGCCCTGCAAAAAGTGCATAAGTAGAAAGCCCATTTTCAGGCTGGGCATCTTTTGAAGGTTGAATGGTATAGGCAGTTTCCATTAGCATTTCAGGCAATTCGTAATGCCCTTCTTCGTCTGTCATTGCCATTTGCACGATCCTCAAATCAGGATTTGTCACCGCCACTTCTACTTCAGCAATGCCATCTCCCCAATAAGTAGTGACAGAACCTGCTATTTCAGCTGTATTGGATACACTGATTTGACCATTTAAAACCACATGCGGAATGGAAGTTGGTGTGCCGTTCATCAAGCCGCCGACCTCGGTGGGCAGCGGGGTGCTAACGATGTTGAGTGTCGTAGCGGTGCCGGGCGAACCGATCAATTGTACCGCAACATAAAACAAGATTTGCCCTTCGCCGCAGGGTACCCCTGTGCCATTATTGGCAAAATAGCTAAACGTTTTGTTTGCAACTGAAAACTGAGGTGTAATGGAGCCTGGCAATAGACCTGTGATCGTAGCGACACTTGGGTCGTCAATTGCCAGAGAACCAGCCATTGACAGGATGTTCGCTGTAATACAATTTTCAACAGCCACCGGCACATAGATAGTGCTGCCATTTGAGCCGGAGAGGTCTTGCACATCAATTACCAAAATATTGGCAGGTACCCCAATCGTGACCTCTTTGCAGCTTGTCTGGGAGCCACAGCTATTCGTTACCGTGAGGCAGACGTTATAAGTTGAATTATTGCTGTATGTGTGGGAAGGATTAGCTGCCGTGGAAGAAGTGCCATCCCCGAATGCCCAGCTGTAAGTACCCGAAGAAGATTGGTTGATAAAATTAGCCGTAGCACCCGAAGTGGTGAAAGAAAAGCTTGCTGCTAACTGTTCATTGGTGTTGTTTACACTAACTGTTTTTGTTTGGCTACAGCCGCCGGCATCAGTCACTGCAATGGTATAAGACCCGCTTGGCAGCGCTGCAATGTTGTAATTAGTGCTTCCGGTGGTGATGGTTCCATTAACCGAGCCACTCCAGGTGATAGTGTAAGGCGCTGTACCACCGGCATTTGTCACTTGTATTTGCCCTGGCTGCCCACAAGCGCCGTTGACTGCATTCGTGGTGACGACCAAACTGCTTGTGCCGCCAAACACTTGTACTGTTAATGATTGGGTTTGATTATTCGCATCCTTCACGGTAATGGTATAAGTTCCGGCAGGCAAATTGCTGATGGTAAAGCTGTTACCATTAGTATTTGCAGCACCAAAAGCACCCGTTCCATTCCAAGCAATGTTATAATTCGGCGTACCGCCGCTGATGTTCACTAATATCGCTCCGAGCTGATTGCAAGAACCATTCAAAGCCGTAGCCGTAGCGCTCAGGATGTTTTCAGTGATTGTAATGACCAAATCCTTCGTAATTGTACAATTGCTGGCATCTTTTACAGTAACAGTGTAGTTTCCTGCGGGCAGGTTGGAAATTTCATAACTGGTTGCATTATTAGAGATCATACCAGAAGAAGCGCCCGTCCAGTTGATCATATAAGGTGCGGTGCCAGCGGTGATATTGATCAGTATCTTTCCTGAGTTGGGGGCATTGCCATTCATGCCAGCGATAGTGGCTGCAAGCCCTCCTGTGCCGTTGTTGAGTGTTATGGCTTCTGTCTCGACACAGCCCTTTGCATCCGTAACCGAAATGGTGTAAGTGCCGCTCGGTAAATTTGGAATATTATAACTACTACCATTGACAGAAGTAGAACCAGTAGAAGGCCCATTCCAGCTAAGCTGGTAAGGTGCAGTGCCGGTGAATGCAAGAGAGATAGAGCCATTTAGCGCACAAGCGCCATTATTGGGTGTAGCAGAAAAAATATTTACCGGTGTCTCAAAAACCATAACCATAACGGAAACATAACACCAGTTCATATCCTTGATAGTGATAGTGTATTTGCCTGGAGGTAAATCCATAATCTCAAAACCTGCTTCGTTCGTTGTCTGCATGCCATTTACAGGTCCTTCCCAGATAATGGTGTAGGTTGGCGTACCACCTGTCACATCCACCCAAATCGTGTTGTATTGCCCACAATCATTTACAATCAATGCAGTTTGAACATTTAGACCACCTTCCGCTTGGATGATTTCAACAGTTTGAGATTGTACACAACCCTTTGAATCCGTTACTGTAACTGTGTAGGTACCTGGAAACAAGTTTTCGATAGTAAACATATTGCTATTCGTAGTAGCATTGCCAGGCGCAGGTCCTGTCCAACTGATGCTGTAAATAGGCATCCCGCCCGTGAAGTTCAGTTTGATAGAACCCGGTGTTTCGCAAATAGCATTTGTTTTTGAAACTGTAAAAAGATTACTTGGCGTTTCAAAAATATTAATCATCTTAGAAACAGCGCACCAATTGGCATCCTTTACGGTGATGGTATATTTTCCGGGAGGGAGGTCAGGTAGTTCGTAGCCTTGTGTATTGGTAGTAATCTGACCATTTACAGGACCTTCCCAGGTGATCATGTACGTTGGTGAACCACCGATGATGTCTATCCAAATCGTATTATACTGCCCACATTCGTTTACGATCAGTGCAGCGTTGAAGCTCAAGCTATTCTCTGCTGTGTTGACTTGCACCGTTTTAGAATCTGTGCAGCCATTTGCATCTTTCACAGTGATCGTATAACTTCCTGCGGGTAGATTTTCAATTGTAAACGTGCTGTTGTTGGTAGTAGCAGAGCCGCTTGCCGCGCCACTCCAAGTGATCATATAAACCGGCGTACCACCGGAAAAAGTGAGTTTGATAGAACCCGGTGATTCGCAAACGCCCGGCTGAGGCGTAGCCGAAAATAGGACAGCCGGCGTATGATACACCGTGATATATTTGGTCACCATGCACCAGTTTGCATCCTTAATTTTGATAGTATAGTTGCCAGGAGGCAGGTTCGGGATTTCGTAGCTGGTATTGTTGGTAGTAGTGGAGCCATCTACCGGTCCGTCCCATTCTATCATGTAGCTTGCCTTGCCACCAATGATATCCAACCAGATGGAGCCATACTGCCCGCATTGGTTGTTGAGCAAGGAGGCATTAGCAAAAAGATTACTTTCCGCGATGTTAATCTGAACTGTTTTTGTAATAACACAATTATTCGCGTCTTTCACCTTGATTGTATAGGATCCAGCGGGTAACTCCTGGATCGCGTACCAGTTTGATTGGATAATCGTAGAACCATCTTTAGGGCCATCCCATTCTACCAGGTAAGGCTTTTGGCCCCCAATAATTTCTACACCGATTACGCCATTGGCTTCACAAACGCCATCATATTTAGTAGTGACAATTGTAAAATTCGCTTCTGATTGGCTAATTGTAACAGTTTTGATGATATTACACCAGTTGGCATCTTTCACGTTGATGGTGTAAGTGCCGCTTGGCAGATTAGGAATCGTATAATTTGTGCTGGAGGTAGTCGTGTTGCCAGAAACAGGCCCTGCCCAAGAAATCATAAAATTGGGCGTACCATTCAATATTTTGACGTTGATAGACCCCGCTTGCCCACAGCCTCCATTTTGCGGCGTGACAGCAATTTCCAATTCACTGGTCGGTACCACCACTACTTTTGTATAAGAACACCAGTTGGCATCTTCGATTGTAACTGTATAAGTACCGCCTGGCAAGTTGATAATACTGAAAGTAGAGCCATTGACCGTTTTGGTACCACTTACAGGCCCCTGGAGTTTGATGTTGTATGGGGCGCTACCGTTGTAGGTTTTTATTAGGATAGATCCCAAATTCTCACAAGCAGCGGCATTCGGTGTGGCAGTGAAATAGAAATTTCCTTCGCTTTGGCTGATTGTCACTGTTTTGGAAGAAGAGCATCCATTGGCATCCACCACATAAATAGTGTAAGTGCCGCCTGGTAAATCGTTGATGGTGTACCAAGCGTTATTGGTGGTATAGGTTTGATTGACTGGTCCTGAGAGGTAGATTTTAAAACCGGGAGATCCCCCCTGAATATTGATTTTGATCGAACCAAACTGATTACAAGCAGCATTGGTCACTGTAGCTGTAAAAGATAAGCCGCCGGACGAAGGCACGGTGATAGTCTCCATATCGGAGCAGCCTTTACAATCAGTTTTAGTCACTTTGTAAGTACCTGGAGGGAGATTATAAATGGTACACACACTGCTCGATGTAGTGAATGAACCTGATACGGGACCTACATAAGAAACCAAATAGTTGGGCGATCCGCCAGTAGAAGTCACTTTGATAGAACCATTGTTTTGTCCGCAACTGGCAGGCGTAGCACTCAGGCTAAGGTCCAAGTTACAATAAGAATTGCAATTGACGGTGAGGGTGTAATTACTGACAGCACCGTTGTAGCCATCTATTACAACATAATAAGTGCCTGGTTGTAAATACGCGGAAATATATTCATTGCTGGAGCCGGAATTTTGACTAAACTCGATACAACTACCTCGGTTGCAGGATTGCAATAAAAATAACTCCAAATTCGAGGATAAATTCGTGAGGTTTATTTCTACGATACCTGCTTGTACGATGGTAAAATAATGAACCACTTCTGGTCCATTATTTTCGACATTCAAAGTGCCTTCACAACCATAAAGCGACACATTGTCATCGCCATTGGCATTTGTATGATGGAAAGCTTGCCCACAATCCAGCGCGATAGCATCACTACAAAACAAATAACCACAGCTTACCTCCAAGCGGTATTGCCCAGCGGCAGCACCATCTACCACGAGGTAATAAGTGCCAATAGGCGCATCTTCCAGAAGAATACCTTCATTATTGGACTGTGTATTATTGGTCGTGCTGGCTTTGAGGCAAGTCACCTGGCTACAATTGGCACTCAGCAAAAACATATCCAGGTCAAGCCCTTGTGTCAGGATTTCCAAGCCGATTTGAAGATCACCAGCCCCTGTTTTGTTAATCACATAGACCTTTTCAGGGCCGCCATAAGTTTTATTGCTACAGCCAGGATAAGAACTTATATTGTTGCTGGCATTGCTTGTAGTTTCATTGGATAAAAAGTCGCCACATTGAATAGATACTGCTTTGTCGCACCAGGTTGAAGAAGCACCACAGTTGCCTGCCGTGTAAGACAGTACGCCAGCAGCTTTGGCAGTACATTCATTGGTATAAGTGACTCCATTGCAACCACAAACAGGATCATAATTGGTTGGGCAAACCGCATCAGGATTGATTTTTGTAGGATCCACGCAGGTTGTAGAGCATTGCCCTTTTGTATAATAAGTGATCCCATTGGCTTCGGCTACGAAAGAATTGGTATAAGTAACTCCATTGCAACCACAGACCGGATCGTAGTTGGTTGGTGCATTGATGGAAATCACGCCACTGGTAGGGCTTAATACCACAATATTGGATGTCAGTACAAACCCAGGGTCATAGCAGTTGGTATTCTCAGAACACGGACCGGTGGAGTAGGCAGTTACCCCCGCTGCTTCTGCCTCACAGGCATTGGCGTAAGTGATGCCATTACAACCACAAACCGGCTCGTAAACCGTAGGGCAGGGTGTATTGGGTTTGATTAGTGTAGGATTGACGCAGCCTGTATAGCAAAGCCCTTCGGTATAATCCATGACTCCTGCCGCTTCCGCATAACAGCTATTCAAATATATTTTACCATTGCTTCCGCAAACCGGGCTGATCACATCGGGGCAGGGACTACCACTTTGCCCACCACTACTCACCACAAGCGATGCATCAATTTTTGAAACGGGATGCACCAACATGTTATTATCAATTGCTTTGATGCTTTCCAGCGTTAACTTTAGCGTTTTGTTGGCGTTGTCCGTATTTTTTACAACGAAAGTAAACTTGCCCAGCTTGCCAAAACCAGTAGCTTCTACCTGATTCAGGCGTGTGACGGCAAAGTGCACTTTCCCATTTGTCGCGTCGTTTTTTACAAATATAAAAGATTGTTGCCCACTGGGGTCAATCCAGAAGCTTTCCTCTTTTTCAAATGCAAAACCGCCTTGCACGAGCGCAGGGTCGTAGCTAAAAGTAAAAGTAAGCCCATACATTTTGTATCCCACTGTTCTTGGGCCACCTACCGACAAATCCACTTCAACCACATTGCCGGGAGTAGCATTTTGCGTACTGGCTTGTAAGGTTATGCTCAGCGGATTATAAGAAGCCACCGGGCTCCAGGTGTCATTAGCAGGCGTGCTGTGGATTTTTCCGAAATTACCATCAATGGCCAAAGAGGCATCGGCATTGTCCACTTTGCCATTTCCATTGGCATCGGCATAAGCATAATTGACTCCTCCAGGGAAAGACCAAGCCCAGTTGCCAGGCATTGATTGCGCCTGCCAGACGGTGCTGGAAGGATTTCTGGACGGACCCGTTTTGCCGTAGGCGATTCCCCATTGGAGTACATCCACTCCATTTACAATACCATTGTTATTGACATCTCCAGGCCAAATAGACTGCGCTTGCGTTAGATTTGCGACAAGGAGTACGATTAACAAAGTGTGTAAAGTATTAGCTTTGCTCATAGCGAGAATTATTTACAATTGTGGTACTATAAACTTATGACTTATTTTTTCGCATTAAGTAACAAAAAAGATAGCTACACCGCTCCTTTTTATCATAGAAAAGGTAAACCATTGGCACACAAACGCTACACCTTCTCCGTAAAAGTGAGTAAAACTTAGGTAATACAAAGGGGTAGAATGCATTAACTATGGCTTTATATTAGAAGGGATGGAAACAGTAAGCCATTTAAAACGCAGTGTAAAGTTAGCAAAATTCCAGATGAACCACAAGGATTTTTGTTTTTCTGTAATTTTGCCGGAAATATTTTTCCCCTTCAAGTAAAAGATGCTGTTTATCAAATATTTGTACACCAGCACTGAAGCGGAAAGGCAGCATCATTTTTCTATCAATTCATAACCCCGTGAAATACTTTAGTAATCGGAGCGAAAAATTGCTGCGATCTCCAATAAAAATTTCTATTTTGAACCAAATTCTTTGCCATATGCGCTCCTTTTTTCTAATAGGTTTTACTTTAATACTGCTTGTCAACTGCTCCTTTAGCCAATCGGCTGGCATTGCTTATGAATTAGATACGCTTTTCAAAAATTTCCATCAGCACACGCGCTCCAGCGCTGCTATCCTCATTGCCCGCAATGATACGATTTTGTATCAAAACGCGCTTGGCTATCAAAATGCACTCGAAAAAGTGCCGCTGACCTTGCATAGTTCATTCAATCTCGCTTCGGTTTCCAAGCAATTTGTGACCATGTGTGTGATGATTTTGAAAGAAAAAGGCAAATTAAAATTTGATGATAAAGCTATTACGTATTTGCCCCAACTGCCATACGAAAATATCACCATTCGACAATTGATGACCCATACCGCCGGGGTGCCGGAATATTTTGATTTTTATGAAAAGGAATTCCCAAAAGATAAAATTTTTACGAATAAGGATTTTTTAGAATTATTTGCCAAAAAGCGCCCACCGCTTGATTTCCAGCCGGGCGAACAATTTTCCTACAGCAATTCCGGGTATTTGATTTTGGCATCCATCGTCGAAGCCGCTTCCGGTATGCGTTTTCACGATTTTGTCGCAAAAAATATCATCCAGCCTTTAAAACTAAAAGAAACCTTTCCTTACACAATTGATCTGAAAAAATATCCTAAAAATCGGGTTTTTGGATTTGAATATAAAGGCGACACGATTGTAAAAAATGATTTATACAATGTGGACGGCGTGATCGGCGATGGCAATATGTATGCCTCTGTGGGCGATTTGCAAAAATGGAGTCAGGCATTGTACCAAAATAAACTCGTGAAAGCCGAAACCATGCAGGAAGCTTATCAACCTTATGTTTTGAACAATGGCGAAAAAAGTTATTACGGGTTTGGTTGGGGTTTGCAGCCCGATGGTGCTCGCGTGCAACACACTGGCGGTTGGGTGGGTTTTGCAACTTACATTCAGCGCGACTTACAAGGTCCATATGAATTTATTGTACTGACCAATTCCAGTGCACGCCCAGGCAAGCTGATACAAGGTGTGAATCAAATTCTTGATCGCTATCGTACAACCTTGATTACCAATGTGCAAATTGCCGATGGCAGTGGAGAAGCCCTGCGTGCAGGTGCCGTGCGGGTGCAAGGCGACAAGATTTTGGAAATTGGCGCTTTAAAAACCCAAAAAGGCGAGCCGGTGATAGATGGGAATGGCAAAGTCCTTGCGCCTGGCTTCATTGACACACACAGTCACCACGACTGGGGTATGTTTGAAAAACGGGATATGCCAGAGGTTGTTAGTCAAGGTATTACGACAATTGTGATTGGCCAGGACGGGGGTTCGCATTACCCTTTGCGGGAATTGTGGTCACAGTTGGATACCATGCCAGTAGCGGTGAATGTAGCATCTTATGTAGGCCATAACACCTTACGGCGCAAGGCTTTGGGTAATTTTACGCGCCCAGCAGCGCCATTTGAAATTGCAAAAATGCAGGATATGTTGCGCGAAGAATTGAATTCGGGTGCGCTTGGCTTGTCAACTGGCTTGGAATATGATCCTGGCATTTACTCAACACGCGAAGAAGTACTCGATCTGGCAAAAATTTTGAAAGAAAGCCGTAAACGCTATATCAGCCATATTCGCAGCGAGGATCGCTATTTTTGGAATGCCATTGACGAAATCATCAATATCGGCAGGACGCACCGAATCCCCGTGCAGGTGTCGCACATGAAAATCGCCATCGTGAGCCAATGGGGTAAAGCCGATAGTTTATTACAAATTTTAAACACAGCCCGAAAAGAAGGCATTAACATTACCGCTGATGTATATCCTTATGAATACTGGCAAAGTACGATGACCGTGCTGTTCCCAGAGCGCAATTTTGAAGATTTGGAAGCGGCTAAATATGCCCTCACGGAACTGACAACGCCGCAGGGAATGCTTATTGCCAGGTATGAAGCGGATACAAGCGTTGCCGGAAAAAACCTCGCGCAAATCGCCGCCGATCGCCAGCAAGCGCCCGAAGTGGTTTACTTGGATTTAATCAAAAAAGCATTGGAGGAGCAAGCCGATGAAAGCATCATTTGTACCAGCATGCACCCCGAAGATATTGCCAAAATTATCAATTGGGAATGGAGTTGCTTCTGTTCCGATGGTTCACTCAACGGCACGCATCCGCGCGGCGCAGGCAGTTTCCCAAAAATTCTAAAAAAATACGTCCGTGAGGAAAAACGACTCACCTTGCCCGAAGCCATCCGCAAGATGACATCGCTTGCCGCAGCAAATATGGGTTTTCAAAACCGAGGCAGGATCGCTTCCGGTTATTTCGCTGATTTAGTTTTATTTGACCCAAAAAACATTGCCGATCATGCTACGATTGAAAATCCGGGTGCTTTGGCGACTGGCGTACTCAAGGTTTGGGTGAACGGCAAAATGGCTTGGGATAATGGAAAGGCGACAGGTAAATACTTCGGACGCGCTATTTTAGCAAAATAAATTTTACACAGCGCAGGAATCACCCTGTTTGCTGACTTTGTAGAATGTAAACGGTGTAAATTGTTTCTGTATTCATACAATAAAAAAGGGCATCAATTTTTTTGACACCCCTTTAAAAAGCGGTCTGGACGGGACTCGAACCCGTCCCGCCGCAATGGCGGGATGACAGGCATGTAATCTTTTGGTCAATGATTTTGGTGGTTTTGAATGAGCCATTCTAAGTAAGTGCGTTTTTTCTTGCGCTTCATTTCTTTTTCCCTCTTCAGGGCAGCGGTCTTGTCATAAAATTGTTCTGTATAAACCAAGCGCCAGGGTCGTTTTTTCGAAGTGTAGCGACTATTTCCGGCATTGTGGTCTGCCAAGCGCAGCTCAAGATCAGAAGTGTAACCAATGTAGTAGGATTGATCTTGCTGACTTTGTAAAATGTAAACGGTGTAAATTGTTTCTGTATTCATGCAATAAAAAAAGGGCATCAATTTTTTTGACACCCCTTTAAAAAGCGGTCTGGACGGGACTCGAACCCGCGACCCCGTGCGTGACAGGCACGTATTCTAACCAACTGAACTACCAGACCAATGTCTTGAAAATTTCGCGTTTCTTGCTTTTCAGAAGCGCGAGTGCAAATGTATGATAGATTTTCTAATAGCGCAATACGCTACCAAAAAAAAATGAAAAAAAGTGATGGAACGTCCTCTTCGCATCTGGCTTATTGCTAACTTTGTTTTTCCTTTACAAAAATAACCCCTGCAACCCGGTATCAATTTCAATGGGCAAAACACTGCAACTATGGTTTTCTTGGATTTCGAAAAACCTTTAGAAGTTCTTTATGAACAGCTCGAAAAGATCAAACAAGTAGGAGAAGAAGGGGAGATTGAAGTAGAACCAATGATCAAAGAGCTGGAGTTGAAGATTAAAAATAAGCGCAAAGAATTATATACCACTCTGAATGGCTGGCAGAAGGTTCAAATTTCAAGACACCCCGAACGCCCCTACACGCTCTATTACATAGAGCAAATATGCAAAAAATTTATAGAATTGCATGGGGACCGGTGTGTAAGAGACGATAAAGCTATCGTGGGCGGAATAGGAAGTTTGGATGGACAAACCGTAATGATAATGGGGCATCAGAAAGGGATCAATATCAAAATGCGCCAATACCGCAACTTTGGTATGGCAAACCCTGAAGGCTATCGCAAGGCATTGCGGCTTATGAAAATGGCAGAGCGTTTCCATTTTCCAGTTGTTACCTTGATTGACACACCAGGGGCTTACCCTGGGCTGGAAGCTGAAGAAAGAGGGCAAGCAGAGGCTATTGCCCGCAACCTATTTGAAATGGCTCAACTCAAAGTGCCTATTGTTTGTGTTGTTATTGGAGAGGGAGCTTCGGGAGGCGCTTTGGGGATTGGTCTGGGAGATCGGGTCTATATGATGGAGTACACCTGGTACTCGGTTATTTCGCCGGAGTCTTGTTCCTCTATTTTGTGGCATAGCTGGGATTATAAAGAACAAGCGGCGGAAGCACTCAAATTGACCGCTGACCACATGCATAATTTCGAGCTGATTGATGGAATTATCAAAGAACCTATTGGCGGCGCCCACAGCAATCCGGAGGAAGCTGCCAGGCTACTCAAAAAGCAAATCAAAAAAGCCCTCTCAGAACTCAGTGAACTAAGTGCAGAGGAAAGGATAGAAGCACGTATCAATAAATACGCCAACATGGGCGTTTATGACAAAGTATCAACGACAGAATAAACGCAACAAAAGAGAGAAGCGACAAGGGCTTAATCTTCTCAATACCACAACCACTATGCTATGAGTTTGCTTCAAAATTTGAGAAATCGCTTTTTTCAACGTGCTTTAAAACAACAAGCCAGACAAAACACAGCCGCTCGCCGGTCTATCAACTTCAATGATGCTCAATTCATTGGATTGTTATTTGACGCTACTGATTTGGATGAGCGGGAAATTGTATTTCAATATGCTGAAAAGCTCCGCGATCGGCATAAAAGAATTAAATTATTAGGCTTTTTTGACAGTATGGTGGAAGATTCCAATTTCACATTCAAATATTTTAACCGAAAAAAACTGGACTGGGCTCAAAGACCCATCGGTGAAAATGTGCAGGAATTTGCTGCACAACCATTTGATTTGATGATTCATTTGAGTACCACTGCAAAGCCACAGATGGATTATATCGCTGCTATTTCAAAAGCCCACCTTCGCATAGGACCCTATTCCGACAACACGTTTTGCTACGATGTGATGATTGATAGTGGCAGCAATAAAAACCTCAAGGATTTTATCCAACAAATGGAATCTGTTTTAGAAAAAACAAGCACCCGACATGAAACAACACAAGTTTAGAGGCACAGGTGTTGCCCTTATTACGCCTTTTCGCAATAAAGCAATTGATTATCCCGCCCTGGAGCGCATTATCGAATTTGTTTTGCAAGGCGGCGTGGATTATATCGTATCGCTTGGCACTACTGGCGAAGCCGTAACACTTACTGCCAAAGAATGCCGTGACGTACTGAATTTCACTATAAAAATCGTAGCGGAACGCGTTCCGATTGTGGCGGGTTATTTTGGCTCTAATTTTACAGAAAGGTTGGTTGAAAGCATTAAAATATATGATTTCGAGGGTGTAGATGCCATCATGTCGAGTAGCCCGGCTTATACCAAGCCTTCCCAAGAGGGTATTTTTCAGCATTATATGGCAATCGAAGCAGTATCGCCCCGCCCGATTATCATTTACAATGTGCCAGGCAGAACCAGCTCTAATGTAAAACCAGGAACAATTCTTCGGTTAGCGCAGGCGAGTGAAAAGTTTATTGCTGTAAAAGAAGCTTCGGGCGATGTTACACAGGCAATGCAAATCATCAAAAATCGTCCGGCGCATTTGTTGGTACTCTCTGGTGATGATCCACTCACCTTACCCATCATTGCAAGTGGTGGCGACGGTGTGATTTCCGTTATTGCCAATGCTTTTCCAGCACAGTTTTCTGACATGGTGCGGGCAGCTTTACAAGATGATATGAACACAGCGCGCCGGCTCAATCTGGACTTACTCGATATTCACCCCTGGCTGTATGTGGATGGCAATCCCTCTGGTATCAAAGCCGCTATGGAAATTCTGGGGCTATGTACCAAAGAAGTGCGTATTCCTCTTACCCCTGTACAGGATAGTACCTACCAGGCTTTGAAGCAGGAGATTGAAAAAGTGCGACTGATGAGCAAGGTGTAGCGCCATTTTTAATTCGGTATAATGATGCAGTCTTTTGGCGCATCAAAAAAAAGGCAGGCTGAGAATTATTACCAACCTACCTCCTTTTTCTTTTAGATTAGAATTTAAATCCAAGCGTCAGCAGCAACTGATTGTTATCAACATCTGTATCAACAAATTGCTGAGGCGCTTCAGAAGTCAAGTAGGGGATATAGGTTTCTTTGAAAGACCGGTGCCGGTAAGCGAGGTCTATAAAAAACGAGCGTTCGCGAATGCCAAATCCAGCGCTGTAAGAATTCGTAACAGTATCATCATTGGCATAGGGTGAAGCGTGCATCCCCAAACCACCTCTGAACCGAAAAATATCGTAAGCAAACTCTCCGCCCAACCGAATATTTATTGCGGCAGATAGTTCGTTTACAATTTCGGCATTTGCTTCTCTGGTATCCGAGGCAAAATCATCAAAATTAAACTTTGCTTTTCCGTAATCCACCCATTCCACCTCACCGGATAAGAAGCCCGCCTTCCCGAAAACGAGCCCTGCACTACCGATATATCGCCAGGGTGTTTGTAGCTTGTATTCAAAGATGCCATCTGGAGAATTAGCACTGCCAGTAAGGAATTCGCCATTATCTGTAAAATTATAAACCATGGAAGAAAAATAATTATCTTCCAGGCTGTAGCTCGTAGGCGAATGCACCGCCGCCCCAATGCGTAGCATCTGATGCAATCGAAGGATTAAGCCTAATTTGAAATTCACGCCGATGCCTGTGCTGGTAAGTTCTTCCGTGTACTCAAGGTCTTCAAAAAAAGGAATATCGCCATCTGGTCCATCGCCTTCGTCGCTTTCTGCATACGTTTTATTTTGAGAAAAGCTTACAAAAGGAACGCCAATGGTGGCACCAATAAGCACCCTTTCTTTGTAATTACCGGCAAAAGAAAAAACGAGTTCGCTGATAGCCCCTTTGGTGAGAACAGTTTGATTTTTGCGAACCAAGGCACCTGGCGACAATTCAAAATCGGAGTTGTAAATATTATCATTATTAAAATCATAGATGGCTTCTGCATCAACGGCAAGCCCCGACTCAAAGTCATCCAAGCCAAAATCGCTATTAGCCAGTTCCAAAAAGCGGTCTGTAATAGACCCTTCCGAGTTACCATTGAAATAGAGTGCCCGATTGAAATTTGCAATTCGATTCAATCCAATGCCGAAATTGAAAGTCGCCCAGTTTTGATCAGAGGGTTGTGATGCGACGACCACTCCAAAGCTTGGAATATTAAAAACGCTGCGATTCTCCTCCAAAAAGCGCCCTGCTTGATCATTCGTCAGTAATGCTTGAGTGGAAGTATTGGCTATGCCCGTAGATAATACGAATTCGGATTTGCGATACCAGCCTAAGCCGGCAGGATTCGTACTGAGCACCGAAAAATCGGCACCCAAGGCCCCCAAGGCACTCCCGGCCCCTACAGCCCTGGCAGTACTTCCAAAGTCATAATAAGAAAATCGTAAAGCATCTACGAAACCCTGGCTCCAAAGAAAACTGCAATAAGTAGCGGTAAAAAGTAGTGTAAGAATAATGCGATTGCTCATCTGAGGTATTTTTTGGTAATAAGTCAATACACGACGGGGTTGTTTATGATTGATTCTTAACTAAGTCATTGCTCATTGAAAAATAACCATTAAACACGTTGAAATATTTTGAAAACCAATGATTTGTGATAGACAAAAGCTATACATGTTCTGGAAATAAGTTCGATAAAGATTTTTTCACCTGAAAAAATGGGGAAGCACAGAAAAAATGGGTGGCAATAGACAGCAGCATGCCCACCCATTTTTTTGACCGTATTGGTTTAGTTGCCAAATTACTGTTTGATTAAAATCAGCATCTTAGTTTCCGCCTCGGCGTGTTGAACCGCTGCTCTTATTGCTACTACTGCCACCACTGGATCTGGAACTGCCAGAACTGGATGACCCGCCACCGCCACTCCTAGAACTACTGCTATTGTTTATTCTTGGGCCACTACTACTACTATCACTGCTGCCACCGCTCCTTCTAAACGAATCAGAAGAATTATTCCTGGAAGAATCATAGGAGCGCGTTCTGGGCGCTTCGTAGCTATCCTCATTCCGGCGGCGGGTTTGCGTTTCGGTTTTCGGTTTTTCAGTGGTATTGATTCGCTCTTTTGTCGTTTCCTTTGAGCGATTCGTTCTTTCATTGCCAGTATTAGTATCCCTGCGGTCATTCCACCAAGAACTTCTTTCCGTTTCTTTTTTATCTGTGGGGCGCTCTATTACAGTATTTCGTTCATTGATGATATCGTTTGTAGCTTTGCGTTTTTCAGAATGTGCCTTTTCTCGGTTAGAAATATTTTCCTCCTCGCTTATCGGAGCAGCCTTTACCCTGTCATTAGGCAAGGTTACGCCGGTTGTTGTTTTTCGATCCGATGAGATTCCGGGATTGTCAAGGCGTGGATTTCGCCCACCGTTGGGAACAAAGGTGCTGTTGGTTCTTCTTGGCCCATAGTAAGTATTTTCCCGAATGTCATTGACCGTATTGTACACATAGCCGTTGCCCCAAGTAGGCGGGCAATAAAAACCACCGCCAAAGCCATTATTAAAGTTGAAGAAGTTGAAGGTAGGACCAAAAGACCAACTATTCCATCTATTCCAAGGATTCCATGGATCCCAACTGTTCCAACCTAAACCCCAGCCCCAGGAGGGCCCCCAGGCATTCCAGTTATTCCAAGCGCCATAATTCCAACTGCTCCAGCGATTCCAACGATTCCATCTGCGCCAGCGCCACCAGTTGTTGGCACCATAGAAATCATCATAGATCAGCACAGTAATACCGGGCGTAAGAAATGGATCATAATATGCCAAATCTACATATACCGGGTCAAAATAGTCAAATCCATATACTGGACGATGAAACCGGCGGATACGAGAGGAGTAATAGTAGTCATAATCCTCATAGTCATAAAATTCATCATCTTCATAGGTTTCTTCCTTCGCTTCATTGTAAGCGTAAGTGTCCTCTCTTTGGTTCTTATCGTACTTATAGGTATCCTTGTTCGGCTGATAGCCATAAAAGAAGCCCTTGTCCCTGTCGGGGTCGTAGTACATATCATCGTATTGCTGAGCAGCGGCTGTACCAGCCCAACTCAAAAGTACCAAAAGGAAAACAATTGGTTTATAGCTTTTCATGCTGCAAAATTTTTAGTGCAATTACCAAAACTCTCTTATGCCTTAGAACATCTAATTTATTACTTTTGTGCCGATTTTTCTGTTAAAGGGCATTTAAATTCTATATTTTGACTGTTAAAGTATTTAAAAGATACATTTTAACAATTGTTAAAACTGGAACTATAAGCGGAAAGCCTTTGTAAAGGAAGTTTTGAAGGGCTTTGTGAAATCTCCATCATTTTTTCTAAATGCATCATTTTGTTATGGCAAAAGAAATCACGACTCGGAGCGAAAATTATTCGCAGTGGTACATTGATATTGTAAAAAAAGCAGACCTGGCGGATAATTCTGCAGTGAAGGGGTGTATGGTAATCAAGCCTTATGGCTTCGCTATTTGGGAAAACATGCGCGATCAACTGGATCGGATGTTTAAGGAAACTGGCCATGTCAATGCTTATTTCCCGCTTTTTATACCAAAGAGTTTTATGAGCAGGGAAGCAGCCCATGTGGAGGGGTTTGCCAAGGAATGCGCTGTGGTAACACATTCTCGGCTCAAAAATGATCCAGAAGGCGGTGGTATCATTGTAGATCCTAACTCTAAGCTGGAAGAAGAGTTAATCGTAAGACCTACTTCTGAAACAGTTATTTGGAATACTTATCGAGATTGGATCAATTCTTATCGGGATTTGCCCTTGCTTATCAATCAGTGGGCAAACGTAGTTCGTTGGGAAATGCGTACCCGGCTTTTCCTGCGTACCACCGAATTCCTTTGGCAAGAAGGGCATACCGCTCATGCTACGGCGAAAGAGGCGATAGAAGAAACGCTTAAAATCCTGGACATATACACTCGGTTTGCAGAAGAATGGATGGCGATGCCGGTCATTAAAGGTGTGAAAACACCCAATGAGCGCTTTGCAGGGGCAGATGATACCTATTGCATCGAAGCACTGATGCAGGATGGCAAAGCGCTACAGGCGGGTACCTCGCATTTTTTGGGTCAGAATTTTGCGAAAGCTTTTGATGTGAAGTTTTTGAATGAAAATAACCAGGAAGAATACGTCTGGGCTACCTCCTGGGGTGTTTCTACCCGCCTGATTGGCGGATTGATTATGACCCATTCGGATGATGATGGACTGGTATTACCCCCTAAATTGGCACCGACCCAAGTGGTGATTATCCCAATTCCAAAACCCAGTGAAGTAATCGGTGAAGCAGCCGAAAAAGTCATGCGTGCTTTGCGCAGCAAGGGCATTTCTGTGAAATACGATACGGATATGAAAAATCGCCCGGGATTCAAATTCGCTGAATACGAAATGCGCGGTATCCCTGTTCGGTTGGCTATAGGAGAAAGAGACCTGGCAAACAACCAAATAGAAGTGGCACGCAGAGACACCAAGGAAAAAGTGTCTGTACCCATCGAGGGCATTGCAGATTATGTAGAAAAACTGCTGGAAGACATCCAGCAAAACCTGTTCAATCGCGCGCTTGCCTATCGCCAGGAGCATATCACCAAAGTAGAAACCTTCGAAGAGTTTAAGCAAGTACTGAGCCTTAAAGGGGGCTTCATTTCGGCGCATTGGGATGGCAGTGGCGAAACCGAAGAAAAAATAAAGGAACTCACTAACGCTACCATCCGATGTATTCCGCTGGAAGCCGATATGGAAGAAGGCAACTGTATTCTTACTGGCAAACCTTCCAAACAAAGGGTTCTTTTCGCAAAGGCTTACTAAACCGAGCAGGATTCTAATATTAAATTTTTTAGTCGCTATTGACTGAAGGGGGCATAGTGTTTACCTTTGTGTTAATTTAATGTTAATTATTTTTTAACTAAGGGTAAATTTTTGAGATGGAAGAAAATGAAAAAATGAGCAAAGCGCAAGACGTAAAAGAGGCTATTATTGAAACGACAAAGGCATCAACAGAGGGCTTTGCACAAGATAATCAAAAAGAGCGATATTTTTATCTGAAAAAGCAGGTCAAACAATTGCGCAAGCAGTTGAAAAAGGCGATAAAAAAGCTGGACAAATTTAAAAAAGCTTTCCGAAAGGCTCAAAAGAAGAAATTAGAAAATGTGGAGGAGATCGCCAGTAAAGTTTCGACTTTTAAGCAGGAACGGAAATTTTTAAAGCAAGCATTTAAAACGGCTAAAAGAGAGATGAAAATGATCAAAACAGTGGCTTAACTTTTTTTAAGCGCGGCGGCAGGCTATTTCGGCATCGGGTAGCCTGCTATGCCCTGAGAGGATCATTTTTTGTTGAATTGATTCATGGTCATTTCTAAGCCGATAGTGCCAAAGCTTTTGATCGTTTCGGTAGCGTATTTTAGGATTTCAGGCAATTTTTCTGCCTCCTCCGCCGACCATTTGCCGAGCACATAGTCCACCTGTCTGCCTTTGGGGAAATCATTGCCGATACCGACCCGAAGCCTGGCATAATTATTTGTATTCAAGGTGGCATCTATATCTTTCAAGCCATTGTGCCCACCATCATTGCCCTTGCTGCGCAGCCGCTGTGTACCAAAGGAGAGGTTCAGATCGTCCAGCACAACGAGTAAATTCGTCAGCGGGATATTTAATTTTTGAAGCCAGTAGCGAACCGCCTTTCCACTCCGATTCATGTAAGTAGAGGGTTTCAAAAGCATGAAAGTCCGCCCCTTGTGGCGCAACTCAGCAATATTGCCTAAATGTTCTTCCTTGAAAGAGACATCAAAAGATTTGGCAACTTCATCCAGTACCTCAAAACCTATGTTGTGGCGGGTATTATCATAGTCCGCACCGATATTGCCAAGCCCAACGATGAGGTATTTCATGTGGTCAGGTTCTGTTTTGTCACGAAAAAATATGCGTTTTAACCAATTCACTCAAGTACTTTTTTAAACGGCAACACTATAATCTCTCAGGGCATCATTCAGGGACACCTTTTTGTCTGTCGTTTCTTTTCGTTTACCAATGATAAGCGCACAGGGTACTTGGTAAGTTCCTGCTGGAAATTGCTTGGTATAGCTGCCAGGAATGACTACCGAACGCGCCGGCACAAGTCCTTTGTAAGTGACTGGTTCATTGCCCGTTACATCAATAACAGGTGTAGATTGGGTCAATACAACATTGGCACCGAGCACCGCTTCCTTTTCTACCCGAACGCCTTCTACTACGATACACCGCGAACCAATAAAGCATTCATCTTCGATGATAGTCGGTGTAGCTTGTGGTGGTTCAAGCACCCCTCCAATGCCCACCCCTCCGCTCAGGTGCACGTTTCTGCCAATCTGCGCACAAGAACCTACCGTTGCCCAGGTATCCACCATTGTACCGCCGCCTACCCATGCCCCGATATTGACGTAGCTGGGCATCATGATTACGCCTTTTTCGAGGAAAGCGCCATACCGCGCGATGGCGTGTGGCACAACCCGAATGCCTTTGGCGGCGTATCCTTTTTTCAGCGGAATCTTATCATGAAACTCGAAAGGACCAAACTCAATCGTTTGCATTTGGCGAAGCGGAAAATACAGCACAATTGCTTTTTTGATCCAATCGTTCACTTTCCAGGTACCATCGGCGCTTGGTTCAGCTACTCTGATCGCTCCTTGATCCAGCATTTCCACTACCTGCTCAATGGCGTCTTGATAGGACTTTTCCTGAATTCGGGCGCGATTTTCCCATGCTGTTTCAATTAAATGTTGCAATTGAGTCATTGTCCATAAGCTTTTTAGTTGGGCAAAGTTAAAAGAGACAAGCCTAAATAAAAGGCATGTCGCTGTAATTCTTTTCAAGGCAAAACGCGCTTTACCCGGTTATGTTCCTACAAGTGCCGAAAAATCAGAAGAACTTTTAACCACCATGGCATAAAACGATTGCCACTTTATGAATACTGATGCACGATACTGCACTTGATAATTTTATGGGGCTTTTGCCGATTTTAGCCTCCTTTAAACAAATTTTAGCGAAAATTCGCAAGATTTAAAACTAAATACTTTCGTAATTCGTTGAATTGATATAACTTTATAGCGAAAATTCGCTAATTATTGTTTACATTCAAATTGGCATACCATGCAAGATGTCGTAATCAAAAACGCGGTGCTCAAGGGCGGCGAATTTATTGTGAAAGATGCCCAAGCGGAAGATATTTTTGTTCCGGAAGATTTTAATGAAGAGCAATTGATGATTCGGGACACGGTGCGCGATTTTGTGCAAAATGAAATCCTACCCAATAGCAAGCGAATCGAAAAACAAGAAGAAGGCTTGACGACCAGTCTGCTAAAAAAAGCAGCTGCGCTTGGCTTGCTCGGCTCGCACATGCCAGAAGAATACGGTGGTTTGGCACTCGATACAAACACAAATACGCTGATCAGCGAAACGCTTGGCCCTTCCGGTGCGTTTACTGTTTCTTTTGCAGCCCATACGGGTATTGGCATGCTGCCCATTCTGTACTTCGGTACGGAAGCGCAAAAGGAAAAATATCTACCCCGCCTTATTTCCGGTGAATTGAAAGCGGCTTATTGCCTTACGGAACCAGGCTCTGGCTCGGATGCATTAGCTGCAAAAACCCGTGCAGATTTGACCGCTGATGGCAAATTCTATACCCTCGCTGGGCAAAAAATGTGGATTTCTAATGCGGGTTTTGCCGATATCTTCATTGTTTTTGCACAAGTAGATGGCGATAAATTTACCGGCTTTATCGTAGAACGCGACTCCAAAGGCTTGACGCTTGGTGCCGAAGAAGATAAAATGGGAATCAAAGGTTCTTCTACAAGACAGGTCTTCTTCGAAAATGTGAATGTTCCAGTGGAAAATGTGCTGGGAGAAATCGGAAAAGGACATCTGATCGCTTTTAATGCTCTGAATATCGGACGGTTCAAATTAGGCGCAATTTGTATTGGTGGTTGTAAAATGAGCAATACCACTGCTATTCGCTATGCCAATGAACGCATCCAGTTCAAGCAACCGATTGCCAACTTTGGAGCGATCCAATACAAACTTGCAGAACAGGCCATTCGCACTTTTGTGGCAGAAAGTATGGTCTATCGGGTGTCGGATTTGCTCGACGACCAAAAAAAGGCTTTCTTAGCTGCAGGCGATTCTTTTGGAGAGGCGGATTTGAAAGCGGCAGAAGAATATGCCATTGAATGTGCCATTATCAAAGTAGTTGGCTCGGAGGTATTAGATTTTGTAGTAGATGAAACGGTGCAAGTGCACGGCGGTATGGGGTATAGCGAGGAAGGAACGGCAGCTCGTGCCTATCGTGATTCCCGCATTAATCGAATTTACGAAGGTACAAATGAAATCAACCGATTGCTATTGGTAGATCAATTGTTCCGTCGAGCGCTCAAAGGCAAAATTGATCTCGTTGGACCAGCCTGGGAGGTACAAAAAGAACTGGCTTCGATGCCCTCCCTGGAAAAAGCGGAAGGCACTTACGGCGAAGAGCGCAAAGCGCTAAAAGACTTCAAAAAACTCGTTCTGATGGTAGCCGGCGGCGCTGCCAAAATGCAGATGGATGGCAAACTCAACCTCAAAGAGGAGCAGGAAGTCGTGATGAACGTAGCAGATATGATTATTGATACATTCCTGGCAGAGTCGCTGTTGCTGCGCATCGAAAAACTGTCGGACATGAATAAGCCAAACGACCAGGAGCTGTACGAAGCGATTCTTAGAACCTTTTTGCACGATGCTACTGCACGCATGAGCAAAAACGCTACGGATGCCTTAGCCTCTTTTGCTGAAGGTGATCTATTGCGCACTTTCCTCATGGGCGTGAAACGGTTTACGAAATATCCGGCACAAAACGTGAAGAGGTATCGCCGCAGCATAGCTGCTGCCTTGATTAGTGCCAATGAGTACTGTTTTTAAGCAATAGTAGGTTTTTAATAAGAAAAATGAGCGTTCCGCTGTAGAGTGGAGCGCTTTTTGTTTTGCAATAAAAATGTCCGATGACCTTATGTTATGCTGTTCACCAACTCCAATTTTGCCTTAGGAGTCTTCAGGTCAGGCAAAGTTTTGCTACATATTCCGCCGATACTGCCCACCCACCTCATACAGCGCGTGCGTAATCTGCCCCAGCGTGCAGTGCTTCGTGGCTTCCATCAGCGCGGCGAAAATGTTTTCATTGTTTAAAGCAGCTTGTTGCAATTGTTTTAAAACCGTAGGTGCAATGTTGGCTTTGGCTTGATGCTGGCGGTCGCGCGTGCGGATTTGATTTTCTTTCTCTGCTTCGGTAGAACGGATGACTTCTTTCGGTAGAATGGTCGGCGAGCCTTCTTTGCTCAAGAATGTATTCACGCCGATAATTGGCAATTCTCCGGTATGTTTAAGTGTCTCATAATAAATACTTTCTTCCTGTATTTTGCCGCGCTGATACATAGTTTCCATCGCGCCGAGTACGCCGCCGCGCTCGGTGATGCGGTCGAATTCTAATAAAACGGCTTCCTCCACCAAATCGGTCAATTCTTCAATGATAAAAGCGCCTTGCAGCGGATTTTCATTTTTCGCCAAACCTAATTCATGATTAATAATCAACTGAATCGCCATCGCGCGGCGCACACTTTCTTCAGTCGGCGTGGTAATAGCTTCGTCGTAAGCGTTGGTGTGCAGGGAGTTACAATTGTCATAAATGGCATATAAAGCCTGCAAGGTCGTGCGAATATCGTTGAAGGCGATTTCTTGTGCGTGCAGCGAGCGACCACTGGTTTGAATATGATATTTCAACATCTGGCTGCGCTCATTCGCGCCGTACTTGTGTTTCATGGCTTTCGCCCAAATGCGCCGCGCCACACGTCCGATCACTGCATACTCTGCATCCACGCCGTTGGAAAAAAAGAACGATAAATTCGGCGCAAAATCATCAATATTCATGCCTCGGCTCAAGTAATATTCCACAAAAGTAAAGCCATTCGACAAGGTAAACGCCAATTGGGAAATCGGATTCGCGCCCGCCTCGGCAATGTGATAACCGGAAATGGATACCGAATAAAAATTGCGCACTTTATTTTGAATGAAATATTCCTGCACATCGCCCATCAGCTTCAAGGAAAATTCTGTGCTGAAAATGCAAGTATTCTGCGCCTGGTCTTCCTTCAAAATATCTGCCTGCACGGTGCCACGCACCGCTGATAGTGCTTTGGCTTTCAATTGATTATAAACCTCGGGGTCTAACACTTGGTCGCCAGTAACCCCTAATAATAACAGCCCTAACCCGTTATTACCTTTAGGCAAATCGCCTTCGTAGGCAGGCCGCGGTAAATTTTTATCGTCATACAATTCTTTCAACTTCGCTTCCACCAGATGCTCCAAACCATTTTCCCGAATATAAATTTCGCATTGCTGGTCAATCGCCGCATTCATAAAAAAGGCGCAAATCGTAGCGGCCGGACCATTAATCGTCATCGAAACCGAAGTTCGTGGGTCGCACAAATCAAAGCCGGAATATAATTTCTTTGCATCATCCAGACAGCAAATACTTACACCGGAATTGCCAATTTTACCATAAATATCGGGGCGGTGGTCGGGGTCTTCGCCGTACAACGTCACGGAATCAAAAGCCGTAGAAAGCCGATTGGCGGGCATATCGTAAGACAAATAATGAAACCGACGATTCGTGCGCTCCGGTCCGCCCTCGCCTGCGAACATGCGCGTGGGGTCTTCCTCCTTTCGTTTAAACGGGAATACGCCTGCCGTGTAGGGAAATTCGCCCGGCACATTTTCCTGCAGCGACCAGCGCAAAATCTCGCCCCAATCCTTGAATTTCGGCAAGGCTACTTTAGGAATGCGTATATGCGAGAGCGATTTGGTGAAGGTCGGCACGCGAATTTCCTTGCCCCGCACTTGATACACGTATTCATCCGCCGCGTAGGCCGCTTTTTTCACCTCCCAGGTCTCGATTATTTTTTTGCAATGCCCGTCTAAATCGCGCTCCAGTTCTTGATAAAGGGTTTCTAAAGTTTGGAGGCTTCCGACTTCCGACTTCTGATTTCTGACTTCTTCAATGGTTTGTTTAATACCAAAAAGCTTTCTTGCAATGGCTACCTGCTTTTCCACCCACTCATCATAACGGCGGTTGTTTTCAGCAATTTCCGACAGATAGCGCGTGCGAGCAGGCGGAATGATATAAATTTTTTCGGACATGCCTTCGGTAATGCTTTTACGCGATTGTAAATTGGCGCTGCCTTTTTCGGCAATCTTATCCATCACCAGCCGGTACAATTGATTCATCCCCGGATCATTGAATTGCGAAGCAATCGTACCAATGACCGGTAATTCTTCCAGAGGCTTATCCCAGAGTTGATGATTGCGCTGGTACTGCTTCCGCACATCGCGTAGGGCATCCAAAGCGCCGCGCTTATCGAATTTGTTGATGGCAATCACATCCGCAAAATCCAGCATATCAATTTTTTCCAACTGCGTAGCCGCGCCGTATTCGGGCGTCATCACGTACAGGCTCACATCGCTGTGGTCGGTAATTTCAGTGTCGGATTGACCAATACCCGAGGTTTCCAGAATGATTAAGTCGTATTTTGCCGCTTTCAGAATATCCACCGCCGATTGCACGTGTTTGGACAATGCCAGATTGCTCTGCCGCGTTGCCAGCGAGCGCATGTACACGCGCGGGTGATTCACCGAATTCATGCGGATCCGATCGCCCAGCAAAGCCCCGCCGGTCTTGCGTTTTGAGGGGTCAACGGAAATGATGGCAATTGTTTTATCCTCAAAATCCAACAAAAAACGCCGAATCAATTCATCTACAAGGCTCGATTTTCCTGCGCCACCAGTGCCGGTAATTCCAAGCACCGGTACAGCCTCAATTTTCAGAATAGGTCGAATTTCTTTATCAAAAAGTTCAGGATTATTTTCGGCAACGGAAATAAGTCTTGCAACAGAATTCGGATTTTTTTGCAAAAAATGACTCAATTCGCCGTTCAAACTAAAGCCGACCGGAAAATCGCATTGTTGCAGCACATCATTTATCATGCCCTGCAAACCCATCTTTCGACCATCATCGGGCGAGTAAATCCGTGCAATGCCATAATTTTGCAGTTCCTCAATTTCCGAAGGAAGGATGGTGCCGCCGCCGCCGCCAAAAATTTTAATATGCCCTGCGCCGCGCTCTTTTAGAAGATCATACGTATATTTAAAAAACTCCACATGTCCGCCTTGATACGATGTAATGGCGATGCCCTGCACATCTTCCTGAATGGCAGTATTCACAATCTCCTCCACAGAGCGATTATGCCCCAGGTGAATGATCTCGGCGCCGGAGCTTTGCAGAATGCGCCGCATGATGTTGATGGCAGCGTCGTGCCCATCAAAAAGGGAGGCCGCCGTGACAAGGCGCACCTTGTGATTCGGTTGGTAAGGCGCAATTGGTTCCATCCGTTACGAAGCTTTTTAAGAAGTCGGAAGTGGGAGGTCGGAAGTCGGAAAACCCACACCTCCTTAAACGCCTTCCTTCCGATTGAAAATGGTTGTTAATTTGGTTACGACTGAGTTCAGGGGCAAAAATACAAATTTTTATGCCCACTTATAAGACAATAAAGCATAAATGTTTGCTTTGAAAAGCAAAACTAAAGACGAAACCGAATAAAATTATTAACAAAAAGAAAAAAGCGCGCTGTTTGAAGGGAAGCATGTGAAATCAAGAAGTAAATCAATTATCTGTAACGCTTCGGTTTATAAAAAATTGATAGTCAAGATATTCATTGAGCCAGCAAATGTTCGAGATAATGTTCTTGGATACCAAATTGGGCCTTGATCATCGCCACTTTTTCTAAAGCACCGGCATTGGGTTTATCTTTGACTCCTGCGATCATTAGATTTTTGCTGGTATGCTCATTGGAAATAAATTCAAAAACCTTGGTTTTATAGCCTTCTGATTCTAAAAGCAGGGCGCGAATGCCATCGGTAATCAACTCCGCCTGGCGCTCTTCGAGGATACCATGTTTTAGAATAGCTTGCATATCTGTTTGACACAACATTTGCTTCCGAATTTGCTTGTGGCAGCAGGGCGCTACCACGATCAATGCAGCGGCGGCCTGTATTCCCTTTGCGATAGCCAGGTCGGTAGCTGTGTCGCAGGCGTGCAAGGCAATGAGAACATCAATCTTTTCTGGATGAAAATCGTTAATATCTTGTGCCACAAAGTGCAGGCGATCAAAGCCCGCTTTCGTACTTAGTTCGTTGCAAAACTGAACCAAGTGCTGCCGCAATTCAATTCCGACAATAGTAGGACGCATCCCCAAGTAATTGGTCAGATAGTCATACAATGCGAATGTGAGGTATCCTTTGCCGGCCCCCATGTCTAAAATATAAGGATCAGAAGGAAGCGATAGCTGTTGCAATTGCGCATGTATGATTTCGATGTATTTGTTGATCTGCCGGAACTTCTTTTGCCCCGTAGGCAACACCGCTCCATCTGCACCAGCAATGCCCATTTCTCGGAGGTAAATATTGTCTTTGGAGGGTTCTATAAAGCGTTTTTTGGTCTTGTTGTGCGTCATAGAAGCAGGCTTGGAGAGGCTTGGCGAATTAGCAAACAAGCGTGGCTGCCGTTTTTTATTGTATTGGATTGAAATATCGCCCTGGCTTGTCAGCAAATCGCCCTGCAAAAAATCGGTACCCAGCCACAGTCCAGTCATAGTAATGCCTTCAGCGATTGTATGGTTTTTAGTGATGTCGTTGGTAGGGTATCGGAAAACAAAAGACAGCATTGCCTGTTTTTTAATTTCGACGAGGCGCGCATAAATATTTTTTAAAGTTTTATCCTTGCCGCCGGGCTTGCTGAGGGTAAGCTTCACAAAAGTGTCATTTTTTATACTTTCTTCGAGTTTTTCTAAAAACTGCTGAATTGCTTCGTTCCTTTCCATGCGCGGAAGTTCTATTGCCAACATATTTTAACAGCAGGGTAACAAAATTTGTTACAAATTTGCACTAAATTGAGTATTTAAATCCGAAAAGATGAGGAATTGCACATTGATCCTGATTTTGGGCATGCTTGTATCCGCCCTAAAAGCACAACAACAAGATCAAATAAGCATAGCAGGTAAATTATATCCGTATATTGTTGATGAATGCGGAGATACACTAATTGTAGCCAATCTGGAAAATGTATCAGTGTCATCCATGCGTTCTTTTAGCAGCGAGGAGGACTACAACAAATATCGGAAATACCGACGGGCAGCCACCATCGTTTATCCTTACGCAGTGGAGGCAATCAAGGTATTCAGAGAACTCGAAGCCAATACGGAGGAAATGCGCAAAGGCAAGCGGAAAAAGTATGCCAAGCATTTGCAAAAAGACCTAAAAGAGAAATTTGAAGACCCGCTCAAAAAATTGACGCGTACGCAGGGCTTTGTACTTACCAAAATGATCGAAAAAGAGTTAAATGTTTCTACTTTTGCACTGATTAAAGATTTGCGTGGTGGATTCACTGCTTCCTATTGGGGTACGGTTGGGCGCTTTTATGGCTATCGCCTGAAAGAAGCCTACCAAAGAGGCAAGGATCCTATTCTTGACATTGTACTCGATGATTTTAATGTTTCTCATAAAGTACAAAAATAAAAAATGGCGGTATGGGAGGATGCCGCTGCATTACAGTTATATTATTAAACTTTCCTTGAAAAGGAAAAATGAGCGCTTTTGATTGTCTAACTAATAAAAAACTTTGAAAATCCACCCGATAGTACCCGATTCAGCGCTTTTGGAGCGGGCGAAGCAGGGGGACAGCTCCGCATTCCGGCTGTTGGTGCATAAGCATGAACAACAGGTGCGCTCTATTGTACTGGGGATGTTAGGCAATATAGCAGAGGCAGATGATGTAGCACAAGAAGTTTTTATTCGATTTTATAAATCCATGCACGAATTCAGGGGGGAAGCGGCGCTATCTACCTACTTGAGCCGAATTGCTATCAATTTGTCATTAAACGAATTAAAACGACGGGAAACTCGATACAACCGTTTGTCTTTTTTTAACAACCAAGAATCGAAAATCGAAAAAGAAGATACGGGCGTTCATCCGGAGCGGCAGGATGTCAAAGAGGCTGTGCACAGAGCTTTACAAGTTCTGGATCATGATTTTCGCGCCGTCATTGTATTGCGATTATTGGATGGCTACAGTGTGAAAGAAACAGCTGAGATACTGAATGTGCCGCAAGGTACGGTTGCTTCGCGCCTCGCACGTGCGCAAGAAAAACTCAAGGCTATTTTGATAGAGTGGGAAATTCTATAAATGATTTTATATGTGTAAATGAAAAAGAGCTATGAAACAGGATTTGCACGAATTGTTGATACGATCATTAGACGGAACACTAAGTCCTCGAGAACAGCAGCAGCTTGACGATGCCTTATCCGCATCGGAAAAACTACGCCAACAAAAGGCACAGCTGCTCCAGATGAGAAACCTGATCGCTACATTGCGCGTGAAGCGAGATACAAGTTTTGCTGAAAGGGTGATGGCGCGCCTCAGTCAGAGGGAAGATCCAAGTTTTTTGAACGGAATCGTTTCGCTTTTTCCTAAATTGGCAGCGGCGTGTTTACTCATTTTTGTGCTCTCCCTGCTTGGCATTTATACCTACCAGGGAAGCCTGTCGGGAGAAGTGATTATCGGTGTGGAGGATTTACTTCCAGAAGATGCCAATTCTATTGTATTTGATACGGATTTTAGCGAAAAAGAAAATAAAAATAAGATGGACAGAGACATTAATCCGATCCAGGAAAGAATGGAGCGTATTAAAGAAGAGTAGCAAACAATAACATTTCACCCATGAAACAACTAAAAATAGCGATCACCATACTAAGCTTGCTTGGAATTGGCTTTTTGGGAGGGTTTTATACCAATCGCTATCTCGTGCAACAAAAAATCAACAAGGTAGCCGGCATGCGCTACGCCGATGGATTCAAAGCTTATTTTTTCCAGCATATACAGGCTACTGCCGAGCAGGAAGCCTTGCTTTCGCCCTATGTAGATAAATACGCTGAGGCGGTATCGGCTGTTTACCAAGAATCGCGAGAAAAACGCCAAAAGTTGATGAATTCACTCAAGCAGGAAATCCAACCGCTTATTTCTACCGGGCAGATGGAAAAACTGGATCATTTTTGTTACCGCTATTACAAAGCACCAGCAAAAGCTGCCAATTATAGCCAGGAAGTTAAAAACTAAAAAATATTTTCTCTACAAATGATAAACGCCTTGGATGAAAAATTCAGGGCGTTTTTCATCTAAATCATGTTACATTTCAGCTATTGCTGCGTCAAAAGAAAGATAATTAAAAATATTTAGCAGCGCACGTTTTTTGATAAATCGCTACTAATCAATAGCTTTATTTTGGATTTTCATCTGAAAAACGGAGCAAAATTCTGCTTATATGCTGGTAAAAACCTTTGCCAGCGCCGTTTATGGCGTGGATGCTCAAACAATTACTGTCGAAATCAATGCCGGCGGCAACGTGACCCTGGGCAAAAATTTCTATTTTTTAGTAGGACTACCGGATAATGCTGTCAAAGAAGGCTTTCAGCGTATCGAATCGGCTATCAAAAACGTGGGCTATCGGATGCAAAGGGTAAAAATTGTGATCAACCTGGCACCCGCCGATATTCGCAAGGAAGGCTCAGCTTATGATCTTCCCATTGCCGTTGGCTACTTAGCAGCTACCGATCAAATAAAACCTGAGCTGCTCGACCAGTACTTGCTCATGGGGGAGCTTTCGCTCGATGGCAGCCTGCGTCCTATCAAAGGGGCTTTGCCGATTGCCATACAAGCTCGCAAAGAACGGTTTAAGGGGATTATTTTGCCAAAACAGAATGCCTTAGAAGCTGCTATCGTCAACGACCTGGAAGTGTATGGTGTTGAAAATCTGAGAGAAGCAGCGGAATTGCTGGATGGCAAAAGCAATCTGCAGCCCCTGGAAATCAATACCAGAGAACTATTTTTTAGCCAACGGAATTGCTACGATGTAGATTTCTCGGATGTGAGAGGGCAGGAAAACATCAAGCGCGCACTGGAACTGAGCGCTGCTGGCGGGCACAACGTGATCCTTATCGGACCGCCAGGTGCCGGAAAAACCATGCTTGCTCAGAGACTGCCTACGATCCTACCACCGCTCAGTTTGTACGAAGCCTTGGAAACAACCAAAATTCATTCGGTCGCAGGGGTATTGCCTTCTGATACGGCACTTATTACCACCCGCCCTTTTCGATCACCTCACCATACCATCAGCGATGTGGCGCTTGTAGGAGGGGGCACCCACCCCAGCCCGGGTGAGATTTCGCTGGCGCACAATGGGGTTTTATTTTTGGATGAACTGCCTGAATTCAAACGCACTGTACTGGAAGTGCTCCGACAGCCTATGGAAGAGAGGCGCGTGACCATTTCCAGAGCCAAAACCACCGTAGATTATCCCGCGAGTTTTATGCTGGTAGCATCCATGAATCCTTGCCCTTGCGGTTATTATAACCACCCAGAGAAAGAATGCGTTTGCGGGGCACAAGTGGTAAAACGCTACTTGAGCAAAATATCAGGACCTTTACTGGATCGTATTGATTTGCATGTAGAAGTAACCCCGGTGAGCTATGAGGAGTTGTCCAGCCAACAAAGACCTACGGAAACCAGCAGCGATATTGCCATGCGCGTGATCAAAGCCCGCGAAATCCAGAAAAATCGCTTTCAAAATTTCAAGGATATTTATTGCAATGCACACATGCCCAGCCAAATGGTGCGGGAAATTTGTACAGTGAGCCAGGAGGGGCTGCAATTGGTCAAAAAAGCCATGGAAAAACTCCAACTCTCAGCTCGTGCCTACGACCGCATCCTGAAGGTGGCTCGTACAGCTGCGGATTTGGATGCCAGCGAAGCAATCAAAATAGAACATTTGGCGGAGGCGATTCACTTTCGGAGTTTGGATCGGGAAGGCTGGGCAGGATAAAAGCATTGTAAAAAAAAATCATGCTACTGATTTTTTACCTAAAACTTTCTTGCCTTGAAACTGTAAGGTAATAAGGCATTTTTATTAACCTAAACCGATATTCTTATGAAAGTAAAAATTCTTTTATCCGCGCTTACGATTCTATTGCTGGCAGCATGTAGCAATAAAAAAACAACAGCCGATGGCATGACGCAATTTGCGAAGGATAGCTCTTTTCAGACAGCGCACGATTCGCCAAAGGCAATTGCTTTTCAACCAAAGGGCGAGATGATTCAATTTGATACCCCTGATGGAAAAAAGGGCAGCGCTTATGTTTTGAAAACGGCTCAGCCCAGCTCAAAGTACTTGTTTGTGATTCAGGAGTGGTGGGGTTTAAATGATCATATCAAACAGACGGCAGAAATCTTGTTTGATAGCCTGAAAAATGTAAATGTGCTGGCGCTCGACATGTACGATGGGAAAGTGGCTACGAACCCTGAAGATGCAGGAAAATACATGCAAGCCATGAGCCAGGAACGCGGACAGGCAATCGTAAACGGGGCACTAAGTTATGCAGGCAAGGATGCTCAGATTGGCACTATCGGCTGGTGTTTTGGCGGGGGCTGGTCTTTGCAATCGGCTATCATGGCAGGTGATCGGGCGAAAGCCTGCGTCATGTACTATGGCATGCCTGTTCAAAATGCAAAAGAATTAGCCCCTTTGAAAGCGCCAGTCTTAGGTATTTTTGCGAAGAAAGATGCCTGGATTAACCCGGAGGTAGTCGGCAAATTTGAAGCATTGGCAAAAGCAACCGGCAAAAAACTAAGCCTGCATCAATTTGACGCGGATCACGCTTTCGCTAATCCCAGTAATCCAAATTTTGATCAAAAAGCTGCCGGTGAGGCGAATGAACTGGCACTCGCGTTTTTGAAAGAACACATGAAATAAACGACTTCGTTGCTCCCAAGGGCTGTTCAGCAAAGATATACAAACGGATATTTTTTCAAGAAAACCGATGGAACAACCCTTTGGGATTTTTATCAATCATCCCCGCCTTCAATCACAGCAGAAAGCCCTCTATCCACCAGAGCATCTTTTTTGGGGCGGAGTTCACTCTTCGGAGCCGTCTTTACAGTGGCTTTACCTTTGAAATGAATGATGAATGCCAGCTGCTCGGCTTGCTCAGGGGTGTGTTGCAGGATTTCCATAAAGCATTGAATCACCCAATCGAAGGTATTGAAATCATCATTATAAACAATCAAATGTGCCAAATTGCCCACATCTGAATCGGCGATTTCCTCTTCAATCAATACCTCCTCATCGGTTTCTATACTCTGAAAACGATACATTTTCTGGATATTTGATCATACAAAGCGTGCAAATGAAAACTACAGCCCGGCAACAGCAGGGCTGCATTTGCGTAGTTGGAACACAATCAATTCAACTGCGATAAAGTTCCCTTTATTGCCTCAAAATTAGGCAAATTACCCGCAGATTCCAATACTTCTGCATATCTTACAATTCCCTCTTTATCAATCACAAAGGCAGAGCGCTTGGAAACCCCCTTCATGCCCATAGAAAATTCTTCGTACAAAACTCCATAAGAACGAGAGACTTCTTTATTAAAATCGGATAGAAGCGTGAAATTGAGATTTTGGTCTTGTTTGAAGCGGTGCAACGTTTGCGGCGAATCCACCGAGATAGCCAAAACCTGAGCATTGAGTCCATCGTAATTCGCGATATCATCCCGCATGGTGCACATTTCTGCTGTACAAACACTGGTGAATGCCAATGGAAAAAATAATAAAACGACATTTTTGTCGCGAAAATTTTCAAGTGTAACTTGCTCCTTATCAGAAGAGTACAAAGTGAAAGAAGGCGCTTTTTCTCCTACTTTTACGAACATGCTATTTTCCTTTTTGACCTGAAGAATAAAATATCACTTTTCCTAACGCGAAAGCGAGGAAGTTGTTTTTGACTAATTCAAAGTTTACGAAGACTTCGGCTTTTATAGTTTATAAATAATAAATTTTATGGCAAAATCTTTCCTAATATGAAACCTAATTGTATTTTCAATTTGTTGTTACAAAAGTAAAAAACAGGCAATGCTCAAAAGCCTCCAAAAAAGAAAGAAAGCCTTAAATTTTATTTCTGAATTATGTGCAGATGCTCACAAAGTCCTTCTCATCCATTATTCGTGCGAAAGTTTAAGTGATAGCAACGAAGGTTATTCTCCTCGAATCACTTCAATTGTTGTGAGAAGTTTAAGAGGAGATCAACAAAAAAGTTTTTCTATACATCTTGTCGCCGAATGGAAAAAAATAAAACGGGAAGAAATAGAGAATCATTATGATTTACTTGAATTGGAAATGCTAAATGAATTTTATCAATTTGCCAAAGATAACACAGAAAGGTATTGGCTAAATTGGAATATGAAAAACATTAATTATGGTTTTGAGGCTATTGAGCATCGCTATAAGGTATTAGGGGGGAACGAGGCTATAGAAATTCCTTACAAAATTAGAGTTAATATTCCTGCGATATTGTCCGAAATATACGGAAATAGCTATGAACCTGACCCTAAGATGAGTAATTTATTAAAATCAAACTTTAAAGAGTTGAATCGTGAGTTATTGACAGGTGCCGAAGAAGCAGAAGCATTTAAAAATAAGCAATTCGTTAAATTACATGCATCAACGCTTTTGAAGACGAATTACTTTGCTAAGATTGTTTTCTTGGTGTATGAAAGAAAATTAAAAATTTCAGGACCAGATCAAGTAGGATATGTGCATGACCTTCTTAGTAGACCACTACTTGGATTTATTGGTATTATTGCCTCAATAGTATCTATAGTTGCTGGCATTATCGAATTAATTAAATTTATGAATGGGAAATAGGTTTCTGTAAAACCAATATTCTACAATTCATATAGCTCCTTCTACAATTCGCCTTCTGGTAGCTACACTTCACCTGAAAACGCTGGCTTTATAAGTCTTTCTGTGAGATTTTTGTGAGGTCAATCAAATTGATTCATTAAAAACGCTTTCACATGACATTCCCGAAGCAATCTACATTTTTGTTGTTCTTTGTTCTATTTTCACAATGGGTGTGGGCGCAGCAAAGCCAGGTGATACGCGGTACCATCCTCGACAAACAATCGGAGCTACCGCTCATAGGGGTAGCCGTGGAACTCATCAGCGTAGAGCCAATGCAAGGCACTACCACAGACGAAAATGGACGATTTTCCCTACCCAAAGTACCACTGGGGCGGCACAATCTTCGCATCAGTTATTTGGGCTACAATTCGATTACAATTCCCAATGTCGTTGTAAATGCTGGCAAGGAAGTCAACCTTGATCTTCAGCTGGAGGAAGTGACTCGTTTTTCAGGCGGCAGGAATGACGTGGCGCGCCTGGTGGGCAAAGACAAGCGCAACTCCTTCACGCTGGACACCAAAGTCACCACGGCAGGCGGGCGCTATTACACCCCGGTTGACCTGGAAGCCTCCAAAATAGCTGGAGAAGAGGTATTGCTCGAAACGCTGGCATTCAGCGAACGCTTTACGCCTTATTTCCGATTTGACTTCAAAGTAGGCTTTTTGAAAAACAGTAAAACGCGCCGGTTTTCGCAACAATTTTTCCTGGATTTTCAAAACCTGACCAATCGGGAAAATATTTTTCAAAAAAGATATAATGATTTGACGAATGAAGTAAATGATGTGTATCAATCGGGCTTCTTCCCGGATATTTTGTATCGCGTACAATTTTAATGTGCTAATGTAGCGATTTGCCAATGTGCTAATACCCTCCTCTAATATTAGTACATTGGCAAATTAACAAATCCACAAATTTACCCGTATCTTCATTCCAATTTTAGCAAAGCCATGACGACGAAAGAAAAGCTGATTGCTACGGTAGGCGTTGATGACCGCCTGGTGCTACTTATTGGTATTCCGATATTATCTTTTTTGCTACCGCTATTGTTTTTTAAAGAGACTTTGTCCGAGGGTCTGATCGTTTACTTTCCTAAATTTTTAGGCTCTCTGGTGCATACAGCTGCCTACTGGCTGGTCATTCGGCAGATTGTTATTTACTTCCGGCGGCGCTTTCCTGAGTTAAAAGAGACCAAAAAACGTATTTTTTACTCGGCTATTTTTACCGTTCTTTCCTATTTTGCCTTAAACTCGATCCTGGATTTTATTCACATAGCAGTTGGCGATGAAGGCGCACCGGGCGTAACAGAATTTGATTATGCAGTGGCATCCTTCACGGTCATTCTATTGTGTGTCACCATTTACGAAAGCATCTTTTTCTATGTTCGCTGGAAACAGACGATTATTGAAGCCGAACGCCTGCGCCGCGAAAATATCGAATCTCAGCTGGAGGGCTTGCGCAATCAGGTGAATCCCCATTTCCTGTTCAATAGCCTAAACACGCTCATTTACATCATACCCGAAGACCCACAGCGCGCCATCCGGTTTGTACAAATGCTGTCAAAAGTATATCGCTACATCCTGGAAATCAGGGAGAAAAAGCTGATTTCCTTAGAAGAAGAACTGTTGTTTCTGGAAGCCTACAATTTTTTGCTCAAAGAGCGTTTCGGCAATAGCCTGCACGTTACTGTCAATGTTCCAGATGCTGCTAAAAAAGAACAAATCATCCCGCTTTCGCTCCAGATTTTATTTGAGAATGCAATTAAACACAACATTATTTCTTCGGAAAAACCATTGACAATCGAAGTTTTTGCCCAAACAGACAAGCTGGTTGTTCGCAATAATTTACAAAAGAAAAAACAAACCATGCCTTCCACCAAAGTAGGGCTACAAAATATCCAAAATCGCTACGCTTTTTTCTCTGCTCAGAAAGTGGATATTGTAGCAGATCATAGCCACTTCAGTGTGAGCTTGCCTTTACTCAAAACCAGCGTATTAGTCGCTTGACTGTGAACACTTTCGCTCCTTTGAAGTTTTCATAGATAAAAGATGGTACTACACGCATTAGTTTGGTTGTTTTTCCCTTTTTGGCTCGCTGATAATAAAGGCGAACTCGTGCTGCATATCAAAAACCTCGATACTGCCGAAGGGGTAATCCGAATCGCGGTGTATGATAATGAAAAAAATTTTTTGCAGGAGGGTAGCGAAAAACTTGGAAAGATAGTACCGGTAATCATGACAAAAGAGCTGCAAGTGGACCTGCCCGACCTTAATTTTGGTTACTACGCTATTGCGATCTACCATGATATAAATGCCAATGGTGAATTGGATAAAAATTATCTGAACATCCCTACCGAACCTTATGCTTTCTCAAACAACCCCGCTGTAAAATGGCGCAGCCCCACCTTTCAAGAAACGCAAATTGAATTTTCGGTGCCACAAAAAGAGCTAACGTTGGAACTAAAACGCTGGCGGAAACATTAGCAATCAAGTATTTTGCCGATGGGTCAATGTACTGATAATAAATTGCCGGAACATCTTGGAAGATTATATTAAAAAACCGATATTTGCACTCGCTTTCAAAAAAAATGGCGCGGTAGCTCAGCTGGTCAGAGCGTGCGATTCATAATCGCAAGGTCGGGAGTTCAAGCCTCCCCCGCGCTACGAAAAAGCCCTCTGTCAGTGAGGGCTTTTTTATTTGGTGGTAGCTCAAAATAGTGGAAGAGATTTCGAGAACCTTTGATATTAGAGAAAGCTGAAAACTAAAGCTCTTTATCAGCTTGCAGCTTTTTTTGATTATCAATAACTTTCCAGTCGAAATAGATCAAAAGGGTACTTATCACAGCAAAATTTACACAATATGAAATACTTCCGGCAGGCGCTCAACATTACACTTTCTGAATCTGAGATAACAAAAGCGACTTGTTTTGCCGATGCGGTGCTGGCAACCGTAAACTACACAGATACCCTGCAATTCAATCAGCAAAAAATTCGCGACGATCATTTTGTCAGCAAACTGGGAGAGGAGGCTGTTAGGCGGGCGTTTGAGCAGTACGGCTGCCAGGTGCAAGGCCCGGATTATACCATTTACACTGGGCGACAAAAGTCTTGGGATAGTGATTTGTATGTGGAGGGGGGCGCATTGGCTGTAAAGACGCAGCGCAGTTCTGCTGCCCAACGCTATGGCTTATCCTGGACGTTCCAGCAATCTAAATTCCGAACAGATCCTATCTTGGCGCAACCCGAAGCCTGGGTTTGTTTTGTGGAGTATCATGATTTGCAGGAGGGCTGCATTTTCACTGTGTTTGAGCCACTCCAGATCGGGGAGTTGCCACTTGAAGCGCCTCGCTTGGCTCGTTTGGTTGACAAAAAAGTAGCGGTGTACGCCGCAGACATACCCAATTTTGTGGCGCATTTATCAAAAAGGTAGCGCCGCGTCTTTCACCACTTTCATTGGGATGGCAATGCACTTTTTTTCCATATACGCCAGGATGCGGTCTATCAAATCGCGGGTGTTGTCGTCCAACTGTGCCACTTCTTTCCCAAAAATTTCCTTCACTGCCTTTGATCGGATGGCGCTGATTTCCTCAGGAACTTTTTGAATTGCCCGGACTAAGTGCCGCTGCCGCAGCTGAGCCGGAAAAGATTTAGCTTGTTTTTCTACAATGGCTTTGGCGGCATGCACCTCTTCCTCCCGATGTGCCAAATTTTCTTTTGCCAATTCGCGCAAGCTTTCTATTTCAATATACCGAAGCGGAAATTTTTCGATCACTGCGCTGCTTACATTGTGCGGAATTCCCAGGTCAACCACGATCTTTTTTTCAAGTTCCCCTTTCAGCAATTGTTCATAAACTTGTGTTGTAATAATAGGATCGCTTGCACTTGTGCAAACAATCAGGCAGTCAAAACCGGATTGAAATTGCGACAAGTCACTCAAAGGATGGGCATTCCCTTTTACTACAGCAGCAAGTTCTTCTGCTTTTGCCAAACTTCTATTAAAAACGGTCACCTTGGAAAACTGATATTTTGCCAGAAATTTGGCTACAAGGGCATTCGTTTGACCCGCACCAATAAGCAAAATTCGCGCTTCTTTTGACAAATTTGCTTGCATCATTTGCCGAAAGGCAAGTGATACCACAGAAACGGGCTTTTCGCCAATGCCTGTGCGAGCGTAGATTTCTTTGGCGGTAAGCACCGCCTGCTGTACCAATAGCCTGATATTATCGCCGGTGAGTTCCCATTTTTTGCAAAGATCGTAAGCTTCTCGCAATTGCCTTAGGATTTGGCGTTCTCCCACTACTAAGGAATCCACGGATGCTGCTACTTCAAATAAATGCTGAATCGCTGCTTGCCCCTCTAATTGCAAAACAGCATGCTCGATTTGCGCAGGCGTTAAAGTTGGATTGATTGCCTGGAAAAACTGTTGTACAAAAGTGGCAGATAGCTCCACCTCATCATAAAAACAGTACAATACTCGATTGCAAGTGCTGAGGTACAAAATTTCTGCTATGCCAAACGACTGCCGGAGGGCTTGCAATTGCTGCGGAATGGAAAGCGCCTCGGCTTCCTTGAGTGCAAAGTCGCCAATTGCTTTTAGCTGCGTTTTTTTGTGCGTGATGGTTAATATTTTGAAATATTCCAACATTTTGTACCTTATATTTACATCATGCCGGCAAAATTAATCTTGTGCTTGGCACTAAGTGTCATTATTCTGTAAATACCAAAATAAGGCATCTTATTTGAAGACATTCTAAACAACAATAGAGTTACCCAAGATTAGACCGATTTAGAAATAAAAAAAAGTCGAAAGGTTTAAACTGCATTGCGGCCGCATAAGGGCAATAAGCCCATTCTGGAATCACCAAATATTTCCTTTTTTGAAAAAAAAAGGATAGTTTTAAACCAATATTGGGTAGAGTTAATCAGTGCATTGTAAGATCACAGAAAATTCAAAACCAAAAAATTTGCAGCTGTGAAGTGATTTTTTTTGAAGGCAGCTGCGTGGACAAATAACCACCGAAATGACAGCAACGACTCCTACAAAATCCGCCCAGCCGGCGGAAATCAAGCGCATATTTGAGTTGCAAAGCGCAAACCAGTTCAATGTGGCAAATACTACCGCCCAGCAGCGTATTGCCAAATTGCGCCGATTGGAAAAAGCACTTTTGCAATACCGGGAGGAGATCACTCAGGCAATGTACGCTGATTTTCAAAAACCAATACTGGAATCAAAGCTGGTTGAGATTTTCACGGTGCTGTCTGAAATCCGGCACGCCAGCGCCCGGTTGCGCCGATGGATGGCACCCCAGCAGGTAGAGCTTCCTACCCTGCTATTGTTGGGGTCTCGGTCTTATATCCAATACGAACCCAAAGGTGTGGTATTGATCATTGCACCCTGGAATTTTCCTTTTCTGCTTACCCTGGGTCCGCTTGTCTCTGCGATCTGTGCGGGCAATTGTGTGATGATCAAACCTTCCGAATTGACGACACATGCCTCTGCGGTTATGGCGAAAATTATAGCGGAGGTATTTGAAGAAAAGGAAATAGCCTTGATTGAGGGAGATGCAGAAACAGCGAAAGCCTTGCTGGAGTTACCTTTTAACCATATTTTTTACACAGGCTCTCCTGCCATCGGAAAAATAATCATGGCTGCTGCTGCCAAACACCTAAGTTCTGTGACATTAGAATTGGGCGGAAAATCACCTGCCATCATTGACGCATCCGCCAACTTGGAACTGGCTGCCCGGCGCATCGCCTGGTCTAAATTTACAAATAGTGGTCAAACTTGCGTATCGCCTGATTACATCCTGGTGCAAGAGCAGGTGAAAGAAGCCTTGTTGGAGAAAATAGCCCAGGTGCTGCAACATTTTTTTGGAGAAAATCCAAAAGCATCGGATAGTTATGCTCGAATTATCAACCTGCGCCACTTTGAAAGGCTGAAATCTTACATAGCGGATGCCCTGCAAAAAGGTAGCACACTTTATTTGGGTGGAAAAACTGACGAAGAAGAAAAATACATCCAACCAACTATTCTGACAAATGTTTCGATGGATGCGCTGGTGATGCAGGACGAAATTTTCGGCCCAATTTTGCCCGTGCTTACTTTCCGCCAATTGGAAGATGCTGTAAAAATCGTGAATGCTGCAGAGCGACCGCTTTCTCTGTACGTTTATAGCCGAAACAAAAAAAATATCCGGCACGTTTTGAAAAATACCCGTTCGGGCGGTGCTGCAATCAATCATAGCGAGGTGCATTTTTTTAACTACAACCTGCCTTTTGGGGGCATCAATCATAGTGGAATAGGCAAATCACATGGTTGGTATGGCTTTGAAGCTTTTTCCAATGCCAAGAGCGTATTTCAGCAGCATTATTGGGGAGCGCTGGAATTAGCGATGCCGCCTTACAATGCTTTTAAAGCGTGGTTGATCAATTTTATTATCAGGTGGTTTTAAGCAATTGAATGCAAGCTTGCAAATGACGAACACACGAATACTGATTATTGGCGCGGGACCCGCCGGCTTGGCGATTGCTGGTCGCTTGAGGCATTTGAACATCCCTTTTGAGATCATTGAAAAAAGCCAACAGGTAGGAGCTACCTGGGTAGAACATTATGACCGGCTTCATTTGCACACGGTGAAAGAGCTATCTCACCTGCCTTTTCTACCTTTTCCAGAGGATTACCCCCGCTATGTGCCGCGCCTTCAGTTGATTACTTATTTTGAACAATATGCTAAAAAATTTGATATACAGCCGCTTTTTGAGGTAGCCGCAACTTCCATTCAGCGTTCGGATGAGAAATGGTTAGTAAAAACGGCGAAAGGACTGGATTTTTTGTGCGAAAAAGTTATTCTTGCCACGGGCTTGAATCGTGTTCCTAATCGTCCTGTCTTCTTGGGGGAAGCGCAATTCAAGGGTACTATCATTCACAGCAAAGCTTATAAAAATGCCGATCTCTTTGCGGGACAAACCGTGCTGGTGGTAGGGATGGGCAACACCGGCGCTGAAATCGCGCTGGACTTGTGCGAAAACGGCATTAAAACTTTTCTCTCCGTGAGAGGAACAGTAAATGTGGTGCCGCGTGATACCTTCGCAGGACCTACCCAACTCACTGCTCTCAAATTAGCCAAACTTCCAAACTGGATAGGTGATCCTATCGGTCTTCTATTGCGGAGGCTCACCGTGGGCAACCTTGCCAAGTACGGACTGCCTACACCCAAGATGCCACCCGCCAAACAGCTGCGCACTACCGGCAAAACACCGGTGATTGATATAGGCACAATTGATCATATCAAAGCTGGCAATATTAAAGTATTACCAGGAATTGCTTATTTTGATGAGGAGGCAATTACTTTTACCAATGGCGAAAAGAAGCAATTTGATACCGTGATCCTCGCTACTGGTTATCATGCCAAAATCGAAGCGCTGCTGGAAGATACAAGCGATTTGTTCGATGCTTATGGTTTGCCCAAAAACTGCATCGGTGAAGGCAAATACAAAGGGCTTTATTTTCTGGGCTTTGACAATTATGTAGCCGGCGGTATTCTCGGTGTTATTTATCGCGATTCTGAACGAATTGCAAAAAACATTGCACAGGAAATGAAAGCACTATAAAATATTAAAACAAAGCGAATAATCCTGATTATAAGCGTATTATAAAAATCAATACAATAAATAGCAACGCGCAAGCGATCAATTGCTGGCAAAAAAATGTTGCAATATTTTTTGAATTATAGTATTTGTGTTATTTTTACACTATTGTTTTAAGATAACGCCTCTACACAATTATTCCTCCATTTTACCAATGTGATTTTTGTCTTATTCATTCCGATATAAGACCCCAAAGCCAGTATTTCAAGGCATAGAAAAATACAAGCAAACCTATGTAACAGACAGTACTATTTTTTGACTTAACAGACGCATAAACACAGACTAAGGCGAGCGCCCGGCAAATAACTTGCCGGGTTTTTTTATGCCGTGGTTTCTTCGCTTTCCTCAGCTTGTCCCTGTGTTGTATTGATTTTTTCTATTTCTTTATCAATGTAGTACAAGCTTTGCGGTCCGTCGCCAATCAGTTTAATTTTATCCAAAATGTTGCGCATAAGGGCTTCTTCTTCGCGTTGTTCTACCACATACCACTGAAGAAAATTGAGCGTGGTATGGTCTTTTTCATCATAGCAAAGCGAAATCAGTTCATGGATAGACGCCGTCACCTTTTGTTCGTGTGCATACACATCCTGAAGCATCTTTTGAACCGATTCGAATTGATGCGGTGGTTGCGGGATGGCAGGTGCCAGGGCGTGGTTGTCGGTCTCACTCAAGTAATCAAAAATGCGGAGCATGTGTTCGCGTTCTTCGTCGGATTGGCGGCGCATAAACTTCCGGCAGCCTTCTAGTCCTTGTGTATCCGCCCAGGAAGACATGGACAAATACAAATAAGAAGCATATCCTTCCAGCGCTATTTGTTGGTTGAGCGCTGTCACCATTTTTTGAGAAATCATGTGCTGTTTCAACTTTTAGGTAAAAAAATAGTTTCGCTTGTAACTTAGTACACTGTAAAATTGCTTTTTCAATAGAATTGTTCAAAAATAAAATTGCGGTTCATGGAGCATTCGCTACAAAAGGACAAAGTCGCGAAAATGGAACTCCTTCACCGCGCGCTCTGGCTGTCAAAATATGAAAATTGTACAAAAATATAAGCTTTCGGAGCAAGATATAGATCGCATTGTAGAAATGGCTTGGGAAGACCGTACACCATTTGAAGCCATTGAAGTTCAATTTGGATTGTGCGAAGCAGAGGTGATACAGCTGATGAAGCAAGAAATGCGCCTGCGCAATTGGCAAAAGTGGCGCGCACGTGTACAGGGGCGTAGCACCAAGCACAAGGCACTTCGAGGCGTAGGCGTGCAGCGCTTCAAATCCAAGATGCAGCGCGCTATCACAAGCAATCGGATTTCTAGAAAAAATTACTAAAATTGTATCAAAAAAGCCACCGCGAATGCCAATACGGAAGCGATCAGCCCATACATAAAAACAACATAACAAACCCGCAGATACTGATATTTTTTTGCTAACACTACACCGAGGTAGTACAGGTCTTTTGTCATAGAGCTATACAAAAAGTCGCTGTCCTTAATCATTTCCATCATACCCCAGTGGAAATCCTCGAGCTCCATTTTATAAAAATTGCCAAAAAACAGCAGGTTGGCGCGCTTTCGCTCAATGTCTTCCCTTGTTACTTTTCCTTTTGTCACTTTGGGTTGTGTAGCCAAAATAGCAAAGACCAAAGCTGCGAGGCAAATTGCTAATAAAATAATGGTAGGTATCACCAGATAGGGGCTGCCCGAAAGGCGCGGGATGAGCGAAGTAACTACGATAGAAATAATGATGGCATTCACGCTGAGCATGATATTTGCCTTATTATCAGCGATAGAGCTAAGATTGATGTGCGTTCGGTAGATGTTGCGGTACATGGTTTCTACGCCCCTGCCCAGGTCAATTTCTTTGAGTTGTAGCCCGCTATTGTCAATTGATTTCTGAAGTTTTCTGATTTTTTTCTCCTCTTTGCGCTCTTTTTTTTCCAATTCTTCTATCAAATCAACGGTATCGGGATTCAGGCGCATCTTGTGTTTCATCAGTTGTCGAATATGTTTCTGCTTGCGTTTGTCAAACAACTCATGCGCTACCTCCGTATAGTATTGGTGCCCGGTGATGAAATCCAGTTCAAAATTTACCCATTCATTTTCCGACATGACAATGTTTTGGGTGAGAAACAACTCCTGCCGTAGCCTGGTGCAGTGTTCCCAGTACATTTTGCCGCCCAGGTGGCTCAAGTCGGCATCACAAAGGATTTTTTCTAAAAGTGTATCGGGTAGGGCATCAATTTTGGTACACAAAATGCAATCTACTACGATGGCTATGTCTTCTGCTGAAAAATGATGCGTTTCCAAAAAAGCCTTTGCATAGCGGCTGCTGCGTTCTTCGTGCCCTTCTGCCCCCTCGATGTAGCCAATATCGTGAAACCACGCCGCCAGGGTAAGCAATTCCAGTGTTTTTTCTGAAAGCTCGTATCCTGACGCAATCTGGGCAGTCGCTTCCACTACTTCTTTTGTATGCTGAAAATCATGGAATACATATTTTTCAGAAAAGTGCGCCTTATAAAAATTGGACACATAGGCTTCTGCAGCCGCGAGTAGTTCGTTTTGCGTTTGCACGATTGTGTGGTGTTTTACAAAGTTCGTAGTGAAAATAGGAAAAACGCGCACAGCCCCAAAATTTCGTATTCAAAAGTTAAAAAACTGTAAAAATAAAAGCGACACTTCCACGCTGTTGGAAATGCCGCCTTTCATAGGGATATGCTCAACTCTTAAACTTCAATTTGGCGGGCTTGTTTGGCAATTCAGCATCCAGTGAATACCAAATTTATCTACTAGCATACCAAATCGTGCACCCCAGAAGGTATCTTGCAAAGGCATTGTCACTGTGCCGCCAGCAGCAAGTTTGTTGAAAATGGTTTCTTGTTCTTTTACATCTGTAAGCTGGATACTGAGCACAATATTATCTCCTTGATTTACGGACTGTCCTGGCATAACGTCGGAAGCCATCAAATGAATGTTATCTACTTTCAATTCGGAATGCATAATTTTTTGCCTGTAATCTTCAGGAACTTCCTGCCCTGATTCACCGAAGGTTTGCATAGTTAATTCACCGCCTAGGCATTCTTGATAAAACTTCATAGCTGCTTTGCAAGTACCTGGCATTGCAAGATAGGGATTTAAATTTTTCATGTATGTTGAATTGTAGTATGCATGAAATTTATTTATTTTTTACTGGATAACAGACCTTTGTCAGCCATTTGGAAGTATCGGGCTGCTTAGTAGGGTCGGTGACATATTCTTCCCAAACAGGAACAAGCGATTCCAAGTTATTTTCTTTGACATACTCATCCATTGCAGCATGAGCCACACCGGTGCCGTCATAAGCACCGTAGTAGTCAACCAGGAGGAGTTTGCCGGCAGGCACTTCAATGGTTTCATAGCCTTTTATGAGTGCTTTCGTAGCCACCGGTATCGCATAAGCCAGATCGGTTTCGCCTTTTGCTTCGTCCCATCTAAAAAACAAACCACAGGGCATACCTGCCATTTCAATACCGGCTTGTTGTACGGCGGCAGCTATTTTGCCCAGATTTTTGGCATAGCCTTCGGCAACTTTATCAATAGCGATGGTTTCGCGTAAAGCAATGAAATATTTGGTAGGGGATTCGATTGCTTGTACTTGGTAGCCACTATACGTTTTTGGCATAGATTCTATCATCGCTTTGAGTTTGTTTAATCCGGCTTCGTAGTCCTTTCTGACTATGCCGGCGATGTCCATAAATAAATTCATTACATTCATCGGGTAGGGAGTAGTAGAGGAAAAACCCCAAGTGATTTTCGTGCCGCCATCGGCATCTGCTGCCGCCATAAAGGCATCTGCTTCGCCCTGTCCTTTAAAGCGAATATGGGTTTCCATTCTTTCGTTTGGCACTAAAGCAGTAACTTCTTGTTCGCCATTGCCTTCTGTTTTGCTTTCCCAGCGATTGACAGCGCCAACGCTGCCGTCGGTACCAATGATTTCACTTTTCATATTTGGGTCGCGTTCAATCCAGGGAGACCAGGCTTTCTGTTTTTCAAAATACTGCAAATGTGGAAATACAACTTCTCGCGGTGCGTTGATCAGGATTGATTTTTCCGTAGTGATTGTTTTTGGTGCGATCAGCCCCAGTACAAGTACCAGCACTATGATCAAGCCCAAGATAATTCCAATGATTTTAAGTGCTTTCATAAGCATACTTTTTGATTGAATAAGAAATTGTTTTAACTTGTTGCAAAGATAAAAAATTAAAACAAAAAGTTTTGTTTAAGGCGTTTTTATTTTATACTTTCGATAAATAATTGAAAGATAAATAATTACAAATAAAATTAAAATACAAAATTTGCTAAAAATCTGGATGGAAGGATTTCGTGAAGCGCTTTTTTAAAAAATAGATCTACCGGTTTTTGTGGTAAATAATTCTAATGCCATCACGCCGGCAAGCGAATTTCCATAAGGATTGAGCTCGGGGCTCCAAACGGCAATCCCTAATTCACCTGGAATGACAGCCACAATGCCTCCTCCAACACCGCTTTTGCCGGGCATGCCTACCCGAAAAGCAAATTCCCCTGCCTGATCGTAGAAGCCACAAGTCATCATCAGAGCATTAAGGCGTTTTGCCTGGCTAATGGTAAGAACGCGCTCCTTTGTGCCCGGTATTTCGCCATGATTCGCCAAAAAGAGAAGGGAACGCGCCAATTCTCGGCAAGACATCGTGATGGCGCATTGGTGAAAATAAATATCGAGCACCGCGGTTACGTCATTTTCAATATTGCCATAGCTTTTCAAAAAATTGGCTAAGGCAGCATTTGTGAAGCCAGTTTCTCGCTCTGAGTGGGCGACTTGCAAATCATAGCTGATATTTTCACTGTTAGAAAGTTTTTGTACAAAATTCAGGATAGCTGCTTTAGGATCAGCGAAATGGTTGAGCACAACATCCGTAACCACCAGTGCTCCGGCGTTAATAAATGGATTGCGAGGAATCCCTTTTTCGTATTCCAATTGTACCAGCGAATTAAAAGGCGTGCCGCTTGGCTCTACCCCCACCCGTTGCCATAGTTTTTTATCAATTTGGGCAAAAGCCATGGCGAGTGTGAAGACCTTCGAAATACTTTGGATAGAAAATTTTTCATCAGCGTCGCCAATCGCGTATTCTTCTCCAGCCAGAGTGACGAGCGCAATGCCAAACTTTCGGGAGTCCACATTTTTTAAGGCGGGGATGTAATCTGCCACCTTGCCTTTGCCAAACAAAGGTTGTACCTCCTGCCAAATATCGTAGAGGATTTGCGGATAATTTTTCAAATCGTTCACTGCACCTCCCTTCCACCTTTCAGTTGCTCCTGGTATTCATGGAGCAGTTCCCAGTTATTATTGGCGGCAAGCCCTGCCTGAACGGGCCAAGTAGTGGGATCATGGATGCGGTAATGGTCTCCAGCGGCATCCAAAATAGCGTCAAGCTGGTCTTTTCTCGCTTCGGATAAATCTTCCCAAGTAAGAATACCGGCTTCTTTGAGCAGTGTTTCAATTTTAGGGCCGATCCCTTCCACAATTTTTAGGTCTGTATGGTCAGTGGGGTAAGTGTTCACAAAAGCATCCGGATTTTCGCGTTTGAGTCTCATCAGCTTGATCGCTTGCCCGACCCAGTCATCGCGCTCGATACGCCCGGGGAAATAGGCAATTTGCTCGGTTATTTGGTTGATATCAGCGGCATCCCACTGGCTGATTTGTTCGTAGCTATACACGCCAATTTCGTTCAATTTTTTTTCCAAAAAAGGACCGATCCCCTCTATTTTGGTTAAATCATCCTTTGTCTCCGCAGTTTGAGCGGGCGGCTTTTGTAGCAATGTCTTGGTGGTTTGGGGCATCCACTCAGGCTGTGCAGCGGTGATGATGACGGCACTGCTTGATAGCGAAGCAGTTGATTTTAGCTGCGTGACTTCTGTTTTTAAGGCTTTATTTTCTGATTCCAAATTGCCAATTTTACCTTCTAATGCTTCGAGCCTGCTTCGCAGGGCATTTTGGGTACTTTGAAATTGCGCAATATAATCAGCGGCGCTTTCATCGGGTAGCGGCTCCTGGGCTTTCTCTGGAGTGGCTGCCAGTTGGGTTTGTTTGGCTTTCAAACCCAAAATTTGATTGTTCAAATCTTCGATAGTGACAAGGTAGGCTTTATTTGATATTTGTAGTTTTTCAATATCGGCATTGGTCGAATAAATTTCATTGTACAGCTGCGCTTTCTCCTCCGCCAGGCGTGTCACTTTGGCTTTGTTTTCCTCTACCTCAAACTGCGCTTTGCGCAAATCAGCCTCTTTTAAACTCAGTTGCTCCTGCAAGTGTGGAATTTCAGCCTGTATGGCAGCTAACGCCTTTTGCTTTTCTTCCAATTCGCGCTTCAACCGGCGCACTGTTCCGCTCCTTGCTAAATAACCAGCAATGAAACCCAGCAAAAATGCTACGATCAGAAAGAAGAGAATAGCGATACTCTCTTGCGATTCAAAATTGGAGAAGAATTTACTGAAATCCATAATGTATTTTATTTTAACAGTGTCGGATATAGCGGCTCAAAAGGCACACCAAATCACTCCAAAATAAAGTTCACCCGCCGGTTGCGCTGCCTGCCTTCCTCCGTTTTGTTGCTTGCAACGGGGCGGCGTTTGCCCTCCGATTTTACATCAATTTTGGCTTTCACTCCCAGGTTTTGAAAATATGTTCGGGCACTTTTGGCACGCCGAAGCCCCAGATCAAGGTTATATTTGTCAGTGCCTTTGTCATCAGTATGCCCTATGATCGTCAAAGCTTTTGCAGGATTTAATTCTAAGTAAGTTTTCACAGAATCCGCATAAGCAATCATAGCTTCACCGGGGTTAAAGACATCGGAATCAAAAGCAAAATTGGCATCCGAGAAGGTCATATTCGTAAAGCTAAATTGTATTTTTTCAAAATCCTCCGGATTGCCAGATTCCAAGTACACGTCAAAAAACAGCGGTTCTTGCAGCAGGCTGTCGTTGCTGATCGAGTGATCAAGTGAAATGCGGTTTTCAGCCACACCACGGCGCATCAATAATTTGCGTATTTCATCGGCTCTGGCAGTGCCTATGTTTTCATAAAAACCAGCTTGGATATTGGCTTCGGCAGTGCGATATAAACCTTTGATTGTCAATTTTTTTTGAGGAAAAAGCTTCAAATAACCCGCCACCGTATCAAGAAAAGCGCTGTTGTTATCATTGATTCTGCTGGGCTTCACCATGGCGCTATCAAAAATAAATTGGTCGTAGCCCTGCAAAATTGTCGTATCTTGCTCCTTCAGTTGCAGGGTTTTCAGGCGAATGTCTTCTGGGGCATAAACCGCCGGTTTGCTGTCGCATAATTGCTTCATCTCGCACACATAATACCACCTGACTCCCAGGGCATAAACCCCAAATAACAGAAAAACAAAGAGCGCTCTCATGTTTGCGGTTTGATTTATTTGATTAAAAGTACAGAATAAAGCGTTGGTAACAAAAAAGCAAGGTATTTTTTTAAATTGCAATTATTTTGCTCAAATGATTGACCAAAGCCTCGCTTCGCTGTAAATTTATCATTTTTGACTAAAATTTATAATCAAATTGCTTATGAAATTGCGATTTGCGGCAAACAGCCTGCGCCTCCGCTTGCGAAAATCCGATATTGAATTGCTAAAAAACAAGGCTTTGTAGAAGTGTGTATTCCATTTAATGAAAACCAGCAGTTGGTGTACGAACTCCGGTTGGAGGAGGACACGGGGATTTCTGCCAATTGTGAGAACAACAAAATTTCGGTTCGATTGCCTACGCCAGAAGCCTTCATCTGGATGGACAGCGCGGAAGTCAGCTTAGCGCACAAAACCGAACGGCTGCACATTCTTATCGAAAAAGATTTTCCCTACAAACATACTTCTACCGAGGATAAAGAGGACACTTTTTACGAATTAGTACCCTGAAATTTTATTTTCTGAAAATTATTTTTAGATTTGCCTAAAAATGATTAACTTTGCAATATGGATCTAATTTCTCAAGCAGAAGAAAATTACCTGAAGGCAATCTTCAAAATCTGTGAGCAGGAGGAAAAAGCCGCCAGTACCAACGCGATTGCTGCAGAAATGAGTACCAAAGCTGCTTCTGTAACCGATATGGTGATTCGATTGGCAGAAAAAAGCTTGGTTTTTTATGAAAAATATAAAGGTGTAACCCTAACCGAAAAAGGCAATAAAATAGCCAAACACCTCATTCGAAAACATCGGTTGTGGGAAGTATTTTTGGTGGAAAAACTTCAGTTTTCATGGGACGAAGTGCATGAAATCGCAGAGCAATTGGAGCATATTCAATCATCTGAATTAGTAGAACGCCTTGATAACTTTTTGGGTTTCCCAAAGTTTGACCCCCACGGCGATCCCATCCCCGATGCAGAAGGTAACTTCACGTTTCGGAGGCAGATTCTCTTACTGGAGCTCAAAGTTGGCGAGCGGGGCGCGATTGTAGGGGTGCAGGACCACACCTCTGCTTTTTTACAATACCTTGATCGGATGCAGCTGGTGCTTGGTACACAAGTAGAAATATTAGAATTTTATGAATACGATGAGTCTGTGAAAGTATCCATCAACAAACGAAAAGAGCAAACGCTCTCCAAAAAAGTCGCCCAAAACCTTTTTGTACAAAAAAATTAAAAAAACAGGCACAACTATGAGACATCGCTTATCAATAAATATAAGCACTTTCTTTGCTTTAGCTTTTGTACTATGTTCGCCGCTTAATGCCTTTGCGCAAAAAAAGCCATTGGTGGTGGCTACTGCTTCCATTTTTGCAGATATGGCAAAAAATATAGCAGGCGAGGAGGTAGAGATTCGCACTATCGTGCCCATAGGAGGAGACCCGCATATTTACGAACCCACTCCGAAAGATGTACAGTTGGCGGCTTCTGCGGATTTAATTTTGAAAAATGGGCTTACTTTTGAAGGTTGGCTAAACGAGCTGATTGCCAACTCAGGCACTCAGGCGCGCATCGTCACTATTACAGAAGGTGTCATACCCATACAAAGCAGCAAGTACAAAAACGCTACCGATCCACACGCCTGGATGGATGCTCGTGCAGGCTTGATTTACATCGAAAATATCAAAAATGCCTTGCTCGAATTAGTACCAGAAGGCAAAAAAACCATCGAGTTTAACTATGGCTTGTATCGTAGGCAATTGGAGGAAATGGATCGTTATATTGCCCAAGCTATCCAGACTCTGCCCGAAAATAAAAGAGTGCTGATCACTTCGCATGATGCTTTTCGGTACTATGGAAAACGCTATGGCATTCGGGTGGAAGCGGTACTGGGTACTTCTACGGATGCAGAAGCTCAAACATCCGATATTGTGCGCCTTCACAAAGTGATCAAAGAGAATAGAATACCCGCGATATTTATCGAAACGACCGTCAATCCCAAATTGATTCAACAAATTGCCAGCGATAATAAGATTAAAATTGGCGGCAAACTATACTCTGATTCTATCGGAGATGAGAATAGCAGTGCGCCTTCCTATTTAGATATGTTGCAGTACAATACGAATACGATTGTTCAGGCACTTAGCCAAGACCTCTCCACCGAGGATGCACCTGAAGCCAAAGGAGGTATTGTGCGCATTACACTTATAGTAGCATTGGGACTATTATTGGGCGGTGGGTTTTTCCTAATGTACAAAAAAATAAACGGCTGATGCACAATATTGCCATTGCTATCAAAGGGCTTTCCGTTTCGTTTGATCGAAAGCGGGTTTTGAGCAATATTTACCTCGATATTGAAGCCGGGCAAGTGTATGGCATATTGGGACCCAATGGCGCCGGCAAATCTACCCTGTTCAAAGCGATATTAGGATTGATTGAACTAAACGCCGGTGAGATTTTGATCGAGGGTAAATCCATTAAAGAGAAGCGGAAAACGGTGGTGTATGTTCCTCAAAAAAGTGATGTGGACTGGAGTTTTCCGGCTACCGTGCTCGACATTGTGCTGATGGGGCGCTACCCTCACAAAAAAATATTTCAAGTGCTAAATGCGGTAGATAAAGCTGCTGCACAGGAGGCAATGCAGGAGTTGGGGATCGAGCACCTCAGCCACCATCAAATCGGGGAGCTTTCCGGTGGGCAGCAGCAGCGCGTGTTTTTGGCAAGAGCACTCTGCCAGCAGGCGGATATTTTTTTGTTAGACGAACCCTTTGTCGGCGTGGATATTACAACAGAAGAAAAAATTATTCACATCCTGCATCGCCTCGCCAAAGAGGGAAAAACCGTACTGGTGGTACACCATGACCTCTCGAGCGTGTCAACTTATTTTGATAGAATTGTGCTCCTCAACCAACGATTGGTATCCGTGGGTACCATAGAACAAGCCTTTACGCCGGAGTTTATTGCAAAAGCTTATGGCGGGCAACTCCCTATTTTACACCAAACTGGACTATTGGAATGACAGCAAAAGATTCAACAACTGTTGTAGAAGCATACAGAATCCTGGGCGTGGATCCCGGCACTAATATTTTGGGGTATGGCATCATAGAAGTAAAAGATAAAAGCCTTCAATTACTGGACTTAGGCGTTTTGCACCTGAGAGAAGAAGGTGAGCAGGCAGAAAAACTTAAGCTGATTTTTGAGCATTTACAGCGGATCATTGCTGATTTTAAACCCAAAGAAATGGCAATCGAAACCCCCTTTTATGGCAAAAATGTACAATCTATGTTCAAGCTGGGGCGTGCACAGGGCGTGGCTATCGCCGCAGCGATCACCAAAGGCTTGGAAGTAGTGGAATACTCAGCCAAAAAAATCAAGCAAGCAGTCACTGGCAACGGCAACGCTTCCAAAGAACAGGTAGCCGCTATGCTGCGCACTATTTTGCAAAAAGAATTTGGGGAGCAATACTTTGACGCTACCGATGCTTTAGCTACGGCGGTTTGTCATTATTACCAATCGCAAAGTCTTTTCGGTAAAATGAAAAAAAGTAAAGATTGGGGTGCTTTCATCAAAAATAACCCAGGAAGGATTGTAAAGTAGGGTTGTGAGCTATTTTTAAAAAGCAGTATATACTCGGTATTTGAGAATCTAAAAGAATTTTATTTTGAAACTTCTGATAAAAGTGCCCGGCTAAAGTCAGACTACTCACAGCAAGAAAAAGTAAAAACTAGTCTAACACATCTAAGTTTTTAGGGCTGAAATACCATTTTAACCCCAGTAATATTTGCCCTGGAAATGATATGTAAGTATCTGTTTGTATAAATATTGAGTTAAATGTAGTAAAACTGACTCTGCTCGGAATTATATTAAGTATATCATAAATCTTTATATTTAATTCAAAATTTTTTATTAATTTCTTTCTCGATACCTCAAAATTCAAAATATGATAATAATTCTTTGAATTATTAATTTTATTGTACATCAACTGATACCAAATTCTTCCCTGAAGCATATTTTTATTAAACTCAACGGATAACCTCGGCCTTAAATATACATTTAGAGCCTCTGAAAAAACATTTACACGGCTGGAAAATCTAACATCAATGCCAGAAGATATTTTAATATTTTTCAATTTTAAATAATTTATTACAAAATTAGTTGTAAAAGTCTTATCTTTAATTACGTTATCCTCTATTATAAGCGCCGACTTGTCAGCCCTTAGGTTAAGATTGAAGCTCCAATGCTTGAGCTTTTTGCTGTAAAATAAATAGAATCTTATTTGATTTTCTTTTTTTAAAAGCTGGAAAGATTTAACTTGAAAAAAAGAGTCAAAATTATAAATAGGATGTATCTCCTTAGATTTTGGATTTATTGAAAAAGTCATATTAAAAAATGTAGTTTCTTCTCCTATCTCAAATTCCCTAAACAAGCTAAAATTATAAGTTTCAATCATACCAATATCTTGTATATCAACTCCTCCTTCCCATATATCTAATTGACCTTGTAGTGTTCGCAAGCTGTTTACTTGGATGATAGAAGGTTGATATAACTTTGTAGAATAACTAGTAGATATATTCCACTTAGAATTTATACGATACATTATAAGAACATGGGGTCTTAAAAAAATATTTTTAGCATCTCCTAGTGTTCCCTTGAAGATAGAATGAGCATATAATAATCCTAAGGCGAGTCTAAAAGATTTTTTATCGTATGTAGATATAAGGGAATGGGTAAGATTGGTCAATTCTAAGTATTCTTTACCAACAAAGGGGCTGTTAAATTCATAATCAGAAGTATTCGAAATATTTTCCGAATTTTTCTCCCAAGCTGCATTGTATTGAAAATCAATGTTTTCAATCTTTTTCCTGAGTCTAACATGATTATTGAAATTATACGCTGTATATGTACTGGTTTGGTTTGATAGGAATAAAGATTCTTCGGTGTCAAAGATAAAAGCTCCCGCAATAATATCTCTGCTGAAAATATTTAAATTATTTGAATTTATGATATATTTATTTGTTCCAAAAAGCGAAAGTGTAATCCCGTTTGCAAAATTTTTATGGAATTTATAAATTGGATTAACAGAAAATTGATTGATATCATGATTGTTTTTGTTTTGATAAGAAGCATTCTTGAATAAGCCATCTTCAGATGTGTTTAAAATATTTTCTTTAAAAGATATTGGAATATTAACTTCAAAATTAGTAGAAGGGTTAATAGCAATAGATAAATAATTATCTGAAAAAGCTGTTAAAATATTCTGATTACTGAGCTGTGAGAAATTTTGTAAAGAGGAAGTATCGGAAAAAAACTGCCGACTACTCAAAATATCTTGACTCCCTGTGAGTCTTCGAAGCACTAAACTTGATTTTAACCTATATTTTTTCGCAATTTTAGTATCATAAGCAAGCTTAGCATAATGATTATTTAAATCAAAATAGTTACTTGTTTCTGTTAAATCATTAGATAACTGAGTATTCATTTGAGAAAGAAGGCGATGCTTACTGCTGTTGAATAATATATCATTTTCTACATCTGTTACAATACTGTTGATGTTGTCTTCTATGAACCCTTTACCAGTATTAGAACACCCTGTTACTAAACGAAACGCATCCTTATTTCTCGTATTTATTAAAGTTCCTAATATATCATAGATATTTTTATAACCCCAATTAGCACTTAATGTACCTTGATATTTATTTTTATATTTTGTTTTAGTTTTTATGTCTAAAGCGATCTCGTTTTCTTGTTTTTCTTTATAAGGCTTAAATGAATCATGATAGTTTTCTATTATTCTCACATCTTCAATTCTATTATAATGAAGGGCATCTGTAAATTCGATATGATCATCGTCAGCGATATCCTTGCCATCAATTAATATTTTTTTGATAGATTTATTTTGAAAAAAATACTGTGTACCGCTTATACTAAAGCCAGGAATTTTCATTATAATATCTGAAACAGATTGCTCTGAGCCGCTCTCAAATGCTTTAATGTTGAATATAGTTGTGTCTCCAGATTTCTTCATCCTATATACCTTATCTATTACAGATATTTCTTCCAGATTGATAGATAAGGGGGTTAGTTGGATATTTTTTAAATCAATATCCGCTTGGTTACATTGCTCCAAAACTTGAATACTTTTATAGCCAAATTGAGTAATGTATATTTTATAAAACCCCTTTTTTACATTGTTAAATTTAAAGTAGCCAGTACTGTCAGTAGTTCTGAACTGAAGTAATTTTGTTGCAGTGGTATCCAAAAGTTGAATCATTATACCTTCTTTGTGATCGCTATCTACAAGAGAAGCATAACCGCTTAAATTGCAATTCTGCGCATATAATTGACTAAAGCTTACAATTAGGGTGAAGAAAAAATTAATATAATAATTCATTTTCTAAATGTTAGCCATTTCCCTATGGGGGAATTCTTATCTATAATAATTGCTTTTTCGGGTCCCAAAGCTCTTATTTCATTGTAAGACAACTTGATTTCTGTCTCACCTTGAACTAAAATAAGTTTAGGAATTTCAACGAACGCATCTTTTACAATAATTTGGGTCGCTACCCACTTTGAATTGGGAGTTTCAAGAGATAGTACAAGCCCTGGAAGATTAAAAACACCATATTGAGGGCCATCTGGATAAGGTAATTTTGCCGCAAACCAAGCTGTATAGCCTTTGGGGGAAACAGCCTTGTGGCATTCTATCCCTACAATCAATTGTTTATCTTCATCAATTTGCCATTGAAAGTCATTATATTCTGCTATTTGCGATAATTTTTTTTCCAGGGCATAGCCATTTTTGTATAGCCCGCTATGCCTGATCCACAAATCTTCATTATAGTTCTTATATATTTCTTCAAACTCCCAAATTTCTTTGTAGTTGATATTGGGAAATGAAATAATAAAGGCACTATCTCTTGAAAATTTGGAAATACCTTTATGTATATTTAGTGAATAATAGTATTTGCTATTATATTCTGAATATTCAGGGATTCTTTCTAACATTTCTAGACTTTGAATAGTGTGTGCTTCATAAACAATAGTAAGGCTTTGGCTATATATCTCACCAATAACAAAATGGAGAATCATAAATGTTATAAAAATTTTCATACTAACATCTTTTAGACTAATGAATAGTCTCCAGCTATAAAGAAAGAGACTATCCATTAGAAAGAAATAAATCTATGAATTAAATACTTTATGCATTTGACTTTCAAGCATTTTATCTCTCCTCTCCCTTATTTTATAGACGATCTTACCTTGTACGGGGATCTTTGGGAGTTGTTGAGTGAATACAATGCTTATATATCATTGCACAGCGTATCAAATATCATCACAATTAAAAAACGCCACGCCTCCGGGTGCCCCCTCATTATCCACAACTATGCAATCAGAGCCATCATCATATGTTGTATGTACACAGCGCCAATTACCATCAGGATCATTGCCGCATTGAATAACAGTAGATGTAATTCCTTCTTCTAAGTTTTTAATCTGATTTACTTGTAAGTTTGAATCCGCATTGGCAGTATTAGAAAAGGTAGCATAGCAAATGCTACAACAAAGAGAAAAGATAATACTTTCTTCATAAAGTTAAATTTTTAAAATTACCCCTACTTCTTATTTAAGGAGTTTTCGGGATACCCTCCTGCTGATGTTGCTATTTTCTATTGGGCGCCTTCTCTGAGAAATAGTTCCACAAGCAGATACAAATTTATAAAGGTATATAATATGTTTTTGGGGCATTTTGGGGCATTTTGAATACTATTTATTTTGGGTGATGGATCAAACAGTAGAGGAAATTTTGTAAATCTTGAGATTTGCAAAATCCGAAAAGTCAAACAACCGATTTGACCCATTGTCTTATTTTTTATGTTGACGTTTAGGTTTGCCAAATTTTTGATGAATCAATTCTTGTTCAGCCGGGGTGACCAAGCGTCTCCTGCTTAATTGAATGCCTGCAGTTTTTAACCAGCGATAAAGGGTCTTTCGGTCAATGCCATATTCATTTGCTATTTGTTGCCGAGTTTTGGCTATTTTTTCTTCTATTTGCATATCACTATTGTTTTACGGAATGCCATAGATTATTCAGGAGCGATAAGCCAGTGATTGGTGAGTTTGCCGTAAATGCATATTTTTCCCTGCGTGATACAACGTGAATGCAAGATATTAATTACTTGTCATACAAGCAAATTTTTTAAACATTTTTAACATTACTTAATCCTTGATGTTTAAAATTAACAACAATATGAACTTACTCCCTTTTGGGGAATATTTTCGCATGGAAAATTTGTCTAAATTCCTGAAAACCAAAATTATATTATAAAAAGATACGATTTCATCAATCTAAAGGGAATAATTTAATGGAAGGTCTTAGTTGTTGTTTTATAATATTGTAAGAACTTAATAATCAAATATTTATAGAATATTTGTTAGGCGGCTTTGTCCATCTACATATTCTAATACAGGAGTTACGCACTAAATAAAGCAAAAAAAAGTAATAACTTTACAGGA
>CAZGJN010000015.1:0-28278 GCA_964526645.1 uncultured Saprospiraceae bacterium
ATGTGATTTCGTAAATCTTTGAGATTTGCGAAATCTGAATAAAAAAACAACCGTTTTGATCCATTATCAAAAAATCAACTTTTCGTCGGTCAATTCCCGTCGTTGGATTGTTATCTTTGCTCTAAAATTAATCATTTTGGAAAAGACGCTCCAGCAATATGATGCCATCTTGGCTATGTGCAAAGAAGTTTTTTTGAAAAAAAACAAGGATTACGGCACTGCCTGGCGGATTCTGCGCCCCTCTTCTCTCACAGACCAGATTTTTATCAAAGCCAAGCGAATAAGGAGTTTGGAACAAAATAAAATACAAAAAGTAAGCGATTCCATAGAGTCTGAATTTATTGGCATCATCAATTATTGCGTCCTGGCGCTGGCTCAATTACAACTTTCAGAAGACGAAGCAGTGACACCGCAGTGGGCAGAACAGCTATATGCAGAAAAAATAGCCCTGATCCGAGCCCTGATGCTGGCAAAAAACCATGACTATGGCGAAGCCTGGCGGGATATGCGGGTGAGTTCCATGACCGATTTGATATTGATGAAAGTTTTGCGCATCCGTCAAATTGAAGATAATGATGGTAAAACAATCATTTCAGAAGGTTTGGATGCAAATTATATGGACATCGCTAATTATGCTATCTTTGCGCTGATTAAGCTGGAGGAAGCCCGCAACCCGGGGTAAGCCATCCGCTGAACGCATTCATGCCATTATAAATTTTTATTGAAAATGACACTAAGTACGCTTGTATTATTGATCGCTGCCATTGCCTTGGTACTCACGGCTGTGGTAGCCGTAGTGTATAGAGCACACAAAAGCTGGTTGCTCACGTTTTTGCAAAATTTTTGCGGTACGCTGTTTGTTTTTTCAGGGGCAGTGAAGGCGATAGACCCACTCGGCACGGCTTTCAAGATGGAGCAATATTTTGCAGAATTTGAAACGACCTTTGCGCACAGCTGGTTTTCTTTTTTGGCACCGCTGTTCCCCTGGTTGTCAAGCCATGCGCCCACTTTTTCTACTGCGATGATCACCCTGGAGATTGTGGTAGGCGTGATGCTGCTCATCGGCTCGCGCGTGAAGCTGACCAGCTGGGTTTTCTTGATTATATTGGTGTTTTTCACTTTTCTGACGGGCTTTACTTACCTAACTGGCTATGTACCCGATCGAGTGATTATTGCACAAAAAGCAAATGAAAAGGATCGGGATGTCTTGCCTGAAGATTTCGAGGTATTGGCTACCGAGGGTTGGGCAGTGAAAGATACCGTGGATGTTCATTTCTTCAATTTTGGATATTGGCAGGAGTACCAGGAAACCAACATGAAAGTGACGGATTGCGGCTGTTTTGGCGATTTTTTGAAACTCAAACCCAAAACTTCTTTTTTGAAAGACATCTTTTTATTGATACCCGCCCTGCTTTTTGTTTTTAGGCACAGGCGGATGCACCGCTTGTTTTCGGCGGCTGGCAGAACGGCTATTGTGGGATTGACGACCTTTGGCACTATCCTTTTTTGCATTAGCAATTATGTGTGGAATTTACCGATTATTGATTTCAGACCCTTCAAGGAAGGTGTCAACATCGCTGAACAAAAGCAGCAAGAAGCTGAAGCTTTCCAAAATGCGCCTATTTTTTACAAACTGACCAATAAATCGAGTAAGAAAGTTGTGACCCTGCCCTATGAGCAGTACCTCAAAGAATTCAAAGATTACCCGAAGGAACAGTGGGAAATTGAACAAGAGCGCGGCGAGCCAGCCATTGCCAGAACAAAAATCAGCGATTTTGAGGTGCAAGCACTGGATGGTAGCGATGCCACCGCGCAAATACTGGGCGATCCGAAATACAGCTTTTTTATCACGGCTTACAAAATCTACGGCTCCCAGAGCAAAAGCACCAGCACAGTGCCAGATACTATTTTTAGGCTTGATACCCTGCGGGTGGAAGACAGCCTTTCGATTTTCAAAAACATAGCCTCCATCAGCCAGAAGCAAATAGAAACTACCGTGTACAGTTGGGATACCGATTATTTGAAAAAATGGACGGACATCGTCAACCCTGTCATGGAAGCCGCTCAGCAGGATGGGTTGAATGTATATGCCGTCATTGCTTTTGATGATCCTAACAGAATTGAGAAACTCCGGAGCGCTACCCAAAGTAATTATTCTTTTTTTATGGCGGATGATATTTTGCTAAAAACCATTATTCGCTCTAATCCTGGCGTGACATTGATGAAAAATGGCAAGGTGATTAAACATTTTCATTACAAAAAATTGCCTGCTTACGAAGAAATCAAAGCCAAGTATATGAAATAGTAAACGAAGCCATAAAAAGGCAACCGAGCGAGAAATACAATTTGAAAATTATTTTCATTCACAATCATGTGGCTTTTCAGAAAAATTACGTTTTATTTGCGATTCCAAAGCACCCATGAAATATCAAAACCAGTAGATTGACATATTATGCTTAGTAGGAGGAACGTCCGCATAAAAGTGATGCAGATGCTCTATTCAATGAGTAGGGATAAAAAGCTGACGTATGAAGAAGCGTTGAAGCAGTACCGGGATAATGTTCGTCAATCCTTTGAGCTTTATTTGTACAGCTTATTGCTACTGATGCGTATCGCCGCTTATTCAAAACAGGACGCAACCAAGCGCCACTCCAAATTATTGCCTACCGAAGAAGACCTTCTTTTTGAAGCGAAACTGGGGACCAATGCCCTGGTACAATCTATCACTGAAAATGAAGGGTTCAATCGGCTGCTCCGTTTGTTTAAAATGGAAGACAAAATAGACGATGATAAAATCCGCCTGATTTATATCGAATTTGCCAAAACGGACGAGCACAAGGCATTTATCCAAAATCAAAACACCACCGAAGACGATATCCGCAAAGTTTTACTCCTGCTGTATAAATTCTGCCTTAGCAACGAGATGTTCAATGACTTGATCGAAGATCACTATCCTTTGTGGATTGACGATGAGTCGCTTATCATAGGTGCTATCAAAAAAACGATCAAAGCACTTCCCGCTGTAAAAGATTTTTTTGAAGAATTTCGACCACCTGCGGAGACAACAACTGAATTCGGAGAAATTTTGTTTAGAAAAGTGGACGAAAGCGATGAAGAACTCCTGGCTTTGATAGAACCGACGCTCAAAAACTGGGACGCCGAGCGCGTGGCAGTACTGGATATGGTAATGCTCAAAATGGCACTGTGCGAACTGCTTTATTTTCCAACAATTCCGACGAAGGTGACTCTCAATGAATTCGTAGAAATCTCCAAAATGTACAGCACAGATAAAAGTAAGGATTTTATCAACGGTATTTTAGATCGCTTGATGAAGCAACTCCACAAAGATGGACGAATCGTAAAAGAAGGGCGTGGCTTGCAAGAATAATTAAAAAAAAGTGTGACTTTTTCCGCTCCTGCCGTCTAAATCAATACACATTGCTTAGGCTTGCCCTTCATCGAGTGCGGCAAGTTTCAATCATATTCTATTGGTCAACTATTTTGCCACTCCATAAAAATTTGTTACTTTACCATAAACTATTATTCTCTACCAACAAAACAAGTTTGTCATGAAAAGATGCTTTACTTTATTTGTTTTTATCACAATGCTGAGCCTTCAAATGGCTTTTAGCCAATATCAGGACGCTAAGGATGCTATCAGCGCGCGTGGTGTTTTTCTCAACTACCAGTTTCCTATCAACAACGATTGGTCGAATAGTGACTTTACCTCAGGCGCTGAAATTGAGTATGTTCGGCACCTGAACAATGCCCTCAATCTCGCTTTCCCGCTGAAAATTGCCAGAGCAGAGCTCCCTACCAATGAAAATGGCGGTTTCAACGATGCTTCTATTTTCAGCCTGGATGCTTTGCTCCAGCTAAAGTACTTTCGGGAGAAGCATTTTATTTACCCTTATTTGTTTGCAGGAATAGGGGCTATTAACGAAGATTTTGACAATTTTACCTTTGCAGCGCCTGTGGGGCTGGGGTTGAATTTTAGGCTTGGAAAACATGCTTATCTGAGTACAAAAGGAGAATATCGTTTTGGTTTCGATGATCTGCGGAGCAATATTCAGGTGGGCGCTGGTTTATTGATACTGCTGGGAGAAGGTGCTACCGCCCCGGTTGTTACAGATGCAGATAAAGACGGGATTCCCGATGCGCAAGACCTTTGCCCACAAGTAGCCGGTTTGCCTGCATTTAATGGTTGCCCGGATACAGACAATGATGGTATCACCGATAGTGAAGACGATTGCCCTACCGTAGCCGGTACAAAGGCGATGCGGGGTTGCCCGGATAGCGATGGCGATGGCGTAGCAGATAAAGACGATGATTGCCCGAATGAAGCGGGTACGGCCGCTAATAAAGGCTGCCCCATACGCGATGCGGATAACGATGGCGTGCCGGATAGTGAGGACGAATGCCCCAACGTGGCAGGTAAACCGAGCCTGAAGGGGTGTCCAGACCGGGATAACGATGGGATCGCCGATAAGAATGATAAATGCCCAGATGAGGCAGGAACGGCTGCTACGGGTGGTTGTCCAGATAAAGACGGCGATGGTGTGATTGACAAAACGGACAGATGCCCTAACTCTCCAGGTCCAGCTTCCAATAACGGCTGCCCTGAGCTCAAGCAAGAGGAAAAAGAAACCCTCACGTTTGCAATGCGCGCTGTTCAGTTTGAAACAGCAAAAAGCACCTTGCTCTCCGCTTCTTTTGAGGTACTCAATCAAATTGTGGATATTCTCAAGCGCTATCCTGATTACAAAATGCGGATCAACGGCCATACAGATAGCATCGGCAGTTCTACGACGAATCAAAGCTTATCAGAAAAAAGAGCTAAAACTTGCTACGACTATCTGATTTCCAAAGGGATAGATGCCACTCGATTGAGTTATACCGGTTATGGCGAGAGCCGCCCTGTTGCCGATAATAAATACAAAGACGGCAGAGATAAAAATCGCAGGGTGGAATTTGATATTTATCTGCCCGATTAAGATTGCATTTAACCTGGGCTTTGGAAGACTTTTGAAGTTTTTTAAAACTTCAAAAGTCTTTCTCTTTTATTTATCTTTGCCCTATGAGCGAGAAGATTTTAATTTTAGATTTCGGTTCGCAATATACCCAATTGATAGCCAGAAGAATAAGAGAGCTCAACGTGTATTGTGAAATCCTGCCTTACAATGCAGCGCTGAGGCTTGATGATTCTACCAAGGCGGTTATCTTGTCCGGTAGCCCTTTCTCTGTAACAGATAAAAATGCACTCAAACTGGATTTGCATCAAATTATTGGCAAAAAACCGGTACTGGGCATTTGCTACGGCGCTCAGCTAATTGCCGATTTTTATGGCGGCAAGGTGCAAAGCTCCAGCAAAAGAGAGTATGGCAAAGCCAATATCAGTAAGGTTTTAAAAAAAGACACACTGCTTAAATTTCTGCCTCACGATGCCCAGGTATGGATGTCGCACAGCGATACGATCATACAAATTCCCGAACAATTTGAACTGCTTGCCAGTACGGAGAGCGTCGAAGTTGCTATTTTTCGATCAAAAGAAAGCGCTTTTGATCAGCCGGTTTATTGCCTGCAATTTCATCCCGAAGTGACGCACACGCTGGAGGGCAAAGACCTGCTCCAAAATTTTGTCTATGAGGTAGCTGGATGCACTGGCGATTGGACATCTGCTTCCTTCGTGGCGCATACCGTTGCTGAATTGCGAGAGAAAATAGGCAAGGAGCATGTATTGATGGCGCTTTCGGGCGGCGTGGATTCTACGGTGGCGGCTACATTACTGGATCGTGCGATCGGGGATCAGTTGGTCTGCTTTTTTGTTGATAATGGTTTGCTTCGCAAAAATGAATATGAGGATGTGTTGCATTCTTATGAAGATTTAGGCTTGAATATCAAAGGGATAGACGTTAAAGATCGTTTTTATAAAGAATTAGCGGGAGTCGTCAATCCAGAAGAGAAGCGCAAAATCATTGGTAGAATTTTTATTGAGGTTTTTGAAGAAGAAGCGCAAAAAATCGAAGCAGTAGAATGGTTGGGGCAAGGCACTATTTATCCTGATGTGATCGAATCCATTTCGGTGCATGGGCCCTCCGTCACGATCAAATCGCATCACAACGTAGGAGGATTACCCGAAAAATTGAACCTTAAAATTGTAGAGCCACTGCGGATGCTTTTCAAGGACGAGGTACGCAGAGTCGGGCAAGAATTGGGCATTCCATCCAATATTTTACATCGGCACCCATTCCCTGGTCCGGGTTTAGGCATCCGGATTTTGGGAGATATTACCGCCCAAAAAGTAGCACTTCTGCAAGAAGCAGACGCAATTTTTATTAATAATCTGAAAAAATACGACCTTTACGATAAGGTGTGGCAAGCTGGGGTCGTATTGCTGCCCATCCAGTCCGTAGGGGTAATGGGTGATGAGCGTACTTATGAGCAAGCAGTGGCGCTGCGAGCCGTAAATTCTACCGATGGTATGACCGCCGAATGGAGCCAGCTACCGCACGAATTTTTGGCGATAGTATCCAGCGAAATTATTAATAACGTAAAAGGTATAAACAGAGTAGTGTATGATATCAGTACCAAACCTCCGGCAACAATCGAATGGGAGTAAATGGCTGTTACTGATCCTGTTAGTAACATCGCTCTCTGCCTGCGATTTATTCAAGCCAGTACAATCTCAAACACCGACCAAACCCAAAGACCGGGAATTAGATGATATTCAAGGAAGTAAGGTATATAACCCCCAAACAGGCGAATATGAAACAATCGCTCGGCCTAGTGTCGAAAAAATGGACACGATCATCTGGAAAGATATTCCAATCAATAGAGAACAAATTATTACTTCCAGCACGGAGGCTTTTGTTGGCAATACGGGCTTAGAACAACCGGATGTGCTGGATGTTGATCCCAATACCAATTCGCAGTTTTTATCTGCTTACAACGTTTCTTTTGTGTTGCCTTTTCTGACCGATAAGTACCAACCCACGGGTGCTGGATTGCCACCCAATTCTACCTGGGCACTCAATTTTTATGGTGGTGCAAAAATGGCTTTGGAAGATTTGGAAGCGGACAATGTAAAAATGAATATTGCTGTGATTGACAATAAAGCCGCAGAGTCTGCTACTACCCAGTTGTTACGTTCTAACGCCGACCTTGCCAATGCACACTTGATTATTGGCCCCTATCGGCGAGAAACAACGCGCCTGGTAGCGGCTTTTGCCAAGGAAAAAGATAAGGTGTTGGTGTCGCCTTATACTACAGCAACAGATGTAGCCAGCAATAATCCCAATTATATTCAGGTGAATCCGACCCTGGAATCTCATTGCAGCGCTATCATGCGCCATGCTCGGCAGCGGTATCGCCCGGATCAGATCGTGTTGTTGTGTCGGAATAAATCAGAGGAAATCGAGCGGTTGAAGTATTTTCAGGATGAGAACCTGCTGATTTCTGGTTTTGCAAATGCACCAAAGCTTCGGGAGTACATTGTGGCAGAAAGCTCCCTCGATTTCAATAATTCTGATGTCCTGTCGCTGATTCGTTTGCAGGATACAACCATTTTTATAGTTCCTTCCTGGTCAAGCGAAACATTTATATATTCTCTTTTGCGCAAATTGGATTTGTCAAAAAGAGCATCCAATCATATTGTTGTTTATGGAATGCCGCAATGGATCGAATACGAGACGATTGAGTACGATTACTACGAGCGGCTCAACCTACATGTAAGTAGTAGCAGTTTTATTGATCCATTGTCTCCTGATATTCAGTTTTTTAAACGTCGTTTTTTTAACCGATATGGTATTGTTCCCAATCCGGAAGCGTATTTAGGGTATGATGTCACGCTTTTTTTTGGCAAAATGCTAAAGGAGCATGGTACTAAGTTTCAGTATTCCTTGGAGAAAAAGCCGACACAAGTACTGCATACCCGGTTTGAATTTGAAAGGGTTGTGGTGCCCAGCGCCACCGTGGAAAATCCGCCTCCGATCCGGTGGGAGAATAAATATGTAAATATTTTGGCATTTAGAGATTATCAATTCCGGCTTGCTGACTAAAGGCACGGCTGCTGTTTGCTTATACCGGTATTGTTTTCAATGATAGCTGGCGCATCAAATTGTTGAGTAAAATTCCCGCTTCAAGCGTTTATATATTGTTCGGGCTTTTTATTTCAAATTTCACATCCATGCTTTTGACATTCAAGTGGGCGTACGGCTTTTTGTTGCTCTTTTTTTTTAATGTACCGTTTGCAGGCTTCGCCACGCATATCGTTGGCGGTGAAATGAATTATACTTGCCTCGGTAATAATCGGTATGAAATTACGCTCACTATTTTTCGGGATTGCTTCAATGGGGATCCTAATGCCTGGTTTGATAATCCTGCCTCTATTGGTGTTTTTGATGCCAATAATCGCTTGCTGGAGCAGATATTAGTGCCTTTGATGAATAACGATACCTTGAATCCGGTATTGAGCGGGGAATGTTTTGTGGTGCCGCCCAGTGTTTGTGTGCACACCACGACGTATCGCACTCAAGTAGAATTACCGTTTCGAACCGGCGGGTATCAACTTGCCTACCAGCGCTGCTGCCGTAATCGCACCATCCTCAATATTATCAATCCATTGGCTTCGGGCGCAACGTATGGTGTGACTATCTCCGAGCAGGCCCTGCTTCGATGCAATAGCAACCCTAAGTTTAAGCGCTGGCCTCCGATTTACATCTGCGTGAACGAGCCCATCCTCTTTGATCAATCTGCTGAGGATGTAGAAGGCGACTCTATCGTTTATAGCCTCTGTGCGCCTTTGCTTGGCGCAAACCAGGCTATTCCACAGCCGCAGCCCCCCAATGCACCGCCCTACCAATCCGTTGTGTGGCAATCGCCGCCTTATGGTGTGAATAACATGTTGAATGGAGTAGCTGGAGGAGTACCGCTGCGAATTGATGCTAAAACGGGTATTCTGACGGGCGTACCGAATACAATCGGGCAATTTGTGGTAGGGATTTGTGTGGAGGAATATCGCAATGGGGTGCTAATTTCCACGACAAGGCGCGACTTTCAGTACAATGTCGGGGTATGTGGAAAGCCCGATGCCGCTTTTTTTGCGCCGGAAATACAGTGTGGGGATTTATCTGTTGATTTTGTCAATAGCAGCAATGGTGCCAGAAATTTTCTTTGGCTATTTAACGATCCAAAAGCTCCCGATGCTTTTTCCACCGAAATAAATCCAACCTACACTTTTTCGGATAGTGGCGCTTACAATGTGATGCTGATAGTAGCACCCGGTACCATTTGTGCCGATACTTTTGTGCAAACAATTTATTTGCAGCTAAATACACTTGCGCCGGATTTTGAATTCTATTTTGAAACCTGCACGGATTCGCTTACCATAACTGCCGAAGATTTTTCGACAGATGAAGTCGCTACACCCGTTTCTTGGGTTTGGCAATTACAGCCAGGGGATAGGCAGTTTGAAGGGCGAAATATTTCATTTGCAGTGGATAGCAGTGGCGAATACACCCTGTCGCTTAGGGTTCAGGCGGATAATGCGTGCGAAGCGCGTATCGAAAAATCTTTTGTAGCCGAATTGATTGAAGCAGTATTGCCGGATACGATTTTTATTTGCGAAGGCGATTCCGCAGCGCTCAATCCTGATTTTGATCCACAATATCTGTACCAATGGTTTCCCGCAGAAGGCTTGGATGACCCTACCAGTCCCAATCCTGTTGCAAAAATTGACACCAACAAGACGTACACGGTGACTATTTCGGATGTCAACCTGTTTTGTCAAATTGAACGACAAGTAGCCCTTATCCTTGCGGATTCAGTTGGTGATTTTACCATTAGCGCTGAGCCGGATACGCTGTTTGGTAGGTCGCAAGCACAGCTTTTCGCTACTTTTTTTGAAAACCATCGCTACTCCTGGCAGCCGCCGGAGCGTTTGAACGACCCTGCCATTTTTAACCCAATCGCACAGCCTGAGGAAACCACCACTTACCTGCTCCGCATAGAAAATGCCTTTGGGTGCATCGCCACAGCCGAAATCAAACTGGTGGTCATACCCTTAGCCTGTGATGAGCCGCATATTTTTATTCCCACGGCATTTACACCCAACGGTGATGGCGAAAATGATGTCTTTAGACTGAGAAGCAATACCGTAGCAGCCCTGTATTGTATCGTTTACAATCGCTGGGGGCAGCGGGTATTTGAATCGCGTGATACCAACGAAAGCTGGGATGGCACTTTTAAAGGGCAAGCGCTTCCTCCTGATGTGTATGCTTATTACATCGAAGCGGTCTGTTTTGATGGTACTATTTTCAAAAAACAGGGCAACGTAAGCCTTTTGAAATAAAATAATCATCTCGGAATAAGCTAACTAAGTCATTTGACCGTTTAGTATGGTATAATATTCGTAATCCCATAATCACTCCTATTTATGCCCATCAAAAAAGCGTTCTTACTATGGCTGATGCTTGGTCTTTCTGGTTCAACCGGCTGGTCGCAGATATACATCGGATTAAGTGGCGGTGGTGGTTTGAATGAAACTTCGAGCCTTCGGGTAGCGGCTTTGGTGGAGGGCAAACTTGCCGATATGCTGCAATTCCAAACAGGTATCGTTTTTCAACAACAACACAACCGGGCAGTGATATGGAAATTGAATCCACTGACGGATTACAGGACGGTCAGTATGGGATACTTGGGTGTGCCACTTTTAGCTACATTGAATATTGATTTTCAATCTTTTAGATTTTATATACTCGGTGGTGTCCAGATCGCGTACGGGGTGGGCGGCTCTGTTTCTTATATTGATGAAGCGGGGTTGTATAAATTTCAGCAGTTGGATTATAAAAAACTAACTATCAATAGATTAGACATAAGAGCGAATGCTGGGGCGGGCTTCGCAAAGGTGATTAGCAATGACTATCAGATTTTCGTAGAATTTTACTATTCTTTGGGTATTTACGATATTGATCAGCACCCCAATTCCGAAATATTTAATGAAAGCCAAACCCTGCACGTTGGTTTGTTATTGCCACTGAAAAAGAAAAGGCCTCGATGATGGTGAAAGAACCGATTTGCCCCATTATACTAAAAAAAACACCCAGCCGACATACAGACTGGGTGTTGGTATATAGCCTTAGGTTTGTTTATTCCATCAAAATCATTTTTCGGGTCGCCGTAAATTGCGCCGTTTGCAATTGGTAGAATAAAATGCCAGGCGCACCCAGTTCTGCTTTTTCGAGCACCAACTGGTGGAAGCCTTTGTCAAACTGCCCTTCCACTGTTTTGAGTAGTTGCCCTTTCGCATTGAAAACCCGCAGCACTGCCCTGGATGCCTCCGGCAGGCTGAAAGCAATAGTCGTTTGTGTACTAAAAGGATTTGGAATATTTTGGTATAACTCGGCTGTAGGGGGCTGGTTTGTCCACTGTGCCGGTTTCAAGCCTCGATTTGCCTGATGTGCAGCATGAACCGCCGCTGTTGTTGTCTCTATCACCATCAAAGAACGGTTCAGGTCTCCGATTCTGATAGCGATAAAATTTGCATGATTGATATCGCTTGCCATCCCATCAATATGGATAAAATCCGGTACAACTTTCAAAGAAGCCAGCGCAGTGTCAGGGAATTGGTAAGCCGCATCTACGAATCGCCAGGTTTTATTCCCAGGCAAAGTATCCACTACATTTTCTACCAAAGCGCGCAGTGCGAGAGCATCCAGCGTATCAATCACACCAGATTGGTCAACATCTGCAGCAATTAACTGATACGGAGAGCCAAGCACCGGTAACCCAGCCAGGTAGGCTTCCAGCAGCGCGAGGTCTTCAATGGTGATGCCTGCCTTTGGGTCGCTGTGGAAAACAGGGGTGATTTTGTAATTTTTGTACATCACCACATGATCAAAAATGTAGGTGCCGTCCTCCTGGGTGAGCGATGTATCAGTAAGATTGCCAGACAACATCATTGAAGCACCTTCCAGGCTGATGCTATCTTCGGTCATTATAAAACCAGCTATCGTACCCATTACCGGCGGTGGGGGTGGGCAGATGCTTGCTGGCTTTCTGATATTGACATACGTTTCGCAGTGGTCATAGTTGGGTCCGCCGATAGTACCATCTGGCTGCACTGCCAGCGGATTGTAGGCATTGTCCCAGGCATAAATTTCCACATAAACCCGGTCGGGATCATCACAGGTGAGAATCAATTCCCGCCGGTTCATATTGGGCGTTTCGCCTACTCGGTTAATGGAATACTTGATGGACCCCGAGCAATCGCTGGAGGATTGACTGACAATAAAGTCACTCACCCAAAGGGTCATCATGCCTTTATCCACATCTCCATCATAATCCACGTCTTTATTTGGAATGACGGGCATCAGCGATACCGATAAGCCGTTGATGCAAATGACTGATGGCGCTTTGCAATCTTTTACAGAAAAGGGAATCTTGACGATATTGGAATTGCCACAACCGTCAATCACATGGATTTCAAACTGGTGGGTACCGATGGGGAATTTACCTTTGGCAGAGTAATAGGGATAAGAACCCGACAGCGTCCCTCCAAAAGAGCCAAGCGTACCATCGTTTGTACCATTTTTATTGACATCTACAAAAACCTTGATTGTCAGGTTGTTAGGTGTGCAATTTTCGCTTACGGTGAAAGGCACCGTCACCATTCCTTTGCAGGTATAGTCATAGCTACAAAATGGCTCGGGCGCTGTGAAGGTTACCGAAGGAGGTGTCGTTTCGTTGACTTTGATGATTTGGGTGTATTCCCATAGCCCTACGGAGTACACTTTTCGCCAATAACCCTTCGGATTGCTTGGATAACAGCCTTTCTCGCCTGCGTATGGATTGTTATTCGACTCATAATTGTCGCGATCAATAAAGGCATGGGAAGGTCTGCGGAGTACCCAAACGGCTTCGTCGCCGGGCTTGTTGTCACAATCCTCGTCTCTGTTGACCACTACAGCCGGTGAAATACCATCATACTCACACCAGTTGATCACTCGGTAAGTGCGCAAGATTTTGTAACACTGGCTACCCGAAATGCTATACACATCATCGCGGACACTGGTGGCGAGCAAATCACAACTGCTTTCGCTTACAATCACATCCTCTTTTGGCGGCGTGCTGGAACCACAAGCATTGATCGTTACATCAGCAGGAAAGCGGATTTCGTAATCGTGTACGCCGCCGATGGTCACTACTTGCTGGCAGTATTCCACCGAGCCATACCAATCGTACGCTGTTGTTTTGAATTTTCGGATAATCGTGCCGGTTTCGCAATTCGACAAGTTGACCACAGGTGTCATTTCAATAATCTGACCGCCGCAAGCGTTTTTGGCTTTACCAAAAAGCGATTGCAACTGGTAAACATTGTACGGATCAAAGTCGTACGGTAAGTCGTTGCACCAAACGGTGACATCCGAAGGCGCTTTGCAGCAGGCAAGGGCAGAAAAATCATCCGCTGTGCGCGCTTGCATCGTACCATAGCCAAGAAGCAATAACACTGTAATTTGAAGTAAAAGGCTTCTCATCACTTGTGAGAACAAGTAAAAATTCATTTTCATGTTGGAAAAGTTTAGAATACGAGTAAATCGGTTATTATCAAGCAATTACCGATAGCTCAAAAAGCTCTCAATGGGGGGAGAAAAAGGGATGTGTGTAGTAAATTGTGAATCAGAGGTAGATGATTGTACAAAAGTAAGCAATTGGATTGTTATATTCAAGTTAATTTTAATAAAAAATGAGGTAGTGGGTCAAATCGCTTGTTTTATTTTTCAGAATTCACAAATCTCCAAGATTCACAAAATCCTCTCCAAGATTTTGACCCATTCATTACCAATACAAGATTCCTGACTTTTCATCAGTCCTCATCAATCGGTACACTTACACCGATTCTATACCCGACATCCCACTTACCAAGTGTATTGTGCGACCAAGCTACGTCCAAGCGAAATAGTTTGAAGGCTCCAAATCCAATATTGTCAATACCAAATCCGAGCTCAAAATAATCTTTTTGCTCTTCGGTGTAAAGGAAAGCCGCCTTGAATACCTCCGACCAGCCCAGCTTGCGCAGGAGCGGTATTTTATCAAAAATATAACTCTGGAAATGGTGCTGAAAATGGACCTGAGCGTAGCTGGAAGCCGTGCTGTAATCATAATAAGGCAACAATAAAAAACTGTTGAGGTAGCGGTCAGGATTGCCCAGAATTGTCTGATTGCCAATAAAATGGCGAAAATCCATAAACTGCATTTTACGGCTATTCAGGAATTTACCTGCTTCCGCATTAAATTCAAAATAACCTAGCGTACCAATAGAAACATAGTCTTCGGAGAGGCGAGCCAGCAGCAAATCGTAATCAACATCACTGCCAGCAACATTGATCCCCTTTCGATATTGAATCCAAAGGTCGGGTAGTTTCGAGCCATATATGAATTTTCGTTTTGGATAAGATGTATATTTTTGCTTGTAGCGCAGGCGCAGTGCTACATTGAGGGTCAGTGCTTCGCTTTGTTCAAAAGCTGGTGTATCGTCATTAGGATCGAGCGGATTGTTGGAAGTATAAGCTTTTTCGTCATCTTTCCTACGCCAGGTGAAGTCGGTTCTGTTTACCAGCGGGCTTCTTTGGGCATATTCCACATTGGTACTCAAAAATACACCGTTGAAGAGTTCGCGCTGGAAGGTGATTTTACCAAAAGCTTTGTCGTAGATTTTCAGATAATTTTCCTTGCCCCAGAGGGAATAGATGGAGTTGGTTGTCTTGCTAATCGGGTTTGCCGGGTTGAATTGCGCCACATCCGAGCCACCCTCCACCGTGAGCAACGTGCGATGCACCTGATCAAATAAATAGGTAAATCCGGCGGTAGCCCGAAGCCGCTTGTCAGCAAAACCATAAGAAACAGCAGTGCTTAAACGCCACCAATGGGTGCCCCATTCGTCATAATTTTTGCGATAAGTGGCGTTGATATCTGCATTCCAGCCCTGTACCGTGTTGAATTGTATGGTTGTCACTGGAGAATTGATATTGAAATAGCGGCGTTCGTAGGAATTGCTGTTGTTGTACCCAAAAAATAAATCAGCAACCGAAAACTTGTTGTTTTTTCTGTCAATGGAATCCAGATAAGGCTTTGAGCGCCGAATTTCCTGAAGGCTATCTTTTTTTACATAATCCACTTCCTCTTCCACGGTGAGCGGAATCGGGCGCAGGGTATCCCAGTATTCCTGCGTTCTTTCATTTGCACCCTCGTTGACTTTGAATATTTCATTGTTGAAAAAATTGGGTTCAAAAGCAGGCGAAAGGTCATAATTGGAGTAAATACCCGTGAAGCTGCCCCCGAGTTTAAACCCAAACAAGCCAGCCGTAAAGCTGATATTTTGTGAAAACAAACGCCAGGTATCGGGCGCTTGTACGGGCACATACACCTGCTTGAGGTAGAGCGAGTCCAAGCCCGGTTGTTTGATAGCGCCTTGCACCAATAGCAGATCAGCACTCTGGATATTCCAGAGGTTTTCTACGATGTAGATGTAGCCTCGGTACACGGGGTCTTCGCTGCGCTTGGGGATCAATTCGATTTTGTTGATCAGCCTGCTTTCCTCATCAAAAAAAGTGCCCACCAGTCGGTATCGGTAAAACTGCATTGCAGTGGACGCAATCGGAGAGACGATCTGCCGGCTGAAATCGGAAAAATTATCGTACAAGTTGAAATCCATGTCGCGAGCGCTATTGAAGCCAAAGCCGTTATCATTGCCGCTTACTTTGGAGGAAGTCATCACTTCCTTGAGTTGGTTGGGTTGTTGGTAGTACAGCACCGACTGAGATTCCGACAAATAAACAATCCCTTGCCGGTTGGTATCGAGCGTGCCGCCGAGATTGCCCAGGTCTCGTCCCATAAATTTTTCAGGCGCATCCAAAAACTTGATATTCCCTTTGATGTAAACGTCGCAAGCATATTTTTCAACCTGATCGCGGTAATATTTCCGCTTTTCCATTGCTTTTCGGATGACCGCATAGGCGGGGTCTTCTGCATCGGCTTTTACTACAATTTCGCCGAGTTCCACTGTTTGTTCTTGCAAAACAGCATTTAATTGAATCGCTTTATTGCCTACCCGAACTGCCTCGATTTTTTGTTTGTAACCAACATATTGGAAAACAAGCTCGTACTCGCCAGGCTTGAGTTCGAGGCGATAATCGCCGTTTACATTGCTCGTAGTACCGGTGGAAGTACCTTTTACATAGATACTTGCAAAGGGCAGTGGTTCGCCTTTTTCATCACTGATTTTGCCTGCAATTTGCGCATTTGCCGCCAGGCCTATGCAGCAGCACAGGGATAGTAGGAGTTGTTTCATAAGGTGTAGATTGTTTTTCAAAAATAGTATGCTGCAAAGTTATATGTAAGACCTTTTATAAACGCTGAAGGTTGGCTTAATCATTGTTTGACGTTGCAGTTAATTTAGTTCATTTGCACTCTTCAATGCTTTTCTTTCCAAAAATTTTTGCCGAATGATGTCCTGAATAGGGCGGTTTTCAATTTTGCTTTCCAACCAGGAAATGATATCTAAGTATAAAAAAGCACGTTTCTCGTTTGGATCACTTTGCAATTTGAGGAGTTTTTCTTTTAAGGCGATAAATTCTTGCTTCATCTCTGATTCGCGCATGCGCGGCACCCGACGAATAAAGCGGAAAATCTCCTGCTGCACGGCTTGTAATTCTTCCATTTTAGCCAAAAAACGATATACGGACTTCACTTGGTATTCCACTAACTGTGCATTCCCCAGTTCATAGTGCGCGATGAGGTTTAAGATTCTTGCAAAACATTGAATATCAGCTCTGTAATCAGGGTTTTTTTGATTGATGATGAGGTTTAAAAACTCAATTGCATTGCTGTTGTCACCACTTCCAAAATACAAGCAAGCAATCCGATAGTAAAACAGCATGATCCGATGATTGTCCCAATTGTACTCATCCCGATCAATTATTTCAGCCAGATGAGGGATAATTTTGATGCCTTCGCTAAAAGTGCCCTCCATGAAGTGCTTCTTGATCGTATGGTTATACAAAAAGAGATAATACAGCCCTTCGATATTTCTATTTTCTGAAATATTATACTCCGTTGGTATTTTTTTTAACTCAGACAAAGTTTCCTCAAATTTTTCATAATACCAAAGATTAAAAAGCACACTCAGCAAATTGTGCAAGCCCTTGATATACAGCGGTAGGTTGAGCGCCTTCAATTCTGGCTCTTCATTAAATAATTCGACCCATTTTTGTGCATAGCGATAATTCATCCTGAAATCCTGTATCATGTGATAATACCAGATATGCGCCTGGCAGAAGTAGATTTTGCCAAAAAAATCGAGTTGACTGAACTCTATTTTGGGCAAGTTAGATTGAAAAAACTCTTTGATGTAAAAATGGTCTTTTTCATTGCGAGCGTAGCCAACTTTGAGGTATAGCCCGTACAGTTGCAGCGCCAAATTGGAAAAGCGATTGGTTTGCGAAAGCGTGGTGCTGATGGCAAGCGTTTCTTCTGCCAGTTCTTCTGCCCTGCCTTCGATGCTACGAGTAATGTATTGAGACTCAATGTGTTTTTCAAAATCAATGATTTCCAATGCCATAGCTTGATACTTCCCTTTTAGCGCTCTGGCTTTGGCTTTATCGAGCATATCCAAACTCTGTCGGTACAATCCCTTGTCGTACAACACTTTAGCATGATCTATCATTTCTCTTATCAGAATATCCTCCACATGGTTTTTGTTGAGCAGCCGCAAGCTGATGAGCAACTGCTTGTACAAATGCGCTTTTAGATTGGATAGTTGCGATTTCTTGATGGCAGGCAGCTTTTTCAGGATCATTTCCTCGTCATATTCCTTGTACTTGTCCAGAAAATCAAAAAGCTGGAGAAAGAGAATATCATTGGATGCCTCCTGGTTGCGCCCCACGAACAACCTGAAATGGCGTTTTTCCGCCCTGGTCAAAGATTTAATCAATTGAATCAAATCATCCGTTTTCTGCTTGGGCATTGTATTTTTGTTTTTTATAAAAATATCATTATCAGGTTTTTGTATTTTTTTTTCAAGAACCTGATTTCGGACAAAGTCGCTTTTTTGCATTTTACAAGGCAGGCACAAAGGGCTACCTTTGAGTTAGACAAACTTACAGCTTTGTCGGCATTCCTTTGCATCAGTTCGAAGTTATTATAAACGATTTGAGTTCATTGCAGGCGGCGCTTCTGGCGCCGTTTCTTTTTGTTTGTTGAGTACTACTTTCTAAGGATGCGACTTGGGTATTGTAAATTGAAAACACCTAACTATTTGATAAACAAAAGATTGTATTAATGTTGTAAAGCACAGGGTTTTGGAATTAGATACTTTTTTTGATTTTCCACTTCTTGCGCAAAAGGATATTTTTGAAATGCGATAGCTAAAGTGTGATCAAAGCAGCATGTTTTTCCTTACAAAAAGAGCCATTTTTTTGATAATCACCTTCAATCAATCCGATCCATGTCACAAACCAGCATTTTTATTTTTGATACAACGCTTCGAGATGGCGAGCAAGTACCTGGTTGTAAATTAAATACACATCAAAAGTTAGAAATCGCAACGGCATTAGAACAATTAGGGGTTGACGTGATAGAGGCGGGTTTTCCGATCTCCAGTCCGGGGGATTTTCATGCCGTGATGGAAATTACAAAAGTGGTTAAAAATGTCACGGTTTGCGGGCTTTCCAGAGCAGTAGAGAAGGATATTCGGACGGCGGCGGAAGCTTTGATCTATGCAAAATATCCTCGAATTCACACGGGCATTGGCACCTCCGATTCTCATATCCGCTACAAACTCCGTTTGACGCAAGCGGAAGTCATTGAGCGCGCCATCGGGGCTGTAAAATATGCCAAAAGTTTTGTAGAAGACGTAGAATTTTATGCAGAAGATGCCGGCAGAACGGATAATGAGTTTTTGGCTCGTGTGATTGAGGCAGTACTACAGGCAGGTGCGACGGTGCTCAACATCCCTGATACAACCGGCTATTGCCTACCGGAAGAATATGGTGCAAAGATTCGTTATCTGCAAGAAAATGTAAAAGGGATTGAGAAAGCAGTCATTTCTACGCATTGCCACAATGACCTGGGCTTAGCTACCGCCAATTCTATCGCTGGGATTCAAAATGGTGCCCGGCAAATTGAATGCACCATTAATGGCATCGGCGAGCGCGCCGGCAATACCTCCCTGGAGGAAGTCGTGATGATCATGCGGCAGCATCCCTACCTCAATTTTGTCAATAACATTCGCACCCAATTGCTTAATCCGATAAGCCGCCTGGTATCAGAAAAAATGGGTATGCCCGTACAACCCAACAAGGCAATCGTGGGCGCAAACGCTTTTGCACATTCCTCGGGCATTCACCAGGATGGCGTGATCAAACGAAGGGATACCTATGAAATTATTGATCCAGCAGAAGTAGGCGTGGATACCTCCCGTATCGTCCTCACGGCTCGGAGTGGTCGGGCAGCTTTGGCATATCGTTCCAAAAATATCGGTTATAATTTGACAAAAGATGAACTGGATTTGGTGTACGCGAAATTTCTCGAAGTGGCAGATGTCAAAAAAGAAATTAATGATGAGGATTTGCACCAAATTATGGAAACAATCCCAGTGGCGGTGAGTCTATAACAACCCATCCATCAAACGATGAAAAAAACACTATTCGATAAAATCTGGGATGCGCATGTGGTGAGCGAAGTGGCTGGCGGCATGGCGGTTTTTTACATTGACAGACACCTGGTGCACGAAGTGACCAGCCCCCAGGCTTTTGCTGGCTTGGAAAAACGCGGCATTCCAGTTTTTAGAACCGAAAAAACAATTGCCACAACTGACCACAATGTACCTACGCGCGATCAGCACCTGCCCATTGCCGAAGCTCTTTCCCGCTTTCAGGTACAAAAACTGACGGAGTATTGCGATCAATTTGGGGTTCAGCTCTTCGGGTTGGGGCACCCTTACCAGGGTATCGTGCATGTGATTGGACCAGAACTCGGCATCACTCAGCCTGGCATGACCATCGTGTGCGGCGACAGTCATACTTCTACCCACGGTGCTTTTGGTTGTATCGCTTTTGGGATTGGTACCAGTGAAGTAGAGCAGGTACTCGCCACGCAGTGCATTTTGCAAAAAAAGCCCAAGCAAATGCGTATCAACGTGGAAGGGACACTGCCCCCAGGCGTATTGGCTAAAGACATCATTTTGTACATTATCGCCCAACTTACTGCAGCAGGCGGTACGGGCTATTTCGTAGAATATGCCGGTTCGGCTATCCGAGCCTTGAGTATGGAAGGGCGCATGACCATTTGCAATATGAGTATCGAAATGGGCGCTCGCGGTGGGCTTATTGCACCTGATGAAACGACTTTTGCTTACGTGAGAGGCAGAAAATATGCACCACAGGGTGCTGATTTTGAAAAAGCAGTAGCCTATTGGCAAACGTTGCACACAGATGCGGATGCCGTTTTTGATAAGGAATACACCTTTCGGGCTGAAGACATTGAACCAATGGTCACTTACGGTACCAACCCAGGGATGGGTATCAAAGTTACAGACAAAATCCCCTTGGAGGAGTCTGCTTCTTTTGCCAAATCATTGGAATACATGGGATTTGCAGCAGGCGAAACAATGCTTGGAAAGCCCATCAATTATGTTTTTATCGGGAGTTGCACCAATTCCAGAATTGAAGATTTGCGTACGGTAGCGGCGTATGTAAAAGGCAAAAAGAAAGCGGATAAGGTATATGCTATGATCGTCCCTGGCTCCAAGCAGGTAGAAGCACAGGTAAAAGCAGAAGGCTTAGATCAAATTTTCAAGGAAGCTGGATTCGACTTTCGGGAGCCGGGCTGCTCGGCTTGTTTGGGTATGAACGAAGATAAAATTCCCGAAGGTGAATATTGTGTTTCTACTTCCAACCGCAACTTTGAAGGCAGGCAAGGCCCTGGTGCGCGCACGATCCTCGTTAGCCCGCTGATGGCTGCTGCTACGGCTATTGCCGGAAAAATCGTGGATGTGAGAAACTTTTTGAACTAAGCAAAGCATCAATCGTATCAAATGCAGGAAAATATTGCCCCTTCACCTGTTATCCCAATTTTTAGATCATGGAAAAATTTCAAACGCTGATAACGACCGCTGTGCCCCTTCCGATAGAAGATATTGACACAGATCAGATCATTCCAGCACGGTTTCTAAAAGCTACTACCCGCGAGGGTTTCGGTGAAAATCTCTTTCGGGACTGGCGCTTCCACGCAGATAATTCTCCCAAAACAGATTTTGTACTCAATAATCCAATTTACACGGGTCAAATCTTGGTGGCAGGCAAAAACTTTGGTTGCGGCTCCAGTCGGGAGCACGCCGCCTGGGCTTTGGCAGATTATGGCTTCAAAGTGGTGGTATCCAGCTTTTTTGCCGATATTTTTCGCAACAATGCTTTGAACAATGGTTTGCTACCAGTGCAGGTTTCCTCGGACTTTTTGCACCAAATATTTATTGCTATTGAAAACAATCCCATGGCAACTTTGGAAGTTAATTTGGAACAGCAATTGATTTCAATCGTAGCGAATGGTAAATATGAAACCTTCGATATTGACCCCTACAAAAAAATGTGCCTGCTCAATGGCTATAATGATATTGACTATTTGCTGAGTTTGAAAAATGAAATAGAAGCATTTGAAAAACAACAAATTATATTCTAATAAAAATTAACCCTTGAACATTAAACTCAAATCATGGAAAAAAAGATAGCCGTACTACCAGGCGATGGCATCGGCCCTGAAGTAACCGAACAAGCCGTCAAAGCCTTGGATGCCATTGCACAGCGTTTTCATCACCACTTTACTTATTGTTTCGCTTTGGTAGGAGCGGTAGCCATGGATCATTACGGCGATCCATTGCCAGCCGAAACCCTGGACACCTGCCTGAATGCAGATGCAATTTTATTCGGTGCTATCGGCCATCCTAAGTACGACAATGACCCCACCGCAACCGTGCGCCCCGAACAAGGTATCCTGCGGTTGCGCAAAAGCTTGGGGTTGTATGCGAATATTCGTCCAGTAACAACCTATCAGTCCTTGTTACACCTATCACCTTTGCGACAAGAAAAAGTGGAAGGCGTGGATATGGTGATTTATCGAGAATTGACCGGCGGGATTTATTTTGGCGCAAAAGGTAGAAAAAACGAAGGCCAAGAAGCTTTTGATACTTGCGAATACGCTCGTCCGGAGATAGAACGGATTGCACACCTCGCTTTTCAACAGGCGATGACCCGCAACCGGAAAGTGACCTTAGTGGATAAGGCGAATGTGATGGAAACCTCTCGCTTGTGGCGGGAAGTCGTTCAGCAATTGGCGAAAGACTACCCAGAAGTGGCACTCGATATGATGTTTGTGGATAATGCTGCCATGCAGTTGATTCAGTATCCCAAGCAATTCGATGTGATTTTGACTGACAATATGTTTGGCGATATCCTGTCTGATGAAGCCAGTGTTTTGTTGGGATCAATGGGCTTATTGCCTTCTGCATCCATCGGTGAAAAAACCTCCCTTTTTGAACCCATCCACGGCTCATATCCACAGGCTGCCGGGCAAGATATTGCCAACCCTATGGCTGCTATTCTATCGGCTGCCATGCTGCTGGAGTCTTTTGATTTGCAGAAAGAAGCGACGGCTGTGCGTTATGCTGTGCGCTATGTCCTGGAAAAAGGAATTGGTACGCGGGAATTAAATCCTGAGATCATTCACAGTTGCTCTCAAATTGGTGACCTCATTGCCCACATCATCGCTGTGGAAGAAGTCTTCGATTTACCATCCGACAAAATTCAGCAGCGCTTGTCAACGATCATTTAAAAACAAATTGGTTACATTTGTTGAAAAAAGGGATTGGTTGATACACCGCTTCACATATTAAAAAAGTACTGGGGTTATGATGCTTTCCGCCCTTTGCAGCAAGATATTATTCAATCTGTATTGGATGGAAAAGATACCCTCGCTTTGATGCCTACGGGGGGCGGAAAATCCATTTGCTTTCAAGTACCTGCCCTTTGTAAGGAAGGTATTTGTATCGTCATCTCGCCGCTCATTGCGCTGATGAAAGACCAGGTGCACAACCTGCGCCAGCGCGACATTCCTGCCGCTGCCATTTACTCCGGTATGCACGCCAATGAAATTGATCAAACTTTTGACAATTGTATCTATGGCAATACCAAGCTGCTTTATCTCTCGCCCGAACGCTTGATAACCGACCTTGCTCGCGAGCGCATCACTCGGATGTCTGTGAACCTTTTGGCAGTGGACGAGGCGCATTGTATCTCCCAGTGGGGCTATGATTTTCGACCGCCGTACTTGGAAATTGCTGCTATCAGAGAATTGGCACCTCATGCACCTATTCTGGCGCTGACGGCTACTGCGACCCCCGAAGTAGTACAAGACATTCAGGAAAAGCTGTATTTTACTTCCAAAAATGTTTTTCAAAAGAGCTTTGAGCGGAGCAACCTCGCCTATGTGGTGTTGCAAGAGGAAGGTAAAATGGAAAAACTCCTCGACATTCTTCAAAAGGTGCCGGGCTGTGGCGTGGTGTACGTTCGCAATCGAAGGAAAACCAAAGAAATTGCTGATTTTTTACAGCGAAAAGGTATTGCGGCTGATTTCTATCACGCTGGATTGAACCCAGAAGAACGCTCCCAAAAACAGGATGCCTGGATCAGCAATAAAACCCGCATTATGGTGAGCACCAACGCCTTTGGTATGGGGATTGATAAGCCCGACGTGCGCATCGTGGTGCACATGGAATTGCCAGATAGCCTCGAAGCTTACTTCCAGGAAGCCGGGCGCGCCGGGCGCGATGGCAAGAAGGCCTTTGCCACTTTGTTGTACAATCAAACAGACCGCCTGAATTTGGAAAAAAATTATGAATTGGCTTTTCCTGATATGGACGAAATCCGGCAAGTATATCGGGCGCTGGGTAGTTATTTTCAGCTTGCCATCGGTGCTGGTGAAGCCCAGAGCTATGATTTTGATATTGCGGAGTTCTGTAAGAATTTTCGGCTTGAGGCAGTAAAGGTACTCAATGCCCTCAAAGCGCTGGAGCAGGCGGGTTGGTTGGTCTTGACAGAAGCGGTCTTTGTGCCTTCCAGCCTTAAAATCTTAGTTTCAAAAGAGGAATTATACGATTATCAACTCAAAAAGCCTAAACTAAATTTGGTGATCAAAACCATTCTGCGCACCTACCAGGGCGCTTTCGGGCATTTTATCAACATTCGGGAAAATCAGATCGCTACTTTTTTGAAAATACCGGTAGCGGAAGTCAAAGCGGCCTTGCAACTCATGCACCAGGAAGGAATCTTGCATTATCAGGAACAAAAGGACAAGCCTCAAATCATTTTCCTGAAAGACCGAGTGGATACACCAAATCTAACCATTGACTTTCAGTTGTATCAGTTTCGGAAAAAAAGACATTGGGATCGCATCCAACAAGCGATTTCGTATGCAGAAAATTCGGTTTGCCGGAGCCGCCAATTACTGTATTATTTCGGTGAAAAAAATGATAAAGACTGCGGTATATGCGATGTGTGCCTTGGCAGAACCAAAGCGGATATGAGCAACGCCGATTTTGATACCATCAAGTCCAAAATACAGGAAAAACTCTCGCTATCACCTACTGCGCTGGAAGCATTGGTGGGCGCTTTTTCTTCCTCTAATCAAAAAAAAGTATTGGAAGTGATTCAATATTTACAAGACGAAGGCTACATTGTGCAAAATGGAAATATTTTACAATGGAAATAAATATTATGATTACAAATTATTACAAGCTTCACTTATACCGCGAAATTGAGAAAGAAGCCCAGGTGTTGATTCAACAAATAGATACGGAATCAAATTTGTGAAACGCATCATCTGTACAGTTACTAATGATTTGAGCTACGACCAGCGCATGACCCGCAGCTGCAGCAGCCTGGCAAAGGCGGGTTTTCAGGTACACCTGCTGGGGCGCTTGCGCAGGTATTCCCAGCCATTGACCCATCAGCCTTTCGAGCAGCAACGCCTTCGTTGTTGGTTTGAAAAAGGAAAATTTTTTTATTTGGAATATAATATTCGCCTGTTTTTTTATTTACTTTTTGCAAAATTTGATCTTGTTTGCGCTGTAGATTTGGATACCATCCTGCCGGGTTTGATCGTCAGCAAAATTCGGCGGAAGCCTTGTGTTTATGATGCCCATGAGTATTTCACAGAAACTCCCGAAGTGGTGCGCCGCCCAATGATTAAACGCATCTGGGAACTTGTGGCGCGGTTTGCCATCCCACGCGTAAATGCAGCCTACACCGTAGGGGAGAGCTTGGCAGAGATTTTTGAACGACGTTATGGCAAGCCTTTTGGCGTTGTCAGGAATGTTCCTTTTCGGCAAGATGAAATCGCGCAGCCGGATCGTACCAAACCTCCCATCGTATTGTACCAGGGCGCATTGAACGAAGGACGATGCTTGGAATCAACCATCCAGGCAATGCAATTCATAGAAGGGGCTGAACTCTGGCTGGCAGGCGAGGGAGATTGCTCCGACACTCTACGGCAAATGACCACTCAACTGAAGCTCCAGCACAAGGTAAAATTTCTGGGTTATCTTCATCCAGAAGACCTTCGCAAGGTAACCCTTCAGGCGACTATCGGATTAAACTTGCTGGAAAACAAGGGCTTGAGTTACTACTACTCGCTCGCCAACAAGGCGTTTGACTATATTCAGGCGGGCTTACCTTCTATCCACATGCGCTTTCCGGAGTATGAAAAAATCAATACGCAGTATTCTCCTTTTCTCTTGCTTGAACAAGGCGATGCCCGAACCATTGCTCATGCTATTCAGCAATTGCTGCAGGATGTTACTTTGTATCAACAACTACGAACGAGCTGCCTGCAAGCTCGCCATTTGTTTACTTGGGAGAAAGAGGAGGCGAAGTTGTTAGCCACATATGATATTTTTATTGAAGCTGAAAAGGCGAAGTCAGAAACATAAAAAATAAAGCTAAATAAAAAACCCGCTATGATACAACCGCGAAAAATAGCCATGTTGGGTACCGGTCTTATTGGTTGGTTTTACACCAAATCCTTACACGAGCACCGTCGTCCGGATCGAGTGCACGTCGTGTATTCCCGCAGCGAAGCGCGTGGAGAAACTTTTGCAAAAGAGTGGGGCATCCCGAAGTATGTCACCGATTTGGAGCAAGCAATCTGTGATCCTCAAGTAGATACAGTCATTATAGGGCTTCCTAACGACCTCCACCTTGAGGCTGTTCGCTTATGTTGCAAACATAAAAAAGCAGTGCTTTGTACGAAACCCTTAGCGCGTACCGCTGCCGAAGCGAAGGAAATATTGAACATGGTTGAACAGGCGGGTATTTTTAATGGCTATCTGGAGGATTTGGCTTACACACCCAAAACCCTGCAAGCCCTGCAATCTGTAAGAGAAGGAGCCATCGGGCGCGTTACCTGGGCGCGTTCCCGCGAAGCGCATCCCGGCCCGCATTCCAGTTGGTTTTGGGATTTGCAAAAGGCTGGCGGCGGCGCTATTGTTGATCTGGGCTGCCATTGTATAGAAATTGCCCGAAATTACATCGGCAAAGATATTCTACCGATAGAAGCCATGTGCTGGGCAGCTACGCAAGTAAAACCCATTGAAGCAGAGGACAATGCGATCGGTTTGGTGAAATACGCTTCGGGCGCTATCGCGCAATTTGAGGTGAGTTGGTCTTTTCGAGGCGGAATGGATCTGCGCGACGAGGTATCGGGGACGGATGGAATTATTCGTACCGACCACTTCCTACGCACTGGTTTTGAATTATTTACAGCAACAAAAGAAAGTGGCTATATTGCAGAAAAAGCAGAAACGGCTTCGGGCTGGCTCTTTCCGGTGGGAGATGAGGTGAATGCACTGGGTTATAACCACATGTTTACCGATATGTTTGAGGCGATGGATCGGAATACTAAACCAATGGAAACCTTCTATGATGGTTATGTTGTAAACGCTATAATGGACGCTTGCTACAAATCAGCTATATCTAAACAATGGGAACCGGTGGTTTTGGAGGATTGGCGAGGCAGAACCGATGTGACCGCATTTTCGCCTTTTGTGGAATTTGATGCAGATCATTGGTTTATCAAGGAGGAGTTGCTGCCGGATGGGCGCAAGAAAGTAATCAAAAAGCATAAGATTTCGGGTGAAACAACTCAAGGGTTTATTTGATTTGTCAATTGAAGTTTTGCCCATAGTAGCACAAAAGATCACCCAAGAAACTACAACCTTTATTTTTATAAAATGCTGATTGGTAGTTTCTTATGATTTTGTTGGCACATTGGCAAATCAACTTATAACACGCTCAATTGATGAAGGCGTAATAAAAACTAAATAACAGACAGATTTATAATTGTCTAATTTTTCATATTTATGCCTTCTCATTTCAAATCTGGTGTTAATCCCCATCATCTTCGTCCAGTTGCAAAATCTTGATCTCCACCCGTTGGTTTCTCCGTCGCCCTTCGGGGGTATCATTTGTAGTAATCGGAACGCGCTTGCCATATCCTTTGGCGTAAAGCCGCTTGGAGTTGATCCCCTTCGCAATCAGATAATTGGCTACTGCCCTTGCTCGTTCTGTCGAAATGCGATCACAGTACTCATCAGGTGGAAGATTATTGGTATGCCCGCCGATTTCTACCACAATTGCCGGGTTGTCTTCCAAAAATTCATACAATTCATTCAAAACAGGCATAGAAGGCTCATTGATATTGACGCTATCTGCCTCAAATTGCAATTGCTCCATCCGAATGGCAGAACCGCTTTTGAGCATATCTACCGTTAAATCGGGTAAGATTCGTTTGGTTATTTCTACTGTAGTGTTTGTAAAACAGCCATTTGCGTCAGTGATCGTAACGCTGTGCATGCCGATAGGTAATTCTTTGGCAGCGGCTACCGATTCGCCGTTGTCCCATTGAAAAGTATAGGGGGGTGTGCCGCCTTTTACTTCAACGGTAGCCTTTCCGTCCTTCGTTTTTTCTGTTGTGGCACCTCTTTTATTTTTGATTTCTATGCTTAATGCTGCGGGTTGTAAAATTGAAATGCTGGCTTTTGCAGTACTTCCGATCAGGTCTGTGACGGTCACCATGTATTCGCCCAATGATAAACCCGTGGGTTGATTGCCAGTGATTTTGGCATCGCTCCAGCGGAATTGGAAAGGCGCTTTGCCACCGGAGACCTGCACCTGAAGG
>CAZGJN010000015.1:28378-77140 GCA_964526645.1 uncultured Saprospiraceae bacterium
TGATTGCCAGCCGCATCCGTGACGGTGAGTTGGTAATTGCCAGCGCTCAGTCCCGCGGGTTGATGGCCAGTGATTTTGGTATCGCTCCAGCGGAATTGGAAAGGCGCTTTGCCACCGGAGACCTGCACCTGAAGGGCAGCGTCCTTGCCACCAGCGCATTTGATTTGTTCCGTTTGGTTGAGGGTGATTGCCAGAGGCAGGATGTTTTCGGTGATGTCAATGGCAGCAGTAGCAGTGCAGCCATTGGCATCGGTGACAGTGACAGTGCGCTTACCGGGAGCGAGCTTGGAGGCATTGGGGGTGGTTTCGCCGTTATCCCATTTGAACGAGTAATTTCCGGTGCCGCCTTTGGCTTGAGCGAGGGCTTTTCCATCGGTATTGCCAGTGCTGGCAGTGCTTTGCACCTGAACATTGAGGTTGATGGTTTCGGGCGCTTGAATGGAAATGGAGGCATTGGATTGATTGCCAGCCGCATCCGTGACGGTGAGTTGGTAATTGCCAGCGCTCAGTCCCGTGGGTTGATTGCCAGTGATTTTGGCATCGTTCCAGCGGAATTGGAAAGGCGCTTTGCCACCGGAGACCTGCACCTGAAGGGCGGCATCCTTGCCACCAGCGCATTTGATTTGTTCCGTTTGGTTGAGGGTGATTGCCAGTGCTGCCAATTGCTTCGTTATTGTAACACGCCCAATCGCGCTACAACCCTTTCTATCAGTAACTGTAACCGTGTGGCTACCCGCTTTCAATTGCTTTGCCAGCTGAGTAGTTTCGCCATTATCCCATTTAAAAGTAAAATCCGATGCAAGTCCCCCAATCGTCACCGTTGCAGCGCCATCGGTAGTAGCTTCTGCGCTTTCTTCTTTGAGTTGTTTCACTTCCACCGTAAATCTCGGATTGGCAATAGTAATTTGAGCGGATTTGCTTTTGCCCTTGCTATCTGAAACCGTAACGGAATATTCTCCAGGACCAAGATTTGTAAGATTAGCGCTATTCAAGCCATTCGACCAGGCGAATTGATAAGGCGCTTCTCCACCCGTTATTTTTACCCGAAGAGCGGCATCATTTTTATCCGTATCACAGCTCAGTTCCTTTTCCACCAGGCAATTGACCGTCATGGCAGAAGCTTTTTCAATCAAATAAACGCCTTTATCCTCTGTGCCAATCCAAACCGCATCATCCTGATCTACAACAATACGAGTAGCATATTGGCTGGTATAGTATTCTATCGGCCCAAAAGTTTGGTATTCAGAAGTTTCTGGGTTGAAACAAGTAATAATCTCAGAGGCAATCCAAAGCCTGCCCCGAAGGTCCAGCGCAATGTCTTTAATCTCTCCTTCAATTTTATCAGAATCAACATCTACCGGAATCCAACTACCTTTGCTATTCACCTTCCAGATCAAGCCATCGCCGAGTATCCAAGTATCGGAGCCGTATTCCAAAACCCTTTGAAAACTAAAGAGTTTTTCTGCCAAATTCCAGCGGCTATCCTTTCCGACGAGGATTCCTTCTGCGGAGGCGATCCAGGCTTCACCCGATTGGTCTATTAAAATAGAATTAATTTGGTTGGACTTGAGCTTGGAGTTGCGATTGCTGTAGTTATTGATGAGTTGTAAGTTGGGCTTGACTTTCAATTGGAAAACACCTTTATCTCTGGTGCCAATCCAGAGCTCTTCTTTCTTTTTGTCGTAAAATGCGGCGCTAATCGCACTACCTTCCCCGATGATGCCTGTCAAATCAGCTGCGATCCATTCCAATTCGCTATTGCCATCCGGAAAGTTGAACAATGCCTGGCTTCCGGCAGGGGTACTCATTTTGGAAGCAAAGTCAATTGCCTGTATTTTAAAAAATTCAGTGCCGGTAGAAGCCCACTTATTGTTAGCTTCATCCACATACAGATTGATGATCGGCAGGCGCACCTTCACCGCCAAGCAGCGTGTCACTGCCATCTCTTCCTGCGCATTGGCATGGATCAAAAAAGACAGAAAAGCTACTAATAGCATCAATCGCTTATGAGAAGCAGGGTGTTTGTGTAGTTTCATGTAGCAATATTTTTCTGGTCGTCACTTTTTCTTAAAATAAAAATACCCACTTACTGTAAAGCAAGGGTTCAACAATATAGATCGCTAAGAGCAGGGCTGTTAGTATAAAGGTTTGCTTTTTTCTTTTGTTTTTTACGGTCGAATGGCGTTTAGCACATCTTTTTGGATATCTTCGATATGTTCCAAACCAACAGAAATTCGGATCAATCCAGGGCTGATACCCACCTGCAGGCGCTCTGCCTCGGATAGTTTAGAATGGGTAGTAGAAGCTGGGTGCGTAGCAATGGTGCGGGTATCGCCCAGGTTGGCAGAGAAAGAAATCAACTGTAGCTTGTTCAAAAAATTTCTGCCGGCTTCGATTCCACCTTTTAGCTCAAAGGATACTAAGCCGCCGCCCAAGCGCATTTGCCGTTTTGCCAAATCGTACTGAGGATGAGAGGGTAGGTGAGGGTATTTTACGTAGGCGACCTCCGGTAGGGTTTCGAGCATTTGGGATAATGCCAAAGCATTTTGGCAATGGCGTTCCATCCTCACTGCCAGTGTTTCCAGGCTTTTGGAAAGAAGCCAGCCGTGAAAAGGCGAAAGCGCAGGGCCTGTGTGCCGCGCCAAAAAACGCACTTCCTTGATAATCTCCTTAGAACCCAAAATCGCGCCCGCCAGTACGCGCCCCTGCCCATCAATAAATTTTGTAGCAGCGTGTGTAACAAGGTGTGCACCCAGTTTGGCTGGATTCTGAAGATAAGGCGTAGCAAAACAGTTGTCCACATTGAGTAGCACGCCGTGTTTATTTGCCAATTGCGCCAGCCAGGCTATATCGAGCAGATCAATAGCGGGATTGGAAGGGGTTTCGATAAAAATCATTTTGGTATTGGGCTGTATCGCTGTTTGAAATAGTTCGGGCTTGTCGGCATCCACATAAGTGTGCGTCACCCCCCAGCGCGGAAGGATTTGCGTCAAAATTTGGTGCGTAGATCCAAACAAAGACCTGGAAGCTACAATATGATCCCCGCTGCGCACAAAAGCAGCGATGCTCAAAAACATAGCCGCCATACCCGAAGCCGTTGCTATGCCATCTTGCGTACCTTCCAGGAAGCACAGCTTTTCAATCAATTCATCGTTATTCGGATTGGCATAGCGGGCGTAGATGTTTCCTTCAATTTCTTCTGAAAATAAAGCCCGCGCGTGTTCGGCATCATCAAATAAAAAGCTGGAGGTCAGGTAAATAGGAGCAGTGTGCTCTCGATTGTGGGAGCGTTGTGTTTGGGTTCGTATGGCGATGGTTTCGAAGTGATTAGCCGAATTTTCTACACTCATTTTGTTTTTTTTGTGCAAATAACGCTGGAATTGGCAATAAGAAAAATTTTGAAGGCAGGAAAGTTATTTTTATAACAAGACGAAAATTTTGAAAATTCCATCAGTTTAAAACTTTGTTTTAAAAAACGAGTAAAAAGGTGGCAAATTTAGTTTTTGGTTTTGCAAAGCCAGAATATTAAGTTACTTGTAAACTATTCGTTATCAAGGAATAAGAAAAAATTCATATTCTATTAACATTGCGGATCGTAGCTTTGTGTTTGGATTAAATTCATCTTTAACCAAACCACTAAGTTTATGAAAAATTTGGCTATCAGCCTTTTCAAAAGTAACATCCTGATGATGGCTGCTTTTACAATGGGCTGCATTTTATGGAGCAATACAGCAATTGCTCAGGTAACGACTTCCTCGATGGTGGGTCGTATTCTTGATGAAAACAATGAAGCGCTTATCGGTGCTACCGTTGTTGCTATTCATACCCCTTCTGGTACTCGTTATGGTACAGTGACCAATGAAGATGGTCGTTTTACAATTCCTGCTATGCGTATTGGTGGTCCTTACGAAGTAACGATCAGCTATGTAGGCTATCAGGAACAAAAGCGCGATAATGTATTCCTGAGTTTGGGTACTGCTGCTACGCTTGACGTCAAGTTGTTGAGCGAAGCAATTGAAATCAGCGCGGTAGAGGTAGTTGCCAGCCGCAATGACGTATTCAGCTCTGACCGTACAGGCGCTGCTACTAACATTACATCACAGCAGTTGAACTCTTTACCTACTGTAAGTAGAAACTTTTTGGATTTCACTCGCTTGACACCACAGGCGCGTGGTAATTCTTTCGCTGGTCAAGATAACCGTTTGAATAATATCACAATTGACGGTTCTTTGTTGAACAATAGCTTTGGTTTGGCGGGTGAGCCAGGTGGTCGTACCGGTATTGCCCCTATTAGCTTGGATGCTATTGAGGAAGTACAGGTGAATATCGCCCCTTTTGATGTGCGCCAAGCAGGTTTTGTAGGTGCTGGTATCAATGCGGTAACGCGCTCTGGTACGAATGAATTCTCTGGTTCGGCTTTCTATACTTTCCGCAATGAGAATTTTACAGGTATTAACGCTGGCGATGTAGAGTTGAACAGAGAACAAAATCAATTCGACAACAAGCAATACGGTTTCCGTTTGGGGGGTCCAATTATCAAAAATAAGTTGTTCTTCTTTACCAGTGTAGAATTGGAGCGCAGAGCTCAACCCTATCAGGAACTTGCCAACACTGGCAACCAGCCCGTAGAAGGCAATACCACACGTGTATTGGAATCTGATTTGATCTCGGTGTCCAACTTTTTGCGCGACAACTTTGGCTATGAAACAGGTGCTTATCAGGGCTACAATCTGGAAACGAACGGTGATAAATACCTGGCAAAGTTGGACTGGAACATCAACGATAACAACAAACTCAGCATCCGCTTTACTCGTTTGGATTCTGAATCAGATGTACTGATCTCCAACTCCAGCTCGCTTGGTTTTGGTAACCGCCGTACGAATGGCCGTGCTATGAGCTATCAAAACTCCAACTATATCATTTTCGACAAAATCACCTCTGTTGTGGGTGAATTGAACACGCTTTTTGGTAGCAAAATCTCTAACAACTTGATCGCTGGTTATACCTTCCAGAATGAAAACCGTGGCGTGCGCGGCAGTGGCGATATTTTCCCATTGATCGAAATTCAAAAGGAAGGGCAAACCTATATTTCTGCTGGTTTCGAGCCTTTTACACCTGCCAACCAGTTGGAATATACCACGTATCAATTGCAGGATAACTTGTCCATTTATCTGAACAAGCACACCGTTACTGCTGGTTTGAGTGTAGAACGCCTGGAATTCCGCAATGTATTCTTCCCAGGTTCTCAGGGTGTATTTGTGTACAATAGCTTAGAAGATTTCTTTACTGACCTTAACGATGCAAAGGCAAATCCGAACCGCACTACCTCACCGATATCGCTGCGCCGCTTCCAGTATCGCTACTCTGCATTGCCAGGCGGTGCTGAGCCAGTACAACCTACTGAAGTAACTTACGCTGGGCTTTACTTGCAAGATGAATTTGCGGTAAGCTCCAAGTTAAACCTGACTGGCGGTATCCGCATGGATATTCCGTTCTTTGGAGATACGGGCTTTGAAAACCAACAAGTATTGAATCAAACCTATCGTACGCCAGATGGAAATTCATTGAAAGTAAGCACGGCTAAATTGCCAGATCCGAAGCCATTGTGGTCGCCACGTTTTGGTTTCAACTTTGATGTGAAGGGTGACAAGACCTTCCAGATTCGTGGTGGTACTGGTATTTTCACGGGTCGTCCGGCTTTTGTATGGATTTCTAACCAAATTGGTAACAACGGTGTACTGACAGGCTTTGAGCAAATTGATAACACCAATACTCGTCCGTTTACGACAACCCCAGGTCAGTTTATTGAGAATCCTTCTACGCCTACTTCTTTCAACATTGATATTACCGATGAAGATTTCAAATTCCCACAAGTTTGGAGATCGAACATCGCAGTGGATAAGAAATTGCCTTGGGGCTTGGTAGCTACTTTGGAGTTCATTTACAACAAGGATGTAAATGGTATCAACTACCAAAACATCAACGAAGAACCAGCCACAGCTACTTTTGCTGGTCCTGACAATCGCCCTCGTTACCCAGGTTCAGGCTTATCAGGTAGCGCTTTGAACAATGCCATTCGTATCAATGACAACGTTACGGGTGCGATTTATCTGACCAACCAGAACGAAGGTACTGCTTATACCTTTACTGCTTCTTTGGAGAAGAAATTTGATAAGGGGCTTTTCGCAAAAGTGGCTTACAACTTTGGAGAGGCGAAAAACCTGGTAGATGCAGGTTCTATTGCTAGTGGTTCTTACAATAGCATCTCCAGCGTAAATGGTAACAACTTCCCTGACCTGGCATTCTCTGCCAATGACCAGCGGCACCGCTTCTTGGGTACAGTTACTTATCGCTTCGAGTGGCTGAAGGCATTGGGCACACAGATTGGTTTGTTTGTAAATGGTGCTACGCAAGGTCGTTTCTCTTATGTGATCAACCAGGATATGAACGGTGATGGTATCAATGGTAACGATTTGATGTTTGTACCAAATAATGCTAGCGATTTGCGCTTCGAGCAGTTTACTTTGAATGGTATTACTTTCACACCGGAACAGCAAGCGGCCGCATTTGATGCTTACATTAATCAGGATGAATATCTGAGCGGGCGCCGCGGCCAGTATGCAGAGCGTAACGGTGCACTGTTGCCATGGTTGTGGAGAGCAGACTTGTCTTTCGTGCAGGATCTATTCGCAAACATTGGTGGTAAGCGCAATACCTTGCAGTTTAGAGCAGATATTTTGAATGTTACCAATTTGATCAACAAAGAATGGGGTGTATCAGATCGCGTGATCAACTCTCGTCCTCTTACTTTCAGAAGTGTAACGGCAGAGGGTATCCCTGTTTATAGAATGCAAACAACTGGCTCTGGTACGAATACACGGCTGTTGGACAGTACCCTCCAGAAAGATGCTATTTTTGGTTCTGATACTTATAGCATCCAATTGGGCTTCCGCTACATCTTTAACTAATTGTTAGATAACACACATTTGTCAAATAATAGCACGAGAGGTTTGTCCAAAGGGCAAGCCTCTTTTTTTGGTTTGCTAACTTTACAACAAAATTTTAAGAACTACCAAAACCGATCTTATGAAAAAGCTTTTTATTTTTCTTTTGACGCTTTTGTGCACACTGTCGCTAGCAGCGCAGGAATACCCTGTGTACGCCATCAGTACCGTCACCACGAATAATGCCAATGGCGAAGCCGATTCTTTGGATGTAAAATGCCAGTTGCAAGGCATTGTGTATGGTATCAACCTTAGGGGGAACAATGGTTTGCAATTCACTATTATTGATGCCACCAACAACGGTATCGGCGTATTCAGCTCTGCCAAAACCTTCGGCTATAGTGTCAAAGAAGGCGATGAAGTTATTATCCGAGGAAAAATTGATCAGTTCAACGGCTTAACACAAATCGTGCCGGATACGCTTTGGCGTGTTTCGCAAAACAATGCGCTGGTGGCACCAACTACCGCTACTACTTTGAATGAAACGACTGAATCTCAATTAGTTCGCCTGGAGAATATTCGGTTGCTGGATGTTGCCGACTGGACAAACGGTGGCTCCGGTTTTAATGTGGACATCACCAATGGCATGGATACCTTTCAGATGCGCATTGACGCAGATACCGATATTTTCGGCTTGGCTGCACCTTCTGGCACTTTTACACTCACAGGTCTTGGCGGACAATTTGATCCTGCTTCGCCATTCAATGCGGGTTACCAGATTTTACCTCGATACATCCAGGATTTCAATCCTTATGTGCCAGTCGTGCCGGATTTTCCGTTCTATCCCATTGCTGTTGTAACGACGAATGCCGCTGATGGTCGCCCGGATTCTTTGGGTGTAAAGTGCGAATTGCGAGGCGTGGTGTACGGGGTGAACCTGCGTGGTAGCAGTGGAATTCAATTCACCATTATTGACAACACTAACAACGGCATTGGTGTATTCAACTCCAACAATAACCTGGGTTATACGGTGAAGGAAGGAGATCAAATCGCGGTGCGGGGTCAGATTGGCTTTTTTAATGGCTTGACGCAGATCAATGCAGAAGAAATAGATTTGCTTTCTGCTAATAATGCGCTGCTGGCACCAAGCGAAGTGACTGCCTTAAACGAAAGCACGGAATCTCAATTAATAAAAATTAATGGACTAACGCTGGCGAACCCTTCTCAATGGACCAACAGCGGCTCTGGCTTCAATGTGGATGTGACCAACGGTACGACTACTTTCCAAATGCGTATTGATGCAGATGTCAATATTTTTGGTACGCCGGCCCCAGTGGGCGTATTCAACTTGACGGGCATCGGTGGGCAATTCGATAGTTCTTCCCCTTTTGATGCAGGCTATCAGATTTTCCCACGCTATTTGGAGGATATTGATTTTGTAAGCAGTGTGCTTGATCCATCCTTGGCGGAAGGCTTGAAGTTATACCCAAATCCGGTATCTAATTGGCTGACACTGGAAAGCCCGCTTGGCTTCGACCAGATTTTGATTAGCAACGCGCTGGGGCAGCAAGTACAGCTATTTAAAAATATTGATACCAAAGCTCAATTTGATCTAAGCGCCTTGCCAGCAGGGGTTTATACGCTCACGCTGGTACGCAAGGATCGGGCGTATGCCGTGGAATTGGTAAAACACTAATTTCCAAGATTGTTTTAAATAAAGAGCTTGTCCTAGCGTTTATGCTATGAACAAGCTCTTTGTTATGATGGACAATCAGATGAATATTGGGATTTCGTTATCGGGGGGTGGTGCCAGGGGAATTGTGCATATTGGTGTTTTGAAAGCTTTGGGAGAGAGTAACATACACCCAAGCGTGATAGCGGGCACGAGTGCAGGGGCGATCATCGGCGCGCTATACGCGGCAGGCAGATCACCCGAAGAAATGCTTGATTTTGTGAAGGACAGCAATATTTTGAAAATTTTCAAAATCGCATTACCAAATAAAGGGGTGGCTTCTCTGGATTATCTGGGCGAGCGACTCATGGCATACATCCCAGATGATTGCTTTGAAGCTTTAGAAAAAAAGCTTTTTATCGCAGTTACCAACTTGATGTCGGGCAAACTGGAGCTTATCAGCAGAGGCGAATTACATAGGGTGGTGATGGCATCTTGCGCCATTCCGCTGGTGTTTCGTCCGATTGAAATGAATGGTAGTCTTTATGTGGATGGGGGCACTCTCGAAAATATGCCTGTGAAACCCCTCCAACGCCGATCAGATATGATCATTGGCGTGAATGTGATGCCGGTCGTGCCGGTGCAAAGCAAAGCAGTGGACAGTATGATCGGTATTGCGACCCGCTGCTTCGAAATGGCAATTTGGGCAAATTCTAAACCAAACCTGAAGCGATGCGATGTGCTGATCGAACCCCTCAAAGTACGCGAGTATGGTATTTTTCAATTCAATAAATACAAGGAATTGTATGAAATAGGCTACGAAACAACCCGACTGAAAATATCTGAGATCAAATCCAAACTTCAGGCGGTGCTGTGAGCAGACGGCATATCAGACTTTTTCCAGCGTAAAACCAAATGTAGAACCAATATTTGGAGTGCTGCGCACATGAACCGTTTGCTTGTGTGCCTCCACGATATGCTTGACGATGGCTAAGCCCAGGCCGGAGCCACCCTGATCGCGGGAGCGGTGTTTGTCCACTCTGTAAAAACGGTCGAAGATATGCTTGAGGTGTTCTTTATTGATACCAATGCCATTATCTGCTACTTCCACCAGGATATGCTTGTCCATGTCATAAAACCCTACTTTCGTTTTTCCGCCAAGGTTGCCGTATTTAACGGAATTGCTCACCAGGTTGGTCATCACTTGCCGGATACTCTCTCGGTCTGCTTTTACTTTGTAGCTTTGGGCGGCCCCTTCTTTGAATTCCAGCTTGATATTCTTCGCCATGGCCTTGATTTCTATATCATCAAAAACTTCTTCCACTAATTTTTTAATATCAAAAACCTGCATTTCCAGGATCAATTCCTCCGATTCGAGGCGGGAAATGGACTCAAGGTCTTCCACAATGGTATTGAGTCGCTCCACATTTTTGGCTGCTTTTTGCAAAAAAGCAGTGTTGATCTGGCTATCGTACAAACCACCGTCGAGTAGCGTATGCAAATAGCCCTGGATATTGAATATCGGCGTTTTTAGCTCATGCGAAATATCGCCCAGAAATCGCCTGCGGTACTCCGCCCAGGATTTGTACTTGTCTATTTCTCTTTTCTGAGAGCCTGCCCATTCCGCCACTTCTTTTTCTACATTTTCCATGATGTTGGTATTCATGTCAATGGAGGTGTTTTTTTCTTGCGGCGATAGCTTCTCTTCTCGTATGGTTTTGTATATTAATTTGATTTTCCGGTAGATGTATTTTTCTAAGTAAAAAATAATAGCAGCATAAGCAATAGCGCCAATCATTATAAACCAAAGTAAATAAACGAGTGGTGAAAAGGGCGCTTTAGTCAAAAAGGAAATAAAAAATAATAAAACAGTAGAAACAAATGAAATGATGGTAGAGGAAAAAAGGGAAATTTGATGTGGAGTAGGATTTTTCAACATTAAAATTCAAATTTGTAGCCAATACCCTTGATGGTTTTGATATAATTCTCCCCAATTTTTTCACGGAGTTTGCGCACATGCACATCAATCGTCCTATTACCTACTATAACATCAGTACCCCACACTTTGTTAAAGATTTCTTCTCTTGAAAAAACCTTACCCGGCTTGGATACCAATAAAAACAACAGTTCAAATTCCTTTTTGGCAAGTTCGATTATCTGGTCTCCTTTTTGTACGCTGACCCGCTCCTTATCAATGGCGAGGTCGGCAATTTTGATAATATCCAAAGTATCGGTTATTTCTTCCCGCTCAGAACGGCGCAACAGGGCTTTGATGCGGCTGATAAAAACCCTGGGTCGAATCGGCTTGGTGATGTAATCATCCCCGCCCACATCCAGTGCAGCAATTTGGGAATAGTCCTCTTCTCGAGCGGTGAGAAAAGCGATGAGCGTTTTATCGAATTCTGTTTTACTACGCAAGTATCGGCATACTTCCACACCGTCCATTTTGGGCATCATAATGTCTAAAATGACTAAGTGCGGCTGTTCTCGTTCGGCAATTTTAATACCATCTTCGCCGTCATTCGCCGTAAAAATTTCGTAGCCCTCTTTTTCCAGGTTGTACTTGAGGAACTCCAGGATGTCAGGCTCGTCGTCAACGATGAGAATCTTTACAGCATCCATGCAATTTAATTGTTATGAACAGTTTTACAAAATTATATTTTTCAAATTGCTTCAATAGTAGCCTTGTATTAAATATTTGTTAACTCTTGTCTCTTTCTGGTTGCTGATGGGCTACTCTTGTACTTTTTGGGTCATCAGCTCCAGTTTTTCGAGCACTTTTTTGTACAAAGCCTCCATTTTTTTAGGATTTTTCTTCAGGTATTGCATCATTTCCACATAGTCCTGCGGCTTGATATCGTGTATTTCAAAAATCTGCTCGTAATAAATCCCTGAAAGGCTGTCTCTTTTTACTTGCGTCAGGTTCTGCATGGCACCTTCTGCAATATGAATATCCACAAGTATCGCTGTCATTTTTTGCTCACTCAGGGAGGGTTTTATCTCTTCGCGCCGACAAGCGCTTGTGCTAATCAAAACTAAAATAAATACAAAAAATTTTTGCATTAAGCGAAATATTGTTTTGGGTAATAAAATTCAGTTACCGTAGCGGCCGGGTATTGGAATGCCCCCCAATCATCAATAGTAGCATCTATCCGAACGATACCACAAGTGGGAATATTAAAAATGTGCTTGTGGGTAAAAAGGTTGGCTACCGTTGTCAAAGTGGGGTTATGCCCGAAGAGGAAAACCGTGTTTTGCGCCGAGCCGAAGCCTTGTATTATTTTTATGACCGTTTCGGGAAGCGCTTCATAAATTCGGTGCACAACTTGGATGTCCTTTTCTGTAATATCAAAAGCTTCCGCAAAAAACATAGCAGTCGCAAAAGCCCGATTGGCAGGGCTTGATACGATTTGATCTACCTGTACACCCTTAGCTCGGAGCATTTTTGCCATAAAAGGAGCATCTCTCAACCCTCGTTCGTTCAGCGGGCGCTCTATGTCTTGAAGCCGGGAATCCTCCCAACTGGATTTGGCATGGCGAATCAAATAAACTGTTTTCATTTTTTATTTGCTAATTGATGTCAATATACTACATTTCGGAATAAATAGCTGGATTCTCTTCAAAGATCGAGTACAAATAGTTCAATTTTGAATGTGAAAATCAAGCCGAGATGAATTTTCAGGACAAAGTGATTTGGATTACGGGCGCTTCTTCGGGTATCGGAGAGCACCTGGCGTATGCCTTTGCAGAACAAGGCGCGAAGCTGGCTTTGTCGAGCCGCAATGAAAAGGAATTGCTTCGAGTGAAAAATAACTGCGGTGCCACTGCCGATATTTTGGTGCTGCCTTTGGATGTGGCGGATTTTTCTGTAATAGAAAATGCTGTTAGTCAGATTGTTGAAAAATATGATCGCATAGATATTGTCATCAATAATGCCGGTATCTCACAGCGGGCACTGGCGCAGGATACGGCGCTGGAAGTGGATCAAAAGATATTGAATGTCAATTACTTGGGCAAGGTGGCTGTCGCTAAAGCGGTATTGCCTGTATTGCTTCGGCAGCGAGCAGGGCAGATCGTTGTGATCAGCAGCGTAATGGGCAAAATTGGCGTACCTTATCGCTCGGCGTATGCGGCTTCCAAGCATGCGCTGCATGGCTTTTTTGATTCGCTTCGGGCGGAACTTTATGATTATAATATCAAAGTGACCATCATTTGTCCTGGCTATGTGCATACCAATGTGACTATCAATGCGCTGAAAGGCGATGGTTCTAAAAATAATGTGATGGCAGATGAAACACGCAAAGGGATGGATCCAGGCTTGTTTGCACAAAAGGCACTGCGGGTGATTTTTAAACAAAAGGAAGAAGCGCTGATAGGGGGCAAAGAGATTTTTGCCGTGTACCTCAAACGCTTTTTCCCCGGGGTACTTTCTAAAATAGTCCGGCGCGTCAATTTCAAACCTACTGCAAAACCGGCACCCGTTAGCTGATGATAGTTAGCTGATTTACAAACAATTGTGAGGACTAAAAGTATGGTCAATCCTGACTACTGCGGCGTTTGATCTCGTCGCGAATTTGAGCAGCCCGCTCGTAATCTTCTTCTGACAGTACCTCCTCCAGCATCTTGTTGAGGTCTTCGATAGAATAAGCTGATAAAGCCGAATTTTTGAAGGAAGAAGAGCGTTTGTGGCGCTCGCGCTGGGGTTCTGGTGCTTGCTCGTGTACTTCTTCCTCCAGAGAAACGCCAGCAGCGTCCAGAATAAATTCATAAGTGTAAATCGGGCACTCGAAGCGTACCGCCAGCGCCAAAGCATCAGAAGTACGGGCATCAATTTCATAAAGATCGCCGTCTTTTAGGCATACGAGCCTGGCGTGGAAAACGCCATCCAACAGATTGCTAATGATGACTTCTTTCAGTTCAACATTGAAGGTATCCAAAACATTTTTGAACAGATCGTGTGTCAGTGGTCGGTTGGGGGTCATGCGCTCCATCGCTACTGCAATAGCTTGTGCTTCAAAGCTGCCAATTACAATAGGCAATCGCCTTACGCCTCCCATTTCTCCGAGCACAACGGCATAATTGTGCGACTGTGTGACGCTATGCGATAAGGCTACAATATCTAATTCAATTTTTTTCATATTCTTAATCTAAGGATATCATAAGCGCCGCTTTGGCAGCGGTTTAACTCTAAAATATAAATTTATTTGAAAATTCAATAGCTACTAAAGCTTTTGTTTGGCTTCTGCCCATAACAGGTCCATTTCTGCCAGGGTCATCTCTTTCAAATTTTTTGGGGCGTTCGCTTCAATGTATTCAAAACGTTTTTTAAATTTTTGGTTGACACGCTCCAGGGCGGTTTCGGGGTCTATTCCTATAAATCGGGCATAGTTGACCAATGAAAATAAAACGTCGCCGAATTCTTCCTCTATTTTTTCTGTCGGGTGCTGTTGTTGTACAGCTTCCTGCAATTCCTCAATTTCTTCTTCTACCTTTGCCCAAACCTGGTCAGTGTTTTCCCACTCAAAGCCTACTTGCTTTGTTTTCTCTTGCATCCTGTATGCTTTGATAATAGCGGGTAGTGAATTGGGCACGCCTTGCAAAACAGATTTTTTACCTTCCTGGAGTTTGAGTTGCTCCCAATTTTTTTTGACTTCCTCTTCGTCAGTCACTTTCCAGTTGCCGTAAATATGGGGATGCCGCTTAACGAGTTTATCACAAATGGCGTGCAACGCATCTGCAATATCGAATGCGCCGCTTTCGCTGGCGATGCGCGCATAGAACACCATGTGCAGCAAAAGATCCCCTACTTCTTCTTTTACATCCGCCAGATTCTCTTCCAAAATGGCATCTGCCAGTTCGTAAGTTTCTTCAATGGTCAAATTGCGCAGGCTTTGCAAAGTCTGTTTGCGATCCCACGGGCACTGTTCGCGCAACTCATCCATGATTTTCAATAATCGCGCGAATGCTTCCAATTTTTCCTGCATCGTGTGCATTTTTGCGTATTTTTGCTCCGCGCCTGCAAAAATAAACCTTATTTCATAGCAAGCGTTAAATTAATGTTCAATAAATCGAAGCGAAGATGGAATTTTTGTATGTCTTTGGAATTATTTTGGGCTTTTTTGTTCTTGCTTTTTTGATGATCAATATCCGGCATATTTTCACAGGGCAGGAGTTTCGTGGTACTTGTGCTACGAATAACCCGATGCTGAAAAATCAAATCGGTGAATGTAGCGTGTGCGGCAAAAAGGCAGATGAAGCCTGCAAGATGCCGGAGGTTCAAAAGGCATGAGTTGTGTTGTTTGGGAGTTTAATAATTTCCTACAGAGAGCATCGTAAGGGTACAGGCAAATTCAACCTGGATGCCTTTTTCCCTTGCAAGCCTTGCCAATTCTGCATTTTCAGTTCCTGGATTAAAAATAAGGCGCTTGGGATTTAATGCTAAGATATAGTCGTAGTAGGCTTTTTGCAAATCCGGATTAAGATAGAGCGTGACAGTATCCACTCCTTCGACGAGGGGTTTGTCTTTCAGAATTTCAACGCCATGTATAGTGCCCTCCTGCTTGCCCAAGGCAATCACCTCGTGCCCTTTGTTGCTCAGCCATTTCACGGCGGTGTGAGCGTACCGAGCGGGATTGGTTGAAGCGCCTAATACAATTGTTTTTTTCATTCTAAAAAATGGTCATGTAGGGATGTGGCGATATTAGAATACTGCCACATCAACAAGTATTTATACCAAAAGTCGAATCGGATCTTCCAAAATGCCTTTGAGCGTCTGCAAAAATTGAGCGCCCGTAGCCCCATCCACCACGCGGTGATCGCAGGAGAGGGTTACGCGCATCATATTCCCGACGGCTATTTCGCCATTTTTTACAATCGGCTTTTCTACGATAGCACCCACTGCCAGAATACAGCTATCCGGCGGATTAATGATAGCAGTGAATTCTTCGATGCCAAACATACCCAAGTTAGAAATGGTAAAGGTATTGCCTTGCATTTCATCGGGTTGTAGTTTTCGTTCCTTTGCTTTTTCGGCCAGCACTTTCACTTCGGTATTGATTTGCGAAAGCGTCTTCATATCCGCAAATCGAATCACCGGCACTAACAAGCCTTCCTCTACTGCTACGGCTACACCAATGTGAACATTTTTGTGATACCGCATTTTATCGCCCAGCCAGGAAGCATTCACGGCGGGATGCTGCCTGAGTGCGGCGGCACAGGCTTTGATTACAAAATCGTTGAAGGAAATCTTTACAGGTGCTACTTCGTTGACCTGCTTGCGCATTGCTACGGCTTTATCCATATTGACCTCTATGGTCAAATAGAAATGTGGCGCTGTAAATTTACTCTCACTCAAGCGGCGGGCAATGGTTTTCCGCATCTGGCTAAGTGGCTTATCTTCGTAGCTGGCGGCATCGCCCATGAATGCGAATGATTGAACGGCAGGTACTTCTGGGGCACTGCTGGTGCTATGTTGAGGTGCGGTGTTTGTTTTTTGTGATTCAATCGCTGCTTCTACGTCGCGCTTCACAATTCTACCATGATCACCAGAGCCTTCGAGTGTTTTTAGATCTACTCCAGCTTCTTTGGCGATATTTTTTGCCAAAGGAGAAGCTTTGATACGGCTTGCATCCGCATCCGATCCTGAATCGCTGATGGCTATTGGAGTGGTTATTTTTTCTTCTGGCTTTGGTGCAGTTGTTTCCACAGCAGTTTCGGCAGTTGTTTTTCCATTTGTGCCAGCACTTTCGATAGCCGCTTTCCAATCTTCTCCAGCTTTTCCGATTACTGCGATTACACCATTGATGGGTACAGGTCCTTCTTTCACAGCAATATGCAACAAGATCCCTTCTTCTGGGCTATCCAATTCCATTGTCGCTTTATCGGTTTCCACCTCAGCGAGGGTATCGCCGGGTTCTACTTTATCGCCCTCTTTTTTTAGCCATCCCACGATATTCCCCTCTTCCATCGTATCGCTCATTCTGGGCATTCGAATGACTTCCGCCATACATCTTACAATTTTGGGTGAACAAAATTTTTATTTCCGATTGCAAATAAAAAGATAATTGAGCTTTTCCCCAACGAAAACATTGGACAAAGTTATTTTCTTTGAACAGAATCGCTGAGGTATAGTTTTCCATTGGGTTTTAAAAATTTGAAATACCTTGGCTCCGCCTTTCTATTTTCTCGTTTTTGTATGATGACTTTTTCTAAATTTGCTGTTATATGAATTTCTCATCCAAATTGATCGAGGAAGCGGTAAATGCTTTTGCCATGCTGCCTGGAGTAGGTAAAAAAACGGCACTGCGATTGGTTTTGCATTTGGTAAACCAAAATACCCATGTGACCGAGCAATTCACGGAAGCAATTCTTAAAATGCGCAAACAAATAAAATTTTGTAGCGTTTGCCACAATTTGTCGGATGATTCTGTTTGTACAATTTGCGCCGATCCGCGCCGAGATAAGGCTTTGGTTTGTGTAGTGGAGTCTATTCGGGATGTGATGGCAATAGAAGATACAGGGCAGTACCGCGGGATTTACCACGTATTGGGGGGTGTTATTTCGCCTATCGAAGGGATTGGGCCGGGGGATCTGAACATTGAATCCCTGCTACTTCGGGTGCAACAGGGCGCGATTAAAGAAATTATAATGGCAGTGAATCCTACCATTGAGGGGGATACCACCATTTTTTATATTTCAAAACGCCTCAAAGAACACGAGGTGAAAGTGAGCCTGATCGCTCGCGGGGTTTCCTTCGGAGGAGAATTGGAGTACGCCGATGAACTCACACTGGGGCGCGCTATCGTAGCAAGAACGCCCTACCGAACGGAGGAGGGGTAAAGCTTATACAAAGTGTTTTTCGATTTTTTCAGCTAACACCTGTGCATGCTTCAATTTGGACTCAAACGACCAACCGGCGATATGGGGCGATAAGATGACATTATCGGCCTGGATAAGGTACTGAAAAGCGGCTGGCAGTTTGTCAAATTGAAGGAAATTAAAAGAAGTTTCTTCGTATTCCAATACATCGAGTGCTGCACCGCGCACTTTGCCACTCTGCAGGTGTTTTACCAAATCAGCTGTATTCAAAACCAAGCCACGGGCAGTATTCACTAAAAAAATATTCTTCCGAAAACTGTTTAAAAAAACATCATTTACAAAATAATGATTGTCGGTAGAGTAGGGGATATGTAAACTGATAATATCGCTCTCCTCAAAAATCGTTTGCAAATTTACTTCCTCCACCCTGCCATCTGAATAATTCGATTTAAATTTATCATACGCAATGAGCTGTGCACCAAAGCCTTGTAGGCGCTGTGCCAGCGCGCTGCCCATATTGCCGTATCCGATGATCCCAAGTGTTTTTCCTTTTATTTCAACAGCCCGATTGCCCTCCCGCGTCCATTGCCCGCTGCGCACCTGTCGGTCGGCACGAGCGAGATTGTTCATCAAGGCCAGAAGCAAGCCCAGGGTGTGTTCTGCAACTGTATCACGGCTGCCCTCAGGCGAAATAATAATTTGTATCCCTTTACTTTCGGCATAGGCTGCATCAATGTGTTCTATGCCAACGCCTTCTCTTGCGATAAAGCGTAGATTTTTGCCCTGGTCAATAAAATTTTTGCCAATGTGAAAGCGACTGCGCATGACTACTCCGAAGCAAGTTGACAGTACTTTCCAAATTTCTGATTCTTCAGCGTGATAAAAACGAAGTAATTCAAAACCTAATTCGGTGAGTCGTTCTTCGAGAAAAAGATGCGGTTGGTCTATTAACAAAATTTTTTTCATTCCCTGAATTTCTTTGTTTTAAAGTGTTTGCAAACAAAATTAAATTTTATTTCGGCGAATTTTAAACCTTCTTTTTGGTTCGGTTGTTGCAGAACTAACTAAAGCAAATTAAATTTGTACAAGAATTTGTTGTTTGCTGGATGTACACTTTCGCCACAAGAATAATAGCAATCAACAAAATCAAAAGCAGACAGGATGCAACAAGAGGAAAGTTTTTCTTTAGAATTTCTAAAGCACAAGGTGGAAGAAATTGGGATTGCCTTTGAGAAGACCCATATCCCGCCTTTGGTAGGTAGAGTGGTGGGATTTTTGTTGTTGGCAGACCCACCGTATCAAACTTTTTACGCGATTCAGGAATTTTTAGGCGCGAGCAAGAGTTCCATTAGTCATGCCCTGAATATGCTAATGCTGAAAGGGATTGTGGAATACCTCACTTTTAGCGGGGATCGGAAGCGCTACTTCAAGCTAAATGCCGAAAACTGGTTGGAACAGGCGAAGTGTAAAATGTCTGACTTTGAAGAAGTGGACAAAGTGCTTTCCGATGCTTTAAAACTGAGGGACCCGAACCGACACAAAGCGTTTAATGAAGGCTTAAGAAAAATATTCAGCTTTCACCTTTTTATGTCGGAAGAAATGCCCAAGCTTATTGAAAAATGGGAGCGGATGCAGGCAGCGCAATCTGCAATTTCGGCGAATGATGACTGAGACCCGACGAATAGAAAACAATTTCGGACTAAAAGTTCGGCTTTTGCAGAACTAAAAAAAGTGATTGAACGTTATGTGTCTGTTTATGACCAATCGTTCAGTCATAAAAGAAACAAACTAAAATTCTAAAATCGCTAACTATTATGAAGGAATTTAAACTTTTATTTTGTCTAATGCTTCTGCTTGTTTTAGCAGAAACGAAGGCACAAGAAAATCTTAAACCCTTAAGCCTTCAGGAATCCATCAGCTACGCCATCGAGAACAGCCCTCGCGTCCAGACAGCGTTGCTCGACATTACCAAGAATGACTATAAGGTGAAAGAAATACTGAGTATTGGCTTGCCACAAGTAAACATCAACGGGCAGTACATCTACAACGTACAATTGGCTACTCAGCTTTTGCCCGGAGAGTTTTTTGGGGAGCCGGGAAAGCAAGTGGGGGTACAATTTGGCACCAAAATGAATACCCTGTTTACAGCCGAAGTAAATCAAATGCTGTTTAGTAAGACCTTCTTTATCGGTTTGGGTGCCACACGAAAGTTGAAAAAACTGTACGAACAACAAGCGGAAAAGACCAAAGATGATTTGGGCTATGAAATCGCGCGATTATATTATTCTATCCAAATCACTCAAAAGCAGCAGAATATACTTCAGGCCAACCTGCAGCAAGTGAATCGCCTGCTCCAACTGACGCAAAAACAACAGGAAAATGGTTTTGCCAAAAAAATTGATGTAGATCAACTGAACGTTAACCGTATCAATCTCGAAAACCAGCTTAAAAACCTGGCGCTACAGGTGGAGCAACTCAAACAGGCGCTCAAATTTTATATGGCAATGCCGCTCGATCAACCCATTGCATTGACGGATACGATTCAAGAGGCAGCTTATATCATCCCTGATTTACAAGCCATTATCGCTGATTTTTCTCAGAAAAAGGACTTGACCTTACTGGAAGTGCAGCGCGAATTGAACGATCTGAACGTAGAGCAGTACCGCGCCGGCTATTGGCCATCCTTGTATCTGTTTGGCAACTACAACTACCAGGGGCAGGGCAATACCTTCAGTGAATTGCAATGGTTCAATTTTGGTTCGGTAGGGCTGGCCCTGAGCATACCTATTTTTGATGGTTTTAAGAAAAAATCACAAATTCAGCAGGCACAGATTGACCAAAGCCAGTTGGCGCAGGCCCGCTTGCTTACCGAACAATCCCTTCGTTTGCAATACAATAACGCTATTCAAAAACTCCAAACTAATATTAACAACTTACAAGTCTTGTCGGAAAACCGTAGCGTGGCGGAGGAAGTGTATCGCATTGCTCAAAATCGCTTTACAGAAGGAATTACCTCTATCACGGAAGTGTTGAGCGCTGAGACTTCCATGCGAGAAGCCCAAACGAATTACTTGACGACCCTGCTGGAGGTAAAATTGGCTGAAATTGATCTGCAACATGCGAAAGGAACCCTATTAAATTCTATTTTAAACAAATAATCTTATTCAAATAAAATATATCATGAATACCAGAAGAATCATCAGTACTACTATTACGATTCTGGCAATCGCAGCTGCAATTATAGCTGCCAGCTGGCGTTTGTCGGAAAACAAAGAAACCATGAAAGCCAATTCGGAGCTTACACAGGTACGCTCCTCGGTCATTCCGGTCAATGTAGCTCAAGTCGCTAAGGAAACCTTCAGTAGCAATTTCACAGTAAATGGCACTTTCCGGCCTTCCAAAGAATTGACCATCATTTCGGATGTAAATGGCAGAATCACCAGCCTGAAAATTGATGAAGGCTCTTTTGTAAAAAAAGATCAATTGATTCTGACAGTGGACAATAAACTGCTGGAAAACCAAAAACGGTCGCTGGAATTGAACCTCGGTAAAGCAGAGAAAGACCTCAAGCGTTTGTCCAACTTGCTCCAGGACGGCGGTGTGACCGAAACGCAGTACGAAGATGCCAAATTGGGTGTGGAAAGCCTGAAGATTCAAATCGAATCCTTGCAAAAGCAAATAAACGACACTTACATGAAATCGCCAATTGCCGGCACGGTCAACCGGATGAATGTAGAGCAAGGCTCCTATCTCGCGCCAGGCGCTCCAGTAGCTAATGTAGTGAATATCAATCCTATTGAATTGGAAGTTTATCTGACGGAAGATCAAGTGGTAACCGTGAAAACTGGGCAAAAGGTAAACCTGACGGTGGATGTACTACCGGGTAAATCTTTTTCTGGTATGATTTCATTTATTGATGTCAAGGCGGATGCTAGCAAGCGTTTTCCCGTGAAAATCACCCTGGCAAATGGCAATTCAATCAAAGCTGGTATGAATGGTCGTGCCACTTTCGTAGCCGGACAACCCGTGGCAACTTTGGCTGTACCGCGCGATGCATTCGTAGGCAGTATCACCAAAGGCGAAGTGTATGTACTCGAAAACGGCAAGGCAAAGCTGCGCAAGGTAGAAGCCGGAAAGCTTTTTGGCAAAAAAGTGGAGGTATTAAGTGGTCTGTCGGAAGGCGAAACAGTCATTGTATCTGGTCAGATCAATTTGCAAAACGACTCGGAAGTGAAGGTTATTCAGTAATTCGCTCATGGGCTGATCTGCGCTGTTGCTGATTTTCAAGATAAAAATTAGCGCTTGGGCAAAATTAGCCAATCAACACCTTAAAAAATGATAAAACTATCCATAGATCGCCCCTCGCTGCTCGTCGTAGTGTTTTCGGCGCTCACGCTGCTTGGTTTATTTAGCTACCAGCAATTGAGTTATGAATTGATTCCTAAATTCTCCGCACCTGTTTTAACGATTTCTACCCTGTATCCGGGCGCTGCACCTGCAGAAGTAGAAAACTCCGTCACCAGAAGAATCGAGGACGCTATTTCCGGTCTGGAAAAAATCACAACGATCAATTCTACTTCCTTAGAGAATTACTCCGTAGTAATCGTACAATTCAAGGACAATGTCAATATTGATGTAGCGTTACAAGAGGCGCAGCGAAAACTCGATCAGATACAAAATACCCTGCCACAAGATGCAGATGTGCCCATTATTTCCAAATTTTCTTCAGATGATTTTCCAATTATGAGTGTGGGCGCTACTTCCACGCTGCCAGCTACTAAGTTTTACGATTTGATGGACGATCAGATCAAGCCCGCTTTGTCGCAGTTAGAAGGGGTAGCGCAAATCAACCTCATCGGGGGTGTAGAACGAGAAATTCGCGTCAATGTAAAAAAAGATAAACTCGAACAATACGGGCTTTCGATTTTGCAGGTGACCCAAGCAATTCAACAGGCCAACTTAGAATTTCCGACGGGTAAAGTGAAAGACAACAATGAACAGGTATCCATCCGGCTGGCTGGAAAACTCAAAACGGTGGAAGAAATACGTAATCTATCGGTTGCTACCAATGCAGCGGGTGCACCCATCAAGCTTTCAGAGATCGCAGAAGTGATTGATACTGAAAAGGAAATTACTTCGCTCACGCGAGTGGATGGCACGCCCTCCATCGGCTTACAGGTATTGAAACAAACCGATGCCAACGCCGTAGCAGTAAGCGCCCTGGTGCGAGAGGAATTCAAAAAACTGGAGGAACAGTACAAAAATGAAGCTCTGCGATTTGATATTGCCGGTGATTCTTCTGATTTTACGCTGGAAGCGGTGGATGCTGTAACGCACGACATCATACTGGCGATTTTGCTGGTAGCAGCAGTGATGCTGCTGTTCTTGCATAGCTTGCGCAATGCTTTGATCGTTCTGATTGCCATTCCGGTATCTCTGGTGACCACTTTCATCGGGATGTACGCCCTGGGTTATACCTTCAACCTGATGACCCTGCTGGCGATGTCACTCGTGATTGGTATCCTGGTGGATGACTCGATTGTGGTGTTGGAAAATATTTATCGCCACTTGGAAATGGGCAAAAAAAGTCGGCAGGCTGCTTTGGATGCGAGCCGTGAAATTTTCCTGGCGGCTTTGTCTATCACAATGGTAATTGTGGTGGTATTCCTGCCATTATCTGTTTTGACGGGTATCGTGGGCAACATCATGCGCCAATTCGCAGTGGTGGTGATGATTTCCACCTTGCTCAGTTTGCTGGTATCTTACACGATCACGCCTTCTCTGGCAGCTCGTTTTTCAAAATTGCAGCATTACAAAAAAGGCTCGCTGGCGAATCTTATTTTCGGGAGCTTTGAACGCGGATTAACCAATCTGACCAATCGCTACATTAATATCCTTAAGTGGTCGCTTCGCTACCGGGCAGTGGTGCTGATTACCACAACTATTGTATTTTTTAGCTCCTTTTTCTTAGTGGTAGGCGGTTATATTGGCAGTGAATTTTTTACGCAAAGTGACCAGGGCGAGTTCATTGTCCAATTTGAATTGCCAAAAGATGCCACCATCGAAGAAACCAACAGCTTGACGCAGAAAGTGGAAAAATACTTCTTTGAGCAGCCAGAAGTAACGGGCGTTTTTACAACTGTAGGTACAAATACCGGGCAATTTGGTGGGCAAAATAGTTCTTATCTGGCTGAAATGCAAATTAAACTTGTAGATAAGGACCAGCGTAACGTTTCGACACCCGTATATGCCTGGAATACCAAGAATACCCTGGAACAAATGTTCCCGGGTGTAGAAATTTCTGCCTCAGAAGTGGGCTTTGTGGGCGGAGGTGCCAATGATGCGCCCATTCAAGTATTTGTGAGTAGCACCGAATTGGCACAGGCAATGGAATATGCCGATAAACTATTGGAAAAGACAAAATCCATCAAAGGAACACTCGAGCCAGAACTCTCGATAGAAGATGGTAATCCAGAGATCAGCGTACAAGTAGATCGCTTGCGAATGTCGGAATTGGGCTTGAGTATGGCTTCGGTAGGCGCTACACTGCAAACCGCTTTCAGTGGTAATACCGATGCGCAATTCAAAGATGGGAATAATGAATACGACATCAACGTGTTGTTGGATCAATTTGACCGTCGCAACGCCCAAGACGTAGCGAGTATCACTATTATGAACAATCGTGGTCAGTTGATTAAGCTAGAGCAATTTGCCACCATCACGCCCACGGTTGGTCCTTCACGTTTAGAACGCAGCGACCGGAATCCGTCTGTAAAGCTGACTTCCAAGGCACTGGGAGTACCTTCGGGTACGATTGGCGCGGAAATGCAGGCTTGGGTGGCAGAAAATCCACCGCCTCCTGGTGTCAATATCAAATACGATGGTGATCTGAAGAACCAGAACGAAGGCTTTGCGAGTTTGGGATTGGCGCTGCTGGCGGGTATCATCTTCATGTACTTGATCATGGTGGCCTTGTTCGATTCTTACTTATATCCGGTGGTGGTGTTACTATCCTTACCGGTGGCAATGGTGGGTGCTTTTCTGGCCTTGGCATTGACTATGAACACTTTGAATATCTTTTCCATTTTGGGTATCATCATGTTGATGGGCTTGGTAGCGAAAAACGCTATCCTGCTTGTGGACTTTGCCAACCAGGCGAAAGCCCAGGGGCACAATACCTTCGAATCGCTGATACAAGCTGGTCAGGAGCGTTTGCGTCCGATTTTGATGACAACCATGGCACTGGTAATCGGTATGACTCCGATTGCCTTGGCAGAAGGCGCTGCCTCCGAGTGGAAAAATGGACTGGGCTGGGTGTTGATTGGTGGTTTGATCAGTTCTATGTTTTTGACCCTCCTGGTTGTACCAGCGGGCTATCAAGTAGTGGATAATATGACTGCTTTCTTCGGGCACTTGTTTGGGTTCAGAAAAAAGACGACTGAAGGACTAAACCTTGAAACGAGTACCAACCATCAACCTAAACAGGTGGAGCAGGAAGCCGAGGTTTAAATGCCTCCAATTTTCCAGTACTATCCGCATTTTTCTGATAAATCGTTGCTGCGTTGGGAAGTTTGATCTTCCCAACGCCTTTTATATTTGGTGCTGCGGTATATCATTTTGGTGAGATTTGTCAAAGCTTTCAGATTTGACAAATCTAAAGAGTAACTGCTTTGACCCATTCCTCAAAAGTTGATAGCCACAGCCATAACTTTTGGCACAAGATTACTTGCCACTATCCTTTTCCTTTTCCTTATTTTTCATTTCAATAATCCGGTTCATTACTTCCTCCAGTTGGCTTGCACCAATGCGTTTGGATAAAATTTCTTTTTTTCTATCCAAAATATAAATCTGTGGGGTAGATCTGATGTAGTACAAATCGCGGTACCGAGAGCGGTTGTATGGATCCACCGTATGGATCCAATCCTGGATACCATTTTCATCTACATAATTCCAGCAAGGAGATACATCGGCGCCAAATTGGAAGCAGATCGCTACGATTTTAACCCCTTTATCTTTATATTTTTCATAGAATTCCTTGATTATGGGCGTAGATTTTTTGCAATGACCGCAGTCGTATTTCCAAATGTACAAAATCGTGTAGTCCGAATCCACCTCGTGTAAGCTCATTTTTGAGCCATCACGCTTGATCAGTTCAATATTCGGTGCAATTTTGCCAATGAGCGTTGGTTTGAGTCCCATCCCGTTTTCAATAATTTTTTCCAACTGCTCCTTTTCCGTCCAGGGGGCTTGTCCTGTGGCGTAATATTTCTCCACTAAATGCACATAAACAGCATCCATACCTACTATTTCGGATTTTGCAAAGAAATTAAGGTAGTGAATGAGGTAGAACTTGAAGGTCTCAGGTGCTGGTTTGGCTTTTGTAAGTACAATATCCAATGCCTTTGAGAGGCTATCTGGATGCTGGACATTCATTTTTTGGATGTATTGGTCAATATGCCCAAACAAAAACGGCGTATAAAGTAATCTGGGATCTGCCAGATCTACATTGTCAAACCAATGATCAAGAGCGTAGCGCCACTGCTTAAACTGTATTTCCTTTTCGGAACCTTCAAACTCGGGTATTTTCAGTTCCATAGTTGATCGGATAAGAGCGGCAGTAAGGCTTTTCGGATATTTATTCACAATATCACTGCGATATTTTTCTACTTCTTGGTTGATTTTATTCAATGCCGCTTGGCGCTTTTCTTTTTCGGTGGGGTTATCGCTCAGTTTTTCAATTTGTTTGCGCAGGGTATCTGCATCAGGCCGGCGAGCAGACAGATAATTCAAATAATCAAAAAACAATCGATTATCCAAAGAGCCTTCTACTTTTGCTCGTTCAGTGGGCGCCGTGGCATCCGTTCTGATCGTAAAATGTTGCTCTCCAGGATTTACTATAATTTGAAAATAAGTATTGTTGGGTGGCATGATGAGGATGTAAATGCCACCGGGCAACTCGGTAGTCCCTTCAAACACAAAAAAGCCCTTTTCATTGATGGTAGCGGTATCCTTTGAGTAGGGTTTTTCACCGTAGTAATAACCCAGGAAGAGCTGTTGTTGGGGGTAATTTTCTAATTTAATTTTGATAGAATAGCCGCCATCCGCCAACACAAAAGTGGAAAACAAATAAGCGATTGAGAGTAAAAAGAGATTTTTCATGGATCAAATCGTTTTGAAACATTGAAACTTGTACACAATAACGCAAACCTCTTCAAAAAATTTAGAAAAGCCCAAAATTTGCCAAAGCCTTAACTTTTTGTTTGCAATAAAGTTGCTCAGGAAGATAAAAAAAAGAGCAATGGGTCAAAATAGTGGATACGATTTCGTGAATTTTCAAGATTTGCGAAATCTAAAAAGTAAATCAACCGATTTGACCCATTAACAAAAAAAGGATATAATAGCGGCTAAAAATAGCGAGAAATCGTTGGGAAAATAAGGCAGAAAGCCCAGAGCGTTTGCGAAGAAGCCCCGGGCAACTTGATTTGTCTGGATGATATAATCCTTAATTGAGCAGCATAAAATCGCTCACGATAATTTCTGAAATAAACCTGGCTTTCCCTTCCTTGTCCTCAAACGTACGATGCGTCAGGCGGCCCTGAATCGCCACTTCTTTTCCTTTTTTAAAAAATACCTGCATCATTTCAGCTAATTTGCCCCAGCCCACGAGGCTGTGCCATTGCACGTCCACTACCTTTTCTCCCTTTGTATTTTGGTATATTTCTTTGGTAGCAATGGATACCCTCGCGATGGAATTGCCGTTCTTAAATTCTTTGATCTCCACATCCTTGCCAAGATGACCGATAAGTTGTACTTTGTTTCTTAAATTGTTCATGACACATTGTTTTTGATTAACGAATTTGTTGTTTTGACTTTGCAAAGATGCAGGGGCTGTCAATCAAGAGTCGTATAATAAACGTTTAATGCCGTTTGTAGTCGTTTGTATCCGTTTGTAATCGAATGATTCGAACACAAATAGCTGAAGAAGTGTATTTTATAAAACTTTTCTAACAATCACGATGGCGATAAAAATTTATACCAAGACGGGCGACAAAGGAGAGACTTCCTTGTTTGGCGGCAAACGCCTGCCTAAAAATCACATTCGGATAGAAGCCTATGGCACCGTGGATGAGCTCAATTCCTACATCGGGCTGGTGCGCGATCTGGCATCAGATGACAAAATCAGGGATTTTCTCAAAAAAGTGCAGGATCGTTTGTTTACCATTGGATCCAACCTGGCGAGTGATCCTTCAAAAGACATGATTACACCCGACCTGACAGAAGCAGATATCAGCGCGATAGAGCAACAGATAGACCAAATGAATGAAATTCTTCCTCCTCTGAAGCACTTCATATTGCCCGGCGGGCATAGTACCGTTTCTTTTTGCCATATTGCTCGTTGTGTATGCCGGCGGGCGGAGCGCCAAGTTGTTGCCCTGGCGATGGAAGAATCTGTGGAAGCAATAATCATCAGATACCTCAACCGCTTGTCTGATTATCTTTTTGTATTGGGTCGAAAAGTTGGCTATGACTTGGGCATAGAAGAAGTAAAATGGACGCCTCGCCAGGAAGGGTAGTCCCGATTTTTAGTTGCGATTGTTTATCTTTGTAAGTATGAGTACCATCTGGAATACATTTATTACAAACCTGCCCACTATCACCAGGTATGTGATCATATTGGGCGTGATTGTTTCTATCAGTTTTTTATTCCCGGATCAATTGACTTTTAAGTACGAGTTTGAAAAAGGGCAAACCTGGAGGTACGACGATTTGGTAGCGCCTTTTGATTTTGCTATTAAAAAAACAGATGCAGAACTCGCCGCCGAAACCGCGCAGATAAAAGCTGATTTTTCACCTTATTACGAAATGGATTTGGAGGTTGTTAAGCAACAAAAGCAGCTTTTCAAAGAAGCGTTCATCAAGCAACTCAATATTGTAAAAAACGAAGACCAGTTCCTGGATGTCAAAACGAATACAAACCGCTACTTGACTTATGGCAATCGCTTGCTGGAACGAATTTATGAAAGAGGAATTATCCAGCTTGCTCCGGCTCAGCAGGGAAAGGGAAAGGATTTTGTGATCAATGTCTTAAGAGGCAATGTAACACAAGAACAAACCCTGGAGTATATGCTCACGCTGGAATCTGCCAAAGCATTGCTGACAGACTCGCTGCCGTATAGCCGGCTGGCAGAGCCTGATTTTTTGTATGATCCGCTTGAAAAAGCAATCAAAACCAATGTCAGCTATAGCCAGGCACTGACCGAAAAATTCCAGGCAGATGCCTTGTCTGCTATTTCCAAAACAAGAGGGTTGGTCAAAGCCGGCGATTTGATCATTGCGCGCGGAAGCGTTGTGACGGATGAAATTTACCAGCAATTGGTCTCCCTGAAAGAGCAATTTGAAAAAGACCTCACTACCCGAAGCTCTCAATGGATGGTTTTTGGAGGGTATTTACTACTGACAGCCCTGATTGTCGGGATTTTTATCTGGTATCTGTGGTTAAATTTTCCAAGCCATTATCGAAAATACCGCGACCTCCTCTTTCTGCTGATGTGGCTGGTCATTTATGGGTATGTGATCTATGCCGTAGAGCACACCAACGTGCTGAGTGCTTATTTGGTGCCTTTTTGTATTGTGCCTATTTTAATTAAAACTTTTTACAATACGCAACTTGCCTTTTTTACCCATGTTACGATTGTCATGATCGCCAGTTTTTTATCTTCTTTGGGTTATGAATTCACTGTTTTGCAAATTCTGGCGGGCATTGTCGTGTTATTGGAAGAAATAGATACCAAAAACTGGTCGCGTTTTTTCTCTTCCATGGTGTATATTTTTTTGACCTACGCCCTTGCTTTTCTGGGGTTGTCGCTCATCCAATCCGGTGATATCAACGAAGTGGATTGGTCGGTCTTCACTTGGATATTTATCAATGTTTTTCTGACGATGCTGGCTTATCCATTGATCCCACTGCTGGAGCGGATTTTTGGTTTTACCTCGCCAATCACGTTGATGGAATTATCTGATATGAATCGCCCCTTGTTGAGAGAATTGGCGATCAAGGCCCCCGGTACCTTACAGCACTCGCTTCAGGTAGCCAATCTGGCGGAAGCTGCTGCTAGAAAAATCGGTGCCGACCCCCTGCTGGTCAAAGTAGGTGCTTTGTACCACGATATTGGCAAAAGTTTGAATCCCACATTTTTTATTGAAAATCAAGGTAGTAAAAATCCACACGAAGGTAAAACGCCCGTAGAAAGTGCCGCTTTGATCATCGAGCATGTACAGGAAGGGGTACAAATGGCAAAAAAGCATCGGCTTCCCAATGTGATTATTGATTTCATTCGCACACATCACGGCACCACGCGGGTGGAGTATTTTTATCGGCTTTATACCAATGAAAATCCAGATAAAGCATTGGATACCAGTTTGTTTCAATACCCAGGACCCAAGCCGCGCAGTAAGGAGGAAAGCATCGTCATGATGGCAGATACTATAGAAGCGGCTTGCAAAAGCTTGAAGAACCCTTCGGAGGAGCAAATTAATGAGATGATTGATAAGCTGGTATCTAATAAAATTAACCAGGGGCAAATGGAAGATGCCAAAATTTCATTTCGGGAATTAGAATTGTGCAAAAAAGAGTTTAAGAAAGTGATGAAATCGGTGCATCACGCCCGAATTGAATATCCTGAAGAAAAAGCCGACACGGAAAAAAAAGTCTAATATTTTTGAAATTTTTGGTAATCGGGGAGTGCTTTCGCTTGCCCTCCAAGCGCTTCGGCGTCATATTCGAGTTGCCAGCCGCCATGGTCATCGTTCATTGCCAGCAATTCATACCTCAAATTTTTCAGCTGATTCAAATGATGAAAAACAGGGATAATTGCTATTTGCGCAAAGCTACACTGCCCTTTTAGAAAAAGCATGGTTTCGCCCGGTGCAAGCGCCACCTCTTGGGGTAGGAAATACAGCTCCGCGTCAAATTTGGAACGCTGCAAGTAATTCAAAAAGCTTTCAGAAAGCCCCAAGCTGGCTAAGTACGCTACCTCAGAAAAGTGGATAGGAAAGTGCTTCAAAAATTGCATCAAAGCAGTCACATCGGGCATCGTAGCTGTTGTCCCTGTTTGTAAGTGAAAAATTGCCGCACGCTTGTACCAACCTTGATCCCAATAGGCCTCGGCGCGGCGAAGCTCCTGGAGATGCGTTTTCACCAAAGGGCTATCTTTGAATATTCTGAAAGGCATTCGCTTAATTTTTGCCAAAAAATATAGCTTTTTCTCAATTTGTTATGCAACTTTTGCGTTTCCAGAAGGCTCATTCCTACAACATTTTAAAAAAACTGAAAGTGAAGCGATTGATATTTTTTGTAGCTGTTTTTTATTCGCTGAATCCCCTTTTAAATGCAAGCCCTGTAGATACTTTGCCCACGCCTTTTGGTATCAAAATTGACTTATCGGCAGAATCCAATAAATGGCGGTCGTTTAGTTCGTACAATGGCAACTTCAGCGTCTTATCGCCTGGTGAGATGACAGAAAAAGTGGATACGGTGCTAACGGCTATGGGCGAGCTGGCTTACCATATTTTTTTCTTCCAAAACAAAGCACAAAACGCTGATAACGTGCTGTATATGCTCAGCTATTGCGATTATCCAGAAGGGGCGCTCCACCATGATTCTACGGAACTACTACAGGATTTTTTTGATGTTACGCTGGATGCTGCTGCCAAAAGTGTAAAAGGAGAATTGCTCTACAGTAATGATATTAAAATCCATGGTTTTCCGGGCAAGCGCTGGCGGATTGATTATCTCAATGGCGAGGCTATCATCAAAACCAAGGCATTTGTTAGGGAAAATCGCTATTACGCTTTGCAAACAATCACTAAAAAAGATCGCAGCCTCAACTTTTCTGCCGATAAATTTCTGGATTCCTTTCAGTTTTTAAATACGGCGAACCGATGAGGTTTAGGCAAAACGCCTCAGAATTTGCCGAACAGACTGAATGTACCCGCCGCCAAATAGATTGACATGCACCATCAGGTAATACAGCTGGTAAAGGTCTATTCTTTCTTCCCAGCCGGGCAGCAGGGGGTACGCCAGTTGATAAGCCTCGTAAAATTTTTGGTCGAACCCGCCAAATAACAGCGCCATCGCCAGATCCATTTCGCGGGAAGCAAAGCATATCGCGGGGTCAATCAAAACCGGTACACCGCCTTTATCGCACAAAAAATTGCCATTCCACAGGTCGCCATGAATCAAGGAGGGCGACTCTTCGGGTAGCAATGCCGGAAACTTGGCAAACAGGCGTTCAAAAGACTGATGATCTTGGGTTGTTAGCTTGTCTTCTTCCGCAGCCAGTTGCATTTGAGGCAATAAGCGACATTCGACGTAAAAATTTACCCAGCTGGTATGCAAGGTATTATTCTGCGGCAAGCTGCCAATAAAATTAGCATGATCCAAGCCAAAATGATCGCTTTTGCAGCGATGCAAAGCAGCGAGTCGTTCGCCGAATTGCACCCAAAAATCCGGACGAGGATTGCCCGATTCGATGTTTTCTAATAGCAAAAAAGCTGGATGCGCTTCTGTCGCACTTGTAGCGATGACCGTAGGAATGCGGAAAATTTTTGTAGAAGCCAATAGTTGCAGCCCTTTTGCTTCTGCTGCAAACATAGCACCTGCAAAGGTATTGGTATTGATTTTGAGGAAAAAAGCCCCTTTATCGGTTTCGAGCCGCAGCGCCTGGCTAATATCACCACCACCCGTGTGAAAAACGGCTTCTACTTTAGCATTTAAGACAGCTTCGCAAGCAGCGCGCGTGTTTTCAGGTAATTTAGCCATTCCTACAGCCTGTTCTTATTCACCATATCGAGCAGTTCATCGCGGTAATTTTTGCCTACAGGCAGGTGTTTGGCTTGCCCTTTTTCCATGACCTCCACCATATTGCCCACAATAGCGCTGATTTTATTGATATTGACGATGTAGGAGCGATGGATGCGTTTGAACATCCCCATCGGCAATTTATCTTCCAGACTTTTCATGGTTTGGAGGGTGATTACCCTTGTATTTTCCAGGCGAATAATCACATAATCCTTTAAACCTTCGATGTAGATAATCTCATCAAAATTGATTTTTACTAATTTTTTATCTGCTTTTACAAAAATATAGTCAGGATTATCCTCTTCGGGCGTATGCCCCATGGCCGCAGGCGTTTCCTTGCGTTGTAGCTCAAGTTGCTCAGTTGCTTTGTTTACGGCTTTCATAAAACGCTCGGCTGAGATAGGCTTGAGAAGATAGTCTAATGCGTTTAATTCAAAGCCCTCGATGGCATAGTTGGGATAAGCAGTGGTAAAAATAACCAAAGGCGGTTTGGACAAGGTTTTGAGAAAGTCAATTCCGGTGAGCTGCGGCATTTGTATGTCGAGGAACATCAGATCAATCTGATTATTTTTTAGTACCTCGTTGGCTTCAAAGGCGTTGCCGCACTTTTTTACCAGGTGTAATTCGGGTACTTTTTCGATGTAAGTCTCCAACACATCCTGAGCCAGCGGCTCATCGTCTACGATAATTACGTTAATCATGAATATGGCGTTTGATTGTAAAAATGGTCAATTTTTTTGAAAATCGAATAGGTTTATCCAAGTTTGTTAGCGAAAAGATAAGCTTATTCGTCGAGATCGTATTTAGTTTTTGTTCAGATTCAGTTTTAAATGAACGGCGTAGGACTTGGGGTTATCCTGGATATTTAATTTGTATTGATTAGGATAGAGAATATCGAGCCTTCGGCGCACATTCACCAGCCCGATGCCGCCGCTGCGCCGATGGTCTTGCGCTGGCAATGCCATGGTATCCGGTTTGCTGTTTTCTATAAAAAAATCAACCTGTTGCTGATTCACTTTGAGGTTCATCATCAAAAAGCCTTTTGAAATCTGGTTGCTCAAACCATGTTTGAAGCTATTTTCGATAAAAGGGATAAACATAAGCGGCGCGATGCGCTGGTCGCTGATATCACCTTCCACATGGAATGTAATCTCCACATTTTGCGCCTGGCGCAGTTGTTCCAGATCCAAATAATTGCGAATATGATGCACTTCCTTGCTGAGCAACACCTGTTTTTCATTGCATTCATAGAGCATGTAGCGCATCATTTCGGAGAGCTTGATGACAATTTCCGGGGCTTTGTCCGATTTTTTCAGGGTAAGGGCATAAAGGTTGTTGAGAGTGTTAAACAAAAAATGCGGATTGATCTGTGACTTTAGAAACCGCAGTTCCGTTTGCATCGTACGATTTTCCAGCTCTTGCTTCTCGCGTGAAGAGCGCAGCCAATCGCTGATGATTTTGAAAACAGTAGAAGAACCAGCAATTAGAAAAGTGACCAGAAAATACAGGTTTTGATTGGCGATCAGTTGAGCCTGTGCTTGTGGCAAGCCAGAAAATTTAAAATAAAAAGCTATCATTTTGAGCGGGGTTATGATAAAAGTAGCCAACAGCAACAACCCACAATACGTCAGGAATTTATTTTTGGTCAGGTAATTGGGTACGAGGTACAGCAAATTAAAATACACGATGAGGGCATAAAAAAAGACATTGATCAACTCGTTGGTGAGGGTGAATAAAAACCGTTGCTGCATGCCTTCTGTGAGCGTCAGCAAAATCAACAAACCCAACCATAAAGTGGTATGGTATACCCATTTGTTAGAAAGAAAACCAATGAGTTTGGTACGCCATTTGGTACTGACTACTGTATCCATATCTTTCTCAATGCACCGGCAGATTCAATAAAGGAACTATTCCTACTGCTTTGTTTGTTTTCAAAGTCAAAAAAAAGAAATCATTTTCTAAAATAGGAATAAATTGGATAAAAGCGCTTTTTCCATAGAACTATTATTTTTGCGCTTGAAAAATAGATGATGGGTCGAAAGAGTGGGGGGGATTTCGTAAATCTTGAAGATTTGCGAAATCTGAAAAGCAAGTCAACCGATTTGACCCACTACCGAAAAATAGAACAGAAAACAGCAATTAAAAACAGCAAAACTAAGATATGGTTTATCTGACAAGAAGGGAAACCTTTAATGCTGCCCACAAACTTTGGGTAGAACAGTGGAGCGAATCAGAAAATATAGCGGCTTTTGGTAAATGCGCCAACAAAAACTGGCATGGGCACAATTATGAATTATTTGTAACCGTGAAAGGAAAACCCGACCCCGTGACGGGCTTCGTCATTGATGTAAAACAACTGAGCCAAATTATCAAAACGGTTATTACGGATCGAGTGGATCACTCCAATCTTAATCTGGATGTAGATTTTGTGCCCCGCGGGATGCTGCCTACTACGGAAAACTTGGCGATCTTGTTTTGGCAACAACTCGAGCCGCACCTGAAAAATTGCCGCCTGCACTGTATTCGCTTGCACGAAACCGAAAATATTTACGCAGAATATTACGGAGAAGAATAATCACTTTGGACAAAATGAAACACTATCTCTTTCCGGCTGTTCTCTTTACAACTTAAATTTAACAGCATGAATAACCCGCTTTTTGAAGAACAAGCTGACCCCAAAACCGCCATTCTCACACAGCATTATGAAGCGATTATCAAGGAATTGGACGAACAAACAGATCGGGAAGGGCTACTCAAGACCCCAGAACGTGCTGCCAAAGCGATACAATTTTTGACACAAGGCTACCGCCAGGATGCCAAAGAGATCCTTCGCTCTGCTATGTTCAAAGAAGCCTACAGCGAGATGGTAATTGTTAAGGATATTGAATTATATTCGCTTTGCGAACATCACCTATTGCCTTTTTTCGGTAAGGCGCATGTGGCTTACATCCCCAACGGCTACATCGTAGGCTTGAGCAAGATTCCCCGCGTTATTGATGTGTTTGCCAGGAGGCTGCAAGTACAAGAACGATTGACGGACGAAATCCTGCATTGTATTCAAGCAACCTTGAAACCGCTGGGGGTGGCGGTTGTCATCGAAGCGAAACACATGTGTATGATGATGCGCGGAGTGCAAAAGCAAAATTCACTCACTACTACCTCTGCCTTTACGGGCGAATTTCAAAGGGTGGAAACCAGAAGTGAGTTTTTAACCTTGATTGGGCATAAATTACATTAAAAGTATCAAATACTCGGTGCTGAGTCAAATGGATGGATGTGATTTGGTAAATCTTTGAGATTTGCGAAATCTGGATAAAAAACAACCGTTTTGATCCACTATCAAATAGTCGAATCGTGTCATAGCCAATCTTTACAGTTCAACAAAAAATACTAAAATTATGAAAGCATATTTGTTTCCCGGGCAGGCTTCCCAATTTGAAGGTATGGGTAAAGACCTCTACGAAAATAGCGATCTGGGGAGAAACCTGTTTGAACAAGCAAATGAGATACTGGGTTATCGCATCACGGATGTAATGTTTAATGGTACAATGGAAGATCTGAAGCAGACAAAAATCACCCAACCGGCGGTTTTTCTGCACTCTATTGTAAAGGCAAAATTGGCAGAGGCTGCCTTTCAGCCGGATACAGTGGCAGGGCATTCGCTCGGCGAATTTTCTGCATTGGTAGCGGCTCAAGCAATAAGTTTTGAAGATGGACTAAAGCTGGTGTACCAAAGAGCAATGGCAATGCAAAAAGCCTGCGAAGCAGTAGAAAGCACCATGGCTGCCATTTTGGGCTTGGAGGATGAAATCGTAGAAAAAGTCTGTGCAGAGATAAAAGAAGAGATCGTGGTACCTGCCAACTACAACTGCCCTGGGCAATTGGTGATATCGGGATCAGTGAGAGGTATAGAAATCGCCGTAGCAAAACTCACCGCAGCAGGTGCCAAGCGCGCCGTCATACTCGAAGTGGGTGGTGCTTTTCACTCGCCATTGATGCAACCAGCACAGGATGAACTGGCAGCGGCAATAACCAATACCCCCATTCACGAGCCGATCTGCCCGATCTATCAAAATGTAAATGCGTTGCCCCAACGCGATCCAGCACAAATCAAACAAAACCTTATTGATCAGCTTACTTCGCCTGTTCGCTGGACACAAACGGTGGTCAATATGCTTCAAGATGGGGTCACTTCATTTGTCGAAGTAGGTGGCACCGGCAAAGTATTACAAAGTTTTGTGAAAAAAGTGGACCGCAACGCGGATACGTCAAACCTTTAAAACCGGAGATCAGTGTAAAAAATTCAACAGTTTTTTTGCAAATTGACGCAAATATTACATTACAGAAGGTTGCTTTTTTCAGATGAAGAGTGGATATTTAGTTTGAAATCTAAACTCAGGTGTACAATATGGTCGGTAATGAGGTAAAAAAAGGGAAAGTGCTTCTGGCAGAGCCTTTTATGCTGGACTCTAACTTCAAGCGTACCGCTATCCTACTCTGCGATCATAGCGAAGAAGGTAGCTTTGGTTTTATTATGAACAGACCCCTCAATATTCGGGTAGATGAATTGATAGAGGATTTTCCTGAATTTAATGCAGAAGTATTTCTCGGCGGACCGGTACAACAAGACACGATTCATTACATCCATAATGTAGGAGATTTGCTGGATGATAGCATTAAAATAATAGATGGCGTATATTGGGGCGGGGACTTTAATAAACTGAAGTTTTTAATTACATCCCAATTAATAGAACCACATAATATCCGTTTTTTCGTGGGATACTCTGGCTGGTCAGAAGGACAATTGGTGGATGAAATGGTATATGGCTCTTGGGTCGTAGCCGATATGGATGCTAATTATTTATTCAAATCAAAACCCTCCTACCTCTGGCAGCAAGTAATGTACAACAAAGGGGATGCTTTCACGGTGATCGCTCACATGCCTGATGTGGTAAGCTGGAATTGATGGATAATGAGCGCAAATTATTAGAAAATATGATATTTGAGGAGATATTTCTGGCGCTTCAAGCTACACATACGCAACTGATAGCGGTCTCAAAAACACAACCAGTGGCAGCTATTCTGGAATTGTATCAAAAAGGACAACGCGATTTTGGTGAAAATAAAGCCCAGGAACTCATTGCCAAATACGAAACGCTGCCCAAAGATATTCGCTGGCACATGATTGGGCATTTGCAAACCAATAAAGTCAAGTATATCGCGCCTTTTGTTCACCTCATTCATTCGGTGGACTCAGCTGATGTTCTGCTCGAAATTAATAAACAAGCTGCCAAGTATAATAGAGTTATTAATTGTTTGTTACAATTTAAAATTGCACAGGAAAATACAAAATATGGCTTCGGCCTTGAATCGGCTCAGGATTTATTGGAATCGGCTGATTTCAAAGCACTTCAGCATGTACAGATTGTTGGGGTGATGGGCATGGCTACCTTCACAGAAGATATGGAGCAGGTACGGCAAGAGTTTCGGGCGCTCCAGGCGATTTTTTCAACCTTGAAGCATAAATATTTTTTGGATCAACCAGCATTTAAAGAACGCTCCATGGGCATGTCTGGCGATTATAAAATTGCTATCCAAGAAGGAAGCACTATGGTACGAATCGGCACACTTTTGTTTGGAAAACGGAGCAATTAAGCACTACATACAATGCGTTTACGAAAAGCAAGCATCAATGATTTAGCATTGTTAAAATATTGGGATGAGCAGCCACACGTTCTGGAGTCCGATCCGAATGATGATTGGAACTGGGAATTTGAATTAACCCGAAATCCTGAGTGGCGGGAGCAATTGATGGCAGTAATTAATGGGCAAGCTATCGGATTTATACAAATAATTGACCCTGCCGAAGAGGAATCTCATTATTGGGGGGATATCGGGCGGGGCAAGCGCGCCATTGATATTTGGATAGGCGAAGCAGAAAATTTACGCAAAGGATATGGTACAAAAATGATGAAATTGGCCCTTGAGCGATGTTTCGCTGACAAAAATGTAACAGAGGTGCTCATTGACCCACTTGAATCAAATGCAGATGCTATTCATTTCTATAAAAAACTTGGGTTTGAGTTCTTAGAGAAAAGAGTTTTTGGCGATGACCTATGCGAAGTGTATCGTATGAGTAGAGAAAAATGGCAGAAGACCTTGTGTGTGAAATCCGTAGGAAACGAGATATGACACACATCGTTAGCATCAGGTTAGTTTATTTGATCTTTGTCATTTTCCATCTGTGCAAAAGTCTTGTTCTGTGGTAATTACTGTCAATGAAGCACTGCAATTTTCTCTGTTTGAATTTTTCCATTCACTTCTATTATCAAAAAGTAAATACCAGATTGGATCGCGCTTACATCAACCGATATTTGTGCATTCGACCATTCTTTTTGCAGCAAGATTTGTCCGGTTACGCTTAGCAATCGCATTTTTTTTACGAAAGAATTTGTTGCATCCGATTTGATTATCAATTCATTAGAAGTGGGATTAGGTATGCACTGGAAAGAGGGTGTAGCAGAGATTTCCTCAACCGCCACGGAATGATCCGCCGGAAACGGCGTATTAAAAAAAGCAAAACCGCCACGCTGATTACCGACAGTCATTTCCAGCAGCCCGTCATTGTCAATATCTGCCAGCGCAGGGCGGGTCTGAAAACCCTCGCGGATGTCGCCCAGTAGTGTCGTTTCGATTTCAAATTCACTATAAAAATTGCCTTCGATGTTTTTATAGCGCTCAATTTGCCCTACCTCCGTGCCGAGTAAAAGATTGTATTTCCCGTCTATTTCAATAAAAAACGGAGCGCTGTAGCCGCTTACATAGCCAGGAACGCGCGCGTCCACCTTACCCAGGAAGCCGGAGTTGGGGGCTATGTCCTGGTTAGGATTAAATCGCGGATGCCCCTGACTGCCAATGTTTTGGAAATAATTCAAATTGCCATTGCGCTCGCCGATGACCAGATCAGGAAGCCCATCCCTATTCAAATCCACAATATGAGGTGTGCTGGAGAGCCCCACATCAATATCTTGGTAGCCATATTGCCAGTTGCCAAAAACCATCGGATTACCAGCCCCTGCGGTATTTTCGGCGTAGAAGAGCCGCCCTTGCTCTTCCCCCACCAAAATATCCAGATCACCGTCATGATCCAAATCGCCAAAAGCTGGGGTAAAATGGTAGGTGTTTTGGCTAAAAATATTCATATTCAAATAGTTATCGTCTGACAGCTCATACTTGGGCCTTTCCGGTGTACCTATATTTTTGAAAAGAAAAAGCCGCGCATCCTTAACACCGGTATCCCTGAAAAAACTGTAATTGCCAACCACCAAATCTTGTAGCCCATCCGCATCTACATCCACAAAAGTGGGGTTGGCATTGGTACCCAAATCAACCATTTCATTAGCGATAAAATCCTTTTGTCGAAATTCAAATTTTGGTAACGCATTGGTACCTGTATTTTGATACCACCAGATAACAGTCACATCTTCAGAGATTTGCGTTGCGTTGGGCGATGCTGCCAGGTCTTTCTTGCCATCAAAGTCCAGGTCTATCCAGAAAGCTGCCGGAAAGGTACTTATATCCGTTGGCAAAGAATTGCTCGGAAAGTCATTATCCTGAGCCGTTGCCCAGGGTCTGGTGCAAGTGCCGCCATTGGTAAGAAAATTAAGATTATCAAAAGATAAATCCCCCAGAATCAGGTCTTTATCGCCGTCGTTGTCATAATCTAAGGTCAAAAGTGTAGAACCCGCATGGCGCAAGCTTACGCCATCGGGATTGAGGTTGCGGTAGCATTGCCCAGAAACAGGGGACAGGTCAACTGCTTTGGTGATGCCGCTTTCAAAAAAGCCGCCCCAGCAAAAATCTTTCAGTTGAAAAATAAGGCTATCTCTGCCAAAACCGCGTTCCTTCGATTGATTGGCATAAAATTCCACATAACCGCCCGCCACGTTAAACGTCAGAATATCCAGATCGCCATCACAATCCACATCATCAATCGCCGGGTAGTCAATGTTGCTCACATACACTTGCGTGGCAGTGCCGCTTGATAGCCGGAAAGGTATGATATTGTAGGCCCAGCCGGAGTGTTGGAAATTGAAACGTTTGAACGCAAGGTGGTCATTTTCATAAAAGCCAGTGTACACGATTATCCCTGCAAAACCAGGCAAATCGGAATACGCGAATAGATCCATGATGCCATCGCCATTGTAATCTCTCAGCAAAAGCCAATTTTCCACCGCTGGGAAATAAGAAGCGTATGCTGGTGCAAAATGATATTGCCTGCCATCGCTCAAAAAAGGAAGGTGTACATTGCCCAGCCGATCAAAGATGTGCAGGTCTTGAATGCCATCATTGTTCAAATCTACTGCCGAAAGCTGTGGGCAATTCAGTCCACCGGCAGTAGGATAGGCCAAATTTTTATTGTGGACTACAATATCCAACGCCACGCGGCTAAAGTCCTGGGCATCTGTTTTTTGCAAAAAGAGGAATACGATCCACCAGCAAAAAAATATGTTTTTAATGAGTAGGTATTTTCGTAAGGACATGGTGACTTTTATTTTGTAATGACAATGCGAGGCATTTTAAAATCCCGCCACATCGTCATCGTGTAAGCGTTTTATTTTTTTGAGCAACTTAAGCAGCTTCAGATTTATGGAAGGATTAACGTTAAAAAATGCTTCGTTGATCGTAATCCAGTCCTTTTTTCGCTCGAATGTCAGCAGGCTGTCAAAAGCTACTTGCCGACTTTTTTCTAAATGCGCTTTCCAATAAATGGCGCGCTCAGTGATTGCAAAGCCTTCCTTCGCCGAGCCCAGGATGCTCTGATCACAAATAAAGAAAATGCGTTCCTGCGGCTTAGGAAAGAGGTAGGATTTGCTGGCGTTTCGGAGTTTTTCGATAGGCATGGCGAGGAAATCTGTGTAAACTGTTTCGGATTCATGCTCAAAATCCAAGTAATCCATTGTCATTTGAAACCGATTGACATCTTGCCAGTTGGTATTTTGATAATTGAGAATATTTTCAGGAAGCGGTATTTCGTTGATTTCCTTGCAATAATGGATGATAAAATAATCCAGCATGTCTTCAAAGGCATTGCCAATCAAGCTATTGAGTTTCTTGTCAGATAACAAATGCTGTCTATCGAGGTATTTAATTTGTTCTGCCAATTGAGCGGCGCGGTATTGCACCACTTCTTCAAAGCCGCTTTGGTTCAAACGTGCAGCATAAAGTTGTAGCTGCGCAGGATGATGCTCCGTTTCAATTCTTTGGCGGAAAGCCGGAAAAAACTGATCGAAAATTTGCTGGGCGACATCACCGTTGAGCTGAATTCTTTGTCTTTGCGTATCGGAAGATACAGCTTGTGGTGCCCCACAGTTGTAGCAAAACCGAGCGTTATCGGGTAGTGTCGTGTTGCAAAGATGACAAAGTTTCATAATTGAGCGAAAATACTAAATTTGAGCATAGGAAGGTACAAAAGAGAATGATTGTCATCAAATGCGCGTACATTCACTCAAACCTTTTGTTGTAAAAAATGTTTATTTGCGACACGGCTTGGAATATTTGGGTGATGGCAAAACAGCGAAAGAAAAGGGATTTTCCTCAGAAAATTTGCCTGCAATGCGGCAGAGCTTTTGCCTGGCGCAAAAAATGGGAAAAAACATGGGAAGCTGTAAAATACTGTAGTGATCGCTGTCGGCAGGATGCTAAAAAAAGCAACGGAAATCGGAAAAACCAGTCATAAAACATGGATAAAGACCTACAAGAACAAAAAAAAGACTACTACAACGAATACGATTCATTTGCTTTTCATCCGCAGAATATCCTGCTTTTTCTGGTATTGATGGGGGTGTCTGCGCTGTTTTTGTCCTTGTCGGCTGCTTTTGTTTATACGCGGGTACAAAATGGATTGCCACCGCTTCGGTTGCCGAATATTTTTGTTCTGAATACGTTGATTCTACTTGCCAGTAGCGGTACCATGGTTTGGGCGAAACGCGCTTATAAAGCCGACAATACGCGCCACTACCAGCGGGCGCTGATCGCTACTTTTGCTTTGTCTATCATTTTTATGATCGCTCAGAGCTTTGGCTGGTATGCGCTTTTTACACAAGAAGTTTTTATCAATTCCAATAATTCAGCCGCTTACCTGTATGTCATTTCTATCGTGCACTTTGCACACGTCATTGCCGGATTACCTTTTTTATCTATTTTTATCTGGCGGGCACGCAAGCACATGAAAGAGCCGGTGACGGTCTTGGTTTATTTTTCTGATCCCGAGAAGCAGCTCAAGCTTCGCTTGCTTACCATTTACTGGCATTTTCTGGATGGACTGTGGATTTATCTGGTAATTTTCTTTTGGATCAATTATTTGATACAGTAGAAAAAACTCGCGCCGCGCGTTAATTTTTCTTTAATAAGGCTTCTGATTTGGTCATGTGCGCAAGTAGCTATTATCTTTGTGATTTAAATCGGAAAAGTGAATGCAAGCTGCTGAAATACAAGTGACTGTAAAAACAGCAAAAAATCTGGGTCTTACGGAAGAGGAATTTAAGCGCATTGAGGAAATACTGGGGCGTACTCCAAATTTCACGGAACTGAGTGTGTTTTCGGTGATGTGGTCGGAGCATTGCTCTTACAAAAATTCGATCTACTGGCTTAAAACCCTACCACGCAAAGGCGGGCGGCTGCTCGTGGAAGCAGGAGCGGAAAACGCCGGACTTGTGGACATTGGGGAGGGCTTGGCTTGTGCTTTCAAAATTGAATCCCACAATCATCCTTCTGCGATTGAACCTTACCAGGGCGCTGCTACGGGCGTAGGTGGCATTCACCGCGATATTTTTACCATGGGCGCTCGACCCATTGCCGCACTGAATTCGCTTCGTTTTGGGGACTTGAGTGCTAATCATACGCGGCATCTGATTCGAGGGGTGGTGCAGGGGATCGGTGATTATGGCAATTGCTTCGGCGTACCCACCGTAGGCGGCGAGGTTTATTTTCATAAGTGTTACAATCAAAACATCCTGGTCAATGCCATGTCTGTTGGGATTGTGAAAGTGGGCGAAACTGTCTCGGCTATTGCCGAAGGGGAAGGCAATCCTGTTTTTATTGTTGGCTCTGCTACCGGCAAAGACGGTATTCATGGCGCTACTTTTGCTTCGGCAGATTTGACGGAAGATTCTGCGGAAGACTTGCCGGCTGTTCAGGTGGGGGATCCTTTCCAGGAGAAATTATTGCTGGAGGCTACCCTGGAAGCCATTAAAACCAAGGCAATTGTGGGGATGCAGGATATGGGCGCTGCGGGTATCACTTGTTCTACCTCGGAAATGTCTGCTAAAGGCAATTCAGGTATGCGGATTGATTTGGATAAGGTGCCTACGCGCCAAGCGAATATGAAAGCCTGGGAAATTTTATTGTCGGAGAGCCAGGAAAGGATGCTCATTGTTGGAAAAAAAGGAATGGAAGCTGCTTTGTATGCTGTGTTTGATAAATGGGATTTGGAATGCGCTGAAATTGGGGTCGTAACAAATACTGGTAGGCTCGAATATTATTACCAGGGTGAAAAAGTGGCGGATGTGCCTGCCGAATCGTTGGTGCTGGGCGGAGGCGCGCCGGTGTATAAGCGCGATTACAAAAAGCCCGCCTACATGGATAAGGCTGCGCAGTTCCGATCTTCTCATCTCCCTTCTCCACAGAGTTATATCGAAGTGGCAAAGAAAGTATTTTCTGCGCCGAATCTTGTGTCCAAGCGCTGGATATACGAGCAGTATGATTCAATGGTGCGCACCAATACGGCTACCACCAATGCGCCATCAGATGCGGCTATCGTCCGTATAAAAGGTACTAAAAAAGCCCTAGCACTCACGACCGATTGCAACCCCATGTATGTACATGCAGACGCTTACATCGGCACCATGATAGCGGTGGCAGAGGCCGCACGCAATATCGTTTGTTCTGGCGGTGAACCAGTGGCAGTGACCAACTGCCTGAATTTTGGAAATCCTTATAATCCTGAAGTATATTGGCAATTTGTGAATGCGATCAAAGGAATGGGGGATGCTTGTAGGCGGTTCAATACCCCCGTCACCGGTGGGAATGTGAGCTTTTACAATCAGTCGGTTTTTAAAGATAAAACAGAGCCGGTCTATCCTACGCCTACGATTGGGATGCTGGGCATTCTGGACAATATCGCCAACCAGATGACGCTGGGCTTCAAGGCTGAACGGCATCAAATCTACATGATTGGCACACCGCACAACGACATTAATTGCTCGGAATACCTCCGCATTGTTCATGGCGTGGAGCTTTCTGCGCCACCACATTTTGACCTGGACGAGGAGTATCACATCCAGCAGAACCTGAAAGTACTGATTTCTTCCGGTCTGATCGAATCTGCGCATGATATTTCGGAAGGTGGCTTATTTACTGCCTTAGTGGAATGTGCCATGGTAAGGGGCTTAGGCTTTGATATTGAATCAGATACGAATTTTAGAAAAGATGCTTATTTATTTGGCGAAAGCCAGAGCCGCATCGTCGTATCGGTTACATTTGATCAAGAAGATGACTTGGTCAACTATCTGAACTCCCATAATGTTCCTTTTACAAAATTGGGAGAGGTAAAGGCTGATCGTATTGTCATTGACGGGGAGGATTTTGGTAAATTGGAAGATTGGAAAAATTTGTATGACAACTATTTATCGGATAAAATGGAAGCGTAATTCAAATATAAAGACCGGAACGCGGCGGCAGGTAGAGGCAACCAAATTATTAAAAATTTTATATCGCGTATTTCATATTTGTAATAAAATCCTGTTTGAACATGAAAAATATCTTTACTATTCTTGGCTTAGTTGTAATAGCAACACTTTTTTGGCAATGTAGCCCTCAAAAAGGCACAACGATTGAAGGAACGATTTCCAATGCTCAAAACCTACAAGTGTTTATTGATCAAGTGATTATCGGCAAGGCCAGCAATATTCTTGGCAAGGCAGATATCAAGCCATCGGGTGCTTTTTCGATCAATTTCCCGGAAGGTCTGGAGGCGGGCGTGTACAACTTTCGGATCGGCGCCAAAAAAGTAAACCTGATTTTGGATGGCAAAGAAAAGCAAATCGAGATCAATGGCGATTTGAATACGCTCCAAAATTATGATTTCAAAGTAGCGGGCTCCGACGATTCTCATGCTTTTGCGAAAGCGATGCAAGGGCTGATCGCGCGGCAGTATAGTATAGATGACATCGGAAGGCTGGTGGATACAAGTGCCAATTCGATTTTGGGGGCTTATGTGGCTTTCCGCGCTTTGAGCAATGCGCCACAAGGCTTTGATATCCAGAAAAAAGCACTGGAAAAACTCAAAAAACAATACCCCGATGCAGAGATGACAACGGAATATGGCAATTTTATTAATTACATGGAAGCACAATACCTCGCCCAACGGGCTACGGAATTGATTCAGGTAGGGCAGCCTGCGCCGGACATCAAACTCACGAGCCCCGAAGGCAAAGAATATGCGCTCTCTGATTTGAAGGGGAAGGTTGTGTTACTCGATTTTTGGGCGAGTTGGTGTGGCCCTTGTCGTCGGGAAAATCCTAATGTCGTGGAGGTTTATAAAAAATACAAGAGCAAAGGCTTTGAAGTTTTCAGTGTTTCTTTGGATGGACTGGATTCGCGCACTATGAATCGCATTGGTACCCAAGATGAGATCAACAAAATGCTGGAAAACTCCAAACAGCGTTGGGTGGAGGCTATCAAACAGGATGGCTTAATTTGGGATTACCATGTGAGTGACCTGAAAAAATGGGAATCAGCCCCTGCGGCAATTTACGGTGTGAATGCGATCCCGCGTACTTTTTTGATTGACAGGGAAGGCAAAATCGCAGCTATGAACCTTCGGGGTGCTGCGGCAATTGAAGCGGAGTTGCAGAAGTTTTTGTAAGATGTTGAGTTTATGTTGGAAGGTTGGGGCATAGACTTCAACCTTTCAATATTTATATTAGGGCAAATTTTCAGTAGTCGAGCCGTTTATCAGCCAATAATTAACAGGCTTAGAGGGGTCATATTTACAAATCAACAGATTCGCCTGTTCAATTTAATACAAATATAAACCTGCCGAAACCTTCATTTAAAATGGCGCAAGTACCTTCACTGTTTTAAATTTCAAATCCTCCTAAATCCTTTTTCATTTTATGAAAAACCAGCTTTTACTGTGGCTATGCCTGTGGAGCACGCTCTCCGCCATGGCACAATACACCAATGAAGATCAGTTTTTAGTGAAGCCTTATCTGCAATTTTCTACCCAGGATGGCATGTATATTTTATGGGAAACCAGAGAAGCCGCTACCTCGCGGGTGGATTTTGGCGAAGCACGCTGGAATGTAGAAAAAGCAGTACTGGACCGAACCGTGGCATTGACGGGCTATCGCTTGATGCACGAGTTGTTTTTGAACGATCTAAAACCTGAAACGAATTACTTTTGGCAGGTAACTTCCACTACCGAAGCTGGAGACACCCTCCGTTCGCCAGTTTATTCTTTCAAAACTGCTGTAAAAGATAGCAGCGCTTACATGTTTGCCCTCATAGGGGATACGCAGCGCAACAACCAAACGCCCTGGGCTTGGGGCAAAATTGCAGAACGCGTGTGGCTGGATCGCCCCAGTTTTGTTGTGTTGGCGGGCGATTTAGTGGATCAGGGTTTTAAAAAAACAGATTGGACGGAGCACTTCTTTCCAAATGGACACCAACTGATGAGTCGGGTTCCGATTTATCCGGTACTCGGCAATCACGAACAAGACGCTCCCTATTACTACCAATATGTCGTAGCGCCACAGCCGGAGTATTATTACACTTTTACCTATGGCAACGCCCAGTTTTTTATGCTGGATAGCAATCGAGATCTGGCAGAAGGCTCAGAACAATACGAATGGCTGGAATGGGAACTTGCAAAATCCACTGCTACCTGGAAGATCGCTGTGCATCATCATCCGCCTTATTCTTCTGATAGCGACGATCATGGCGATAGCTTTAAGCAATTATCCACCTTAGGCACAAAAGCCCGCAACTTAGTGCCGCTGTACGAGCGCTACGGCTTGGATTTTTGCTTGTTTGGGCATACACACCTCTACGAACGTAGCTGGCCCCTCAAAGATAATCGCATCAACATGAAGGAAGGGGTCGTCTATATCAACTCCGGTGGGGCAGGGGGCGGTTTGGAGAACTTCACGCCTACCCGCAATTGGTTTACACTGGAATTACAATCGGTACACCATTACTGTACTTTTGCAATTTATGATAAAAACCTGGTATTCAAGGCAATTGATCACGAAGGCAAAATGCTGGATGCTTTTCAAATGCAAAAACAAACAGCTGAGCAGAGGCAGGCAAGTGTAGTACAACCGCCTGCTCCGCATATCAGTACGCCGGCTACACTATTTCAGGATCAGACTACCGTGGCAATGGAAGCCGCTTTTGATGAGTTGCAAATTCGTTATACCCTCGACGGCAGCGAACCGACCCTCAATAGCACCCTGTACACAAAGCCCTTGACACTCCAACAAAGCGCCACACTCACCGCTCGTGCTTATACAACTGATGGTCGTGCCAGTCGCCTTCAGAAACTTTCCTTCCGGAAAATGGCTCCTCAAGCACCCATCAAAGCTAAAAAAACAGAAAAAGGCTTGCGCTTTTCTTATTACGAAGGGGAGTGGCACCAGGTACCTGATTTCACGCAACTAAAAGCTGTGAAAACTGGTGTAACCAACCAGTTGAGCCTCGAAGAAATCGGGCATCGGGACAATCACTTTGGGGTGGCGTTGGAAGGATATGTGGATATTGCGCAGACCGGCCTGCAAACTTTCTTCATCAACTCTGATGATGGTTCTAAATTGTATATCAACGACGAACTTATTATTGATCATGATGGCGACCACAGTGCGATCAAAAAAACAGGACAAACAATCCTCGCTGCTGGGAAACATAAAATTCGTATCGAATATTTTGAAAATCGCGGTGGGCAATTCCTCCAAGCGGGACTTTTTGATGAAAAAATGGGGGTAGTGCCATTCACGCCTTTTCAACTGTCACATTAATACGACTTAAAATTAATCTTACAAAAGCGCCGAGACAAAAGTACATCTCGGCGCTTTTTTGTATTTTTATTCAATAAAAGGAGTAAAGCAACGATTTAAATCAGGTACAAAAAGCCGATAATAAGGAGCAAGCAGGGCATCGAATCTGGGTGGAACACAGCATTGGTAGGATGAAACGTTACTTGATATTGGTGCACCGAATGCGTATCAAGAATCGAATTATTATTAATCAAGCCTTTGGAGTGTGTGCCGCTTTGTGGAACTTTCATTTGATAACTAACTGATTTTCGATTTACATAAAGTCTAATCATTAATATTGGATGTTTTATTGGATTTACACAGGAGTTACGCACTAAATAAGACGAAAAAAAGTAATAACTTTACAGGATGCGA
>CAZGJN010000016.1:0-68320 GCA_964526645.1 uncultured Saprospiraceae bacterium
TTTCAATGAGCTGATTTTTAATTACTTATTATTTAGTGCGTAAGTCCTATATAAAACAAATCATTATTTTTTAATCACAATAAAATGAAAAAAATTATTACATCCGTTTTTGCTATTTTTTTGATAGTTCAAATTGCATTCGCACACAAGGGCAGCATTCGCGGGAGTGTGCAGGATGCCGCTACCAAAAGTCCTTTGATCGGCGCGATTATTACATTAGAAAATGTCAAAAAACAAACTTATACCGATGACCTAGGCTTCTATCAATTCAGTGATTTAGAAGCCGGAACGTATAAAATTATTATTAATTATCTTGGCTACGAGCCCCTGACCGAATCAGTGGAGGTGCGTGATAGCGAAACTTCTACCGTTCGTTCTTTTTTGAAGGATACGCCGATTGAATTGCAAGCCGTAGTGATTTCGCCAGAACCCGAAGTGAATCGCCGCATCGTGTCTTCGTTGGATATTCACTTGCGCCCGACCAATACTTCGCAGGATATTTTGCGGATGGTACCAGGTTTGTTCATCGCGCAACACGCGGGTGGTGGCAAAGCCGAGCAAATTTTCCTGCGCGGTTTTGATATAGATCATGGAACGGATATTTCATTAAATGTGGACGGTATGCCAGTAAATATGGTCTCCCACGCGCATGGGCAGGGTTATGCAGATTTGCATTTTTTGATTCCTGAAACTGTTGAAAGAGTGCAATTTGCAAAAGGACCTTATTACGCGCCCTACGGGAATCTGGCGACTGCCGGTTATGTTGGCTTTCAAACGAAAAATGCGATTGACAAAAGCATGATTAAGTTGCAAGCCGGGCAATTCGATACCTATCGAGCAGTGGGAATGTTCAATTTGTTGGATCAATCACAATCCAATCGCGCACAAAATGCTTATTTGGCAACAGAATATTTCTTTTCAAATGGCTATTTTGATAGCCCTCAAGCCTATAATCGCTTTAGCGCTTTATTAAAATATAATACCGCGCTAAATAATAATCATTATTTGTCAGCATCCTTATCATCTTTCATCAGTCGTTGGGATGCCTCCGGTCAAATTCCTAACCGTGCTGTGGAAAGTGGTCAAATTAGTCGCTTTGGCGCAATTGATGATACCGAAGGTGGCAATACGAGTCGTACGAATGCCAATTTTCAATTGATTTCCTTATTAGACGATGGAAGCTCGGTACACAATCAGTTTTATTTCAGTCACTACGATTTTGAATTGTATTCCAATTTTACTTTCTTTTTGAATAATCCTATTGATGGTGATCAGATTAAACAGAAAGAAAATCGTAATATCTTTGGTTATAATGGCGCTTATCAACGCAGCGATGAGTGGGCAGGCATGGAATGGCAAACCGAACTTGGATTAAATTTCCGACGAGATGGTGTGAAAAATAATGAGCTTTCCCGCACCAAAGGCAGACAAACAACGCTGGAACGCTTGGCCCTGGGGGATGTGGATGAAATGAATATTGGTGTGTATGTGGATGAAACAATTCGCATAGGCAAATTTTTAACTTTGAACACCGGACTGCGTTTTGACCAATTTCAGTTTTTGTACGTGGATCGCTTAAAAGAAGGATATGATCGTCGGATAGCTTCCGCGAATATTGTAAGTCCTAAATTGAATGCTTATTTCACCATTAGTGATCGTTTGCAATTGTTTGCCAATAGCGGTTCTGGTTTTCACTCAAATGATACGCGAGTAGCCGTTGCTCAAAATGGGCGGGAAATTCTACCCAAAGCAATGGGTTTGGAGGCGGGCGCGCTATTCAAATTGACCCCCAAGTTTTTAGTGACCACCAGCGTGTGGAACTTGGATTTGGAACAAGAATTTGTCTATGTCGGTGATGAAGCAATTGTAGAACCCAGTGGCAGAACGCGTCGGCAGGGTTTAGATGTAGCAGGGCGTTGGCAATTACTCAACTGGCTTTTTGCAGATTTTGATGTGAATTATACCTTTGCGCGCGCGCAGGATGCGCCGGAAGATGAAGATTTTATTCCTTTGGCAGCAGAAATTACCAGCATTGGTGGTTTGACATTTCAATGTAAAAATGGTTGGAACGGCAGCTTGCGCTATCGTTACCTCGGCGACCGCCCGGCGAATGAAGATAATTCGGTGATTGCGGAAGGTTATTTCTTGATGGATGCGGTGGTAAATTACACCAAATCGAAATATGAAATCGGCTGTAGCATACAAAATTTATTGAATCAGGATTGGAATGAGGCGCAGTTTGATACGGAAAGTAGGCTGTTGAATGAATTAGCGCCCGTATCGGAGATTCATTTTACACCTGGTACGCCGTTTAATTTGAATGTGTTTTTTTCTTATTTTTTCTAAAAAATCTCTATGCAATTGTGGCACATCTCTAAGATGCGCCACAATTTTTAAGGCGGCAACTACCCATATTTCCCACAAACCCATATCTTTGCGTTGCACATTCACATAACCCAAATTTGAACCGCCCAAATACCTATATATCAGACGATAAAATAATCCAACTGTTGCAAAACAGCAACAAGGAAGGTCTATCAACTTTGTACGACAAATATGCGGGCGCTTTGTACGGCGTGATTTTCAAGATCGTTCAACAACAAGAAGCAGCAGAAGAAGTACTACAAGATACCATTCTCAAAATCTGGAACAACGCCTCCAAGTTTGATGCTGCCAAAGGGACATTGCCAGTGTGGATGGTCAATATTGCCCGAAATGCAGCGATTGATCGCATCCGGCTCAAAAAAATCAATACCAAAACCCAAGAACTGGAGTCTATTTCCAATACGCTGGAGCAACAGGCGTTGAATCCTGATGTCATTGGTGTAAAAGAATTGACAGAAAAACTGAATCCTGAACAGAAAGCGATTATAGATTTAATTTATTTCAACGGTTATACCCAGTCGGAAACGGCGGAAGCACTGAATATCCCAGTTGGAACAGTAAAAACGCGGCTGCGAGCAGCTATTTTAAAAATGAGAGAAATGTTTTCTTTAGAATAAATGGATGTAAAAACATACATAGAATCCGGTGTTTTGGAATTATACGTCATGCAGGCGCTACCCGATGCCGAGCGCAAGGAAATAGAGTCATTAGCAGCGCAATATCCTGAAATACAAGCAGAAATCGAGCGCATCGAAGAGGCATTGCACCTCTATGCTTTGGATTATGCGCAGATGCCAAGACCCAATTTGAAACATGAAATTCTCTCAAAAATTCCGGATTTGCCCCAAAGAAAAACGCCTGTTGTTCAATTTTGGCAATGGGCGATGGCTGCGGCTTTGATACTCGCTATCGGCAGCAGTATCTGGTTGTATTCAAAATGGACCCATAGCGCCCAGGAATTGGAAGAATTGACAATTGCCCAGCAAAACCTGGAAGAAGATTGCCAACGCACTCGCCAACAATTAGATATTTTAATCAATCCAAATACCAAAGCCATCGTGATGAATGGCACGCCGCTTTCGCCTAAATCCCGCGTGAAAGTCTTTTGGAATTCTGCTGCACAAGCTACTTTCCTTTCTATCGAGTCCTTGCCGCCTGCGCCGGATGGAATGCAATATCAACTTTGGTCGCTGGTGGGCAATAGCCCTACGAGCGCAGGAGTGTTCGATTCAACTATTGGCATCCTCCAAACGATGGAACTCGTTGCCAACGCCGACCAGTTTGCCGTTACGCTCGAACCAGCGGGCGGCAGCGCTACACCTACCCTGGAGCGGATGTATGTGGCTGGAAAGGTGTAAGATTTTTAATAAAGTGTTGTATCCTTAGAACAGCATTCAGCATGGAACTTAAAAATGGCATCGCGACTTTTTACGCAGCTTCTAGGCAGGCTTGGCGCAATTGGCTGGAGGAAAATCATCAGTCAGAAAAATCGGTTTGGCTGATTATTTACAGAAAAGAAAGCCAGATACCCAGTGTCTATTATCCCGAAGCAGTAGATGAAGCCTTGTGCTTTGGTTGGATTGATAGCAAAATCAATAAACGCGATGAACAAAGCCATTATCAGTTTTTCGCTAAACGCAATCCTAAAAGCAAGTGGAGCAAGGTCAATAAAGCGAAATTGGAGCAGCTTACGGCACAAGGGCTGATGGCTCCCGCTGGACTGGAAATGGTAAAAATTGCAAAACAAAATGGCACTTGGACAGCGCTTGACGAGGTAGAAAATCTCACTGTTCCTGCGGATTTGCAAAAGGCATTCGATGAAAATAAATTGGCATTTGAAAACTGGGAAAAGTTTTCTCGTTCCTCCAAGCGAGGCATTTTGGAATGGATTTTGAACGCCCAAAAAATGGGAACCCGACAAAAGCGAATTGAAGAAACCGTTCGTTTAGCTGCGGCTAACATCAAAGCCAATCACTATCCTGGTTGAAACATTCTACTAAAATAAAATCATGACTGCGCATTCAATCTTTATATTTCTGCAAATCAACATGTTATAACCTATTGACTATCTGCTGATATGATTTTATCATCCTACCTCCTGATTGCGATAGCTTTTTAGAAAGACTTTTTTGCCTCTGCCGGTCAAAGTAAAATCCTTGAAATTCAGGAAAATACCCGATAAAAGCTCTAATTCGGGACGCTTATGAGGCGTGATGATTATCAATTGGTCCGTGTGTTGAAAAAGCTGATAGGTCAATGGAAAAAGCTGTTTTTTAGGACAAAGGTGCATGGCAAAGCTACAAATGATAGCTGAAAATTGCCCTTTTAGGTGCCCCTGGATTACTTCCTCGAAAGATAGAGGGAGGCAGTTCTGATTAAAATTATTATGATAAGCTTCGTTCGTGTAGGGATCGCTTGCCAGCGGAAGGGGATAGCCCATTTCGCGCAGCACGATGCTCACTTCGCCGCTGCCGCAGCAAAAGTCCAATACCTGACTGTAATCTATCCGGTGTGCATTTTGAAACAGTAAAGCCCTAATCTCTTGGAAATGAGGATTTTCATAATCTTTACCAAAAGCTTGGTAGTAGCCCGTTGCGCCGAGTTTGCTGTATTGATTTCTGATGGCATCGTTTTTTTTAGGCATGCGCGTTTTTTTTATTGTTGCAAGGCAAGCTTTGGCAAAAGCACCCAGTTTTACACCTATAACTTCCCAAAGCGCTCAGGTTCAAAAGCCTTGATGTCCATACTTAAAGGGGTATTGTTCGCTATCTCAGATACCAACTTCCCTGTGCCTGCACCTAAGCTCAATCCGATCATAGAATGCCCCGTGGCGAGTATAAGATTTTGAAATTGCCGACTCCGACCGAGGTAGGGCAGCCCGTCTGCCGAACAGGGACGATAACCGTACCAGATTTCCTCCATGGGTGGCAAAGGGATATCAAAAGCGGGATAATATTTTTTCACTGCGTTCAAAATGCCCCGAACGCGGTTGAGCCGTGGCGGGGTTTTGGTGGCAGTGACTTCCATCGTACCGCCAAAGCGTGTGGCACCATTCATAGGCGTGAGTGCCACCCTGCCTTCCATAAGCACGGCAGGATAATTCAAACGGTGCCGAGGATCCGCCGACATAACCGAGTATCCTCTGCCGGGCATGAGCGGGATTTTGATCTGTAGCTTGGTAGCAAGCTCGCGACTCCAGGAGCCGGCAGCGAGCACCACCAAGTCTGTATCGTATTGATTTTGTTGTGTTTGTACTTTTAAAACTTTTTTGGCGTGTGTAGAAAAACCTATTACTTCCTCCCTCGTAATTAATTGAATGCCTTGGGTTTGTAAATAATTTAGCAGATTTTGCATGAGCGCATTTGGTTTGCAATGAGCATCGCATTTGAACAAAACTGCACCGAGGGCATTCACCTCTGTTTGTGGCTCCAATGCCTGCACTTCCTCGCGGGAGAGCAAAGCAGCGTCAAGGTCTAATTGTCTGGCTTTTTCTACCAATTCCGCTGCATGGTGCGCCTTTTCTTCTGATTGAAACAATTCTAACAAGCCCTTATGCTCGTAGTAAAAGTCAAATCCAGGTGTTTGCCGCATTTCTTCATAACATTTCATACTCAACAAGGCAATGTCCCGTAGGGGTATAGCTGACTTTTCGATGTGCGCTGCCGAAGCACTGCGCATGAACTGAAGCCCCCACTGGATCAGCGCCAGATTGAGGCGGGGTTGTACATAAAAAGGGCTTTCCGGATTCCACATCCACTTGATGCCTGCCTTCACATTGCCAGGCGTTGCCAATGGGATAAAATGGCTGGGGCAGATGTACCCGGCATTGCCGTAGGAGCAGCTGTTGCGCATATCTCCCTTGTCAATTACGCTGACCTGCCATCCTTTTTGGTGCAAATAAAAAGCGGAGCTTAGTCCTACGATACCACCGCCGATGATAGTTGCCTGCTGTGCCATATTCTTATATCATTTTTAGTATGAAAACCCTGTAAGTTAAGCGCTTTTTAGATTTTGCAAATTGTAAAATTCACGAAAATCCTGTGCGCTTTAAATCACCTGAAAACCAAAGGCATAGGGATCGTCATCAGGGTCAATGGTGATGGTATTGTAGCCGTAAATTTTTGCCCAACCCTCAATGCTGGGGCGGATAGCGGGTTTGCCCTGGATGGTTGTTTCTTCTTCAATCTGACCGATAAATTGCGACCCAATGATGCTTTCGTGAATAAAAGTGACACCTTTACTCAATTTCCCTTTGGCGTGCCACTGCGCCATACGCGCCGAAGTGCCCGTACCACAAGGCGAGCGGTCAATCGCTTTGTCTCCATAAAAAACGGCATTACGGGCCGTAGCATTCGGGTCAATCGTTTTGCCTGTCCAAAGGATGTGGCTACAGCCCTGTATGGTAGGATTTTCAGGATGAATAAAAGTGTATTGTTTGTTGATGTGTTGGCGTAATTTCCGGCTCCAGGAGATGAGTTGTTCAACTGTGAAGTGCTCCAAGCCAGGGAAATTTTGTTGTACATCCACAATCGCATAAAAATTGCCACCATAAGCCACATCCATTGTGAGTGTACCCAGTTCGGGGCATTCAGCTACCACTTGCGTTGCTGCAAGGAAAGACTTCACATTGGTAAGCTTTACGCTTGTCACTTTTCTGCCTGCTTGATGATATTCCACTTCTACCAATCCTGCCGGCGCTTCTAAGCGCAGCTTTCCCGGCGTTTTAGGGCTGATCAATCCTTGCTCGATAGCAATAGTGACCGTTCCAATCATACCGTGCCCACACATAGGCAGGCAGCCACTGGTTTCGATAAAAAGCACAGCCGCATCATTTTTTTTATCGTGTGGCGGGTACAAAATGCTGCCACTCATCATATCGTGTCCTCTGGGTTCAAACATCAAACCCTTGCGGATCCAGTCATATTCTTGCAAAAAATGCAAGCGCTTTTCGCTCATATCATTACCCTCAAGAATCGGACCACCGCCAGCCACGACTCGCACGGGATTGCCACAGGTGTGTGCATCAATGCAAAAAAATGTTTTGGAAGCCATATTTTTACAGACTCGCTTTCGTAAATTTATTATTGACCAAGCGCCAGATATTTCGAGTGTTTTTATCTTTTAATTCATCGGGCAACAACTCCTGTGGGCAGTTTTGAAAGCTAATGGGCCGCACCCAGCGTTTGACAGCCTGAACGCCTACAGCCGTAAATCGGCTATCCGTGGTAGCCGGAAACGGGCCGCCGTGTACCATACTGGCGCATACCTCCACACCTGTGGGAACACCATTGAAAATAACGCGCCCCGCTATGGCTTGTGCTGCTTCGATAAGGGCTTGGTGCTGCTCAAAATCGGATAAGGTTCCGTGAATGGAAGCCGTCAATTGTCCTTCTACTGCCTGCAAGACTTCCTTCATGGCAAGCTGATTCGGGCAGGAGATAAGCAACGAAAAGGGTCCGAACACTTCTTCGTGCAAAACCGGATTTTGTAAAAAAGTAGTACTGCTCACGGTCGCTACTGCTGGTACAGGCTCGGTGGGAGCGGCTGCCGAGGCGATAAGGCTTACCCCTTTCTGCGAAAGCGTTTGTTGGAGTTTGCTCAAGTAATTAGCTTCAATGCCTGCATGTAGCATTTTGCTCGGAGCAGCGTGTGCAATGGCTTGCCCCAGTAGCTGCAAAAAAACGTCCAAATTTTTACTTTCAATAGCGATCATCAAACCAGGATTGGTACAAAACTGCCCCATGCCGAGCGTGATGGAATCGGCAATCATACTTGCCAGTGTAGCGTTATTTTGTTGGAGAATTTCAGGCAGCAGCACAATGGGATTGACACTGCTCATTTCTGCAAACAATGGGATCGGCTTTTTGCGCCGTTGAACGTGGTCGTACAGGGCTTTGCCACCTGCAAAAGACCCCGTAAAACCTACAGCTTTGGTATGAGGATGTTGCACCAGCATCTGACCCACTTCAAAACCACAACCATGAACATGCTGAAAGACACCTTCGGGCATACCACAGCTATCCATAGCTTTAAAAATCGCCTGCGCTACCATTTCTGACGTCTGTGGATGCGCCGGATGCGCCTTCACAATGACGGGGCAGCCAGCTGCTAAAGCCGAAGCCGTATCGCCTCCTGCGGTAGAATAGGCAAAAGGAAAATTGCTCGCTCCGAATACAACCACGGGCCCCAATGGGAAAAGCATTTTTCGCAAATCGGGCTTGGGAGGCACTCGGTCAGAGATAGCCGTGTCAATGGATGCTTCCACCCAGCTGCCTTCGCGGAGCATTGCAGCAAATGATCGTAGCTGAAAAACAGTGCGAGCACGCTCTCCTATCAGTCTGCCTTCCGGCAAATTGGTCTCTTTTTGGGTGGTTTGAATTAAAGTACTACCCAGATTTTCTATTTCAATAGCGATGGCTTCCAAAAACGAGGCTTTTCGCACCGGTGCTTCTTTTCTGTACCATTCAAAAGCCTGTGCCGCCATTTGCACCTTCGCGTTGATCTCGGTAGGGGTAGCATCTTGAAACATCGTACTTTGATTGCGCATACGCGGTTAAATTTCCGGCAGTGCCGGGCGATTTTGAATGCCTTTCTGGATTATTTGCAAAATGCTTTCGCGCTCTTCACCGGTAAGCACAAGGCGCGGCGCGCGGACCCATTCGGTACCAATACCGGTTTGCGCTTCTGCTAATTTGATGTATTGCACCAATTTTGGATGAATATCAAGTTCTAATACTGGCAAAAACCACCTGTAAATTTGCAGCGCTTCTGCTATTCTACCTGCCTTTATCAAACGATAGATCACCACTGTCTCTTGTGGAAAAGCACAGACCAAGCCGGCCACCCAGCCATGCGCGCCCATGAGCAGCGCTTCCATCGCCAGGGTATCCACACCACAAAGGACTTTAAGCCGTTCGCCAAAACGATTGATCAGCCTTGTGACGTTGGAGACATCGCGGGTGGATTCTTTCACTGCCTGAATATTAGGGTGTTCTGTGAGTGCTTCAAACATATCGAGCGTCACTTCGATCTTATAATCTACTGGGTTATTGTAGATCATAATGGGCAGATCGGTAGCCTTTGCAATTGTCTTAAAAAAAGTAAGCGTTTCGCGGTCGTCGCTTTTGTAGCGCATCGGAGGCAGCAGCATCAGTCCATCAGCGCCCCAGTTGTAGGCAAGATGGGCTTGCCGGATGGCTTCTTTTGTAGCACCTTCTGCTATGTTCAGGATGACGGGAATTTTTCCTTCTACGGCTGCCAAAGCGTCTTTCACCAGGATTTCTTTCTCTTCCAGGCTCAGGGTACTTGCTTCCCCCAATGAGCCACCCAAAATGATGCCATCCACGCCTGCTGCTACTTGTGCGCTCAGATTTTTCCGAAACATAGGCAAATCCAGTTCGTCATCAGCTGTAAATTTGGTAGTTAGCGCCGGAAAAACCCCCTGCCAGTCAAAAGATTTCATAAGCTTGTATTTTGCTGTTCTAAATCAAAGGGTGAGCAAAAATCCAATGGTGAAATTGCTGTCCCAATCGAATACAAAAGTATCACAACCCGAGCCATCTACCAAAGCCCTGTAGATGTTGAGCCCCGCTTGTACTTTTTCTCCTTTTAGATCATATTCGTTTGGCGCTTTTAGTACAGTATAGCGTTCTTTGCCATTGCGGTGGGTTTTAGCTAACTCAAAAGGCGCACCACCAATGATAAAGCAGGTTTTGGCTTTATTAGAAGGGACTTTGGCAGCTATTGCTTTGATCGCAGCAAACACTGTTTCGCTGCTTGTGCCGTTTTGATAATATTTAGAACCATAGCTTTCAAGGCTTTTCATAGTGCCATTTTCCAGCCAGGAAACTTTGGTATTGCCAGACCCAATATCTACCACAAAAGCATTGCCTTCATATACTTTGGGCAGGGTCGCTTTTAGTGCGTATTGCCCTTCCTGAGTGGCATTAACGGTGTTGACAACGTATTTCAAAGATTTCAAACCGGCTTGAATTTTTACGACCTCCGGGGATTTTGCAGCGCTGGAGCTTACTACGAAGTGAATATCATTAGGACCCACACCAAAATCGAGCATTTGGGCGATATATTTTTTCAATCCGCTGCGCACATCTTCTTCCGTAGCCATATTTTCATGCACCAGGCTGGAGCCAAATTCTGCTTTTTCCAGTTTCCAGTTCTTTTTTGAATCTACATTGATTATGAAGGAATTAAAGCCAGAAGCTCCTAATTCTACTACGCCTTTCAATTTACCATTGACAGGAGCAGGGGGATTGTAAGTGAAGGAAGCACTCTTGCGGGAAGTATTCTGCTGGTCAATTTTCGCAGGGCTTTCATTTTCAGGGCTTGAAATGTCCGTTTTTTCGGTCGAAACTTCTTTTTGGGCTGAGTTGGAAGTAAAATAACGGAATGCAAAAAATGCACCCGCGACAATGATAACTACAATTAAAAGCTTGGAAAAAGTGGTTAATCGAGCCATGGTTTTGTTTTTTTGTTTGAAGAGAATTTTGTAAAAAAAGAAAGCCCCTTTTCTGAAGGAGCTTTTGGGTGGATGATGGGGCTCGAACCCACGACCTTCGGAACCACAATCCGACGCTCTAACCAGCTGAGCTACAACCACCGTGTTTTATCTTTTTTGGATGATGGGGCTCGAACCCACGACCTCCCCGACAGCATCGGGGCGCTCTAACCAGCTGAGCTACAACCACCGTGTTTTGACAGAAAATGGCTGTAAAGCTTTCGCCCACAACCACTTTCATAAAGTAATGCAAAGATAAAAAAGTTCCGATAATCTTCGTATTTCAAAAAAAGATTTTTGCTGTGAGGCATTTGTTTTGCCATAGTTTTGATTAAATTCACCTCCAAGAAAAAATTGAAAATGAAGAAAATACTTGCCTTGCTGATGATAGCGCTTTTAGTTAGCTGCCGTCAGGATACCAACACAAATAACCAATCGTTACTTGAATCAGCGCCGCCACTTCAAGTTAAGCTCTATTGTGAAGATATTGCCCCAGGAGCAGACCAACCCCAGTTTGCTGTTTATGCTATCATCAATGAAAGCAAAGCCAAAATTACAGAAATCGGCGTGGCATGCCAACCGATAGAACAAGCTGAATTTGCAACCTATGAGATTCCTGATGATGCTTTATCGGCAGTGGGTGGCTGGTGGGCTGGTGCAGGCGATTACTTTTATGCCAAAAAAGAAGGAAAAAAGGTGGGCATTTACTATGCTGGTGTGGATGAAGCAATGGAAACGCCTGGCTATCCATATCAAAGGGTAGCAACCTATGATAATGGGAAATTCAGTGTAAGTTTTCCTTCATTGCAATAAGATTTTTACTTTTCAAAGTTCAATCAATCTTTTTCCCAGAATTTCCAGTTAAAACCCTCGCGTTTGCGGCGATTTTTCTTTTTATTGCCACCACCAAAAGGCTTCCATTCTCTTTTTACCAAAATATAACGAATGGAAATTCCTGTTTGGCTGTAAAAATTCTCTTCCCCACCCGAAATATTAATAGCAGGTTTGAAATCGTAGGTCAGGTTCAGTCGCCCAATAGAAAACTCAATACCACCAATAAAAGTAAGTCCAAAGGGGTCTTTGATTGGTGCTTCTCCATTGGGTTCATTGATCCAGCCTTTGTGCAAGCCGCCGCCGTAGTACAAGTTAAACCTTCTGGAAAGGATCGGAAAATGCTGCTCGCCCATGAGGGTTAAAAGGACTTCTTCTCGTTGTAGGCTGGATTGAAGAATACCTTCCAGGGTTGCTTTTTTTGCGATCCGCTGCTTGATGCTGAGCCCCCAGTCAGTACCCAGGCGCATGCCTGCGGCCGTGTTGTAAGATTGTGCAGAAAAATGTTGCGCAATGGCAATGCCGATAAGTAGCAATAATACTTTCTTCATTCCCACAAAACGCAGGTGCTCGAAACAGTAGTATTGTTTTTTTCAAAATATTTTCATAAAAAAGTTGTGCCCTACGTGAAAGTACAGCACAACTTTTTTGCAAAACAGGATTAATCTCTCACTAATTCAAAATCTGTGCGACGATTTTTAGCCTTTCCATCAGCCGTCGTATTAGAAGCTACGGGCTTGTCAGGTCCATTACCGATTACGATAAAGCGGTCGGGCGACATGTTGTGCTCTCTTACCAGATAATCTGCTACGGCTTGTGCTCTTTTTTGTGATAGCGCAATATTGGAGGCACGGCTGCCTACGTCGTCTGTATTGCCTTCTATACGAATCCGCGCATTGCCAAAGGCTTTTGCAATATCAACAAACTCCCTATCAATGATATATTTAGCGTTTTCATCCAATTGAAATTCGCCGCTTCGGAAGCTAATGCTAACGCGCTTGGTAGCAATCGCTTCAATTGTTTTGGCTTGTTCACTTGTCACTTTTGTGAATACTTTTTGTTGTTCTGCGTCATTTTGAGCACCTGACAAGCGGGTGTTTTGCACCAGATAAGGATAAGAAATTGTTCGCCAGCCGGGCGTATTGTTGTCCGCAAATCCGAGTTTTTGATAATCATTGCTCATTTTAAGGTACAAACGCTCACCTGTAACACCTTTAAAATCAGCATTCAATCCATAAAAATTGACATTATCACCGTGGCTTACCAAACGAACATTGTTGATCGCCACTCTTGCGTCCTCTTCCGGTATGCCAAGCCCTTCGGATAGAATTTTCACGGCTTTATTTTTGTTAGAAGCGGAGGAATTGATCTCTGCCGCGCCTTTCATCCAGCCTTCGTACAGTTTTTGGAGCTTATCGCGATTTTTTTCAGCGTATGCTCTTTTTGCAAAAAAAATATCGGCAATAATGTTGGAGGCAGACTTGGTACTTTCCAGTACTCTCGAACCTGGTACAGCTCGTAGGCAGGCTTCATCATCAGGACTCCAGACCACAGCAGCATCTACGTTGCCACTTTTGAATGCTTCGGCAGCCGCAGGCGCATTCGGTTGGGGTACGATTTCTACATCATTTACCGACATGCCGCCGGCATCGAGCAGCCAAAGCAAGAAAGAATGGGAAGGTGTAAGCTCGGCTACGGCAATTTTTTTACCTTTCAAATCGCCCACACTGGTCAAGCCACGGCGCACCACTACGGCATCGCCACCGCGCGACCAGTCTGCCTGCCATAAAATGACAGGATCGAAATCTTTCAAACCACTCAAGATAGTCGGAAAGGCATCTACGGTGTACCAATGCACATCAATTTCGCCATTTTTCCAGGCAGCCAAAGAAGCATCTACGTCATCCAAGACTTTAAAATCAACTTTGATGCCGTATTCCTTGTAAAAACGAGATTTCTCAGAAGCTTTAAAACCTTCGTTGAAATACTGACCGCCGGCGTAACCGCCCCAGGTGACTACCGCTACGTCAATTACGTCATCGTCCTTGCCGGGGGTAGTTGTGCTATCTGATGAATTGTTTGAAACATTATTGAAAGCGCCAGATTTTTGCAAGTAGCGAATGCCAAAAGCTGCTGCACCAACAACGAGTAGTACGATCAAAAACTTAGAAAAAGTTGTGAGCCTACGTGCCATAATTATAGATTGGTTTTGGGTTTAGAAATCAAAAAAGTTATCGTATTGATTTTTATGAGCAGGGTCTTTCACCCGCTCTCGGATAGGCTCGTTCAAGTCCAGCACATCGCTATCGCTATTTGCCTTGAGTAGCAGGCTTTCCTTTTCTTCGCCCAAGAGCAGAGAAACACCTTCTTTTTCCCACTTTTCCAGCATTTTCAAGCCCTCTTCTTCAAAAATTCCATTTTGCAAATCTACAGAATCCATAAAGCTGGCAGACATTTCCATGAAGCGCTCCATTTCACCTACTTTATTGGCAACATCTTCTGCAATAGATTCCATCGCCATATCAAACATCGCGCGCTTATCAGGGTCGCCACTGATGATGCTCATCGCCGAGCGCATGGCTGAATGGCTGGCGTGTATTGCTTTTCGTTCTTGCTCTTTTACCATTACCTGATCCTGTATGTCTTCCATCAAGACCTGGGAGTTCTCGTACATTTTAGTCAGCACCCGATACAGTACTTCCATCTTGCGATACAGGTCCTCCAAGCGCAAGTTGGATTCTTTCAAGCGGCCTGCTTGGCGGGATTTGAGAATCATAATATTTTGCTTGTCGGAGTCCCGCGCCTTGCTTGCCATGCTTAGGCTACTTTCGATTTGCTTTTTGTTATTGTGAATCACCTCTTGCAATTTGTGCATTTGACCGCGAAGCTGGGCAATCTGCTTATTCATCTTGCGAAGGTTATCTTTTAAATCTTCCACATAGCTTTTTAAAATGCCAATCGGATCAATTTGTACAAAAATACCTGTGACCCATCGCATGATGCTTTTATAGCCGTACCAAACCAGGTTGCGCATTTTAGGATCAAGCACCATATACACGATAGCACCCAACGCCGCCAGCATACCTGCTAGATAAAGTGTATTTTGGGCTAAGGTCAACAAAAATGGCAGGGCAGTAGCAAAAAGATACCCGCCGCCAATAATCAGCGCTGCCAGAAAAATCATGCCTGTGATGCCCTCTGGGCGCTGCCAAAAAGACTTAGCTTTAAATTCTTTGTTGTAAGAATCCATGTTTTATTTTCGATTTATGATTTATTCATATTATTTTAAAAACTGCTTCATATTTTGCATATCCTCACTGATTTGTGCTACTAAAGTGTTGTAAGAAGCGATAAAATTACTTTTGGTCGTTTCCACCTTAACCGTAGCGTCTGCAATTTCGCGGCGCAGTTGGTCCACCTGCTTCTGGTGCGCCTCAATTTCCTGCGTCAGTTGCTTGATTTGTTCCGCTTTTGCTTTTACAGCCTCTTCTGCCTTTAGGATTTCTTGTTCTTTTGACCCAATGAGCTTTGTTTTTTGATTGGTTACCGCCTGCTCAAATTTTTGTTCTTCTGTTTTTAAAATATCCAAATAATGTTGGGCGGTTTGGATTAACTTATCGGGTGTAGCCCCCATTGTTTGAGCCATCGCAAAAGCTGATTGATAGCGTGTTTGTTCATCCATGGGCATTTTTTTCAGAGAAGCGAGCGATTGCTTAAACTCCAGATAATCAAATCCTTGGATGTTGTTTTGCTCCATCGCCTTGAATAAAACCTCCATAAACTCCTGCGTGGCTTTGCCTGGCTCGCCAACAGGTTGTTTTACAGCAGGTTGGGACTGTTTTATATCGGCAGCCTGGGCCGGTTGTTCTCCTTTTTTTGCTTTTGGATTCTCTTCTTCCTCTACGATAAAAAGCGACTTTATATTCTTGAACATAATCTGTGTTCTTTGTAAGCGATACGGCTAATTTGGCGGATAAGTTCCGAATTTTTTGTGGTGAATAGATAAAAATCGTGGAATTTTCTACAAAGTAAAGAAATTTTGATGATTTGCCAATGCGCGGGTTTCTGAATTCTACATCTTTTTCGGTGGCAAAATAGCAAGCTGTTTTTTTGAAGAACTTGAGAACTATGGAGAAAAACTTTCAATTTTGTGTTCGAAGCAAACGGCACCAAATTTTTATTGCATGACTTTCGATGTGACCATCCCTGTTTTGAACGAAGAACTAACCCTGGCGCGACAGGTGAAGCTGCTGCACCAGTTTTTGAAATGGCATTTCCCAATGCCTGCGCAATGGCAAATTGTGATTGCAGACAATGGCTCTACCGATCATACTTTTGATATTGCAACGCAGCTTTCCCGAGAATTGCCCGAAGTGCAAGTGGTAAAAGTACCTCGCAAAGGGGTTGGGCTAGCACTTAAAACCGCCTGGGGGCAGTCGAGCGCTGACATAGTCGGCTACATGGATTTGGATTTGGCAACAGACCTGCCGCACTTTTTGGAAGCCTATGATGCCCTTGCAAATAAAGACTTTGACATCGTGTACGCTACGCGCTTGCACCCGCGTGCGCAGGTGGTAGGGCGCACACTCAAGCGCGAATTCACTTCCAGGGTTTTTAATTTGATTTTGAAATTATATTTGGGTATTAAGTTTTCGGATGGTATGTGTGGCTTTAAGTTCCTCCGCCGTTCGGTGTATGAAAAATTGTCCGAAAATGGCGCACAAAACGATGGCTGGTTTTTTTCTACGGAACTGCTCACAGTAGGGGAGTGGCTGGGCTTGAAAATCTATGAATTGCCAGTAAAATGGACGGATGATGTGAGCAGCAGCCGGGTTAATATTGTTCCACTTGCCAAGCGTTATTTGAGGGATATGCGAAACTTGAAGCGATTTTTAAAAAATCGGAAAAAGTAAATGTGAGGTGAATGGCTATTCCATATTATTGAAAATTCAAGGTTCATTCTTGGTTATTTCATATAAAACGCCGGGGTGTTCTATAAAATCTTGTGCTCCTACGAAATGCATCCCAATTTTTTCCATCACGCAAATAGAGGCAATATTTTCTTTAATCGCACGCGCCACAATTTTGTTGAGTTGTAAAACCTGAAAACCATAATCGAGGCATGCTCTACTGCTCTCGGTGGCGTACCCCTGACCCCAGTATTTTTTGAAAAAACGATAGCCTAAATCTACTTCACCCAACTCCGGCACATAGCGCAAGCCACACCAGCCCAGGTACGCGCCGTCCGATTTGCGCAGCACTGCCCAGCGCCCCAGCCCTTCGGTCTTGTAAGGATGATAATTGCGAATAAAATACTCTGCCGCAGCTACGTCCTCGAAAGCGCTGTCGCCGGTATATTTGGTCACTTCGGGGTCGGCATTTAGTTTATAAAAATTTTGCGTATCTTCTATGATGAATTGACGTAATAAAAAGCGGTCTGTTTTAATAATTGGTTGCACTCGCTGGTAATACATGATGTAGTTGATAAATACCGTGCCTTTAAAAAGTTTCTGTTGCTCGCGTTCCACCTGGAAACCCATTCTTTCAAACAAAGGGCGCGCGGTGATACTTACTTCACTTTTTATGATGCCAATATTTTGACTATCCGCATAATCAAACAAAGCCTCAACCAATGCCTTGCCAATACCTTGCCTCTGATAGTTATAATGTACATAAAGGGCATCCAGATAGCCATTCGGTGTAATCGTGCCAAAGCCAAGGATTTTACCCTGCAATTTGGCGACTAAAAAATGTTGATTAGCCAGCATTTGCTGCCAGTGCAATTCATTATCAGCAGCTGATGACCAAACTTCAATTTGAGTTGAATTATAATGTTGGCTGTTAATATTTAAAATTGTATCCCGAAAAAGCGCTCGCACTTGCACTAACTCTTCGGGTTGGCAAAGGGTGATTTGGAAATTCATAAAAGCCATGATGCGTCCTGCGACTTTATTAAGCCGCAGGATATGGAGAATAGGATTAATTCAAAACCTTCACGCCCTGTTCAAAAACAATATCTACGGGGATATTGGCAGCATCCACGCGGTCGAGGTCGGCTTGCAATTGTGCTCCGATAACCCCTTTTTCATTTACCAATTTTGCAACACCATCATAATTGCCATCGCCTTGTAATGTTAGAATCAGTTCTGATAATGCTGCCATTGCGGTTTCGAGTTTATCATAATTCACACGGTAAGTGCCGTTTTCCAAGCGTTCAAAAGCACCTTTTTCCTGGAAAAAATTAAAGCGGATCATGTTGGCTTTGCCGTGTGCGCTGGCTGCACCGAAACGCACCGACCGGAAAATGCCCGCCATAAAAGTGGTGTAATAATCTTTCAAATCGCCTTCGAGTTCGCCCTTGTCGTGCAGTTGCTTGATCATATAAAGCCCCAGGATATCCGCTTTGCCTTCTTCCAACGCTGAAGCGTGCTCTTTCAAAGCTTCGCGCACCGTGCCTTTTTTGTTGATCGTATTTTTGATACCCAACCCGTGCGCCACTTCGTGAAACATCGTATTGGCAAAAAAAGCATCAAATGTGACGTGCTGACGCTGGTCTTCTGCGATCAAGATATCATTGATGGGCACCATAATTTTATCATACTTGGCGCGCATGGCGTTTTTGAGTTGCAGGCGACGCGTCCCTTTTTTCAGTTGTACTTCCTCGTCATTCGGAAGGTTGATGGCGATGGTTTTACTGCCGGCGTTGCAATCACCCGCGTAATAAACCACATCATAAGCGTTCAAATCCGCGTCAGCACCTGGTTTTTCTGCTTTGTAAGCAGCGGGTACGGGCAGTCCTTTTTGTAATTCAGGCAATACGGAAGCATATTTCGAAAGGCGTTCGCTCCAATCCATATCCTTGATCAATACATAAGCCTCATGGGCCGCTTTGTAGCCAAAGAGCTGATCCTCATAGGTTTCGATAGGGCCGATCACCACGTCAATGCGGTTATTTTTCATGTCCATCCAGGCGAAATCGCTGGGTTGGTAATTGTCGGTAAGCAAAGCTTCGGCACGGAGTTCGAGGTATTTTTTCAAACCAGCGTCTTCCGCCAGCGCAGCTGCTTTTTTTAGCAAATCAGCAGCTTTGGTGATTTGTTCTTTGAACATTTCCCGATAAGGGATGGTCTTGAGTTTGCCTTGCTCGTCGCGGCGGATGAAGGTGTAAAGGCTCATTTTGTCGGGCAAATCTGCGGATTCAAACTCTTCTTTGGTCATATCTGTCGGGTAGAAATTGGCACCTGCCGGCTTGGCATCGAAGCCAGGAATAAAGGGCTTGTTATCTTCCAGGCGATCCCAGGGCCCGTAGTTGATGGTAGCAAACTGCCTTAGTTTTTCATCCTGAATGCCATCCAGAAAAGCTTGCTTGTCGCCCAGGGCTTCGTACCAGAACAGATCATCCATAATCTGCGCCGCTTCGATGAGAATGGGAATCATCTGACGCTCTTTATCGGTCAGGGTGCTCAAATCCGCTGTAAGCTGAAAATTGGTGTATTTGTTCAAGAGGGAATCCGCTGACGTCAGTGCTGGCGTAACGGCGGATGGTGCTTGTTTTTGATTGCAGGCGAAAAAAAGTAACGCAATTGCGGGTAGCAAAAAAATATGGATTTTCATACAAGCATGGTTTTATGTTGGTTTGAACAGTCGGATAGTCACATTCTTAATTTCGCAGGAAAGTTAAAAAGTAATTTGTTAAATTCAAAGTAGGAGCAGGCTTTCGGCATTGGCGTGCCAGGAGTCGAGAATGATTTTAGATAAAGACATCTCTGTGATTTACATTTTCTCTTTAAATGTAGCATGAAAGGGGTATTTTTGCAAGGATTTTGAAATTTATTGTCTTTCAGAAAAAACTGAAAGTTTCGAAAGTTTGTTGTAAGATAAAACTCGAGCATATATGCAAATCGCACATCCCATTGAAGTGATACTTAATGATCCGAATCTGGCACCAGAACTCCGGGTCATTGCACAGAAGGTGTTTGATGGTGAACGGATTACGGAAGATGAGGGCTTATTGCTCTATGAAAAAGGCGAGCTTGGCTATCTCGGTGCGCTGGCAAATTATATCCGTGAAAAGCGACACGGGCATCGCACTTATTTCAATCGCAACTTCCACATTGAACCTACGAATGTGTGCATTTACACCTGCAAATTCTGCTCGTACTCCCGCCTCATCAAGCAGCGCTCGGAGGGCTGGGAATATACGATGGATGACATGATGAATATTATAAAAAAATATGATGGACAACCGGTGACGGAAGTGCATATCGTGGGGGGGGTGCTGCCGCAATATGATTTGTCATTTTATACCGAATTTTTCAGAAAAATCAAAGCACATCGCCCAAATTTGCACGTAAAAGCGCTTACCCCGGTGGAGTATCATTATATTTTTAAAAAAGCGAAAGTAAGCTATGAAGAAGGGATGCAAATGATCAAGGAATCGGGCGTGGACTCCTTGCCCGGCGGCGGCGCGGAAATTTTCCACCCCGAAATCCGCGAGCAAATCGCCGGCGATAAGTGCACCGGTGAGCAATGGCTGCGCATCCATGAAATCTGGCACGAACTGGGCATGCGTTCCAACGCGACCATGCTGTATGGGCACATCGAGCGCTACGAGCATCGCATTCACCACATGGAGCAACTGCGCCAATTGCAGGATAAAACGGGTGGTTTTCAAACATTTATACCGTTGAAATTCCGCAATCAGGATAACGAAATGTCCCACATACCCGAAAGTTCGGTGGTGGAAGACCTGCGTAATTATGCGATTAGCCGCATTTACTTAGATAATTTCGATCACATCAAAGCCTATTGGCCGATGATTGGTCGGAATGTGGCGCAGCTATCCCTGTCTTTTGGGGTGGATGACCTCGACGGCACGATTGATGATACGACCAAGATCTATTCGATGGCAGGCTCAGAAGAACAAAATCCGGCATTGAGTACACAGGAACTGGTGAATATGATTCGCCGCGTCGGCCGCCAGCCGATTGAACGCGATACACTTTATAATGTAGTGACCGATTTCACAAATATTGAATTTGAGGAAGACAAGCAGTTTCGGGGGTATTATGAGTTGCCGATTGTTAATAATTGATCATTTACCATTTACCATTTACCATTTACCATTTATCGCAAAACGAGTTTACACATGAAAGAAGGAAATATTACTTATGAAAAGGCATATATTTTTGCTGTGAAAATTATAAAGCTTTATAAATATTTAAAAGAGGAAAAGAAAGAATTTGATTTAAGTCAGCAAGTTTTAAGGAGTGGGACTTCGATTGGAGCGAATATTGCCGAGGCAAATGGAGCTGTTTCTACTGCTGAATTTTCAATGAAAATTGGCATCGCTTATAAAGAATGTTTGGAAACAAAATATTGGATATCGCTATTAAAAGACACAAATTACATTCAACAAGAATACTTTGAAAGTTTAAATCAAGACGCAGAAGAAATCAGTAAAATTCTTTTTGCAATATTACGGAAAACCCGAATGGATAAATAACAAAAGGTTAATGGTAAATGAAAAATGGTAAATCAATATATATCGTTCGGCACGGAGAAACCGACCTCAATCGCCAGGGCATTGTGCAAGGCAGTGGCGTGGATTCGAGCTTGAATGAACTTGGAAGGCAGCAAGCGCAGGCGTTTTATGAATTTTACAAACATATTCCTTTTGAAGTAGTACTCACGTCAGGGTTGCGCCGCACGCACGAAACAATGCGACCTTTTATTGAGGATGGCTTACCCTGGGAGCAATTCGCGGAAATCAACGAAATGAATTGGGGCAAACACGAGGGAAAGCCCAGTACGCCGGAGATGCACGCGGAGTATAAATTGGTAAAAGAAGCCTGGGCACGTGGCGAGTACAATGCCAAACTTGACGGCGGCGAAAGCGCGGCTGAACTCGGTGCACGCATGAGCAGGTTTGTCGAGCATTTGCGGCAGCGCCCGGAGCAGTACTTGCTGGTATGCTCACACGGGCGCGCAATGTGTGCGATGGTGACGCTCCTGCAACAATTACCTTTGAAAGAAATGAACCGCTTTGTGCATCACAACACCGGGCTTTGGAAAACGCAATACGATGGCATGATTTTTCAGTTTGAATTGGAAAACGATACCCGACACCTGGAATTGATTATGAATGTTGAATTGTGAATGTTTAATGGTCAATGATCAATGATCAATAAAAAATATAAATTAACTGCCGTTAGTTACCTGAATACCAAGCCTTTGCTGTATGGTATTTTTAAAAGTAAAATTGCTGAACGCATTGAATTACAATTAGATATGCCTTCTGTTTGCGCACAAAAGCTGAAGGACGGTCGCGCTGACATTGGGCTGGTGCCGGTAGCGATTATCCCAGAATTGGATAGACCGCATATCGTTTCCGATTATTGCATCGGGACGATAGGCGCAGTGAAAACGGTTTGCCTGTACGGCGAACGCCCAATTGAAGAATGGGATGTATTATATCTTGATTATCAGTCGCGTACTTCAGTAGAGCTGACCAAAATACTTTTAAGAGATTACTGGAAATTACGCATGGAATTGAGAAATGCAGAGCCTGGCTACGAACTCACTATTAGCGGCACGACCGGCGGTTTGGTGATCGGCGATCGAGCTATTGGGCTGGACGAGCGCTACCCCTATGTGTACGATCTGGGCGAAGCTTGGTTGGCTCACACGGGACTGCCTTTTGTTTTTGCGGCTTGGGTGAGTAATAAGCCTTTGGAGGCAGATTTTATCAAGGCCTTTAATCTGGCTTTGCAACGCGGCATTGAAGAAATTCCACAGTTAGTTTATCTGATTCCGAGCCCGCAACCTAATTTCGACTTGCAGTCGTATTATACCCAAAATATTAGCTATCACTTTGATAAGCTGAAAAAGAAAGCGTTAGATCTATTTTTGTCAGAATTGAGGCAAAATGCTCAATTGGCTGCAAATCAATCATTTGCTTTAACAAGCTTATAACAACTTTGCGCATGCTTGGGCTGTTTAGATTCAAAACAAACGTGAACCCTCAAAATTGAGTACTGATGGTAAATTTATGGACAATTGTTGTGCTAATGTTTTTTTCATGTGTTAAAAATCAGGTTGATATGAATAGTGAACAAATAAATGTGAATGCTGTAAACACCGATACTATTCCTGCGGATAAGTTGGAAATCGCAACCCTGGGTGGGGGCTGTTTCTGGTGCACAGAGGCTGTCTATCAAAATATCGAGGGCGTGTATGCAGTGGTATCGGGCTACTCCGGTGGTACTAAAGAAACAGCCGATTATAAAAAGGTAAGTACCGGTAGCACCGATCATGCGGAGGTCGTTCAGGTCAAGTTTGATCCCAGTGTAGTCTCCTATGCCGAAATTTTGGAAATTTTTTGGCATGCGCACGATCCGACTACCCTCAATCGGCAGGGCAATGACGTAGGACCACAATATCGTTCTGTGATTTTTTATCATAGCGATGCGCAAAAGCAGATTGCCGAGCAATCAAAAAAAGAAGTAGCCACTAAGGTTTGGGATAAGCCCATCGTAACAGAAATTGCAAAGTTTGAAGCTTTTTATGAAGCGGAAAATTACCATCAGGATTATTACAATACGGTGGGCGACCGCAATCCTTATTGCACTTATGTGATCACGCCGAAGGTGCAGAAAGTCAAAAAGGTCTTTGGTGAAAAATTAAAAAGGAACTAAAGGCATTGCCCTGCAAGCATTAAGTAAGAGAGCAGTTTAATAGCTGATAGTCAGTATCTTAAAATGTTTAAAACTGTTGACTATTGACTATAAAACTGACTCGCTACTTACCTGTGGGCTTCTTTTAATTGGCTTCGATAAAACGCCGATGCGCCGGCTTGTCGAAAAAATATGCCAGATAACTTTTTTGAGTAATAACAGGTAATCCTTTTGTATCTCGATTGTATTGATACACCCAGCAGTATAAAATTTGGTTTTGAAAGCGTACGGGAATTTCTATACGAGTGTATTCCCCGGAATCGTTGGCTTCAATTCCTTCAAAAGCATCTAATTTTTCAAAAACGAAAGATGGGTGCTCCAGTCTAAAAATGTGTCCAATCACCTCGTTCTCCGCCTGTGCATCAAAAATCAACCCAGGGTAATTGCCCAAATCATATAGCCAGCCTTGCACACTGCCCTCTCCCAAAAAGGAACCTTGTTGCTCCAGAAAACTTGCCATCCGCGAGGGAATTCCTTTCATCAAAGTACCATAAACAAAAAGATAGGTTTGCATAAAAGAACATTTGATACCGGGTTAAAAAAATTCTGCACAAGGAACTATTGCAGAGCGCTCAATCGTTTGCTCTATTGTTAAATACAAATTAACTTTGGCTTAAATTTTTACGAAAAAACAAAAATTTGGTCAGCCTTTGTTAAATTTCGCCAAAACAATCTTTCAATTATGTCCTGGAGACGTTTAAACGGTCAAAAAATTGATCTTCCGATCAAAAAAGCAGTGGAAGAAGCCATCATCCGCGAAAAGGAACTGGGGCACCGACTCAAAGTCTGCATCGGTTCTGACTCTCAGGTTCGCGGTGGCGTGGTAGAATACGCCACCGTTATTGTTTTCCTCAGGGAGAAAAAGGGCGGCTTCATGTTCATCAATAATTCCAAAACGGAAAAAAAGATGAGCCTTCGGGAACGCATGATCACGGAAGTAGCCAAGTCGGTAGAGGTTGCCTATGCGCTTTGTGATTTGCTGGACAAGTACAGCGTGGAGTTGGAAGTACATGCGGACATCAATACCGATCCACATTTCCAGTCCAACACAGCGCTCAAAGAAGCAATGGGCTACATCCTGGGGATGGGTTTTGTATTCAAAGCAAAGCCGGATGCTTTCGCTAGCTCGTACTGCGCGGACAAGGTGGTGTGATTTTTTTTAGCTAAGGAAGTTGAGGAGAGTTTTGGAGGTTAATAATGCCTCTTTAAAACCTTGCCAAATATAAAATCGAAGCTGCTCGGCTCGGTGCGGGGCAGTTTCGCCTTTTTTCTGAAGAAATGCCCTTTTCGTCGCTTGAATACGAACATTTGTCACTTTTGTCGGGTTCAATACAGGGATAATTCGTTTCTTCACTGTGCGATCCGGAATAATTTTTCATATTCACACGTATTTTTTCTTCGTTATCATCAAAAACATTTTCAAGATGAAATTACAAGTTGCAATCAGCTTATTGTTGCTATTGGGGTGGAGCGGTATGCGCGCCCAAACCAAAATCGCTTTTACCGAATACACCCTGCCCAATGGCTTGCATGTTATTTTGCATCAAGACAAATCAACACCTATTGTGGCAGTGAGTGTGATGTACCATGTGGGGTCTAAGAATGAAAAGCCCGACCGTACAGGTTTTGCGCATTTTTTTGAACACCTCTTGTTTGAAGGTTCTGAAAATATTGGCAGAGGCGAATTCGACAAGTATATCAGCCGAGCAGGTGGTACTAACAATGCTAATACCAGTTGGGATCGTACTTACTACTACGAGATTCTGCCCTCTAATCAGTTGGAGTTGGGACTATGGCTGGAGTCCGAGCGGATGTTACACGCTAAAGTGGACACCAAAGGCATCGAAACACAGCGCCAGGTAGTGAAAGAAGAACGCCGTCAGCGTATTGATAATCAGCCCTACGGTTCTATTTTGGAACAATCCTTCAAAAAAGCATTCAAGGAACATCCTTATCAATGGCCCGTCATTGGTTATATGGAGCACTTAGATGCCGCCCAAGAGGAAGATTATGTCAATTTTTACAAAGACTTTTATGTTCCTAACAATGCCATTCTTTCCATTGCTGGAGACATTGACATAGAGCAATCCAAGAAATTGATTGAAAAATATTTCGGCAGTATTCCAAAGGGAAAGAAACCAATTTATCGTCCTAAGATCGTAGAGCCACCATTGACGGGCGAGGTGCGTGATACAGTACGCGACAATATACAGCTTCCTGCTGTCATTCATGCTTATCGCATTCCTGCGCAAGGTACGGGTGACTATTACGCGGTGCAGATGTTGGGTATTTTGCTTTCTCAGGGCGAAAGCTCCCGTTTGTACAAAGCTTTGGTGGACGAACAACAAAAAGCACTGGCTACGGGTAGTTTCCCTATTCCTACTGAAGATCCCGGTTTGTCGCTCACTTATGGCATTGCTAATATCGGTGTAGATCCCAAAACACTGGAAGAAGCAATGGAAGGAGAGATTGAAAAGGTTCAAAAAGAGCTGATTCCTGAAAATGAGTTTCAAAAACTGCGCAACCAGATCGAAAATGATTTTATCAATAATTATACATCTGTAGCTGGTATTGCTGAAAATCTGGCTAATTATAAAATGTATTTCGGCGATGCCAACTTGATTAATACCGAAATTGACCGCTACATGAAAGTCACTCGCGAAGACATTCAGCGCGTAGCTAAGAAATATTTTACAAAAAGTAATAGAGTTGCATTGTATTATTTGCCAAAAGCACCTCAACCATAATTTTAGGATAGGCTTCGGAGTTTAAAAGTTCTTTTAAATAAAATCACTAAAAATGAAAAAAATAGCTTTAATCATAAATTTCCTTTTTATCCTGGCTATCGTGGGTTCTGCACAGGAAGATTTTCGTAAAAAAGCGCCGGCTGCAGGTCCTGCACCTAAGATCCAACTGGGTACTTACGAAGAGTTTACGCTCAAAAATGGCTTGAAAGTAATCATGGTGGAAAACCACAAGCTGCCACGCATTTCTTTCCAGGTATTTGTGGATGTACCGCTGATGAAAGAAGGAGACTACGCAGGCACAGCCGATATGGCAGGGCAATTGCTCAAAACCGGTACAAAAACCAAAACGAAAGCACAAATTGATGCAGCGGTGGATTTTATAGGCGCTTCTATGTCTTCCAGTGCTTCGGGTATTAATGGTTCTTCTCTCTCCAAACATAAAGACAAGTTGCTGGAATTGATGACAGATGTACTGTACAATCCAGTTTTCCCGCAGGAAGAATTTGATAAGCTGAAAAAGCAAACCTTGTCTGGGCTGGCTGCCAGCAAGGATGATCCTAACAGCATTGCACAAAATGTGGCAAATGTGATGCGCTATGGCAAAAACCATCCTTATGGCGAATTGACAACCGAAACAACCGTTGAGAATATTACTTTGGATCGTTGCAAAGCTTTTTATAATACTTATTTCAAACCGAATATCTCTTATCTGGTCATCGTAGGTGATATAAAAGTCGCAGAAGCAAAAGTACTGGCAGAAAAGTACTTCGGTAAATGGCAAAAAGGCGAAGTTGCTAAGGAAACTTTTGCTGTACCCCAAAAACCAGGCGCTGTGAAAGTTGATTTTGTGAATAAAACCGGTGCGGTACAATCAGTGATTAATATTACTTATCCCGTTGATTTGAAGTCAGGCACGCCGGATGCTATTCCGGGTCGGGTGATGAACGCCGTGATGGGGGGGTATTTTGGTAGCCGCTTGATGCAAAACATTCGAGAAGATAAAGGCTATACTTATGGGGCAAATTCTACCTTGTCACCCGATAAAGAAATTGGATATTTTAATGCGGGTGCCAGTGTTCGTAACGAAGTGACTGATAGCTCGATTGTAGAGTTTTTGTATGAAATGAAGCGCCTAAGTGAGGAAAAAGTGCCCGAAAGTGAGTTGACGATGGTGAAAAATGTCATTACCGGTAGCTTTGCCCGTAGCCTGGAAAGCCCTGAAACAGTGGCAAGCTTTGCGCTCAATACGGCTCGCTACAATTTACCTAAAGACTATTACGCTACTTATCTGGAGAAACTCAACCAAGTGAGTGCAGATGATGTGATGGCGATGGCAAAGAAATATCTTACAGTAGAAAATGCACACATCGTAGTGGTCGGCAATAAAGGGGCAGTGGCGGATAAACTCAAGCGATTTGCTACCAGCGGCGAAATTGATTATTTTGACATCTATGGCAATAAAATTGAGATCACTAGTACGGCAGTAGGGGCAGACATGAATGCCGAAAAGGTTATCGAAAAATACCTTGCCGCTATTGGCGGAAAAGATAAAATCTCAACGATAAAAGACCTCACCATCAAAATGACTTCTACTGTGCAAGGCATGACACTGGAGAGCAACCTCCAGCAAAAAGCACCCAACAAGATGACTATGAGCGTTTCTATGGGTGGTATGGTGATGCAGCAGCAAAAATTTGATGGCACAAAAGGGGTCTCTGTGGCGATGGGGCAAAAGCAAAACTTAGAAGGCAAAGACCTGGAAGATATCAAAATTCAGGCAATTCCTTTCGCTGAGGCACAATACGGTGCCATGGGCTTCAAGCTTGTGCTGAAGGGAATTGAGCAAATAGAAGGGAAAAACGCCTACCAAGTTGATGTAGAATCAACAACGGGGTCTAAATTTACAGAATTCTATGACACGGTTACTGGACTCAAAGCTCGCACGGTGAGCGTGCAAGGGCCAGCAGGCAATACTGTTACGATTGTTACGGATTATGCTGATTACAAAGAAGTGAATGGTGTAAAAATGCCTCATAAAGTTACCATTTCGGGCAGCGCACCTTTCCCGATTGTGTTTGAAGTCACTTCCATCGAAGTTAATAAAGGAATAGAAGATAGTGTGTTCGCTGTAGAGTAAAACACCGCTTGCTTGTCAGTTGTGTTGTAAACATTAGCAGACAGCACAACTGACATTTTTCTTTCTATTGGCGGTTAAATTTTTTAGCTCCATAGGAATTGTTTGAATTTATAAAATTTTAGATAAGCAATTGATTATTCATCATTATATTAGCTTAACTTTTTAATATTCAAATGAAAAAACATAAAATCATAGGTAAAGTTGTTTATCAAAACATAGGCACGGGTTTCTGGGGCATTATAGATGATAAAGGCAGAGAATGGCTACCGCTGAACATGCCGGAACAGCTCAAACACGATGGTGAGCAAGTGGCTGTCACGGTCAAGGAAGTGGACGAAGTCTCTATTTTTATGTGGGGAATGCCAGTGAAAATCATTTCCTTCCATACAATTACCCCCTGATGCTCTAAAATTTTCCGATAATTTTTTAATTTCTTTTGCGTATGTCAAGTACGACATGTAGCTGTTTGGCGTAAGGCCACCACAAAAAACCTAGCTTTTATTAGCTAAAAAAATTTTTAACAAAAAACTCTTCCCATTAGATGTTTACTTTTTCGTCAAAATGTTTCAAATTACGAGTTGATTTCGACAATCAGCCAAAAGAAAATACGCAGTAGATGGAAGAAGAATTTATAGGCTCCTCTTTTAGAAAATTCAAATTCAGAGAATTAAAAGTTTACGCATCCACGGAATGGCTGGCGGATAATAAAAAAAAGTACCGCCAGGTTTTCGATCGCTATGAGACCACTTTTGTTTATGCGGAGCTTTCTTTTTATAACAAATTATTCGATATCGAAGACTGGGAAATAGATGTTACCCTAAAATGCTTTGCTGTAAAAAAAGGAAAACGCGAATTATGTTCCCTATCGCTCAAAAAGAAGGTCAGCAAATACGATAACGTCGTGTACATCCGCGAAGGCTGGGGTAATAAAAACGAAGGCGCTTTTTGGAAAAAAGGAACTTACTATTGGGAAGCCTGGATTGAGGACGAAAAAATCGCTACCAAATATTTTTACATAGAAGACGCAGGCAAAAACGTCATACCCGGCGAAAACCCTTATGTGACCGTTCATTCACTCAAGTTGTACGAGGGGCCTTATGATGATATAATTGAGGATGAAAGGGTATATTTGAAAAGTTTCCATTTCGATGAGACACGCTACATTTATGTGGAAATTTTATTGCAAAACCTGCACCTGAGTAAAGCATGGCAGTGCGAGTTATTTGTGAAATTTTACAACGACGCTCGTGAATTGAAAGGGCAAGTAGTGCGCCTGCAAAGAGTAGAAAAGCGAGATGATATTGTGAAAATTACAGCTGGTTGGGGATCGAATGTGAAAGGCTCTTGGCGGCAGGATCGCTATACAGCTGAAATTATTTTCATGGATAAGTTGCTGGCAGTTATCCCTTTTGAGGTGGGTGAGTACTTTGAAGAGGGCATCGCCGGCGTTATTTTGCCGAACCGGCAGCCTACTGTCATTTTGATGCCGGGGGGAGATTCCGAGCAGAACTTTGAACAAGTAATGCTGCGCCTGGACGCGCTCATCGGTTTGCGGGAAATCAAAAACCAGGTGCGCAACCACGCTAAATACATTCAGTTTTTGCAATTGCGCAAAGAAAAGGGATTTGAAGAAAAGGAAGAAATCAATGTGCATTCTGTTTTTATTGGGAATCCAGGTACTGGTAAGACCACCGTGGCAACGATGATGGGCAGGTTGTACAAAAAAATGGGCTTGCTATCCAAAGGACATGTGCACGAAGTGGATCGGGTGGATTTGGTAGGGGAATATATCGGTCAAACGGCGCCCAAAGTAAAAGAAGCTATTGAAAAGGCAAGAGGGGGGGTGCTGTTTATTGATGAGGCCTATGCTTTGGCGCGCTCCAACGACGATAGTAAGGATTTCGGTCGGGAGGTGATTGAAATCTTGGTCAAGGAAATGTCCAACGGACAAGGCGACCTGGCAGTCATCGTAGCTGGCTACCCCAAGGAAATGAAGCACTTTCTGGATTCTAACCCTGGCTTGAAGTCCCGCTTTAAACTCTATTTTGAATTTACAGACTACTTGCCGCAGGAGCTTTCTCAAATTGCAGAATACGCTTGTATCGAAAAAGGTGTGAAATTGACACCTGCTGCCAAGGCTAAAATTGATGAAATCATCATAGATGCTTACCGAAAAAGAGATCGTACCTTTGGTAATGCCCGATTCGTATATGATCTGATCGAAAAAGCTAAAATTAACTTGGGTTTGCGGGCTATGTCTGCTTCCAATCCCAGAGGCTTGGACAAAGACCAACTCTCTATCATTGATATAGAAGACGTAGAAAAAATTTATGTTTTGCCAGGGAGAGAACTGCCAGACATACCAGTGGACGAGGCACTGCTTCAGGATTCTCTCAACGAACTCAATCGCCTCATTGGCATGGATAAGATCAAAGCACAGATCAATGAACTGGTTCGACTGGTGCGCTTTCACAAAGAAACCAAAAGAGATGTGCTCAATCAATTTTTTCTGCATACCGTTTTTATTGGAAATCCGGGCACAGGCAAAACTACTGTGGCGCGTATTCTCACCAAAATTTACAAATCACTTGGGGTATTGGAACGAGGGCACATGGTGGAAACAGACCGCCAGGGATTAGTAGCTGGTTATGTAGGGCAAACTGCCATCAAAACCGCCGAAAAAATAGACGAATCCATGGGCGGGGTACTTTTTATTGACGAAGCTTATGCACTTACCCAGCGCGTGGGCGGTGCACACGGCGATTTTGGCGATGAAGCGATCCAAACCTTGCTCAAACGAATGGAAGACCATCGGGGTAAGTTTTTTGTCTTTGTGGCGGGGTATCCCGAAAACATGGAAAACTTCCTGAAAGTAAATCCGGGCTTGAGTTCCAGGTTTGATAAAATTTTAAAATTTGATGATTATTCACCCGAGGAGCTACTCCAGATTGCCTTGATGATGTTTTCCGAGCAAGGTTTAGTCCCGACACCGGAAGCAGAGGCACACCTGAAAAAATACCTCAAATTCATCCACGAGTACCGAGACAAATACTTTGGCAATGCCCGATCCGTGCGCAGCATTGTGATGGAAGCCATTAAAAACCAAAACCTTCGGCTGGCTTCCGTGCCAATAGAGGAGCGCCACCCTTCCATTCACCTGTTAGCCTTGGAAGACGTAGCCCACTTCAAATTGGACAAAAATGACTCGGTTTTCACCAGAAAAACAATTGGATTCCAAAAAGGAGAAGCTGCTGGCGGTAGGTAATTGTTGTATTACATGATGCTGCAATCGAGTATTCACCAAAACAAGAAGCGCCAGACAGTGCATAGATAGGGCTTTGTAAATCACTGAGATTTGCATCATTTTGTTATAAATTTTGAAAAGTGAATGAGTCGAATAAAAAATATACTACAAACAAAGGTTGGCGTACTGGGCGCCGGGCAATTGGGCAAAATGCTGGCTTTGGCGGCGGGCAACTGGCAGCTGCCCATCTATTTTCTGGACGAGTCCAGGGATTTTCCAGCAGGTGCCTTTGCCACGGGCTTCATGGAGGGTTCTTTTAAAGACTATTCGGCTGTTTATAATTTTGGTAAAACCGTTGATATCTTAACCATTGAAATTGAGCATGTTAACTCCGATGCTTTAATCCAATTAGAAAAAGAAGGGCTTCTTGTTCATCCAAAACCCGCAGCGCTCCAAGTCATTAAAGATAAAGGTTTGCAGAAAGATTTCTACCAAAAGCAGGGCTTTCCAACGTCTCGTTTTCGTATTTTTAATGACACCACCGAGGTATTTGCTGCTTTGGAAAAAGGGGAAATTAAATTTCCTTTTGTGCAAAAATCTCGCACAGCTGGATACGATGGACGAGGGGTTGCGATCATTCGCAATCAGGCAGATTGGCAAACAAAACGGCTGCCTGGTGCTTGCGTGGTGGAAGAACGGGTTGATATTCAGAAGGAACTTGCTGTGATCGTAGCGCGTAATGAGCGGGGCGAAACGAAAGCTTTTCCGGTAGTGGAAATGGTCTTTAACCCGGAAGCAAATTTGGTAGAAATGCTGATTTGCCCCTCGGAAGTTGATCCTCCTATCGCCGCAGCAGCCCAAAACCTGGCAAAGGCGGTGATCGAGGCCTACGATATTTGCGGCTTACTTGCCGTAGAGTTATTTTTGACGAATGATAATCAACTGCTAATGAATGAAGTAGCACCAAGACCTCACAATAGCGGACACCACACGATTGACAGTTGCTATACTTCTCAATTTGAACAACACCTGCGCAGCGTTTTGGATATGCCGCTTGGCAGTACTAAGATGAAATCACCATCGGTAATGGTCAATTTATTGGGCGAGCCAGGTTATGCCGGTGCTGTTTTTTATGAAGGACTGGAAGAATGTCTGGCCATGGAGGGTGTGAAAATCCATCTGTATGGCAAAGCAAATACTCAAGCTTTCAGAAAAATGGGGCATGCGACCGTACTGGACGAGACCGTAGCCGGGGCAGTCGAAAAAGCTAAAAAAGTGCAGGCAACCTTGAAGGTAATTAGCCGATGATGTGAATTTTGGAAGAATGCTATTTGCCGATAAATATGTCGCCAAACGAAACCGCGATGGTGAAAGTAGCATAAAATTCCTGATTGGGCTTAAATTGTATTTTTTTTAATTCAGCTGTATTTTCTAAAAAATTGAAATTCATACCTTTAGGGAATTGAATGTCCCCCTGTGATACATTAATAGCATAACCAAATAAAGCGGGGTTGGGCGTATGGAGTATAACCTTTGCTTTGTCTGCATCAATATTAAGGTCCACAATATCCTTGCCAGCAAAAATCTCAATTGTACCGTACATGGCTTTCAGATCGTAGCGCCCTTTCAAGTCCTGTAGCAAAACATCCGAACGCCGGGCATCTACAAACATATCCCCATCTAAGTTTTGCCCCGACAAATCGCCGAAGCGCGTTTTGACATCCATAAAGCCTTGTATATTTTCCAAACCGATTTTACTGAATTCACTATTGATTTTTAAGCGGCTAAAAAGGTTGTTGACATTGACTGTACCAAAGTAATTTTTTAAATAAACGGGGCATTCCCTGGGTACGCGGATGGTATATTTTACATAAATAATGGAAACCGGCTTGGGCGTTCCTTCCTTCACCGAAAGGTAATTACGGAGGTAAATTTTGTTTTTCACTCGATCCGCAAGGTAATGAACTGCCTCCATATCGCGTTCTGCCGTAGCCTTGTCTGGGTGCTTGACGTAGATTTCTATCAGCACATTGATATCATTTTTTTCCCAGCTTTCCACGATGACTTCTGCCCGTTCGCCTTCCACATTTACTTCATATCCATTGCGATAGCTAAAGTCTTTTTCGATTTTTTTTGAAATAACTTGTACGGTATTTTGAGCTGACGCTCCGATAGCCAGAGCCCATACCAATAACAAACAAAGAAATTGTTGCCCTTGCATGCGATTATTTAGCATCATTTATTGTTTATTACTCATTCTTTAAGTTAAATTTCCATTGCCATTTTTTTCAAAACAGCTGTTCGTTGGCGCTCGATTTCTGCTATTTGCTTTATCAACTGCGCATCCATCCCATACTTATTCATCATTTGCTTTACTTCTTGTTTTGCCTCATCCAGTTCTTCCAATTCTAATAACAAGCGCCCTTCATTTTGATACAACTGAGATTTTTGCTGGTAGGCTTTCGCAATTGCTTGAAAGGTGGCTTCTTCCGAATCCCAATCATTGGCAACAGCCAAAAAGTTGCTTTCTATTGTAGAGTAGGCGAATTGAACCGTCTCTTTCTCCAAGCGTTGCTGCTGCCGTACTGCTGTAAAAACAAGGCCAATAAGTGCTGCTGCCGCTACGGCGTACCGCCAGGTGGAGCGAAGCGCCAAACGCCGCGGCTTGCTATTTAAATTAGTTTCAATGTGTTCCCACACTTGAGGCGGCGGCGCGTACACTGGCAGGGCATCTATGGCGGGCCTTAGCTGCCCTGCCTCATCCAATTCTGCTTGCAGTGCTTCCCAGATGGCATAATCTGGCTTATGAACCGGCAGTTTTGCGATAGCCGTTTGTAGTGTTTGCTGGTTGCGTTCCTCCATCATAGTCCAAAATTAGTTAGCTTGGTGATGGTTTGTTGTAGTCGTTTTTTAGCATGAAATAGCTGCGACTTGGAGGTGCCAATAGAAATGCCTAATAAATCAGCGACTTCCTTGTGTGAATAGCCCTCCACTTCGATCATCACAAAAACGGCGCGATAGCCTTCGGGCAAGGCCTGAATAGCTTTTTCGAGGTATTCTGCCTCCAGGAAGCCGCCCCAATCCAGCCGGTCATGCTGTTTATTATCCCAGGCATCCGTGATGGGTTCTTTCTTGATTTTACTCAAGGCAGTTCGGATCACGATTGTCTTTATCCAGGCACCCAAAGTGGATTCTTTTCTAAAGCCTTCCAGGTTTTTGAATATTTTAATAAAAGCCTCTTGCAACACATCGTTTGCCGATTCAAAATCGCCCGTAATGCGATACGCCAGCGTGTACATCGCCGTGCTGTATTTTTCATACAAGTTTTTTTGAGCGATCCGATTGTTTGCGATACAGCCTTCAATCAATTCGGCTTCCGTCATGCTAATGGTGTAAGGCATTTGAAATGGCGCCGTTTTTCACACAAAGTGTGCAGCAATGGCAAAAAGGTTGTATGAAGATAGTGAAAAAGCGGAAAGATAGAAAGATGGGAGGACAAGAGGATTAAAAAAATGCAACTTGTCCTCTCAGTTTTCAGGTGGCGCTTAAAACATAAAGCCAAGTGAAAACAGCCATCTTGCAGGCGTGTCAGCAAAGTTGTATTGCCGCCCTGCGAAATTGATGTGCTCTCCAAATTTGTTAAAATTCCCTTCATAACGAACATCAAGGGCGAGGCTCCAAATATCCAAACCAATACCGGCAAGCCAGCTCAACGTCACATCCTCAAATACTTGGTCATAATCGTCAAAATCAAATAAATCGGAGGTACTGTTGATGTAGATATGCCCTTCGGGGCCGCCCATCAGGCGCAGCGGTCCGAACTTGAAGCCAACCAGCAGCGGAAAGTCCACATACTGAAATTTTTCATTAAACACTTCTTTGCTGAGAGTATTCAAATCCGTGACCTCATAATCCACGCTGTTGGAATTGAATAAAATTTCGGGCTGGATCAAAAAATTGCCAATCCGCCCCTGAATGATCAAACCGCCGTGTATGCCATATTTTGCTTCTTTCAGCGCAATACTGAGTTCTTCCACTCCGCCATCATCTATTACGTTAAAATCTTGGGCATCGAGTTGGGTGGTGCTGAATCCGCCTTTTATACCAAATTTTAATTGGCTATGGGCTGGTAGCAGCCATTGTAAAAAGAACATGAACAGGACTAAGTGCTTCATCATGGTGATATGTTTTTTTTGAGTTTTAGAACGAAATCCTTCTTAAAGGTTTATGTGTGTTTGTACAAAATATTAAGAATTAACAGATATTTAACATCCTTGTGGGCGTAGCGTAAATTCCATTTGAATGATGCTATTTTTGTACATATTCCCCCAGTCTTTTGGTTGTTTTATTCCTTTACCAATACTTTGTTTACATTTGTAAAAAGAATAGCGGAGCAATGGAAATCAACAAAGCTGAGTACGTCGGTAGTTTTGTGAGTGAAGCGTCTTGCCCACAGGAGCAATTGCCTGAATACGCCTTCATCGGCAGATCAAATGTAGGCAAATCTTCTCTGATCAACATGCTTTGCGGGCAGAAAAAATTGGCACATACTTCCCAGCATCCGGGCAAAACCCAAACGATCAATTATTTTAAAATTGACGATCAGTGGTTTATTGTAGATTTACCGGGCTATGGCTACGCTAAAGTATCTCAAAAAATGCGCAAGAAATGGGAAGAAATGGTGAAAGGTTATTTGAAAAAACGAGTCGAGCTACTTTGTGTTTTTCTACTCATTGATGCCAATGTGCCGCCACAGGAAAGCGATCGGGAATTCATGAACTGGCTGGGTGAAAAACGCATTCCCTTTGTGCTTGTTTTTACAAAAACAGATCGGCTGAAACCGGAGGTTTTGGCAGAGAATATCAAAAAAGCACAAAATACCTGGCTCGAAGATTGGAATGAACTGCCTCAGCAGTTTATCACCTCCGCTGAGAAAAACCAGGGGAGAGAAGCACTACTACAGTTTATAGAACAAATTAATCAACAAGCTTTTAGAACGATATAAGCATGAAGCACAAGAGCAACATATATCCTCATTTATTGCCAAACATCGAGGATTGGCCCATTTACAAATTAAGCGAGGATCGCCGCAATTTTGTTCGGGAAATCGAAGAAGAAACACTTCAGTTTTTTTTGAAAAAGCCCAATAGTGCCTTGCAGGAGATTATTTCCAAGACCATTTACTTAGAGCGTATTCGCATCAAAGAAGAACCCTGGAAAGTAGATCCACCCAAGGAGGCACAGTTTTGGAAAAAAATACAGCGCAACCTCATTGACCATTCATTGGATAAAAACGAGGCGGAAGCGGCTCACACGCACGAGGAAATCCTCCGGCAAATCATTCATCGCTACGCCGAAGAAATTGTAGGCACTTTCAAAATTCCTACTTTTCGCTTTGCTCGCAAGTTTTTGACTCTATTTTTCACACGCTTGCTCAATACCGCTGCCGGCAGAAGTATTTGGGGCAGTAAATATCGCTTATCGGATAGGATGTTGGTAAAAGGACAGGTAGAAACGACGCGGAGTCTTTTTAAAAAAGGGACGGTCATTGTCGTTCCTACTCATTTTAGCAATCTGGATTCTATCTTGGTCGGCTACGCTATGGATACCTTTGCTGGCTTGCCTGCCTTTGCTTATGGCGCTGGCTTGAATTTGTACAACGCTGGTTTTGCGGCTTATTTTATGAACCGCTTGGGTGCTTATCGGGTAGATCGCAGGAAGAAAAACGGCATTTACCTTGAAACGCTTAAAATCATGTCCAATCTGATCATACAGCGCGGTGTGAATAGTATTTTTTTTCCTGGGGGTACGCGCTCTCGCTCAGGGGCAATAGAAACTCGTCTAAAAATGGGCTTGCTGGGTACTGCCTTGGAGGCTCAAAGAGACCTGCTAATAAAAAATGAATCTACAAAGGTTTTTGTAGTGCCTATTATTCTGGGGTATCATTTTGTACTGGAAGCGCCTTTTTTAATTGAGCAATACCTACGTATGATGGGCAAAGAGCGCTACCTGAAAGCAAAAGACGATTTTTATAATCCCTGGAAGGTCCTGCATTTTGCTTGGAAGTTTTTTTCGGAAAGCAATGATATCATTGTATCCTTTGGGCAGCCCATGGATGTACTGGGAAATCCAGTGGACGCAGAAGGTAATAGTTACGATAAATATGGCAATTTGATTGACATCCGTGATTATTTTATGAGTGAAGGGGATTTAAAACCCAACGACCAACGCGAGGCAGAATATACCAAACACCTGGCAGAAAAAATCGTAGAGCGTTATCACAAAGATAATGTGGTGCTGAGCAGCCACCTGGTTGCCTTTGCAGCTTTCCAGATACTTCAACACCAAAATGCCCGGCTCGATTTATACGGTGTGCTCCGATTACCAACCGACGATTATGTTTTTTCTCAAAATACGCTGATGGAGGTGATTGACCAACTGAAAGAAATCTTGAAAGAAATGGAACAAAAGGATGACATCAAGCTCTCCGAGCAAATTTATTGGGATACCCCGAAAATGCTAGCAGATGGCATTAAAAGGCTGGGCAATTACCACGTAAAAAAACCCTTGCGCTACAATAAAAAAGGAGAGATCGTTAGTGAAAGCTTCAAATTATTGTACTATTATCATAATCGCCTGGAAAGCTATAATTTACAGGAAAAAATTCGATTGAAAAAACAAAATTTGGAAGCCGTATCCACTAATTTTGACAAACCGGATTTACTGGACTAATTTCATTCATCGAAAAACGGTATTCCCTTGAACTTCATTATATTTGATTTGGAAGCTACTTGTTGGCAGGGGCGCCCGCCTTCGCTGGTGCAAGAAACAATAGAGATTGGCGCAGTACTCGTTGATGGCTACGGCGAAGTGGAAAGCATCTTTACCAGCTTCATTCGTCCCAAAATTAACCCTCGCTTGTCCACTTTTTGCCAGGAGTTGACCTCTATCCGACAGGATGACATTGACCGAGCGAGGAATTTTCCTACTGTTATTGAAGCTTTCCAGGATTGGGCAGCTATTTTTGAAGAAGATTACCTGCTGTGCTCCTGGGGTAGTTTTGACAAAAAAATGCTCATACAAGATTGCCTGTTGCACAAAATAGAACATGAATGGGCGGAGCCCCATATCAACCTGAAACAACAATACCAGGAAATCAAACGCCTTCGGCAGCCCAAAGGACTGAAAGCTGCTGTAAGTGCAGAGGGATTTGACTTTGATGGTGTGCACCACCGCGGGATTGATGATGCCAAGAACCTGGCAAAGCTTTTTACTAAATACTTGGACGAATGGCGATTTTAGCCCGCTCCTTTTGTTATACCAATACGCCAGCATACAAAGTCTCACGCTGTCGTTTTATCTTTTCAGAGGATAGATAATCTTCAAAGCTCATCAGTTGGTCTATTATGCCATTGGGCGTAATTTCAATGATCCGATTGGCAACTGTTTGGATCAATTGGTGGTCATGTGAGCTGAAAATGAGATTGCCTTTAAATTCGCTCAAACCATTGTTTAATGCCGTAATGCTTTCCAAATCAAGGTGATTGGTCGGTTCGTCCAGCAATAAAAAGTTCGGATTGCGCAACATCATTTTTGCCATCATACAGCGCACTTTTTCACCACCCGATAACACACTAGATTTTTTTAGTACCTCTTCGCCGGAGAAAAGCATCCGCCCCAAAAAACCCCGAATAAACTGTTCATCCTTTTCTTTGGAAAACTGGCGCAGCCAGTTGATTAGATCAAGGTCATTTTCATTCGTAAAAAATTCACTATTGTCATTGGGCAGATATTCGACCGAAATCGTCTGACCGAACTCATAGCTCCCTTTCGCTGCCGTCACTTTACCCGCCAGTACCTCATAGAAAGCAGATATAGCCGAGCTATCCCTGCTCAGTAGCGCGATTTTGTCTCCTTTATTCATTGTAAAACTCACATGCGCAAAAAGCCAATCGCCATTGATATCTTTTTTTGCTAAGTCATTGACTTTCAGGATCTGATCACCGGGTTCTCGCTCTGGTTTGAAATTGATGAAAGGATATTTTCTGCTGGAAGGACGAATTTCCTCCAGGTTAAGTTTGTCTAAAGCTTTTTTCCGAGCGGTTGCCTGTCTTGATTTGGAAGCATTCGCGCTGAATCTTTGAATAAATTCCATCATTTCAGTACGCTTTTGCTCTATTTTTTTGTTTTTATCGGCAAGTTGTCGCGCCAACAACTGGCTGGATTCGTACCAGAAGGAATAATTACCTGTGAAGAGCCTAACTTTCTGAAAATCAATATCTACGACATGGGTACACACCATATCCAGGAAGTAGCGGTCGTGAGATACTACGATGACAGTATTTTTAAAATCAGCTAAAAAATCAGACAGCCAGGTCACCGTCTCGGCATCGAGGTCATTGGTTGGCTCATCCAGCAACAAGATATCGGGATTGCCAAAAAGCGCCTGCGCTAAAAGTACCTTTACTTTTTCTGAACCGCTGAGCTCTTTCAACAAACGATTGTGCAACTCCTCCCGAATACCCAAATTGCTGAGCAATTCCGCCGCATCGCTCTCCGCCGTCCAGCCGCCCATTTCCCCAAATTTCATTTCCAGATCAGCTGCTCGCATCCCTTCTTCTTCCGTAGCATCCGGATTGGCATAAATCGCGTCTTTCTCCTTCATAATGTCATAAAGTGCCCGATAGCCCATCATGACAGTGTCCAATACGGTTTCCTCATCAAATTCAAAGTGATTTTGCTTGAGCACTGCCATCCGATTGCCGGATTCAATCTCTATGCTACCACGAGTGGCATCGAGGGCACCTGATAAAATTTTCAGGAAAGTAGATTTGCCCGCGCCATTCGCACCGATTACGCCGTAGCAATTGCCAGGTGTAAATTTGATGTTTACTTCGTCGAAAAGGGTTCTTTTGCCAAACTGAAAAGCGAGGTTATTGACTGTCAACATTTTAAAAGCAATTAAACGGCTATTGATTATTTCAATCCAAGTATTTGATATCGGAATGTTTTTAAAACACTCAAAAGAGTTTTTTTGAAGGTGCAAAGGTACTGATATTTTAGTAGAAATACTATCATAGTTTGTCTAATAATCGTTATCCAAAAACGAGTTATCCAGCTGAATCTCTATATTTGGCAACTTATTGCATAATCAAAATTAATTTTGCAAATGATGAAGACCTTATTCATTTTGTTAGGAATCACCCTTGCCATTGGCGCGCAAGCACAGCAGCACCTCCCTGAAATGCAATTGACCAAGACCGAATTGGAGGGGCACATGCGCTTTCTTGCATCCGATGCCTTGGAGGGAAGACGCACCGGCTACAGGGGAAATAACCTGGCTGCCAGCTACCTGGCTGCTTATTTTGAAGCTTATGGCGTAAAAAAAGTACCTGGTATGGACTCCTATTTTCAGCCTGTTTTGTTCCAAAGTGTGGCACCTGCCAAAAATGCCAGCCTTAAAATTGGAAAAACAACTTATAAATCGGGCGAGGATTTTCTAATCCTGGCGGGTGATGCCCAGAATACAAAAACCAGTATAGTCTTTGCGGGACATGGTTGGGTGGATGCCAAGACGGGGCACGATGATTACAAAGACCTGGATGTGAAAGGCAAAGTGGTACTCGTGCTACCTGGCACCCCCGATGATCAATCCATGACGAGCATGTTCAGTTCGGGTAGTAAAAAGCGCCAATTTGCAGCTGAACGCGGAGCGGCGGCTATTCTTGAAGTGTATAGGCTTCAATTTCCCTGGAATTTATTCAAAAATTTTGTTGACAAGGAAAATATCATCCTGGCCAATTCAAATGCATCCAATAACGCCATCGCCTATGGGTGGTTCAAAGAACCGAATGAAGATAATCCAGTAAAGGAATTGCAAGATAAAAAAAGCTTGAAAGTAGCCTTTCAGCATGAAGGTGCTCTGCGCAAAGACCTTCCTTCTCAAAATGTGATTGGGGTAATTGAAGGTTCTGATCCTGTTTTGAAAAATGAGTATATTCTTCTCACGGCACATTATGATCATGTAGGTGTAGGGGCACAAGGAGGCGGCACGGTTACGCCACAGGACAGTATTTTTAATGGGGCAAGAGATAATGCCTTTGGTACGGTCTCATTGCTGGCTGCTGCTAAAACGCTGGCACAACACCCCATCAAAAGATCCGTCATCGTCTTGGCAGTCACGGGCGAGGAAATTGGACTGCTGGGCAGCAAGTACTATGCGGACAATCCTCTAATTCCGCTGGAAAAAACGGTTTTTAACCTAAATACGGATGCGGCAGGTTATAACGATACCAAAAACGTAATGGTGGTAGGAATCGAGCACGTTCCGATCAGAGAAACCCTTGAAAAAGGTGCCGCAGCTTTTGGGCTGGGCGTACTTGATGATCCAATGCCAGAGCAGAATTTATTTGTCCGTTCTGATCATTATTCTTTTGTCGTGAAAGGAGTGCCCGCTATTTTTATCACGCCGGCTATCACGTCTTTTGATGCCAGTATTCAAAAATACTACCATCAAGTGAGCGATAACCCCGATTCTATTGATTATGATTATCTGCTCAAATATTGCCAGGCTTATGCACACACGGCTCGGCTTATAGGTGATAACCAGGAACGCCCCACCTGGAAAGCAGGTGATAAGTACGAAAAAGCAGGCAAAGAATTGTATAAAAATTAAAGCTATTGAGCTGTGGCGGGCTTTGAAAACCCGCCGCAGCTTCTTGTTCTTAATTTCTTAATATGCGAATGCCGGGTCCGCCTTGGCTGCCCAATTGCTGGAGGGAATAAGTGAAACTCAGCATAAAATATTGCCCGAGCGAGTAAATTCGCTCCTGTTGAAAATAATTGACTGCCGCTACCTGGCTAATGCCTATGTTTTCATTGAGAATATCATTCGCTGAAAATCTCAATTCTCCGCGTTTGTTAAAAAGATATTTTGAAAAAGAAGCATTCCAAATCGGCACTTCCTGATCGAAGCCATTGCCATCCACGCTATTGTAAATCGAATAATTAAAAGAAGAACCCAATAAAAAGCCTCCAGGTATATTCAGGTTGAATTCTGCTCTGTAGATTTGATTTAAAAAGTCTTGATTCAGAGATGCTTGCAGCGAATAATGGGTTTGGTTATAACTCAGATTAGCCGCTACTTCCATATCGAAAATCTCCTTGTGCCGATAAGAAAGCCGCAAGCCAGTGTTGGTGATCAAGCGTTCCGTTCGGTTTTCCACTGCATTGATAAAATTATACCCATTGATCCAGGTCAAATTGGAATTGAGGGCGGCCCTCAAGCCAGGACGCTTGATCGGGAAGCCAAAATTCAAAAACACATTAGCGTTGTAATCCTTATCCACATTGATTGGCTGTGTCGTTCGGACAAAATTATCGTCAATGGTTTGGGCATCTGAAATCCGATTGTTGGTATAAGTAAAGTTCGTATTTACAAAAAAATTGATAAAAGTACCCGGATTGAAGGTCACATAATTCAGACTAAAACGATGCGCGTATTCGGGTTTCAAATTTGGATTACCAAGACTGATGTTCAGCGGGTCACTGTTGTCCACAATCGGCGAAAGCTGATCAATATTTGGTTCATTGACCGAGGTTTCATAATCAAACCGCAAGTTTTTGGTGGTAGTAAACTCAAGGTTAAACCGCAGGTTTGGCAGTAAATTGGTAAAAGAGCGTTTGATATCCACTGCTTGCAAAATCAGCCTTCCATCCAATGCAGATTGTTGCAGTTGAAGCCCGATATTAAAGTTGCGATCTGTTTTATTTATTTTAAAATTAAGCCCGCCGCGGTGGTAGTTGTAAGTGTTGTCAAATTTATTACTCAGGTTTGTATTAAAAAAGCGCTCCCCGTTATTCACATCGTACACCGCTCTATCCTGGTCGTTATCGGTTTGATTAAAAGCATAGTTGAATTCCAGGTATTTTCTTTTGCCAAGCGGTTCTGTGTAGGACAAATTTGCGCCGTAGTTAAAAGTATTGTTATTCTGCGTATTGGTTTGAGCGATAGAGTCCAGTTGGCTCAATGTTCCGTTTTCATAGTAGCGATTTACGGCGTTCAGGTTACCTGTGCGCTCGCTGTCATTCACTCCAAAAGTAAACGTAGTGCTGAGTGTTCTTCCTTTTTTTCCGAAGCGGTGGCGGTACAGCAGTTCGCTGTTCAAGTTTAAACCCGTTCCATCCGTGGTGTTGAAGCGCTCTCCGTCGTTTTGCAACAAACTGGCAGCACTCAGGGATTGACTGTAAGCATCCGTATTTTGTTTGGAATCGCTATAGCCCATGCGGGAAGTAAACCGAAGAGAATTAAGTGAGTCAATTTTGTGATCCACGGTCAAATTCAGGCGATGGGTGTTATTTAGGTTGTTGCCGATGGCATTTTGCAAAGAAGTGAAAGTGCCCGTGGGCAGAAAATTCTCGCGCGATAAATCCCTTTCTACCAGGCGGTCGGCGCTATTAAAAAAGTAGCTTCCGTTTACTTCTGTTTTCTTGCTAAAGGTGTTGTTGAAGTTCAATCCTGCAGCCCAGGTCGTGGTGAAGCCATTGTTGCTGTTGCCAAAATCAAGCGGCAGATCACTATCATTGGCATTAATTTGGATACGGACAGCACCGCCGCGCCCCATGTTGCGGGCAGCACCAGTAAAACTCATGTAATCCTGAAAAGAAAAACCTTGACGGTTGATGTTATTGCCCATTCCGATGAGGGATAATTGCTGGTCTTCGCGAAAGCGATTGAGATTCAGTTTTGCTTCATAGCGCTCGTCATTGCCATAACCCGCCATCGCTGTGCCGAACAAGCCTTTTTTGTGGTCTTTTTTCAAAGTGAGATTCAGGGTTTTCTCCCGAACGCCATCGTCAATGCCTGAAAATATTGCCTGTTCCGATTTTTTATCAAATACCTGCACCTTGTCAATGGCACGAGCAGGTAAGTTTTTGAGCGCGATTTTGGGATCATTGCCGAAAAACTCTTTTCCATCCACATACACCCGCTGCACTTGTTCGCCCTGAGCGCGCACGGTGCCATCGTTTTCTATTTCCACGCCGGGTAGTTTTTTGAGTAAAGCTTCTACGTCATCGTTGGGTTGTGTGCTAAATGCCTGTGCGTTGAATTCTATGGTATCTTTTTTGATTTGTACTGGAATGTGCGCTGCTTTTACAACCGCTTCGTTCAACAGGATGCTCGTTTGTTTCATTCTGATGATGCCCACGTCGTGAGGATTGTCAGCAATATCCGCTGCGATCTGCTGATCAAATAGCTGATACCCCACATAAGTAATGCGAAGCAAGTAAGGATTTTTGCGATCAATGCCTTTGAGCTCAAAAAAACCACGATCATCTGTACGACCAAAATTGACCAAGGAAGAATCCTTTGCACTGAGGAGCATCACCGTTGCAGCTTCCAATGGCTGATTGGAATCATCCGCCAAAAGGGTGCCGGTCAGGTTGTATTTCTGTGCTACGAGCACAGTGCTTGTCAATAAAAAGAGGATTAGAAGTCGGGTGACTTTTTTCATGGTGCTTTACTTTTTTTTAATTTTATTGCCAAAAATAAGCTAAGCTGCACGCACCGCAGGTTAATGGCTCTTGAAATAAGGTTAAAAAAGGTTAAAAGGAATTCTCTCAAATCGTCACACAAGCATGCTTATTTCTAAAAAAAACTTGGCGCTTCAAATTTTTTTCAAAAACACAAAAGGCTTTGATTTTATTGATGAATCAACTATTGACTAAGCATAAATAATTTGAGAATAGAATAGGTCTATTTTTTACAACAACTATTTGCTTTCAACTTACCTAATGATGGCTTATAGCGAGAAAGATGGTTTTAACTATTATTTTATGATGATAATTTCTGTAAAAATCTTTATCATTTTGTTAAAAAAATCTAATTTTTAATATTGAGTGAATATTGGGTAATGGTAATTTTGTCTTTCATAACATACCCTAAGATGTTATACAATAGCAATAGAGAATTATTGACTTAAATAAAATGTTTTGTGCATTAATGAGAAAGTTATAGCATAAGAAAATATTTTATACATCTGAATAATAGTTCAGAACTACCACAAATAAGTTATTTTACTTAAAAGCAGATATTCTAAATTTGAATATGTTATACAAAACAGTTTCCTTTAACCCCTGCAATAAAAATGAAGGGCATCTTGCAAATCAAAGTTGCAAGATGCTTACCAAGTAATTGCAAGCAGGATGGCTGATCTATTCTACTTCCAGATCAGGGAATAGCGTTTGGCTTCTGCCGTGAGGCACGACACCCAGGTGCTTGTACGCTTTTTCCGTTGCTTCGCGTCCACGTGAGGTGCGCTGGATATAGCCTTCCATGATAAGAAAGGGTTCGTACACCTCCTCGATAGTGCCTGCTTCTTCGCCTACGGCAGTAGCAATGGTGCTAATGCCCACGGGGCCTCCTTTGAATTTGTGGATGATGGTGGATAAGATTTTGTTATCCATTTCATCCAAGCCATACTCATCCACATTGAGGGCGGTCAAGCCATAATGTGCAATGTCCACATCAATTGTACCGCTGCCTTTGATCTGGGCAAAATCTCGGATTCTGCGCAAAAGAGCATTGGCGATGCGCGGCGTACCACGGCTGCGGCGGGCTATTTCGTGTAGCCCTTCAGGTGTGACGGGTACTTTCAGAATATCAGCAGAACGTTGCAAAATGCGCTCCAGCGTTTTTACATCGTAGTAATCTAAATGGCAATTGATGCCAAATCGCGCACGCATCGGCGCGGTAAGCAAGCCCATGCGGGTAGTTGCACCCACGAGGGTAAAGGGATTCAAGTTAATTTGGATACTGCGAGCACTTGGGCCACTGTCAATCATAATATCAATGCGGTAGTCTTCCATCGCGGAGTAGAGGTATTCTTCGACAACGGTATTCAAACGGTGGATTTCGTCAATAAACAGCACATCGCCTTCCTCCAGGTTGGTGAGCAAACCAGCGAGGTCGCCAGGTTTTTCAAGCACTGGGCCGGAAGTCATTTTCAAGTTAGCATTCAATTCAAAAGCGATAATGTGTGAAAGGGTCGTCTTGCCTAAGCCAGGCGGCCCGTGCAGCAGCACATGGTCGAGCGCCTCCCCGCGTTGGCTGGCAGCAGCGATGAACACCTTCAGGTTGTCCACGATCTTTGGCTGCCCGCTGAAGTCCTCGAGTGCTTTAGGGCGGAGCGATTTTTCTATTTGTTGCTCTTCCGTATTAAGCTGCCCTTTATTTGGATCTAAAAGTGGGTTCATATTTTTGTTTGGACATTAGACATTAGACATTAGCCCAATTTTAAATGCTATTGTCTAAAATCCAGTGTCTTAAAAAAGAAATTTAATTTTAAAATCAGTTTTTCAAATCTTTGTAAAACGAATAAATTCTTACTTTTACGTTCCCTTAGCAAAAAAAACACTTACTGTGAAGGCGGTTTTTAGTTGCCGAAGAGCGGTAACAGCTGAAGTGAGCTGATTCAGTAACAAATCGTTTAACAAAATACAACAAAAAAATGAGTGGAACAAAAGTAACAATCCAAAATGGTAAATTGGTAGTCCCGAATGATCCCATTATTCCATTTATCGAAGGTGACGGCACGGGGCCTGATATTTGGCGGGCTTCGGTGCGCGTTTTTGATGCGGCAGTAGAAAAAGCTTATGGCGGGCAGCGCAAAATTCAATGGCATGAGGTATTGGCGGGTGAAAAAGCTTTTAATCAAACAGGTAGTTGGCTGCCGGATGCAACGGTAAATGATATTTCAGAATATTTGATCGCGATTAAAGGGCCTTTGACAACGCCGGTTGGTGGCGGCATCCGCTCTTTGAATGTCGCGATTCGTCAATTGTTGGATTTGTACGCTTGCGTTCGTCCGGTGCGTTGGTTTACAGGAGTGCCCAGTCCGGTGCGACATCCGGAGCAGGTAAACATGGTCATTTATCGGGAAAATACAGAAGATATTTATGCGGGTATTGATTTTCAAGCGGGTAGTGATAAAGCCATGAAGACCCTGGAGTTTTTGAAAACGAACTTCCCGGAAGAATTCAAAAAAATCCGCTTTGGTGGCGAAACACCTACAGAAGTAGGTATTGGCGTAAAGCCCGTGAGCAAAGAAGGAACGTATCGGTTGGTGCGCTCGGCGATTGATTATACGATCCAGCAAAACCGCAAGAGCCTAACTTTGGTACACAAAGGCAATATCATGAAATACACAGAAGGTGCTTTCCGCGACTGGGGTTACGAGGTGTTGAAGGCAGAATACGGTGCAGTAGAATTGGACGGTGGCCCCTGGTGTACGATGAAAAATCCAAAGACAGGCGAAGAAATTATGATCAAGGATGCGATTGCCGATATTACCTTGCAGCAAGTATTGACGCGCCCAAAGGAATTTGATGTGATTGCTACTTTAAATTTGAACGGCGACTACCTATCTGATGCTTTGGCAGCGCAGGTGGGCGGCATCGGTATTGCTCCGGGTGCGAATATCAACTATATCACTGGTCACGCGGTCTTTGAAGCGACGCACGGCACAGCGCCTAAATATGCGGATTTGGATAAAGTAAATCCGAGTTCGGTGATTCTTTCGGGTGTGATGATGTTCGAGTATATGGGCTGGCAGGAAGCCGCCGACATGATCATCAACGGCGTAGAAAAAAGTATCGCTTCCAAGCGGGTGACGTATGATTTCGCTCGCCTGATGGAAGGCGCTACCGAGATAAAATGCTCCGAATTTGGTGACGAGATCATCAAGAATATGTAAATAGCAGTGTCCTACGGATCTTGTAGCCGTAGGACATTTTATACCTCAAAACCTTCTTCTTCCAACACCTTGCCGTTGAGGCATCGGATGATACGAGCCGGAAAGTGCTCCAGAATTCGATAATCGTGTGTGGCGAAAAGAACGGCAGTATCGTGTTTTTGTGCCAATTGGCGCATCAGCAGCAAGATATCGTCTGAGGTTTCCGGGTCAAGGTTTCCGGTTGGTTCATCTGCGATAATCAGCTCTGGTTGGTTGAGCAAGGCGCGGGCGATCACCACGCGTTGTTGTTCTCCGCCGGAAAGTTCATACGGCATTTTGTACAATTTGTCACTCAAAGCTACTTGCTCGAGCACTTCCGTCATTCGAGCCCTGATGCGAGATTCCTCCTTCCAGCCGGTTGCTTCCAGCACAAAACGCAGGTTTTTTTCCACCGTCCGGTCTGTTAATAGATTAAAATCTTGAAAAACAATACCCAATTTACGCCGCAGCAGTGGAATGGAATACCGATTCAATGTTGTTAAATCAAAGCCGCTAACTTCACCTTTGCCTTCTTTCAAGGGTAGGGCAGCATAGAGGGTTTTCAGTAAACTCGACTTGCCGCTGCCGGTTTTTCCAATGAGGTACGTAAACTCCCCTTTGGTTATTTTAAGATGGACGTTTTGCAAAATCAGCACGTCTTGCTGATAAATATTCGCCTCTTTTAGCTGCACAATAAAGTTTTGCATAAGCTCATCGTATTTTCAGCCTGGTCAAAAATACTCTTTATCTTTGAAATCCTGAAGCTTTCATCGGGTAGCAATATTGGTTTTTAAAATAATTGAATTCAAACATGCAAAAAACAGCGTTAAAAGTGGCAATCGTCCAGCACAAACCTGCTTTTCTGGATATGGAGGGCAGTCTGCAAAAAATAGAAAATTATGCAACAGAAGCTGCTGAAAACGGCGCGCGATTGATTGCCTTCGGCGAAACCTGGCTCTGTGGCTACCCAAGCTGGTTAGATTATTGCCCGGATATGGGGCTGTGGGACTATGAACCGACCAAATTGGTTTTTCAAAAAATGCACGAAAATGGGGTAGAAGTGCCAGGCGCTGCAACCCAAAGAATCAGCGATTTGGCTAAAAAAACGCAAACGATCATTGGAATCGGTGTGAATGAAGTGGTGCGCAAAGGGGCGTATCAGGGTACGATTTTCAACAGCTTTTTGCTATTCGATCAGCAGGGCGATTTGGTGATCCACCACCGAAAATTGATGCCAACTTACACCGAAAAACTGCTTTATGGCTTAGGCGATGGACATGGGCTGAAGGCTGTGCCAACACCCTGGGGCAATGTAGGTGGATTGATTTGCTGGGAACACTGGATGCCCCTCACCCGGCAAGCCATGCACCTGACAGGCGAGCATATTCACCTGGCGCTTTGGCCCAAAGTGCACGAGCTGCATCAAATTGCCAGTCGGCACTACGCTTTTGAAGGGCGGTGTTTTGTAATCGCTATCGGGCAGATGCTTCAAGTAAAAGATTTGCCGAGTGTCTTACCCTTGCCGGAAGAATTAACCAACCAACCAGCGCACTACCTCTTAAATGGCGGCAGCTGCGTGGTAGCACCCAATGGGAAGTACTTATTAGAACCTCAATTCGACCAAGAAGCTATTTTGTACCTTGATATTCCTGATTTGATGCAAGTGTATCGCGAACGGATGACCTTGGATGTAACGGGGCATTATAGCCGTCCGGATATTTTTGATTTTAAACTTAAAACCGCCAGTAGCTCAAGAGATTAACACCTCGTTAACAATTATTCCCAGACCGTTAACAAATGTTGGAGGATGATTTCCTAACTTTGCATCAGTTAATAGCTACATCAAATTAGCTCATTTGAAAAATTAAAAAAAAACTGAGAATTATGTTGAAGCAATCCAAAAGTGTTTTTCTTGCAATAGCCGTGTTGGCTTTTTTGGCAAGCTGCCAAACTGCAAACAAAGATGTACGCGAGGCAGCTCGTGAAAGTGTAGAAAATGCTGGCGTACAACCCGCTGATCCTAATGCAGCACAAACTGCTGTACAGCCTGCTGTGCCTGCTGGTCCTACGACCACCATGTCTTTTGAAGAAACAGAATTCGATTTCGGTACAGTTCAGGAAGGCGAAAAGGTTTCTCACACTTACAAATTCAAAAACACGGGCAAAGAGCCTCTGATTTTGAGTGATGCAAAAGGTAGCTGCGGTTGTACGGTGCCTAAGTGGCCAAGAGAGCCAATCGCGCCAGGTGCTTCTGCCGATATCGTAGTGGAATTCAATACTCAGGGCAAGGCAGGTAACCGCAACCAAAAGGTAACAATCACTGCTAACACCAACCCCCCACAGTCATTCCTGACGCTGAAGGGTATTGTAGCTGGCAAAACAGAACCAAACGTTCAGGTGAGCCAATAAGCTATCCACTTATTTGGATAGAAAAGCCTGCGGGACAGTGCGTCTTGTAGGCTTTTCCGTTTTCTAAACTTCCCACATGATCAACTGTTATAGCTGTATGAAAAATTACCTCTCGCTCATCAAATTCAGCCATACTATTTTTGCGCTGCCTTTTGCACTCTTAGGTTTTTTCCTCGCTACGCTCGAACTAAGGCAGGGCATTAGCTGGCAATTATTTTTCCTGGTTTTGTTGTGTATGGTCTTTGCCAGAAGTGCTGCGATGGCGTTTAATCGGTATCTGGACAGAAATATTGACCTTCAAAATCCGCGCACAGCAAAAAGAGAGATTCCGGCGGGGGTTATTAGTCCAGCATCCGCGCTGGTGTTTGTGGTAATAAATGCTTTGCTTTTTATCACAACGACCTGGTTTATCAATTCCCTGTGTTTTCTGCTATCCCCAATTGCATTGGCGGTTATTTTAGGTTATAGCTATACCAAACGCTTTACTTATCTATGTCATTTTGTACTGGGCTTGGGCTTATCACTCGCGCCCATTGGAGCATACTTAGCGGCAGGCGGTACTTTCGATCTTATTCCTATGCTTTACTCCGGTGCGGTGCTGCTTTGGGTATCGGGCTTTGATATTATTTATGCTTTGCAAGATGAAGAATTTGATAAATCCTTGCAGCTCAACTCTATTCCGGTAGTGATGGGCAAGAAAAAGGCGCTTTGGCTTTCTTCGGTGTTACATCTGATCTGCGCCCTACTCATTCTTATAGCTACTTACCTGCTGGGCATTCGGTATCCCGCTTTTGGTTGGATCAACTGGCTGGCAGCTATTACTTTCATATCTTTGCTTTTTTACCAACACACGATCGTAAAACCCAATGACCTGAGCAAAGTCAATCTTGCTTTTTTTACTACCAATGGGATCGCAAGCTTAGTTTTTGGTGTATTAACTATCTTGGATATTTATTTTTGATGGGCTAATAGCCGATACAATGATAAACAACTGCTAATCTGTCCTAACAATGGGATCACCGATCCTAACCCAGGGTTCCTTATCATTTTCAATATCCCAGCAAACATTCATGCCAAACAAAATTTTGTGTTCGTTCAGGCGGTAGGTAGAAAGTGTACGGAGTGGTTCCTTGCCAAAGCTGGCTGTTTGCAGGTCAATCGTAGGTACTTGGCATCGAGCACAAGGCTTTACCGCCCGAAAATGGAGCTTTCCTATTGAAAAACGTTTCCAGGAATCCTCTTCAAATGGAACCCCTCCTGTGAAAACAAAATTTGGTCGAAAGCGATGAATCGTAATTTTATCTTGCAATCGAGCATTTAAGTCATCAAAGGAAGCTTGCCCAATGATTAAAAAGGGATAGCCATCCGCAAAACTGACAATTTCACCAGTCTGGCTATACTTCAAATCCGTTTGCCTGTGGGTGCTTTCGGGCATGTACACCAACCGGCATTTTCTGCGCAAAGCCTCACTAAACCACTCATCCACTTGTTTATTCAGGGGTAGCGCCAAGCAGCGATCCTCCCAAACCTGAACAGGAATAGCGACTGGAGGCTCCTCTATTTGGAGTGGCAGGGCAAGTGTTTCCATACCCACTTTTTTGACAAACAGCAAATTATCCTTGATTTCTGTCTGAAAAAGTGTTAGCTCAGGGATTTCGCGTTGGGTGAAAAACACACCCAATTCATCCACCAGCATCCAGCGGCGGTCGTATTGTAAGCCGCGCGGTTCTACCCTGGCAGCCGGCAGCGCAATGCCACCGAGTGCTTTGATCGGGTAGATAAAAATTTCGCTCAGTAGCATCAGTTGTAAAATATTTTAAAATGTTTAATTCCCTTTGCAAGGTCTTTCCGTCCATTTGATCAAGCCTTCCCTTTGGGCGTAGCACTCGTTGGGGTAGGTCTTTCCGTCGCAGCCGCATACAGGCTTGTAGATTTCGATACAAACCATATCCGGATTTTTTTTAGCAGGATCAATGCAATTTTTATCTTTTGGAATCTGGTCACACGTTGCCGCTAAGCAGAGCAATAGCAGCGATACCAGCAGAAAGAATATTTTTTTCATATCGCGCTGTTTTTAGGCTGGAAAATAGTACATTTCAAGTGAAGCGGTAAGATTTTTGTTACAATTTTTCCAATTTTTTGTTTTTAAATTGAAGAAAGCATAATTTTAAAGGTCTTTTTGTACTAATTTGCACCCCAAAAAAGTTTATTGTAAAAGATTGATTGTCATTTTATTACTGATACTAATTAAAACATTCAACATCCTATGGAAATGAAAATCGGGAAAAAATGGATGCTTGCCCTGCTTTTAGCCGCGAGCTGCCTGCATGCTTCCGCCCAAAATAACTTCAAAGGCTATATGAAAAAAGCGGATAAAGAGTATGAATTGTTTAGGTTTCATTTAGCGATAGATTCCTACAAAGATGCGATCAAAGAACGACCGAATGATGCCGAAGCACTGGGCAAATTGGCTGATTGCTACCGACACCTCAACCAGATGGAAGAAGCCGCCAAACAATACGCAAGAGCACTATCGCAAAAAGATGCTGATATTCTTTACAAGTTGCAATATGCCCACGTTTTGAAAGCACTGGGACAATATGACCAGGCAAAACGCTACTACGATGAATATGCTGCAAAAAATCCGGTGGAAGGCAAACACTACTCGGAAAGCTGCAACTTTGCCAAAAACCAGCAAAATGCGCAAGCCACTTACACTGCCGTAGCTGAATTTGTGAGCTCAACGGCTTCTGATTTTGGCCCAGCCTTTTATGGCAAGGAGCAGGTGGTTTTTTCATCAGCTCGGACAGACATACAGCGGGTACGTTCCGACAAAAGCGGCAACCAACTGTTTGTTGCCGGTATTGGGCGCAATGGCTACCTGGAAGCACCTTATTTTCTGAAAAGCGACCTTCGGAATGCTTTTAATGATGGTCCGCTGACTTTTAGCCCCGATGGAAGGCTGGTGGCTTATACCAAAAATAACTTTGTAGATGGCAAGCGCCACATTGCCAGCAGTGGTATGGAGCTGAGCATTTATACTGCCGAGATTAGCAATACAGGGGATTGGATCAACGAAAAACCTTTCCCTTTCAACGGTACGAATTATCAGGTTGGTTTTCCTACTTTCTCACCGGATGGAAAAGCTTTGTATTTCGCTTCCAATCGCCCTGATGGCTTTGGAGGCTACGATATTTATGTCTCCTATCAAGCGGGTAATAGCTGGACTTTGCCCGAAAATCTGGGGCCTGTGGTGAATTCTCCTGGCAATGAAGTCACGCCTTTTTTTGATGGAACACAATTGTTTTTTTCTTCCGACTGGCACTACGGCTTGGGCGGATATGACATCTTCCGGGCGGAGCAAGCCAACAACCGCTGGGCACGGGTTTTTCACCTTGGCAATGGGGTGAATTCTCCAAGAGACGATTACGGCTTTATTTTTGACAGCTTCCGCAATTTGGGCTATCTGACCTCCAACCGCAGTGGCGGCAGGGGTAATGAGGATATTTACAAAGTGACTCGATCCGCTGACAATATTGTCTTAAAAATTATCAATGCTGCGGACGGCAATCCTGTTGCGAATGCGCTGATTGATTTTTCGGATTGTAGTGAAGGGGTCTTTCAGGCGGATGCCAAAGGGGTTTATACCTTCCAAGCGTTATCCGGCTTGGATTGCAGCGTATCTGTGAGGAAAGATGGTTACCTAAACAGTTATCTCCAGCTTTCTACCGCAGGCTTGCGCCAAAATCGGGAGTACACCATCACGCTCACGCGCATCGGCGATGATTACCTCGGCAGAGTGATTGGCTATAGTTCGCGTATTCCGGTGGAAGGGGTAAAGGTAATCGCTACTAACCAAATGACGACAAGCACCATGGAAACAGTGACGGATATAAACGGAGATTATGTCCTGGCACTCAGCCCTAATACGGTGTACGTGCTTCGTTATACCAGCCCCGGCTATCGGGATGTCAACCGCACGGTGCGCACTACGGATGGCATTGATCGCAATATCCTGGGGGTAATGTCTATTGTTCCTTCCAATGTGAATATCAGCGATAATCCTCAAAATGTTAAAAATCCTTTAGACGATACCACAGAAAAAGGTGGCGGTATTACTATACCCAAAGGTTTTTCGGTGCAAGTTGCAGCTCTAAATGCACCCAATATGGATGGTTTTTCTGATCTGAAAAATTTCGGTAAAGTATATTACAAAAACGAAAACTCGAAGTATAAAATTCGGGTGGGCGTATATGCTGATCGAGAAGAAGCGCTGCGAGTATTGTCTTTAGTGAAAAATCAGGGGTACAAAGGGGCTTTTATTGTCAATGAGGAAGGGAATTCCGAAACGACAACTGATCTGACCAAAAAAACAGGAAAAACGACTGCCTCAGGCAATAGCGGAAAGTATAAAGTGCAATTGGCTGCTTATAGCAATGTAAAATATTTTGACGACAGTAAAATACAAGGCTTAGGTACAATAGAAGAGCGTAAGAAAGGAAAGCTGATCGTGAAATACCTCGCTAATTTTGATACCCTGGCAGAAGCCCGCCAAGTCCTCAGTGAAGCCAAAGCTGCTGGATTCAAAGATGCTTATATCGTGGAAGACATCGGCGGCGAACTGAAAAAAGTAAATTAAGCATCAACTGGAATGGATAAAATCAGGAGACATGATATTTTGTATCTATGCCTCCTGATTTTTTTTACAAAAACTGCTCAACGCTTTCAAAAGGCAAGTTAAACGCCTCTGCTACGCCCTGATAGACCACTTTCCCCTTTACCACATTCAGTCCTGCTTTCAGGGAGGGATTATCTGTGCATGCCTTTTGCCAACCCTTGCTCGCCAGTTCAATGGCATAGGGCAATGTCGCATTGGTCAATGCAATGGTAGAAGTATAAGGCACAGCACCCGGCATATTGGCTACGCAATAATGCACTACGTCATCAATGATGTAAGTCGGATTGGCGTGTGTGGTAGGTGTGCAAGTTTCAATACAACCCCCTTGATCCACCGCTACATCCACCAGCACCGTTCCCGGGCGCATGATTTTTAGCATATCACGAGTAATTAGTTTCGGGGCTTTTGCGCCTGGAATTAATACCGCCCCTATGATCAGATCAGAATCTTGGATATGTTTCCGAATATTATATTCATTTGAATACAAAGTCGTCACATTGGCGGGCATAATGTCTGATAAATAACGCAAGCGAGTTAAATTCACATCCATGATGATCACCTGCGCACCCAAGCCTGCAGCCATTTTAGCAGCTTGCGTACCAACGATGCCACCGCCCAAAATCAATACTTTACCCGGAGTCACCCCTGGCACCCCGCCAAGCAATACACCCCGCCCTTTTATAGGTTTTTCTAAGTATTTGGCACCTTCTTGTATTGCCATACGCCCTGCTACTTCTGACATGGGCACCAACAGTGGCAGACTGCGATCCGGCAACTCCACTGTTTCATAAGCCAAACAGACGGCATCGCTTTCGATCATCGCGTGCGTTAGGGGTTCATAAGAAGCAAAGTGAAAATAAGTGAACACCAACTGGTCTTTTTTTACCAATTTGTACTCCAACTGAATAGGCTCCTTCACCTTCATGATCATCTCTGCGATCTGATAGACCTCCTCGATGGTAGGCAAAATGGTCGCGCCAGCAGCGGCATACTCCTCATCACTAAAACCACTACCTTCTCCGGCAGTGGACTGTACATACATCTTGTGCCCGCGTTTTTTTAGTTCAAAAACACCCGCAGGTGTAAGCGCTACCCGATTTTCATTGTCTTTGATTTCTTTTGGAACACCGATCACCATATTTCTTTGTTTTTATTCAGTTAGAAAAATTGCTAAGACGTTAGAAATTAGACCTTAGAAAGTGTTTGGATAGGAGAACAGTATCTAAAACCTATCGTCTAAAACCTAAAATCTTAAAAAAACTGGGCAAAAATAAGAAATCCTTTCCGATTCCATGCAAAATAAAAAAGCCCGTGGATCGCACGAGCAAGGGAAAAACGAAATCTTAATTTTTTAACCTAAACTGATTATCATACGCCAATTTTTGTGCCAAAAAAGAAAAGGACTTTGAGGAAAGCCCAAAGCCCTTTTTTCTTATCACTAAAATTCTAACTATCAATTAATTATAAAACTCGCGTTTCTACTTCACCTTTCACAAAGAGCGCTTGTTTTATCGTCTCCACCATGATTCAATCCGAATAACTTTCGTCTCGCCGTTTGGTAGGGTTACTTGTGCTCGGTTGTCGCAGTTATCACCACCAAAGCCATAGTCAATTGTAGCAGTATTGCCATTTCTTGTCACTTCGCGGATACCATTTACAACCCATGGGCAAGCCTTAGGTTTGATCAGCGGTTCAACGATTTGAGCGCTGAAAGACACACCGTTGCGGTTTGTACCAGAAGAAGAACCTTCGATCTTCACCACGTCGTCAAACATTCTTGGGGTATCGGCACCAGCGATCAGAGTGAAAGTGTGTTCTGCCTGCCAGGTAGCTACGTCGCCGTCTGGGTAAGTGATCGTGTGGTTAAAGCCGCGTGTAAAAGAAGCATTGCCATTATTCACCAATGTAGTAGTACCTTCAAGTTTTGCACCATCCACATAATAATCTACAAAAGTGATGGTACGAGTAGCACCGGGTTCGTTCAAACGAGCAGACTGCACGATTACGATTTTACCACTTTTTTCTCTGCCCCGTGGAGAAGTACAGCCGTCGCCATAGTCCAGTGTAATGGTTTTAGGAAAGACATCACCTGCGGGTTCTATTGTTTTTACAGGGCATTCTTCACGCACTTCCACTTCTCCGGTCAAACCTTCTTCCAGAATTTCTTCCACTTCATCTTCAGCGTCCAGCACCAAGTCTTCTGCGGCATTCAAATCTTCACTTGAAACGATATTCTCGTCAGTAATTGTTACTTCATCTTCCTTATTACAAGCGGTGAATGTGATAGTAAGGGCCAAAAAGGCAATTGCAAAGAACCAGAACTTTTTCATCGTAGATTTAATTTTTTTTCGGTTAAAAAATAATGAATACTATTGGGGATTAAAATTTGCGCACAATTTCAAATCCATTTGATCAACACTTGATTTTTTTATTTATATCATTTTGTTGACAATCCATAGACTGAGCCAAATACAAAAGGTTTAATCTGGGTTTAAAAAAAAATTAAAAAAATTTCTTTCCCTTCTGTCATACCGATGCAAGCTGCGAGTTCCTATATTTGCCCTATGAGCGAAGGACGGATCATATTGACCCAAGAGCGATTTGCGCTTACGATTGAACGGTTGTGCCAGCAACTGATCGAAAAGTATGACGATTTAGACAATACCTGCCTGGTTGGTATCCAGACCGGTGGCGTGGTACTTTCTCAACGGCTTTGCAACAGAATACAGCAAATACTAAATATTCCTGCTATCGAAAGCGGCAAACTGGATATTACTTTTTATCGCGATGACTTCCGCCGCCGTGACAAGCCTTTAGCCCCCAGTGCTACAGAAATGAATTTTCTGGTGGAAGATAAGCACGTGGTGCTGGTGGATGATGTGCTATACACAGGGCGCACCACGCAGGCGGCACTCACCGCACTCAACCATTTCGGCCGCCCCCGATCCGTGGAACTGCTGGTGATGGTGGATCGGCGCTTCAACCGCCATCTGCCGGTGCAACCCGATTTTGTAGGAATCATCGTAGATGCGCTCGATGAAGCTTATGTACGAGTAGAATGGCAGGAAGAAACCGGAGAAGACCGAATTTTGCTTTTTGCAGACCAATAATAGGCTGGCAGCTAACACAATATGAGCATAACACGACAACTGACTACGAAACACTTACTGGGTATCAAATACCTTACACCGGAAGATATCCAACTTATCTTTGAAACGGCAGACAGCTTCAAGGAGGTGATTAATCGCCCTATCAAAAAAGTCCCTTCCCTGCGCGACATTACCATCGTCAATCTCTTTTTTGAGGATTCTACTCGAACGCGCATTTCCTTTGAACTGGCTGAAAAACGCCTCTCGGCGGATGTACTCAACTTTTCCGCTGCGGCTTCTTCGGTAAAAAAAGGCGAAACCCTGCTCGATACCGTCAACAATATTCTCTCCATGAAGGTGGATATGGTCGTGATGCGCCATCCTGCACCCGGAGCCCCTCATTTTCTGGCGCGACACATTGATGCCAATATCATCAACGCAGGCGACGGTACCCACGAGCACCCCACACAGGCACTCTTGGATGCTTATTCCATTCGTGAAAAACTTGGCGATTTGCAGGGCAAAAAAATAGCAATCTTCGGCGATATCCTACACTCCCGGGTGGCTTTGAGCAATATCTTCTGCCTGCAGAAACTCGGTGCGGAGGTTACCGTTTGCGGCCCCCCGACACTCATCCCCAAACATATCCACGAACTGGGCGTGCACGTTTCCTACGATGTCTCTAAAACCCTTTTGTGGTGCGATGTAGCCAACATCCTTCGCATTCAATTAGAACGCCAGGACATCAAATACTTCCCCTCCTTGCGGGAATATGCGCAGTATTTTGGCATCAATAAAGCTTTGCTCGACAAACTACGGAAGCCCATCCTCATCATGCACCCTGGCCCTATCAATCGCGGAGTAGAAATCACCAGCGAAGTAGCGGATTCAGCGCATTCCATCATCCTTCAGCAGGTAGAAAACGGTGTAGCAGTGCGCATGGCAGTACTGTACTTATTGGCGGCAAGGGGGTAATCGTTCAAAATGGGCGGGTACGATTTTGTAAATCTTTACAGATGTGCAAAATCTGAAAGGTGAAACTCTAATTTCATCGTGAATTAAATTTTATAAGCTGGCCTGGCGCATTTCTAAAATGTGCCAGACTTGGAAAGATTCCTAAATCTTTATTCAACAACTACATTCGTATGCACTAATTAGCTACTGATTATAAATACATTAGCCTATTGGAGACTCAACTTATTGGCTTATTGATTTAAAAAAGCATAAAAAATATCCCTTCGTAATAATATTATTGTTATATTTGGTTCTATCCTTTACATCCCTACTTATTCGTTTCTATAACACCCAAACAAGAAGAGGCTACTAACAGATTCCACCAGCAAATCATTCAAATAGACTTTGCTTTACGTCAAGTAAAGCTGTTTTGTTAATACCTAAATAGGCGAACAAGAAAATATGCCATGCAGCAGCAAAGAGGTAACTCACATAAATAGTTGGTCATAATTGTATCTGCTATCAAAATAAAAAGGATACCATGAAAAGAACGGAAAAAGAATACACTACCAAAGTCCGATTGCTCCGCATCCAGCGGGCATTGCTCGAACGCCCTTTTGGTTATACCAAACAGCAATTGGCTGACCGCTACAATACACACCCCGATACCATCAAAAAAGACTTTCAAGCCTTTCGAGAAGCGGGCTTTGAAATTACCCACAATGAAAAATATTGCTACGGCTTCACCGTGGATAAACCCTTGGAAGAGCTCAAAGATTTACTCCATTTTTCAGAAAAAGACCAAGAATTATTATTAGAAGCTATCGGGCGGCTGGGCGATCACGACTCCAGCGTCGAAAAACTCAAGCGCAAAATCGTCTCCATCTACGACTATGCACGCCTCGGCAATGCTTTTCTGCGCAAACCCTACCTCAGCAAAGTGGACCTGCTCGAACAAGCCAAACGCGAACAACGCCAGGTCATCCTACTCGATTATCATTCCTCCAATAGCAATAAAGTGAGCGACCGCCGGGTAGAACCCTTTCACCCCGATCCTTCTGATGACATTTTGCACGCTTTCGACGTGGATATAGGCGAACTGCGGCACTTTCGCATTTCCCGCATCACCCGTATTCAGGTCACCGCCGATCCCTGGGCTTATGAAACCCTGCACCGCGTGATTGCCACCGACCCCTTTCGCATCGTGGACAACCAGCAGGTCTCCGTGCACCTGCGGCTGCGGGTAGGTGCCAAGAACGAACTCGTAGAGCGATTTCCGCTCACACAAGCCTACATCCAGCCCGCTCAAGAAAAAGATGTCTATGATTTTCAATGCAAAGTGAATCACAAATTTTATGGATTGACCAACTTCATTCTCGGCTTTCACCACCAAATTGTGGAAGTTCTACAACCTGAATCCTTGCTGGAGCATCTGCAAGAACAAGTAAAAAGTATGAAATTTTAAAAAAAAACAAAAAATTTGGAGGGGTGGGGACGTAGATACATGGGCTTCCCCCTAATCTTTGCAAAAACAAAACAACGGCACATTGAACCATCAGCAAATCGAATCCATATGCGAATCAATTTAACCCTATCCCCCAGCACCGAAACCATCCCCTTCAACCACCTCCCCGTGTTGGCGGGCGCACTGCACAAATGGCTGGGACCGAATGAAGTACACGACGGGCTATCGCTCTACTCCTTCTCCTGGCTACAAGGCGGGCAAAGCACTCGGCAAGGCTTGCGCTTCCCGAAAGGAGCAAGCTGGTTTATTTCGGCGATTGACGGCGACTTCCTCTCGCGCAGCATACACGGCATCCTCGCCGACCCACACCTGCGCTGGGGCATGCGCGTAGAGCAAGCCACCCTGCAAGCGCCGCCCGATTTTACCGATGTACCCGAAGTGCGCTTCCTGCTGGCAAGCCCCGTATTCATCAAGCGCCAACTGCCCGATGGCGAGGAAAAACACTACCTCTACACCGACCCCGAAAGCGACCACCTACTCACCGAAACCCTGCAACACAAGCTGCGGGTAGCCGGCTTGCCCGATACAGGCGTAACGGTGCGCTTCGACCGCCAATACCCCAAAGCCAAAACCCAACTACAGCGCTATCGCGGCATAGACAACAAGTGCAGCTACTGCCCCGTATGGGTACAAGGCAGCCCCGAACAACTCGCCTTCGCCTGGACAGTGGGCTTGGGGAATAGCACCGGGGTGGGATTTGGGGCGGTGAAGTGAATACCCGATTTCGTAAAGCTGAAAGCTTTGCGAAAGCTATGAGGAAATAAAAACTGTAAACATTATTCTCATAATATGAAATATTACGTTGTAAAATATTCAGGTCAATTCGGGTTTATCAAACCCTGGACTGCTGTGAGAGATAGTGAAACCTTTTCGCAACAGTTTTTAACACCTTCTATTGTCGAAGGAATTGAAAAGAAATTATTTCCTGAACTACTGGAAGTCAAGGGAATATACAAAATTAAACGGCATCGGCTGAATTACTTAGGAATAGATGTACAACAGGAAAGAACCTGGTCAAAGGGCGGTTTCAAAGCAAAAAAGAAGAAAGATAGTGAAGGCAATGTTTATTATGTAGCAGATAATCTTGCTATTATCAATCGTGGAGTTATGCTCGAACCGAATCTTTACCTAGCTTTTGCAAATAAAGAAGATGCTAATATTGCTACACAACAACACATCTGCCTTTGCCGCAATGAAGACGTTTTGTTTCCAACGCCAGAAATAGAAGAAAGAACAGCATCAGAATTTGATGAAATTGAAGGATTTGAACTACTATTTGATTTAGATCTAGAAATATCATTTAAGGTAGGGCATAACCGTTTTGCTGAGGCAGCAGAAATGTTTGGCCATCTCAGTGTATTTGGAAATCCTATCCGTCAAAATTCAATCTGATAAACTATGAAAAGTTTAGATAAGATTTTGGCGAAAAGTGCAAACAATGGGGGAACCACACTTTTAGCGCATACTCAACATGTAGCTTGGGCAATCGAAATTTTTGCAGAAAAGTTTGCTCGTTCATTTGATAAAGAATTGGCTCGAAAAGCAGCTGCCTTACACGATTTAGGGAAAGCACATCCACATTTTCAAAATAAAATAAATGGTGTCAAATACCAATCATTAAGAGAGCAAAACGAATGGGATTTCTCACATCGGCACGAATTATCTTCACTTGGGTTTCTGCCTCTTTTTTCTGAAGATGAATGGAATCCTTTGATTGATATGGTAGTCGCCCATCATAAATCTATTGAGAATGATAAACGGCTTAAAGGAATTTTGGATTTAGAGCAAACCGAACGGAAATGGCTGGAAAATCATTTAAAAAACTGGGAAGAGTGGTCGCCTTATGGATTAGAAATTTTACAAACGTTTGGAATTAAAGTTCGCCCTATTTCAAAAGAAGAAGCAAAAAATGCTTTAGAATATGCCCTCGAATACTGTGATAGCAAACGCTGGGGATGGTCACCGTTGCGTGGGCTATTGATGTCCGCAGATCACTTTGCATCTGCTTTTATTGAAGAGACTGAAACCAAGTTAAAGTATCTTTTTGAGGTTCCTGATTTGAGTTATTATCACAATCCCAATAGAAAAAGCGATTTATATCCACTCTCTCAAATTGATACAGATGATCCAAGACCTCATACGCTGGTAGTGGCTCCTACTGGTGCCGGGAAAACTGATTTTTTATTGCGGCGTTGCAAAGGACGAGTATTTTACACCTTACCTTTTCAAGCTTCCATTAATGCCATGTATGAGCGCATCAAATCTACTGTACCAAATAAAGATGTTCGGGTACTGCATGCCACTTCCGCACTTTTAGTAAAAAATGATAAAGAGGAACAAACACTACAATCATTTGGTGGGGCTTCGGTAAAAGTGCTGACGCCGCACCAATTGGCTGCTGTAATTTTTGGCACTGCTGAGTTTGAAAGTATTATGCTCGATTTACAAGGCACTGATGTAATACTTGATGAGATTCATACTTACACCGATGTAAGTAGAGCGATGGTGTTAGAAATTGTGCGAACGCTCTTAGAATTGGATTGTCGTATTCACATTGGCACAGCCACCATGCCTACTTTACTTTATAATGAAGTGCTGAAATTATTACAAGAAAAGGGTGAAGTCTATGAAGTAAAATTAGAAAATGAAGTTTTAGATCAATTTGACCGCCACATCGTCCATAAAATGGAAAGCGAAGCAGAAATAGATGCCGTTCTAACCACTGCTTTTGAGCAAAAAGAAAAAGTATTACTCATTTTTAATACCGTCAAAAAAGCACAATCGGAATTTAAAAGGCTCACCGAAAAAGAAGCATTCAAAGGAATACCTGCCATGCTCATCCATAGTCGCTTTCGTAGAGGTGATCGGGTTAAGTTAGAAGAACGGCTAAAACAAGAATTTAATGGAGATGGCTCCGCGCAATATGGAGAAGGATTAAAGCCTTGTTTGGTTGTATCTACACAAGTAGTGGAAGTAAGTTTGGATATTAGTTTTGATAGAATGATAACTCAAGTTGCTCCATTAGATGCGCTAATTCAACGCTTTGGAAGAATTAACCGCAAACGGACAAAAGATACCATTGGTAAATACAAACCTGTCCATGTTATCCAACTAAATGGTAGTGCTTTACCCTATAAAACTGAAACACTGAAAGCCAGTTTCGAGCAGCTACCAAATGGAGAACTGCTAAAAGAGCAAAGCTTGCAGCAAAAAATAGACTTAGTTTATCCCACTTTGGATATGCGTGAAATTGATACACATCTTATTTACTATGAAGGACAATACCGCATTAAAGAATTGTGTAATAAGCCTCAGGCTACCCTTGTTGACGCACTTGAAATTGAATCCGCAACGTGTATTCTTGAATGTGACCGTGAAAAGTACCTAAATGCACATTGGAGCGAACGCATCTACCTGGAGATTCCTGTAAATTTTAAAACCATTTCCAGATATAAGTCGCAATACGAGCAACTCGAAGTCGGTGCTTATCCTTTTGTGGTGCCACAAAAAGAAATCGAGCATCTTTTGTATGGATTGGAATTAGTTGAACACGAAAACTTTATATAAACTATGTACACCAGCTATATCGGCAAAAAATTTCTACGCCTTTATCGGGAGCGCAATGGACTTCCTGAGGAATATTCTGCCCGTCAGTTTTTTGATGAGGTGTTTTTTCCGCTCTTTTTTGATAGCGAGGATCATTTGATGCACGTTGGCAATTCTCCTTTTTTTCAAAAGCCAACTGTTGATGCTGTAAAAGCGAGTGGATCTAAATCCTTGGCGCAGTTACAAAATCTACGTACCAAAATAGAAGCAGGAGTTCCCAGTGGCGCCATTTACGTAGGATACGCGGCAGAAGATATTCAAGCCACTTCTTCGGGGCAATTAACGAGTATTAATTTCAAAACTGACGCAGAAGAAATGTATGCATCTTGGATTGGTCAGGCACTTGGAATTGGGGTAAGCGGTGGATTCGTGATGCTTATTGATAGAGAAGAAGTTTTTTGGACCATTTTTGATGGCTGGAAAATTTACAGAAAATACTTAACACAGACCCCCAATTTGAAAGACAAGCAAATCGAAACTTGGAATGGCAATTGGCTCAATCATGCTTTTAGTAAAAACTATGATGAAACTAACAAAACAGCAAGTTTCAATTTTACTCCAGAAAATGTTCTTGGCAAACTTGCTATAACAACCATCGATTGGGTTCAAATTGTATTTGCCTTATCTCGAAAATACCCTAATGATATTTTAATAGCTTATGCTTACAATCTTTCCCAAACCAATACAACTCTTGGGTTTGTGAATATTTATTTACCGGAAGTCAGAAATTTAATTCGACTTAAAGAACAATTATATACTTATTCAGACGCAACAGATATAGAACCATTATACGCTACTTATTACAATTTCAAGAGTGCTTGCAAATTAGGAACGATAGGGCTAAAAGCATTAGAACCTGATAAACTCAGGGAATTTATGCCTTCCGGTTCCATCACTTTTGCGGGTGGTAAGGAATTCAAATTCAAAACAGACGATGATTATTTTCAATATCAAATCTTTAAAACCTGGATAATCGCTATGCTTAGTAACAAAACTGAACTCAATGTCTTTGCCGAGCGAGTTGCGCAAGCATTGATCGACTTTGAAGACAAGAATAAAAGCTCCGACGCTGGACGGGGCAAAAGTACACAGGATCGTTTGAGTCAAGAAGTTCAATCTTCTAAAACGTTACGAGAATTTATTGAAAATCTTACCAAAGTAATGAAAGATTATGCTGTAGCGGCGACTACATTTAAAGAAGTTAAAGATAGTGTCATTCAGCTACCGGCGGATTTATTCCCCTTATTTATAACACTTATTCGATTTGAATATCAATTTAAAAAATCTACTAATTCTTAAAAATCAAAAATATGAAACCATTTATCTATCTAAGAGGATTGCGTCACGCTGAGCACACCGTTTTTGGTGTGGATAAAGGACAAAAATACTATTATGACCCTCAATTCGGTCGCCAAATGGCTTATTCTAGTGGTCAACAAGTAAAGCGTTCTATTATAGAGACTTTATCAGATGAATTAAATGTGCCTTTTGCTGCTATTACTTTTAATTGGCAAATTGATAAAAAAGGAACAGCAGGAATGTTAGAACCACATTCACCTTGTGATCCGACTTTCCCCGATCAATTGCTGGGTGGTTACATGAAAGCTGAAAGTGACAATATGACCGTGAAAAGAAGAAGTCCCATGTCTATTTCTGCTATGCGCCCTTTACATCCATTATTAGGAGGTTTAGAAAAAGAAGTTGAGCCGGTCGTATTTGATCGTTCTTCTAAACCAGAAAATCATATTGTAAAAGTATTTCAACTAGATGCAAATAATAAGCGGGTTGAAATACCTCAAGATCAATTAGAAGAATGGTTAGTAAATAACAATAGAAGCCTTGGTCCTAAATATTACAATCCAGGTGGACAAAGTCGGGCAACGGGTTTATTTGTTTATGATGTAGCTATTGATTTGCGCACCTTGTTTTGTGTATCTACCAATAAGCTTGAGCCCGAACTCTTTCCAAAAATTGAAGAAAAGCTAAAAGAAGCAGGTTGGGTAGAGGGTAAGAATGTTTTTGGTAAATGCTTAATTCTTCCAAAAGAACAGAGGGAAAAAATTATTCCTTCTCTTGCCCATGCTTTGATTAATTGGCGCATTACAAGTAACCAGGCTCGAACATTTAGTTTGATGGAAACTTTAGCAGTGGCTATCAGCGATAACGCCAATCAAATAGCTTACGCTATTCGGGGTGAGCTTAGAGAAGATGTTGACAGACAAGCTGCTACTCCTAAAATTGATGAAACGGCAAATGCAGATATATTTGTAACACCGAGTTGTTCAGGATATATTCAGGGGGCTATTGGTTCAGCCGATGCAATAGATAAAGCAGAAGCCAAATTAGTTTCATTGATGCAAGGGTTCAACTATGAAAATCAAGTGTAATATTGTGACAACTTCTACGGTCTTCCAATCCCCCCAAGCCTCCCCAAACCGGAATTGTGCGGAAGTTTGGCAAAAAAGGGCTTTGGGAAAAGAAAAGATTAGAAAAGTTGCAGGAATGAAGGTTTTGTAAGATATTGGGTAGTGAAAAGTAAATATTTATCCTGCCCAATCAATAGACCCATCTGCTGTTAAGGCGTTTTGATGTACTTCATTTTTTCACTTTTAAAACGACTTTAACGATGGCTCAAGACAATCAGGTTTCTGCTACGCTACAACAACAGGAGGTGGATAATTTGCGCAATCAGGTGCAAAGTATCCGGGCAATGCTGCCTTTTTTGGTTAACCTCACGGCGGAGGAGCGCCGCAAATATCCCAAAATGGGCGATAAAACGCTGGCATTTGTCACCAAGGCGCTGGAGTATGCACGGGATAATCAGCACTTAGTGCCGCCTTATCTAAATGTTGCGGAGTTTGAAAAAGATATGACACTGGTGCAACAGCTCAATAGCATCCTGCGCCCGCTGCGGAGCTTGCTGGAAAGTCTGGACGATACAGTGATGCTGGCAGGTAGCGAGAGTTATAGCGCGGCGCTTACGTTTTATCAGTCGGTGAAGCTGGCAAAAAGCATGAATGTACCAGGTATTAGTACTATTTATGAGGATTTGCAGGCGCGCTTCCCGGGTAGAGGTCCGGGGCAGCCGATTGAAGAGGTACTGGAAGAAAATGAAACGACTGATTCGTCGGATAATACGCTTCCTTGAGTACCATTTGCTCCTTTGTAAGGCAATATTGGTGTTCGGAGCAGCAATGTTTCTACTCAACAACGGAATTTTCCTATTCGAAGCGGCAAATTTCCTATCCCGAAGCGGAATTTTTCTATCCTGCATAGCAATTTTTCTATTGCGAGGGGGAATTTTCCTGTTCAAAGCGGCAATTTTGCTATCGCGAAGAGCAATTTTCCTTCTTCAGAGGGAAATTTTCCTGTTCTGAGGGGCAAATTTGCTATTTAGAACAGTAAAATCAAGGATGTAATAGGAAAAGATTTACGAAATCGGGGAGATTTCGCAAATCCAAAGTCCAGGAATTACTAAAACCAACATTTTCATATGACTATCACGGGTACGCACGTCGCATACTACCACGTATGCCGGCGCAAGCTATGGCTTTTTGCCAATAGTATTCAGATGGAGCATACCTCCGACATCGTATATGAAGGCAAGTTTATCGGCGAAATGACGTATGCCGGTCGGTCGGAGAAGAATACGCAGTTGGAGCTATCGGTTTCTTTGCCTTTTCTGGACGATCG
>CAZGJN010000017.1:0-66959 GCA_964526645.1 uncultured Saprospiraceae bacterium
AAACATCGGTATTTTTCTGGTTGCGTTTTTTTGCGCCAGCGCCGGCGTGCAAACCGCGCTTTATCTGGCAGCTACCTTCGCAGAAAAAGAACTCCGTTTTGCCAGCGCAGAATTGATTTTTATCATTTTGATTTTGCAACTGGTAGCCGTGCTGGGTTCTATCGCTTCCGCAAAAATGTCGGACTGGCGCGGCAATAAGCTCACTCTTTCCATCATTTTCTTTATCTGGATGGCGACCTGCATTTTTGTGTATTTTATTGACACCAAACCCCTGTTTTATGTTGCAGCAGTCTCCGTAGGTATTTTGATGGGAGGTACACAGGCGTTGGCGCGCTCGACCTATTCCAAGCTGCTGCCCGAAAATACCCCCGATACCACCTCTTATTTCAGCTTTTATGATGTGATCGAAAAAGTAGCGACGGTGTTGGGTACCTTTAGCTTTGGGATCATTACCCAATTGACCGGCAGCATGCGGCTGAGCGTACTCACGCTGGGTGGATTTTTTATTTTGGCGCTGAGTATTTTGCAATTTGCCAGGATTCAGCACGCCAAAAAAATAATAGCATAAATAAAGGAGGCACCCTGAGCTTGGGTGCCTTCGAGTATTTTTACTTTGCTCTTTTAAACAAGTACCGGGTGATAAAAATCCCCGTGCCGCCGGAGGTCGCATCGCTCGTCACCGGTGGGCTGTACACCCCTGAAGTGACTTCTTCCAGTTCCCAGCCTTCTTCCGTCATCTGAGAGATTTTGGAAGTGATCATCTCGTCATTTTCCTTGATATTTTTGAAATTGATACCCACTAAGCTGAAAAAATTCCGCATTTCTTTTTCTTCAATCGCGCCATCAGCCGTAGAAGTGATCATCCTGGAACGCCCGAGCCCTCCTGGTACCACCGATTCAATGGTCGTAACCAACTTAAATTCGTAGTTCGCTGGTGTAGGTTTGAAAGCAAACCAGGCACTGGCGCTCACCAGTAAGAAAGCAAATACCCAAATACTTTTGTTGAATTTCATTTTGTTATAATTTTGAAGTGTTAAAAATTAATTTACTTTTCTGCCTTGCGCGGTACGAGAATTGACGGACGTGATACTCATGCGCTTCAGATCCACTAAGAGCGTTGCCCAGGCACTGGCAGCATCCACTTGATATTTTCGGTTGTCATAAGTGACAGTGCCCTCGTTTCGTTCCCAATCAGCAGCCAACAAAGCAAACCTGCCACTTGCCTTAGGATTTGGTCCAAACATCAAGAAGCGGTTGTCATTGCCGGATTCAAAACTCACTGCGAAGCGATTTCGTTTGGGACTAAAAAGAAATACACCAGGCGTTCCACGCCGAATGATGACTTCCTCCACCTGCTTGCCGCCTACAATCTTGATGGTACCGCCCTCTATTTGGGCATCAGCACCAGAAAATTGCCGGCGCAGCACAATGTCATCTGACAAATAAAACTGGATTCGCTTCAGTTCTTCATCCGTCCAGCGTTGTTCTTCATACAAGCGCTCCGTAAATGGCGACAGCTGAGGGCTGCAAGATGCCAGCCCAAGCCAAATAGCCGCCACGAAGACGTTTTTTACAGCATTCATATTGTAGATGTTTTATGAAAAATATGCTGCTAATTTAATTGATGGAATGGTGTAAGCGCCAGTGCCTTAAATCAACTTTAACGAGTTTTAACACAGTTTAACGCGAAAGCCCTGGGTATCAAAATTAAAAGTCAAAAATTCGACTGTTTTTCAACGATTTGTGAAATCTGAACAAAAACTTTTTTTCAAATAAAGTTTGTTTTTTGAACAAAAGAAATATACCTTTGCACTCGCCTTTTCAGAAGCGTCATTTTCAGAAGCTTTGAGGCAGGCAAGAAATCATTTATCACAGCAAAATAAATTTCAAAGTGGATACGCTAAGTTACAAGACCATATCGGCAAAAAAAGAAAGCGTGGAGCGCCAATGGTACGTGGTGGATGCGGAAGGGGAAGTTGTGGGTCGCCTTTGCTCCAAGATTGCACACGTTTTGCGTGGCAAGCACAAGCCATCTTATACGCCGCATGTAGATACCGGTGATTTCGTTATCGTCATCAATGCAGATAAAATCCGTTTTACAGGCAATAAAATGGACGATAAAGAATATTTGACCTACTCGGGTTATCCGGGCGGTCAGAAGAGCATTGTAGCAAAAGACCTGCTGGTGAAAAAGCCAATTGCTATCATAGAAACGGCAGTAAAGGGGATGTTGCCAAAAAATAAATTAGGTCGTGCTATGTTCAAGAAGCTTTTTGTGTACGAAGGCACAGAGCATCCACACCAGGCACAAAAACCGGAAACCTTCAATTTTTAAAAACCAAGTAGTATCGGATAATTATGGAAATGATTAATGCCATAGGGCGAAGAAAAAGTTCCGTAGCGCGTGTTTACCTTACCAAGGGGGAGGGTAAAATTGTTATCAACGGCAAAGACTACAAGGAGTATTTTCCTCAAATACACATACAATTCAACGTTCTTGCTCCTTTTGAAACGGTAAATGCACAGAATATCTACGACCTAAGGGTGACGGTAGATGGCGGCGGATTCAAAGGGCAGGCAGAAGCCGTTCGGATGGCTATTTCGCGTGCCTTAGTGAAGCTGAACGAGGATTTTCGCAAACCACTCAAGGATAGAAAATTCCTGACCCGCGATGCCCGAGAGGTAGAGCGTAAAAAATACGGTAAACCAAAGGCAAGAAAAAGCTTCCAGTTTTCTAAGCGTTAAAGAAATCAAGTTATCGGTTGTCGGTTGGCTAAAATCACGACACTGTTTTTGGGCAACGGATACCAATCAAAAAAAACAAGCGTTAACAGCTAACAACTTAAAAAATGGAAAAACCTACCTATAAAGACTTGTTGGATGCCGGCGTACATTTCGGTCATTTGAGGAAAAAATGGAATCCTAAAATGGCACCTTATATTTTCAAAGAGGTAAAAGGTATCCATATCATTGACCTGAATCGCACCCTGGAGCACATGGAGCGCGCTGCTACGGCTATGCGCAATATCGCAAAATCTGGTAGAAAAGTATTATTTGTCGCGACGAAAAAGCAAGCTCGTGATATCGTGATGAATGCCGCGAAGAGTGTAGATATGCCTTTCGTTACAGAGCGTTGGCTGGGCGGTATGATGACCAATTTTGCTACGATCCGCCGTTCTGTCAAAAAAATGCAAAATATCGAGCGAATGTTGCAGGATGGATCTTTGACGAGCATCACCAAGAAAGAGCGCCTCACAATGTCCCGAGAGTTAAATAAACTCGAGAAACAGTTGGGGGGTATCGCCAATCTGAATCGCTTGCCCGCTGCCCTATTTATCGTTGATATTCAACATGAGCATATTGCAGTTGCTGAAGCACATCGCCTGGGTATTCGTACCTTCGGCATGGTGGATACCAATTCAGATCCGAACATAATAGATTACGCTATCCCTTCCAATGATGACGCTTCTAAGTCCATAGCCGTAATCACAAACTATATGGCAGAGGCAATTCGTCAGGGACTTGAAGAAAGAAAGCAAACGAAAGGCGACCGCAGCGAAAAGGAAGCTATGGCAAGCTAAATTCTTTAGTTGATTTTCAGGGCAAACAGATAGGATTTCAAATAGAAAGTGCAGTTGGTTATAAGAAGCGAAGTAAAAATTGAAGTCCTCAACTTTTTTCTAACATAAATAACAACAAAATACAATGAGCGTAGTAATTTCTGCTGCTGATGTAAAAAAATTGCGCGATATGACCGGCGCGGGTATGTCTGATTGTAAAAATGCACTGGTAGAAGCAGAGGGTGATTTTGATAAGGCGATCGAAGTATTGCGTAAAAAAGGGCAAAAGCTCTCCCTCAAGCGCGCAGACCGCGAAGCGACTGAAGGTGCGGTAATTGCTTTAGTTTCTGATGACTATAAGCGCGGGGTGATTGTGAAGCTGAGTTCTGAAACGGATTTTGTGGCTAAAAATGAAGGTTTTGTCAATTTGGCTAAGCAATTTGCAGAAATCGCCCTGAATGCTTTTCCCTCTACCAAAGAAGACTTGCTCGCACTCCCTTTTGATGGTACTACCATTGGCGAAAAAGTGACAGAACAAGTTGGAGTCATTGGTGAAAAGATAGAGTTGGCTGCCTACGAAAAACTCGAAGCGGAGATGATTGCGCCTTACATCCATTTGGGCAACAAGGCCGGTGTGCTGGTCGGGTTTAACAAAAATTTGACAGACAAACTGGACGACCTGCGCTCCGTAGCCATGCAAGTAGCCGCTATGAAGCCGATTGCTGTGGATAAAGAAACGGTACCTCAAGCAATAATTGATAAGGAGATCGAAATCCGTACAGAGTTAGCGATGAACGATCCAAAAAATGCAGGTAAACCCAAAGATTTGCTCGAAAAGATCGCACAAGGTAGTTTGAATAAGTTTTTCCAGGAGGTCACGCTTTTGAATCAGGATTTTGTAAAAGAGAATGATAAAAAAGTGATAGATTTTCTGAAGGGATTGGATAAAGAATTGACAGTGACGGATTTCAAACACGTCACACTCGGTTAAACGAATCAATACGGAAAAGGCGAATTACCAGGTAGTTCGCCTTTTTTTATGTCTTGTCCGATACGAGTGAAAACCTTCGCTTCGGACATATTGCTACAACATACTTTTAAAACGAGAAAAATGTCGGTAAAATACAAAAGAGTACTCCTAAAACTAAGTGGAGAATCCCTCATGGGAAGCCAGCAATTTGGTATAGAAGCCAGTATGTTGCGCCATTATGCTTCTCAAATTAAAGAATTGGTGGATATGAAAGTGGAAGTGGCAGTGGTGATTGGTGGCGGCAATATCTTTAGGGGCTTGCAGGCGGCGGCTTCGGGGATTGATCGGGTACAAGGGGATTACATGGGCATGATGGCAACGGTGATCAATGGAATGGCTTTGCAAAGTGCGCTGGAGGAAATTGGAATTTACACTCGGTTAGTCTCTGCGATTGAAATGAAACAAATTGCTGAGCCTTACATCAGAAGACGAGCGATCCGGCATCTGGAAAAGGGGAGGGTCGTGATTTTTTCAGCAGGTACGGGCAATCCTTATTTTACCACCGATTCTGCCGCAGCCCTTAGGGCAAATGAAATTGATGCCAATGTGATTTTGAAAGGCACCAGGGTAGATGGTATTTATACTGCCGATCCAGAAAAAGACCCCCTGGCAACCAAGTTTGATAAAATTTCCTTTGCAAAGGTGATCAGCCTGGGTTTAAGTGTGATGGATATGACTGCCTTTACGCTTTGCCAGGAAAATGACTTACCCATCATCGTATTTGATATTAATAATCCGGAAAATCTCCGGCGAATTGTGCTTGGAGAATCCATCGGGACTTTGGTAGAAAGGTGAAACCTAAAAGTCGGCGATAGCAATAGTAGCAATACTCAGCTTGGTATTGGGCAAAGACAGGAGTTGGAGCCCGCAGGCCTCGAGCGTTGCCCCAGTAGTTATCACATCATCCACCAGCAAAATATGCTTTCCGGCTAAGCCAGCTGTTTTGTTTACCTCAAACACTGCCATTACGTTTTCTAAGCGTTCCATCCGAGATTTCTGCGTTTGTGTTTCTGTGAAAGCTTTTCGGATCAAGCCTTCTTTTATCCAGGGTTTGCCCATTGTATCGGAAATGCCTTTTGCGAAAAGGGCGCTTTGGTTATAGCCGCGTTTTAATTCCTTCTTGGGGTGAAGCGGCACCGGAAGGATCACATCAATGTCTTTGAAAAAGGGGGAGTCACGTAGCTGGCTTCCGTAGCGCTGCCCAAGTTTGATGCCTATCTCTTGTTTGCCATTGTATTTTAGCTGGTGTAATAATGCTTGAACCCTACCTCCCTTTACAAAATGGTAGAGTGCTGCTCCACTTTCGAGGGGCAATCTACCCCAAAAACGCGCTGTGAGGTCATTGTCTTTTTCTAAGTGGAAGTCGGTTTTGGGCAATTTGAATTGACAACTGGTACACACTACATCTTGCTTTGCTGGCTGGGTTTCGCGGCATGCCAGGCACAAATTGGGGTAAAATAAAGCCAATAAATCTTCAAAAATACGAAAATCGAGCGCCATAGATAATTGCTTGAAATTGAATGATTGAGTACTATTTATTTTGATTATATTACATTTATGACGCATTTTGATGGAAGAGTAACGCTTTTGCTATAATTTTTCAAAAAAAAACGTCTGCCCTGAGAAACAAGACAGACGCATCAAAACAAAACGAAAAACCAACTTTAAACAAGTCTTTTCTAACGCAATAACTACGTTTCTACGTTTTTTGTTGCCTGGATAATCGTTAATAATTTCTTAACGATTGTTTGTTATGCTATTTTCTGCTCTGAGCTTTACGGGGATTTCTTTTTCCTTGCCCTGGCGATTGACAGTAAGCGTGACGGTATCGCCAATTTTGGCACGACCAATAATCTCCTGCAATTCAGGTACGTTTTTTACTAAGCGGCCATCTACTTTGGTGATCACATCCTTCGGCTGAACGCCGGCGTATTGTGCTGAACCACCGTCTATCAAAGTTTCAATAACAACACCCTGACTAATATTGATGCCCAATTCCTGTGCTTTTTCGCTATCTAATTCCACTATCTCGATACCAAGATAAGGACGGCGGTAAGAGCCATATTCGATAATATCGTCGGCAATGCGTTTTACCAAATTGACAGGGATAGCAAAGGAATAACCCTGATAAGCTCCCGTTCGGGTGGCAATGGCTGTATTGATGCCCAGCAAGCGCCCTTGGGTATCCACCAAGGCACCACCGCTATTACCAGGATTGACCGCAGCATCTGTCTGGATAAATGCTTCAATAGCAGAGCCACCGCCTAACAAAGAAATATTTCGGCCTTTGGCACTGATAATTCCTGCCGTGACCGTAGAAGTGAGGTTGAACGGATTCCCAATTGCCAATACCCATTCACCTACTTTCGCATTGTCAGAATCCGCTACTTGGAGCACAGGCAGATTCGTCGCTTCGATTTTTATCACAGCGAGGTCGGTTTTTTCATCTCGTCCCACCAAAGTCGCTTTGAATTTGCGATTATCATACAAGGTAATCTCCAGTTCATCAGCAAACTCTACCACATGATTATTGGTGATTATGTAGCCATCTGTTGTGTAGATTACACCAGAGCCTGCACCTTCTTGGGGTGTGTTGAAGGAATCACCGAAGGGGGAGTCTCCAAAGAAGAAGCGGAAAGGATTGATCCGGTCGCGATCTTCTTCCTGGCCTGCCGTTAATTTTTTTGCAATAGCTCTTATGTGAACAACTGCCGGCATGCTCTTGGCTGCTGCCTCTGTAAAATTAAGCGGATAATTACTCGATGAATAGCTTGGAAATCCTGGACTTAGGTTTACTTGTTTTGCCAGCTGCGCCGAAGTGGTAGCCGAAGCATTTTTTTCTTGCAATAAATAAGACCCCCCCAGCGTGACTGCACCGCCGATGATACCAGCTAATAGCAATGAAAATAACTGCTTCATATTTTCGTTTGTTTTTTTATTTTAACGAATATTTGCCTTGAAAGGTTGCTTGTAGTTGATTTGCTGTTTGGGTGACACACAAGTTAACCGCATAAATTTCATCTTTGTTACGGGATCTATTTTTTTTAACAGGAAATTAACAGCGTTTTGAGCAAAATCGAAAAACACCTGATACATTTGCCTAAACCTCTATTCATACCAGGGTTTGAGAGCGAAAACAAGCTAGTTAGCCTTGACTTGGAATTACGACCAGAAACAGACCTGGAGCGGGAACTACTATTACACGCTGACTTTAGGAAGGGGCTCTTTTGGGGAATTCCCCGATATGGGCATCCTGAAGGGGAGGTTTATAAGCACGTCAAAGAAGTGTTGGAAAATATCAAACGCCTTGACATTAGTGAGGAAACTCGAAAAAAACTTCGCTTGATTGCCTTTGTTCACGATACCTTTAAGTACATGGAGGACAAAAGCCAGCCCAGAAACTGGGAAAAGCACCACGGGGTACTCGCGCGCAAATTTATGGAAAGTTTTATTAAGGACCTATCCATGCTTCACATTATAGAATTGCACGATGAGGCTTATTACGCTTGGCGCTGTTTTCATTTGTATCAAAAACCGGAAGAAGGCCAAAGGCGATTGCAGCATTTATTGGATCGGGTGGGCAGTTCGTTGCAGTTGTATTATCTGTTTTTTAAATGCGATACCTGCACTGGCGACAAAAACCAGTCGCCAATTAAATGGTTTGAGCAACAGATTCAAGGCATTGAGATTGTTCATTTTTAAGATTTGTACATGAGATCAAGCGCTACTGCCATTCTGGCTTACTGCGAAGCACATACCACACTGCCATCAAAAGTTTTGTATGAACTGGAGCGCGAAACGCACCTCAAAACCCTGGCTCCACAGATGCTTTCCGGTCATTTGCAAGGGCAGTTTTTTTCTTTCCTGAGTAAAATATTCCGCCCCAAAGCGATTTTGGAAATTGGCACTTTTACAGGGTATTCCGCCATTTGCCTTAGCCAGGGGCTGGTGGAGGGCGGCGTTTTGCACACGATAGAAGCTAATCCGGAATTGGAGCAATTGATTCGAAAATACATTACGAAAGCGGGCTTGAGCGATCAAATTGTACTGCATATCGGGCAGGCAGAGTCTGTTATTCCTACGTTACATCTGGAATGGGATATCGTGTTTATTGATGCCAATAAACAGCAAAATGCTTTATTTTATGACCTTGTTTTTGACAAAGTGAAACCTGGCGGCATCATCATAGTGGATAATGTGCTCTGGAGCGGCAAAGTGACAACAGCGGCAAAAGATGAAGATACCCAGCTCATTCAGGCGTTTAATAAAAAAATTAACGACGACGAGCGGGTAGAAAATATGATATTGCCAATACGGGATGGAATTTTGATGGCGCGGAAACGAGGTAGAAATACTCTACAAGGAATAAATCATGACCAAAATACGATACAAAGCCTTTTTTGAAGCGCAGCAAGACCGGCTTCCCATTTTTGTTTATCCCTGGTATCTTGATGCTGTTTGCACCGAGGGTAATTGGGATGCCGCAATCGTTGAGGAGAATGGTAACTTGGTGGCTGTCATGCCTTATTTTGTCAAAAAAAAATATGGATTTCAATACATCACGATGCCACCCTTCGTGAAATTTATGGGGCCTTATTTTGCAAATTCGGCAATAGGATTAAACAAACAGCATGAAGTTTTGGAAAAGCTCATCGCGCAATTGCCAAAAGTACAGGCCTTTACTCAAAATTTTCACTATCCTATCACCAACTGGCTTCCCTTTTATTGGAAGGGTTTTCAACAATCTACCCGATATTCTTATCGGATTGAAATCGAAAGCTTGGAACAAGTATATCAGGGTATAGATGTAAAACGCCGCAAATACATCGAAAAGACAATTGCTCGAGGCATCAAAGTGGTGCCCAGTGAAGATACAAGGCTATTCTACCAGATCAATCAAAAAAGTTTTGAAAGGCAGGGCTTGCGCATTCCATACAGTTGGGAGCAGTTTCTTCGGCATGATCAGGCTTTGTCGGCACATCAGGCTCGACAAATTTTATTTGCCCAGGACGAGCAAGGGCGCATACACGCGGGGGCTTATCTCGTTTGGGATGCGCATTCGGCTTATTATCATTTTTCTGGCGATGATCCCGATTTGCGGAGCAGCCGCGCCGGTTTTTTGTTGATTTGGGAAGCAATTCGATACACCAAAGAGGTCTTAGCCTTAAAAATTTTTGATTTCGAAGGAAGTATGATTCAAAATGTGGAATACATCCGCCGCCAGTTTAATGCAGTACAAACCCCCTATTTTACAGTCTGGAAATACAAGATGCCTTTGCTCCGATACATAGCCGCTATCCGAAAGGCTTGAAACCAAGCACTTTGAGCTACTCGCTGAACCAACAGGCGCTTACTTTGTTTTGTTGCTGAAAAAGTAATAAACATGCCAACAGTTTTAATTGCCGGTGGTACGGGGCTGATCGGGATGCGGCTCAGCGAATTACTGCGAGAAAATGGTTATGAAGTTTTGCATTTAAGCCGAAAAGAAGATAAAAATGCCGCTTTTCCTGCTTATCGCTGGGATGTAGAAAAAGGTGAAATAGACGAATCGGCGGTAGCAAAATCGGATTATGTGATCAACCTCGCAGGAGCAGGCATTGCCGATAAGCCCTGGACGGAAGCCCGCAAACGCCTCATCATCGAAAGTAGAACCCAAAGCGCCCGCTTATTGCTTGCTACTTTCCAAAAATTAAATAAAAAACCCGCTGCTTATCTTTCTGGTGCGGCTATCGGGTATTATGGTAATCGAGGCGACGAATGGATGGAAGAGACCGAAAAACCTGGCACGGGCTTCCTCTCTGAGAGTTGCATCCTTTGGGAAAAAGCCATTCAGGAAGTGATGAACAGCGGTATTCGCACGGTTGCACTTCGAATTGGGATCGTATTATCTACCCGAGGCGGGGCTTTGGAAAAAATGATGCTGCCGCTTCAATTGCTTACGGCTACTTATTTTGGCGATGGCAAGCAATGGTACTCCTGGATTCATATTGACGATGTGTGCCGTATGTTTCTCTTTGCGATACAAAAGGAGTCAATGCAAGGTTTTTATAATGCAGTAGCACCAACACCATTGAGAAATAAGGCTTTTACACAAGCACTGGTGATTGCCTCTGGCAAACCTGCTTTGTTGCTTCCTGCACCTGCTTTTGCACTTCGCCTCGCATTGGGCGAAATGGCAGACACTATATTGGGAAGCACCAAGGTTTCGGCAAAAAAAATTCAAGACGCAGGCTTTGCTTTCAACTTCCCTACCATAGAGGTAGCGCTGAAAGACCTTTTCAAAAAGAAAATCTAAATGATCTAAAAGGTAACGGATCAAAACAGCGGATGCGATTTTCGTAAATCTTTAGGATTGCAAAATCCGAAAACTCACATTTTGTAACGCAGCAGGATTTTTTTAATCCTTAAATACTTCAATTTCGTGGGTTTCTATCACTAAGTCCGTAAACTTCCCTTTGAAGCGTGTTGCTTTTACAATATGATTATCAATCCAGTGGTAATTACCGCCTCTGGGCTTGCCAAAAAGAATGCCATGGTATTTAAAACCATTCTTCTCCAGCCATTCTTCTGTAACCGCGCGATGCGCTTCTGTTCTAGAAGTAAAAAAAGTAATCATATGCCCCTCTTCAAACCACTTATTGATAATTTTCAGTGCATCGAGGTAAGGCAGGCAGGTACTCATCCTATGGGGTTCTTCATTGGGGATGTCATCACAGATGGTACCATCAATATCAATCAGAAAGTTCTTAATCCCTGGTTTCAGCTTAGGACTGATCGCTTCTCCTTTTTCGTTGTAAGCCGCTTTTAGTTCCCCGTTTTGGATCGTATTCATGGAAATAAAGTTTCAGTTATAATTATTGTAAAAAATACAATTACTCACAAAAGTAAAACAAAAGTATCAAAAAGGCTACTGGGCGATGCCAAAACCCTTCTAATTTTCACGATTTTTTAACGATGATATGGCTCAGAAGGTAATGTATTCGACAGGATCAACCGGAATGCCTTTGTGCCACAATTCAAAATGCAGATGCGGTCCGTTGGTCAATTCGCCGGTATTGCCGATGATAGCCACTGCCTCGCCTGCGCGCACAAAGCTGCCTACCGTTTTGAGCAAGGCGGAATTGTGTTTGTAAAAAGTGATGAGATTGTTGGTGTGCTGAATACCAATGGTATAGCCCGTCTCCTGAGTCCAATCTGCAAAAAAAATATACCCATCCATTGCCGCTTTGATCGCTGTGTTTTTAGGAGAAACAATATCAGCACCGTAATGTTTTTTGTCGGGTGAAAAGCCCATTCTGATTTCGCCATTGATCGGGGGCGTAAAATACATGTTTTCCAAAGGAATATCACGCGGCGAGAAATTCATCGTTCGTCCGCTTTTGGCAATAGCACCCACTTCTGCTATTTCTACTTCTTTTCTCAGCTGATTGTCTTCTTCTATTTTTTCTACTTCCACCAGGGAACTATCCTTCAGAAAATCTTTGCTTTCGGGCACATCCTTTACCTTTTGCACATCTCCTACCAGCATTTTGCGAAAGCTTTCTGTGTATTGGCGCTGGGCATTGAGTTCTTTTTCCATATCTTCCACTTGCCGGTACAGGTTAAAAATTTCTCGATCCTGGCTGGTATTGCCGCTATAACCAGGGATATAACGCTTCATCGGCGTATAAGCAATTATAATAGTCACAACGACAGCGGTTACGACGATCACGGTACTCAAAAAAACATACACATTAAGCAAGGTAAGGCGGTAAGACCCCACTTCTTCAAATGTTTCATCTTTCATGATCACCAGCCGATAGGTGTGCTGAAGCCGCTCTTTGAACTTGCCAAACCAACCCTTAATTTGTTCACTTCCTTTTGACATACTGCAACCTTTGTTAATTATCCTCCTCTGTACACTAATTATTCCTTATTTTACGATATGAACTCTTGGGAGGAAAGATTAATTTTGTTGTTTCATAATTTTTCACAAAATTAAGAGAATTCACAAAGCGGGGCTATTAAAACCTTTGTTTTAACCTGTTTTTTAACACATTAAAATACCATTCGCTTTGAAACGGATGAATAAAGCAATTCTTTTTTTGGTGATGATCGGTGTGGCTACCGCTTGTACTACGACTAAAAAGCGAGGCGAAGCTTCGGGGCTCAGCAAGTTTTATCACAATACTACTGCCAAATACAATGGTTTTTTTAATGCTAATGAATTGATGCAAGCCAGCATCCTCCAACTGGAAGACCAACAAAAGGACAACTACACCAAACTGCTGGATATGTACCAATACATCGGTGCTAATAACCCTCAAGCCGTAGCGCCACAGTTGGATACGGCTATCAAAAAGGTGTCGGTTGTGGTTAACCTGCATCGCCAAAGCCATTGGACGGACGATTGCTACCTGCTGGTGGGCAAAGCGCAATACCTCAAAAAAGATTATGAAGCTGCCGAAGCCACCCTTCGATATGCTGTAAATGAATTTAGCCCAGAAGCCAAACTCAAAAAATCAAAAAAAGAAAGTACGGCTTCCGCCAATAAAAAGTCATCGGATAATACTCAACTCAGCACCCGCCAACGTAAAAAACAACAAGAAAAAGTGCGCAAAGAACGCGCCCAGCGGGCTAAAGAAATCAAACGCGAGCGCGAGCGCTACAATAAGGAAGTGAAAAAAGCTCGCAAAAAGGGCATTAAACCCCCTCCTCGACCCGGTAGCGCTGCCAAGGATTCTACTGCCATCAAGGCGGCAGAAGCTGCCAAAAAAGCCGCAGCGGAAAAAGACAAGCAGGATGCTGCCAAAGAACAAAAACCGGAAGACCCCGACAGCTACTTTTTAAAGCACCGCCCAGCCTACCACGAGAGTGTACTCTGGCTCGCCAAAACTTATGTCGAACGCGACAATTTTGAAGGGGCGCAGCGGCTCATCAACCAGTTGGAGCAAGACCCTACTACTTTTACCGATATTCGCGCTGAGTTACCGGCATTGCAAGCGCACCTTTTGTTAAAACAAAAAAAATACGGCGAGGCAATTACACCGCTCGAAAAAGCAGTGGAGGCAACAGAAGATCGAAAAAATAAGGCGCGGTATGCTTATGTGCTGGCACAGTTGTACCAAATGCAAGGTAGAAACGATGCTGCCTATGCTTCTTTTGATCGGGTGCTAAAATTCAGTAACGATTATGAAATGGAATTCAGCGCTCGCCTCAACATGGCGCAGAATGCCTGGGCAAGCGGTGTGGGTAGTGCAGCAGATGCTCGGCAAAACCTGCAAAGGATGCTCAAAGACGAAAAAAACAAAGAGTACCTGGATCAAATTTATTTCGCGCTTGCCAACATTGCACTCAAAGCTGGAGATCGTCAGGGCGCTATTGAGAACCTTGAGCTTTCGATTGAAAATAGTAGCCAAAATGTTGCTCAGAAAGCGGAAACATACCTAACCTTAGCGGATTTGTACTACAAAGATGAGGATTTTGTCAATGCAAAAAAACATTATGACAATGCTCTAAATGTATTGCCTAATACGGACGAGCGCTACGAAGCGGTGCGCCGCCTCAGCAATAGCTTGGTGGATATTGCTAAAAACCTGGAAACCATCGCTTTGCAAGATAGTTTGTTGCGCATCAGCGCCCTTAGCCCAGATGAGAAAAGAAAACTCGCAGCTGATATTAAAAAGCGCCAAGAAGAACAGCGCGCTGCTGCTACCCCCCAAACTAACACACCTGGTAAGAAAAATGTTGCAGAAGCGAAGACTATTGCTTTGGGTGCCTCCACTGCCCCAGCACTGCAAAAAGAAAGCGCTTTCTTTGCTTACAATGATCGTTTGGTGAAACAAGGCAAACGCGATTTTACTCGAAAATGGGGGGATCGAAAACTGGAGGATAACTGGCGGCGCTCGAGCAAACAAACTTTTGGCGACACAGCGGAATCGGGGGATTCTACCACACAATCTGCACCAGTAGCCACCGTGTCCGATAGCGAAATGGATCGCTTGCTGGGCAATATTCCCAAAACAGATAGCGAAAAGAAAGTGGTGGAGTTAAAAATCAGGGAGGCGATGTTCGCTTTGGGGTCTTTGTACCGCGATCGCTTGCAAAAAAATGAAAAAGCGGCGGCAATACTGGAAGCAATGAATAGCCGTTTTCCAAAAAGCAACTTTGAATTGGACTCCTGGTACTTGCTTTATTTGATTTATACCGATATGGGCAATGCCTCAAAAGCCAATGAGTACAAAGAAAAAATTATCAAAAATTACGAGCAATCTCCTTATGCCAAAGTGTTGTTGGATCCCAACCATATTGCCACCATACGCGATGAGAAAATGCAATTGAACTTTGCTTATGACGAGGCGTATGCGGCCTTTCTGAATGGTAATTTTCAGGATGCAACAGATAAAATTGCAAAAGCAAGAGAAAAATTTGGTACAAATAATTCGCTTCAGCCAAAGTTTGCACTTTTGAATGCCATGTGTTTGGGCAATCTAAAAGGGAAGGATGAATATGTAAATGCAATGACCGAAGTGATAGCTAAATACCCGAATACGCAAGAACAACAATATGCTCGCGAAGCCCTGCGCCTACTGGGCGCTACTGCTGGTACACTTCCTGGGGATAAAAAAGTAGAAGCCACGCAATTCGCCAAGGAAGATGATCAAATCCACTCGGTAGTCATTGCGCTATCTCCCGATGCCTCCACAACGGATTGCAAAAATGCAGTATCCAATTACAATACCAAGTACCACAATTTGGACAAGCTCCGCATCTCTGATGTCCTGCTGATCAATGGAGAAATCAAAACGCCCCTGATTGTGATCCGCCGTTTCAAGGATAAAGCAGAAGCCATGAAATATTATGATGGTGTTCAAAAAAATAAAGCAGACTTTATTCCGGAGAAGTTTAAATATGAAATTTACGCTATTTCGCAAGGCAATTATGGTAAACTGGTCGGTGCTGTGAAAGACGTAGTGGCTTATCGCGCTTTTTTTGAAGCCAATTATTTGAAGTGACAGGACTTAGTTAGCCATCTAATGACCGAAGTCGCCAGATGGCTATCAAACCTACTTCACAATCCAGCCGCCCGTCCAGCCATCCGGCGGCGCAACCAAGCCCAGCTTGCCATCCGCGTCTTCGGCAGAAAGAATCATGCCCTGGCTTTCGATGCCTTTGAGCTTGCGGGGCGCGAGGTTGGCGACAATAATAACGCGTTTTCCGACCAGATTTTCCGGTTGAAAATGCTCGGCAATGCCCGATACAATGGTGCGTTTTTCAAAACCCAAATCCACTGACAGTTTCAGCAATTTATCTGCTTTTTCTACTTTTTCGGCGCTGAGGATAACACCTGTACGCAGGTCAAGTTTGGAAAAATCATCATAAGTAATCTCCTGTTTTACAGGTAAATATTTCGGTGCATTTGCTTTTTCAGCTTCCATGATAGCGAAGAGTTTTTCTTTTTGGCGATTCACAATTTCCAGACGGCTGGTGTCCTTGCGATCATTAATTTTGGCAAATAAAATTTCGGCTTCCCCGACGGTATGTCCGGCAGGCACGAGCGCTTTGCCAGCATTCAGATCGGCAAAGGCTTTTTCTAAATCCCCATTTTGCAAATCGGATAAATTCAACAAGCGACGAATACGCGGCGTGGTAAAAGGAATAAAAGGTTGACTCAAAATGCTGAGCAAACCTACAATTTGCAAGCAAACAAAGAGGCATTCCTTCACCACTGGGCTATCCGGCTCGTCTTTCCAGATTTGCCAGGGTGAAATATCTTGCAAATAAGTATTACCCCAACTCGAAATTTCCAGAAACAATTGCGCCGCCTGTTTGAAACTAAACGCGTCGAGTTCACGCATGAGTTCGTGTGCGAGTCGGAGTGCCTCTTCCAGTTTTTCCGTCCAACTAATTTCTACTGTTGGCACTTTGCCTTCGTAATATTTATTCGTCAATACGATCACGCGATTGACAAAATTGCCGAGGTTATCTGCCAATTCTTTATCGTGAAATTCGACAAACTCATCCCATTTGAAATCCGCGTCTTTGTTTTCGGGCATATTGCGCGTGAGCGCCCAGCGCAAAGCGTCTTCTTTATTCGGAAAATCCTTGAATTCTTCCAAGTATTGATCTTGTTCGATGCCCCAGCCGCGCGATTTGGAGAATTTCTCCCCTTCAAAATTCAGAAACTGATTGGCAGGTACGTTTTTTGGCAAAGCAAACTGTCCGTGTGCCTTGAGCATCGCCGGAAACACGATGCAATGGAAAACGATATTATCTTTTCCTATAAAGTGGATGAGTTCTACGTTTTCACCGTACCAATATTCTTCCCAGTTTTTGCCATTTTCGATCGCCCATTGCTTGGTAGAAGAAATATAACCGATCGGCGCATCGAACCAAACGTACAGCACCTTGCCTTTCGCTTCTTCGGCCGACAGCGGTACGGGGATGCCCCAGTCGAGGTCGCGCGTGATGGAGCGTGGCTGCAAGCCTTGATCGAGCCAGGAGAGGCATTGCCCGACAACGTGCTTTTTCCAGGACTTTGCGTCGTGGTGTTTTTTACCATCCAAATTCCCATTTTCAATCCAATCGCGCAGCCAGGCTTCGTGCTTGTCCAATTTGAAATACCAATGCTTGGTTTCCTTTAAAATCGGAGCTTTCCCGCTTAAGATAGATTTCGGATTAATTAATTGCAATGGCGACAAGTCAATGCCACAATTTTCACACTGATCGCCGTAGGCATTGGGGTGCCCGCAACTGGGGCAGGTGCCGGTGATATAGCGGTCGGCGAGAAACTGGTCGTAATCCTCATCGTAGTATTGTTCGATGGTGTGCTCTTCAAATTCGTCGCCTTTTTCGTACAATTTCAGGAAAAAATCCTGGGATGTTTGATGATGCAACGGCTCGCTGGTACGGTGATAATAATCGAAGGAAATGCCCAGTTTTTCAAACGTATCTTTATTCAGAAAGTGATATTTGTCAATAATTTCGCGGGGAGAAACGCCCTCTTTTTTAGCCCGGATAGTAATCGCCGCGCCGTGTTCGTCAGAACCACAAGCCCATACTACATCCTTGCCAAGCAAGCGCAGATAGCGCACATAGATATCAGCTGGAAGGTACGCGCCAGCGAGGTGCCCCAGGTGCAAAGCGCCATTGGCGTAAGGAAGTGCGGAAGTGATTAAGTATTTTTTATTCATGTATTTTTTAGTTTAGGCGATAGAGCAGGTTCAGAAAGTTTAGGAGGCGAAGCAAGTAACACTCAACCTTCACAACTTCCTCAACCTTCTCAACTTCAAAAGTGCGAATATACGCGAATGACAACGCGAAGCGAAAGAAATTGGTTTCAAAGCGGAGGAAAGATAGGCGTTGAATTAAAAAAACATCCCTCACAAAGGCGTTTCGCCGAGTTCCAAAATTTTATCGAATGCTGCTTTTTCCAGAGGCATCACAGAAAGACGACCGATACGCACCAGCGGAATTTCCATTAGTTCAGGCGTATTTTTGATGACGGAAAGCCCAACAGGCTTCTGTAGCCGCTTGAATGGCACCACATCCACCACCGACCAGTCGCCGCTTTCCGCAGTAGGATCGGGATAAAATTCTTTTGCTATTTTACAAATGCCTACCACCTCCAGTCCTTCTCTGCTATGGTAAAACAGCGCCAGATCGCCCTCTTTCATACCGCGCAGGTGGTTGCGCGCTGCGTAGTTGCGCACGCCCTCCCACATGGTTTTGCCTTCCTTTTCGAGGCGCTCATAACTGTACACGTCGGGTTCGGATTTTAAAAGCCAGTAATTCATAGATATATGATGCTTGGAGTGTTTTCATAATATTGGGTAAAAATAGGCAGTTCTGTGCTAATTTTGCGCAGATAATTCAAAATGGGAAATGGATTTTTCATTTTATAAAACAGAGATTCTGGAGGTAATTCTTGAAGATATTGCTTTTAAAATGCTGCAAATCAAAAATGTAGATGAGCTATTCGAGCACCTGATCGCGAAAGGTTTGCACCATGAAGATGTAAAAGATGAACGCATTCCTTATTGGGCGGAGCTGTGGCCTTCGGCTATCGGGATGAGCCAGTATTTGATACAAAAACAAGTGATTCAAGCTGGCAAAAGTGTAATAGAACTCGGCTGCGGATTGGGATTGCCAGGTATTGTAGCCGGAAAGTTGGGCGCTACCGTCACGTTCACAGATTACTTAGAGGATGCCTTGGTTTTTGCCCGTCAAAACTGGCAATTGAACCATCCCAGGCAAGCTGCTCAATTTGTAAAGATGGACTGGCGCGAACCCAATCCAGCATTGGCGGCAGATATTGTATTAGCGTCGGATGTCACTTATGAAGAACGCTTTTTTGCGTTTTTACCGGAGGCTTTACGACAGCTTTGTAAGCCAGAGGCGCGGATCATTATGAGTGATCCAAGTCGCGCCATAGCTGAAGTTTTTTTTTCCAACCTCGAACAGCAAGGCTTCAAGATTCTCGATCTCGATCAATTAAAAATTAAAAATTTCGATATAAACATCTACCACCTTCGGGTCTTACCCCTCTTCAATAGCTAATACTGCAGGCGGTTCATCATTGTAATGATCCTCACCTTCCCATTTTGCTACGACGGCACTCGCCAAGCAATTACCAACCACATTGGTAGCCGTACGCGCCATATCCATCAATTCATCAATTCCCAGTATGATAAAAATTGGTTCTACAGGCAAGCCAAAAGAGACGGCCGTTCCCATCAAAATAACTAAGGAAGCCCTGGGTACACCCGCTACACCCTTGCTGGTAAGCATTAAGGTTAATACAATCAGTAGCTGCTGGCCAAAACTCAGTTCAATGCCAGATGCTTGGGCTACGAAGATAGTAGCCAAAGACAAGTAGAGTGTAGTGCCATCTAAATTAAAGCTATAGCCGGTAGGCAATACAAAGGCTACAATTTGGCGCGGAACACCAAATTTTTCCATATTTTCCAATGCTTTTGGTAAAGCGGCCTCTGAACTGGTGGTAGCAAATGCGAGCGTTACAGGTTCTGCAATGGCTTTGATAAATTTTCGAATCGGCAATTTGATAATAAGCGCTACGGGTAGCAGTACAAATAAAATAAAGAAAATGAGCGAGACATACAGGGTGGCGAGCAGTTTGAAGAGGTTGACTAAGATGCCAAAACCCATGTGACCAATCGTATAAGCAATAGCCGCACCTACCGCAAAAGGAGCAAAATACATGACGATATTCGTGAATTTGAACATCACCTCTGAGAGTCCTTCCGAAAAATTTAACATGTACTCTCGGGGTTTTCCTTTTAGCATTGCTAATCCGATCCCAAATAAAATACTGAATACGACAATTTGTAAAATTTGCCCTTCATAAACCGATTTTGCAATATTTTCTGGAAAGATATGTAGAATAATATCCTCCCAACTTTGCTTTTGCACCGTCACAGTTTCTTGTTCTGCGGCTGGCATCGGAGGGATACCCACACCCGCTTTGCTAATGTTAATGGCAGCCAAGCCAATAAATAGGGCAATCGTGGTGACCACCTCAAAGTACAATAAAGACTTCCAGCCCATCCTGCCCACTTGCTTCAAATCCGCATGCCCTGCTATACCCACCACCAAAGTGCCAAAAAGCAAAGGGGCTACGATGGTTTTGATGAGCTTCAAAAATATTTTACTGATGATTTTGAGATTTTGAGAAAATACGGGGAAATCGTGCCCAATCTCAGCCCCAATCACCATGCTGATTAAAATCCAAGTGGTGAGGCTCTTGCGTTTCCAGGCATACAAACCAAGTGCCAGCATAGCGATCCAGCGCAAAGTCACAGGGATGGCACTTGGCAAATCGAGCCACTTATTTTCGTCGAGTAGGCTTACTAAAATAGCAAGGGTGGCAGAGATAAACAAGAACAGTAGAATCTGGCGAGGTACTTTGGCGGGCTTTGGTTTGTCCTGGGCAGCATCTTTCACTAAGTGTCGCATTTCTTCCATGGTGCAAGATTTTAGATGGCTAAAAATAAGGATTCTATTTAAAGCGGAAAGTTTATTCCTGTTTTTTTATTAATTTCTTATCCCAATAAAAGCCATCATTCTGCCTGTGTTACCTTGTTCTTTGCGGTGTGAGAAAAACCGTTCATTGTGCAAATAAGTAGAAAAAGCAGAGATTTCGATTTGCGATTCGGGTATCCCAAATTCAAGCAGTTGATCTCGATTGGCATTTTTTAAATCTACCAGGTATTTATTTTTCCCCGCATCAAATTGCTTCAGAAAATCCGGAAAATTATCTGCCACATCCGCATCTACCTCATAGCTGCACGCATCAATACAAGCGCCTATAAAGGCATAACAGCTCTCCGGACTTGTACCGAAATAATCCTGAATCGTTTCCAGTGTTTTGTACACAATGCCTTCCACTGTACCGCGCCAACCGGCATGGATCGCTGCTACCACTTCATTTGCAGCATCGTAGATCAAAATTGGGGTACAATCTGCTATGCTCACACTCAGAAAAATGTTCTTCTGATCCGTCACCATCGCATCGAAGCCTTCGTACTCGCCTGGTTCGAGCGCGTATAGCACTTTATCCTCGTGTATTTGCTTGGAGGCCGCTACTTCTGAAATGGTCACGCCAAGGCTTCCAAAAAAACGCTTCCGATTTTCCAAGACATTGGCTTCTGCATCACCTACCCTGAAACTCAAATTGAGGCTTTCGAAAGGGGCTTCGCTCACGCCACCGAGGCGGGTACTTTGGGCAGCAATCACAGTCGTAAATGGCTCAAATATTTGGGGTTTGATGTACTTAACATCCATGTGCTTTCTATTTTTTTGATTTTGCTCAAAAATAGTGAAACCCCTTTGTATCAACGAACTTTCCTGCCTTTCCATTCATATTTTTTAATTAAATTGGATAGAATTCCCACTATCACAATGTACCCTGTATGTAATATTTCAGATATAAAAAAAGTGCGTATCAGATCTTGTCTTTGAAAAAAGCGGCACGCTGCGCCCAGCAGTTGGTAGTCTGCTATCGCTTTGCTTCCAAATTGAAGTGCAAAAACAAACGCTATTGGCCATCCGAAAAAAGGAATCAGCAGCAAACTCAAAAGGATATTGCTACACAAAAGAAAAACAACGCCCAGTACGAAGATCATGCGCCATTCTTGGTAGGTGGCGGATTTGGTAGCCCATCGAATTCTTTGATTGAAAAAGCCCCACCAACTGGGTTTTGCTTGCGTGAGCACTGCTGCGTGGGCACTTTTTAGGAAAACGATGCCCTGAGGGTATCGCGCAGCGATTTTCTGGGCCAGTAGCATATCATCGCCAGAGGCAAGCCGATTAATGCCCTGGAAACCATCTACTTGCATGAAGATGCTTTTTGGATAAGCCAGGTTCGCGCCATTGGCCATGCGCATTGTTCTACTCTGGATGCCGGCTGCTGTCACCAGCATCATGCCCGCATAGTCCAATGATTGAAATCGCTCCAGCCCGTTTTTTTCTTGGTGAAACAACACAGGTGCTGCGATCAACTGCGGGTGCTGGGTCTCGTAGCAAGCTGCCAGGAGCAAAAGCCAATCCTTTGGCGCCGTACAATCCCCGTCAGTGGTAACAATCAGCTCCCCTTTGGCTTTCTTAATGCCTATTTCTATTGCTTTTTTTTTGTAGGCATTTAGTGGCATTTCTTCTTTAAAATCAGACAGCGACAGCAAGCTAATGTTGGGCTGTTTGCTTTTTATTTTATTGACAATCAAGGGGGTATTGTCTTCGGAGTGATCATCAATCACGATGATTTCAAATAGAGCTAGGGGGTAATTTTGTTGCAGAATGGATTGCAGGCAAAGCGCCATGTTGGCGGCTTCATTGCGTACGGGGATCAGGACGGAAATAAAAGTTTGGGGCTGAAAGCCTTTTGGAAGCTGAAAAACAGGGAGTTTGTGCCAGTGATGGATTGCCCTGATGATAAAAAAACAGTACAAAAAAATCAACAGCCCTGAAAAGGAAGCATACAAAACGAATGACAAAATGAGTGTTCTTTTTGATCGCTAAGAAAATAAATCATCGTATTGATTCCGATTTTTGCGCTCAGGCGTTTCGGTCTTTTTTTCGTTCCGAGGCAATTTTAGCGGCATATCATCCACAATTTCTTCAAAATCAGCAAACTCGCCCTCTCTCAAGCGGCGTTGCTCTTCTTCCACCTGACGCACCTTTTTGTTAAAAAGTGCTTTTCCAAGTAAAAATATGGCAACTACCGGAAACATCAAAAACGTAAGCACCGTAGCCCCCACTGCGAGCAGTATATTCTGGCGGAATAAGCCAATCACCCACTGGGCGTAATTCACAATCACCTTATAATCAATGATAGCAGTAGCAATAATGACCAAAGGAGAAAGATAATAGAGAATATTGAAAATTGCCTTTGCTAATATAAACAAACCTACTAATGCCAGTACGAAAATGATAATACTAAGCAAAGAACTGAACGGATTATTGTTATTTCCGCGAAAATCTTTTTGGTAGATCATGAGCCAAGCGCTTTTTATAATTCCAACCTGAAAGGTAGTGAAAATGTTGTACAAAGTGAAAGAAGATGGACGAGCGTCCGATTTCCTTTCGACGAGTGTCTTTTTGTTGTCGTTTTGTTAAGCTCTTTGGGTTCGTTGCATTTCCAACAGAATCCTCCTATTTTTGGCAAAAATTTAAAAAAATGAAACGTACGCCTTGGTTTATAATCAGCTTTTTGCTTTTCTTCGGGAGTGCTTTTTCACAAGCCACCGTCACACTTACCTGCCAATTGAGCAACTGCAATGACCAGCTTCGCTTGTATCGCTTTAATGGCTTGGGTTTTGATGAATACCAAAAACCAAGCCTTAGCAGTGATTCGCTTTTTCAGTTCAAGGTACCAAAATCAAAAGAACCTCAATTTTATTACATTGGTATGGGCAATTCTATTCGCCCGATCCTTTTGGGTACAGAAGATAAGATGACAATCAATGGTACTTGCATGGCCATCAAAGGCGCTACGCTGAAGTCTCCTATCAACTCGATGTATGATAATTTGAAGAGTAAAATGAATGAATTGAAACGCCAGACCAGCCTCCTGGCAAGGGAATATCAAAACCAGAGCGGCAACCAGGAGGAGATGAACCAGGTGGTAACCAAGATGAAAAATCTGGATACTGAAAAATTGCAACTGCTTGACTCGCTGAAGAAAACCAATCCGTTTTTGGGTAAAGTATTGGCATTAGATACCTATCTGAGTTATCACAACAATGCAGGCAAATATGCCAATGAAGTGGATTATTTTGCGGGGGAGTTTTTCCGCTTTGTAGATTTTAACGATAAAAGCTATGAGACAATGCCCTGGGTATTCGAAGCCTTCAAAAACTATGCCCTTACCCTGAGCAGCGCCGGATTGGATAGCGAAAGGCATAAAAGATACATGGAAACTGCCCTGAGCCGCATTCCAAAAGGCACAGGTACTTACAAAATGGCACTCAACGGTATTGTTACTTCGCTCCTGCAAAAAAATCATGCCAATTTTGTACACTTTGCCAATCAATTGCTCGAAATTATCAAAGACAACCCAAGTGCAAGCGCTGACTTGGAGCGCCAAATCCAAAAAATGAGTAGCTTCATTATTGGTGCAGTAGCGCCTGATTTTAAACAGCAGACCCCCGATGGCAAAGAAATGTCTCTAAGTGAACTGCGAGGAAAGGTCGTACTCGTTGATTTTTGGGCAAGTTGGTGCGGACCTTGCCGAGCCGAAAACCCAAACGTGGTGAAAATGTACAACAAGTACAAAGAAAAAGGCTTTGAAATATTGGGCGTAAGCTTGGATCGGGATAAAACGCGCTGGCTGCAAGCTATCGAAAAAGACGGCTTAGTCTGGCACCACATCAGCGATTTGAAAGGTTGGGATAATGCGGTGGCAAAGGATTATGGCGTTACCGCGATTCCGCATACCGTCTTAGTGGATACGGAAGGAAAAATCTTGGCGAGGAATCTTCGCGGTAAATCCCTGGAACAAAAGTTGGAAGAATTATTCAACTAAAGCCAGGTGGATAGGAAGATAGGGCGTGCTTATCTTCCTATCCTTGTTTATGCCTCACCAGCCCAGGTATTTTGGCGGTTTTATATTATTCAAACGCAAATAAACAATGAGCTGCCCCCTGTGGTGGGTATGATGGTCATTGAGGAGTGTCAGGATTTGCCTTTTGGTCATCGGTCCAGCAAAAAATTCTACTTTTTCGTCCAGTTGCTCCGCTTGTAGCTGGTTGAGTGCTGCTGTTGCATTTTCAACTATTTCTTTCAAAACAGCAATCGTTTCTGCTTTGGTATAATCTGTTTTTTTTAGGTCTTTTTCAGATTTTTTGCCGCCCAAATAGCTGCTCGTCAGCCAGTTCATGTTGCCAGCAATGTGCACTAACTGTTCCCGGAAACTCATCTCCGATGCCATCGGTCTGAAGTCAAAGCGATCTTCGGGCATAGATTCTGCTATTTCCAATGTGTATGCCGCTGCATTTTTCAGCTTTTGTTGTACTTCTGCAAGGTAAGTGCTTTGCGCAAATAAAAATATTGCCATCAAATTTGTCCAAATGATTAAAAAGATTTTAAACATGATAATTTTTTTAAGCATGAATAGGACTAATTTGAGCGCCTTCTGGATACGCAATTTTGATTTGGTGTTCGCCTAAAGCCTGCTTGACGCGGCGATACGCCTCAAAATAAATATCCCAGTAGTCTTCTACTTTTGCGTAGGGGCGTATTGCCAGCAACATGTTGTGCGAGTCGAATTTTTCAATACCCACGAATGGTGCTGGCTGCTCAAGCACCTTGGGGGTATCGCGCAGTACATCTAAGATTAATAATCGGATTTTTTCAAAATTTTCTTCATAGGACACATGCACATTCAGATCTACCCGAAGGTGCGGTTCTGAGGATAGGTTTGTGATAATTCCGCTAATTGCCATGGCATTTGGCACAATCACAGTTCGGTTATCGAGGGTGATTATCACGGTATTGAGCATCTGAATTTCCTTCACATGCCCCAGTTGGTTTTCCACCTGAATAAGGTCGCTCACTTTGTAGGGTCTGAAAATGAGAATCAGTATGCCAGCCGCAAAATTACTCAGACTCCCCTGCAAGGCCATCCCTATGGCAAAGCCTGCCGCCGCTAATACCGCCACAAAGGAGGTTGTTTCGATCCCCACTATACCTGCTACACTGAAAATCAATAACACCTTGAGCAATACTCCTATCATCGAAGCTAAAAACGGACGAATATCATCTCCTACGCCGCTGCGCTGCATCGCTGCACCTGCCCAATTCGCTAACTTGTTGATAACCCGTAGCCCAATGAGTAGTACAAGAATCGCCAGTACGAGCTTTGGCGCATATTCCAGCACCATTTTGGTTATAAATTCTACGTAACCGTTTAACTGTTCCATGTTTTGTCGTTTTGTTCAATTATATGCTTTTTTATAAAAGACTGGGCTTTCACCGAAAAGGAGGATGCCGAGCTTCGATGAAGCTACAAATTTATATTATTTTTGTTAGGTTAACGCTAAAAAGAGCGTGTCCAAATCTTAAAAAAAAAACATGATATGATTTGATATCCTCAATAGCAGATTTGCCTACTATGGGGTATTCTTGCTCCAAAGTAGAGGCGCCATTGGAAGGATGGATGCTTGGAAAACAGTCAAGCGTGGCTTTTTTCCAATTATTTCATCACGCTATCTTTTCGATGATCTAAAACCCAACGCACAAGTCGCTGTTAATCAATTTTTTAATAAAAATATACGTGCTCTTAGAAAAAGGAGAGCAACTGCTGTAATTGAATTTTCAAATGGAACAGATTTGTGATTCCCAGAAAAATAAACAAGCCATACGCCGTCCGATTATTGTGAAAATAAGCATGGTGACGTACATTTACTACTTAGAACTAAATGGATCGCATGAAAACAGCATTGTCACAAGAACAATTTTCTACCCTGCTCGACACCTTGAAAACCCGGTTTGAAAAAAACAGAAATCGCCATAAAAACCTGGAGTGGGCTAAAGTACAAGCCAAACTGGAGATCAGCCCTGAAAAGCGATGGTCGCTGTATGCAATGGAAGAAACCGGCGGAGAACCGGATGTGGTGGGTTATGATAAAGAAACGGACGAATACATTTTTTATGATTGTGCAGCAGAAAGCCCCACGGGGCGCAGGAGTCTTTGTTATGATCGGGAAGCGCTGGATGAAAGGAAACAAAATAAGCCGCAAAATAGCGCTATTGAGCTGGCAGAGGAGATGGGTATTGAGCTTTTAACAGAAGAACAATACCGGGCGCTGCAGCAACTTGGGTACTTCGATACAAAAACATCGAGTTGGGTGCAAACGCCTCCCGCTATCAGAAAACTTGGCAGCGCACTCTTTTGTGATCGCCGCTATGACCATGTTTTTGTGTATCACAACGGTGCAGCATCTTATTACGCAGCCCGAGGCTTTCGTGGTTCGCTGAGGGTATAATCAAAGGCTGCTACAACCCGATCCTTGCGGAAGTGGGGATTATCGGACAACTTTATACTTGGAATTTTCAAATTTTGAGCATCTTTTCATTTGACAAAGAGCCTATCAATCTTAACATTCAATTCCCCTGATTAATCGTCTTCCAAAGCAGGTCTTTTAGCTCCAGGATACCTTGCTGGGTAAGCGATGAAATAAAAATAGCAGGAACTTCTTTGGGTAGTTCTGGCAGCAGCAAACGTTTCAGTTCCTCATCAATCAAATCGCTTTTTGTAATTGCCAACACGCGGGGTTTGTCCAAAAGTTCGGGGTTGTACATTTCCAACTCATGGCATAAAATATCATACTCTCTGGTAATGCTTTCTGTATCACAAGGAATCATAAAAAGGAGTGTCGCATTGCGCTCGATGTGACGAAGAAAACGATGCCCCAAGCCCTTGCCGAGGTGTGCATTTTCAATAATACCGGGGATATCCGCAATCATAAAAGAGCGTCCATCTCGATATTGTACAATACCCAGATTCGGAACGATTGTTGTGAAAGGGTAGGGAGCGATCTCTGGCTTGGCGGCGGTCATCACCGAAAGGAGGGTGGATTTTCCCGCATTTGGAAAACCAACCAGCCCTACATCTGCCAATACCTTTAGCTCCAGAATTTTCCATTCCTCTTTGCCGGGCTCACCGGGCTGCGCGTAGCGCGGAGTTTGATTGGTCGCTGATTTAAAATGGGAGTTGCCCAAACCACCCCTGCCGCCTTCGAGCAGGATTTTTTCTTCCCCATCTTCCGTAATTTCCATAATAAATTCGCCGGTTTCGGCATCTTTAGCAACAGTGCCGAGGGGAACATCCAGGATAACGTCTTCGCCAAATCCTCCAAATTTATTACCACTACTGCCACCTTCTCCGTTGCCGGCAATAACGTGCTTGCGGTATTTGAGCGAAAGCAGCGTCCACAAATTGCGGTTGCCGCGCAAGATAATGTGCCCGCCGCGACCGCCATCGCCGCCGTCGGGGCCGCCTTTGGCTGTTTTTTTATCCCGATGGAAATGAATAGAACCCGCTCCACCTGCACCAGATCGGCAACATATTTTTACATAATCAACAAAATTCTGTTCTGCCATTTTCCTACGCGCGCTTTAAAATAACCCTAAGGCAAGATGAGTAAAGGAACAATATTCAATGTAAACAAATTATTTTTCAAGCAATTGATTTTCAATGCCGTAAAGCTTTAAGCAATTGATTTTTAAGCTATTCAATTACTTAAAACGCAGCAAATATCGTCAAATTTGTAGAATAAGTGTCAAAATTGTCAATTGTGGCTTATTTGAGGGTGTTCTCGAGCACCATAAAACCAATGCCTTCCCTGACCCATTGATCGAGCAAAGGATTTTCGGGTACAATCTCAAAAGCAAGCGAACCGAGTACAATGTCTGTGTCCCCGTCGAGGTCTATATCGCCGGCATCCATCACAATCCAACGGCCTTTGGTGGCTTCTGGCAGGCTAAGGGTCTTGAAATTATTATTCCCCTGATTTTCAAGATAAAGAAAACTTTGTTCCGGCGTGTTTTGATAATCGGGGAAAAAAGAAATAGCGGCGATATCCATGTCTCCGTCCTGGTCGAAGTCTTTAGCGATTGCATTATAAGCGCCGTGGAGCGGATAGAAAAATTTTTCTTCAAATTCGTTTTTGCCATTATTAAAAAAAATGCGAATACCGTGATAGGGCTTTAGCACAGGCGGATAATCGGCGTTATCACCTGCGGTATAAATAATGTCTTCGTAGCCATCCTGGTTAAAATCTACCAGATTAAAATAACTGGATCCATAAGAAGGCGGAAATTCCAGGATTCTTTGCTCGCGGAATTGCCCCTTGCCTTGGTTGTAGAAAATGAAAACCCCTTCGTCGCCTTGTCCAAAAAGCGCTATCACATCAAGTTTTTGGTCTTGGTTGAAATCCCGCACATAGGCTTTGATAGCACCGGGTTTATTGCGCAAAATATGTTTTACGTACTGGGCATTACCCTGATTTTCCCACCAAGCGAGGCATCCTGTCCATTTAGCAAATTCACAGACAAGAATATCCGCTTTTTTGTCTTCATTTAGATCGGCAATTTCGCTGTGTACGGGGCGCTGTAAGGTGGGCAATACAAGCTGCAGGGCATCATTGATCAGATATAAAGTACCGCTTGGCGCATCGGTGGGCGAAAAAGACCCCATTGCTGTTACAAATTGCACATTTCGGATTTCCTGAAGCCATACAGGCGCTTCTTTTAGATTGGCAGCTTTTTGCAGTTTCAGCGCTTCGTCAAATAAATAAAGGGCTTTTGTATTGGCATCGCCGAGGTAAAGACCACCGTTTTCGCTAAATTTCACCAACGTAGTACTCGGCGGCGAAAGCCGATAATTGGGTATTTGTACCCTAAAATTATTCAGACCGATGGAGGGTTTTTGGTAGGTAGGAAGCTCAAGCCGCTCCGGGGCACTTTTCAGGTAGAATGCCGCAATTTTGTTTAGAATAGCGGTATCAATCGTAGGGTTTTCAGGGAAAATATTGGCTTTGGCGAGCAGTTCACCGGCGGCCCCCTGTTCGAGGAGTGCTTGGCGGGTGTTTTTCTGGTCATAGATGCCCATCAGATATCCCATGCGCGGGAGCACGTAATCGCGCCAAGTGGCTTTATCGAGGAGGCCTGGCTCAGGATATTGGTGGCAAGAGACGCAGTAAATTTTGGAAAGTGCCTCGCCGGAAGTAGCCACTTCTTTATTTTTCTCACAAGCAAAAATGGCTAAAAGCGCTACAAAAGTCAGTAATGCAAAACGGATTTTCATGCTGAAAGAGTATTTGACAACAGCCAAAACTATCGCTTTATAAAATGCAAGGACTTTAAGTTTTTGTTAAGTCGGCTGAAACCTTGAGAGAACAGGGTGCTTGAAGTATTTCTAAAAAACACCTAATTTTGTGTAATATTTTGATTGAAAATCAGGTTTTTGTATAAAAGAAAATAGAAATAGCTGAAATAGAAGCCTTTACCTGCCTATATTCTCGACACATTAAAAAAGAAAACTATGCAAATAGATGTAGGCGCAAGTATTGCAGCGTTGTTGTATGAACAGGATACCGTGATCATTCCGGGATTGGGTGCCATTACCACTAAATATCGCCCGGCAGAAATCCAAGCAGTGGAGGGGAAAGTTCTTCCGCCATCCAAAGAATTGAATTTCAACAAAAACTTGACGATGGATGATGGCATATTGATCAACCATCTGAGAAAAAAATATGGTGCGTCTTTTGCAGAAATACAAAGGGCAGTATCGGATTATGTAAAACAGGTAGTAGAAGCAATTGACAACCAAAGCATTGTACAAATTCCGCAGGTAGGAAGATTATACCGAGATTATGAAAAAAAGTTGAAATTTCTGCCGGAAGATACTAATTTTAATGTGGAAGCCTATGGCTTGCCCGTGGTGCAATTTTATCCGGTGATTCGGCAAGAACGCATCCCAGCACCCCAAAAAGCACCTGCTATTACTGCCAAACAGACAACTCGCCCTGTTGGTAAGCGTTTCGCGGTTTGGCTTCAACGCAACTTGGCCGTGACAAGCATCATTGCAGTATTGGGCATAGCTGCTGTTGTGTATTGGGCAATTCAAAGAGAGAAACCCGCCGCGCCCCAAGAGGAAATTGCCAGTGTGCCGACTTCGCGCTTTAATGTGCGCCCTTCCCTGGAGGCAATAAAAGCTGATAGCCAGCTTATTCAAACAGATACGGGTATCAATTCTGAAGAAAATATTCCCTTTGATTCAGAGAATGCTACGGTCAAGCCGCAACAAAAGTACTGCATTATCCGTGTAGGGCTTTTTAGCGATCAGGACAATGTGAAACGCTTGGTAGAAAAACTTTATGAAAAAGGATTTGAACCCCTCACACAGCCGTCGGGCAATCTGACCATGGTGGGTGTCCAAATGTCTTATGAAAGCCAGTCAGATATTGACAAAGCAGTGCAAACGATCCAGAAGGAATTTAAAACAAAGCCAGCTGTGATAAAAAAGTAATGCGAATTAATAAACCCCGCCGATCTGTCGCTTATTCCATTCGGGTTTATTTTCAAATTTTGGCAATGCGTTTGGCTGTTGCGTCAAACCAGTGGTATCCGTCAGTGCTTCCATGAATTTCACCAAATCCTTAATTTCCTGCTGGTTAAGACTTAAATTATCAAAAGGTAAAGTCTGATACGGCACGTCCAAACCCAGGCCGCGTCCGCCGCCTTTGTTGTAAAAATCCACCACTTCTTCCAGCGTATCATATACGCCATTGTGCATGTATGGCGCGGTGAGCGCGGCGTTGCGCACAGTGACCGTTTTGAAAGAATGTGCGTAGAAATAAGCTTCATCCTGTGGGCGCTGGCTGGCGTAGCGACCTAAATCGGGATCAATTTGCACATTTACTGTATCTTTTGAAATGGGAACACCTAAAACTTCCGATTCAGAATCTTGAAAATGAGGTGGAACAGTGCCATTGAAAGTAGGCGCGAAATGACAAGTACCACAAGCGGCTTTGCCCATGAACAAATTAAAACCCCGCGCCACTGCTGGGTCAATCGTTTTGATTTCATCGCGGATGTAACGATCCACTGGACTATTGAACGAACGCAAACTCGTCACGTAAGCTGATAAGGCATTGGAAATGGTATAACGCGATATTAAATATTGATTTTGATTAGGATACGCTTCAATAAATAACTTTTTATACTCGGCACTTTGCTCCAGTTTTTGAATAATTTCCATAAAATCGGTACTGAATTCCAAACTATCCGATACCACGTGTTTCATCTGCCGTTCGAGGTCTTCCTCACGCAAGTCGTAAAAATAATTCATCGAATAAACCGAATTGATGAGCGTGGGCGAGTTGCGCAAAATTTTTCCTTTGCCGTTGATTGCGAGGCTTTTATCCAAGCCATCGGTGAATGCTTTTTCGGGATGATGGCAGGAGGCACAAGCGCGTTCGTTGTTGGAAGACAAAATCGGGTCGAAGAATAAAGTGCGTCCCAGCGCGATGCGTTGTTCGGTCAATTCTTTATTTTCAATATTAGAATAGAAAGTATGATTTAAAAAATTATTGTCAAAAATATTTTGAGCATGATAGTTTACGGGTAAACCTATTTTATCCACTTCGTCAATCATTTCAATGCTCAGTGTTTTTTGAACTTGATATAATAAGCTGTATAATGGATTGACGTATTCTTTTAGAAAAGTGAGCCGGTCGAAGTTTTCAAAATCATTATGTTGTAACAAATATTCCAAAGCGCTATTAAATTTTTGTTGAATTGTTTGGCGCAATTGAATATTTTTCTGCCCTAACAAAGGATAATAAGCCCTTACTGCTTGCGAAACGGCTTTCAATGCAGTATAGGCTTCAGGAATCGCATTCGCCGAACCGGGGGTGTCAAAACCAGTAACGCCCAGCGTAAAAATGCGCATCACTTCACTGCGCGCCGCCTCAAACACAAAGCGATGCTGAAAAGGAATACTTTTTTGGTAGCGAATGACTTGGGCATAATCCTTCGTCAGTGCGTCGAGCATAGCGAGGATTGCTTCTTTTTGTTCAAAGGGATTATCTTCAAATACCAGTTCGTCCAGTACTTGCAAACCAACGGGTTCATTGACTAAAATGCCAGGAACATTGGGCGTGAGCCACAATAAGGGAGGGCCGTTGAGGTATTTTTTGACCGACTCGCGGTCGTAATATTCCAGAAATAATTCGATGTTTTTGAATGCCAATCGCGTGCGCAGGTGCGCTTGCCGCAAGGTTTCAAAAGCGGTTTCTTTATTTTCTAATTGTTCGGCAACTTGTTGATATTGTAAAATAGCTTGTTGCAAATCATTTAGTCCGGCATGAAATTCATTTTGCACTGTTTGCAATGCTTGCTCTGCCAAGGGATTGTTGGTGAAACTAATGCACAGCGTAAAGCCGATGAGTGCGAGGGTAGCAATAATCGTCTTTTTCATAACTTTTGAGATGCCAGATTGGGAGATACCAGATACCAGACTTTAGACGCCGTCACATATCTGGCATCTAAAAATCTGGCATCTGGCATCCACAGAAAATATTACTGAATAATCAACTTCTTCGTTTCGCCCAGGGAAGTCTGGATGAAGTACGTGCCCGTTGAAAGATTAGATACGTCAATTTCATTGGTATTGCGATAAACGCCCATGCGCTTGCCATTTACATCATAAATAGCTGCGTCAATTACTTTGCTGAAATACACGATGCGGTTCGTTGGGTTTGGATAGATTTGTAAAACTTCCGATTTTTCAAACTCTGGGTCTTTCAAATCGGTAATATTGATACGATCAAAACCATGAATCGCAAAGGTTAGGGAGTGATTGAATGGGAAAGGATTATTCACATCCGGGTGTTGCGAATTGATAAGCATAGATTTGCCATCTGGTGTCATTACACAACCAGTTACTTCAGCGCCACGTGGCGTAGCTGTCAAGCGAATGAGGTCATCCACAGTTGGGTTTTCAATGCTCAAGTCCAGCAAATATACTTCGCATATTGCACGGCTTGCGCCTGCTGGGGTACGGCCAAAAGTAGTGCCATTCAAGTCTTCTTCGATTACTGCAAAGGTTTTGCCATCAATTTCGATTACTTGTAAACCATCCGGGTTGGAGAGGTGCTTTTTAGGGTAGTCGGCTTCTGCCGGGCTGGCAGTAAACTCTGGGCCACCTTCAATCAAAACACTGTTGTAGTTGGTAGCAGGATCATACACCCAAACACGACCATAGTAGTCTTTGTAATTCGAATCGCCAGGGCCTGTTAAGCCTTTGGCAGTTGCACGAGCAATGTGGTAAGGGTCATACGTACCGCCGTTGGCAGCATCATCCGACCACAGTGGCCCCAGGTTATCGGCACCGGTTTCTGTCCAGTAGATTTTACCCGTTTTGCGATCAATAGCCGTCCATTCGATACGGTTGTACATAGTGGCACCTACGGCTAATGCCTGTGCATTGAAGTTCAGCATTTTATCAATGCTGCCATTGTCAATTTGTACCCAACGCTGTCCTTGTGCGTTATCTGCCTTGTAAACATATAGTTTTCCTTTAGTGAAGTCACCGGCTACATCTGCTTCAAATTTACCCCAGAAAGCTGGCGTTGCATCCACACCCAAATAAACAGTCTTGTTATCATTCGTAATCGAACCTGCTTCAAAACCTTGCTTACCCCAGTTGTACTGCTTGCGGATAGCCTTTGCCTGGCGCGGATCAATTTCTACCATCCAGTTGAAGTTCTCAAATTTCTTAATTTTTACGCCGTCAAAACCAGGAATATCACTCTTGATCGTAAAATCAACTGTATCACGTACGCCCTGGTTATCACGTATGCCAGGAGCTTTTGGATACCAGCTAATACTAGTCGGCGCTGTAAGAACACCTCCGTTAATGGCTGCGTTGTTACCGATAAACCACTCTTCCGCTGTCCAGATACGACCATCCGGGCCTTGGATACCGCCGCAGTTCATACCAGTTTCACCTACGGTGTTGACGAAATCTACGTTGAAGAATTTGCCTTTGCGACCATCCGCCAAGGTTTGATCTACCACTTCTAAGTTTCCGTTTATATCGCGCTTTACGCGAAATACCGTCATACCGCCACCATCGCCAATCCGATCGTCACGATATATCATTTCGTGGTTTACAGACACCCAACCCAGAGACGCGCCTGTCTCATCAGGTGTGAAGCCAATAAAGTCATGCCATTCTTTAGCAAACTGTTGGCCGGCTTCGTTACCATAGGTTTTGGTTGTTTGCACCAAATCTACACCTCCTACAAAGATGACTTGAGTGGTAAGCGGGGAAGGTGGAAGTACCACCTGCTGTGGTTGAAATCCCGCTGGAATTTCGATCTCCTCAGCGAAGATTGTGCTTTGGGCTGTAGCAATAAAGATAGTAGCGCTGCTCAGAAGGAGCGCAAGTAATAATTTTTTCATAATGATATTTTTGATTGAGTAAAAAAGTACATTTACCAGCTGCTAAGTTCTGAAGGGAATATGAAGCAGATGTAAAGTGAAGTTTAGGCTTTGATTAGATTATTGTAAAATATTTTAAAAAATTGTAAAATATGCAGTTTTGACCAAAACAGATTTGGTAGTTTGAGAAAAAAACCTTCCAAAGGACTCCAACATGTATAGGAAAGATAAAAAGGGGCGTAAATTGTTAAATTGGAAAACTAATTAATTCATTGCTACATTAGAACAAAAATTTCGGTACTCGTTCAAATTGGTTGTTTTACACTTTAGATTTCGCAATTAGCAATGGTACTAATGCCGGAGGTTAAGATCCCGAGTGCAGCGAGGTATCCTGAACAACCAAAGATTTACGAAATCGCATCCACTGGTTTGAGCTACTGTCAATTTTTGCCATGAAGTTTTCGAGAATTTATTGCACTTTAAGAGAATTTTAACGAGCCGTGGTTGATTTTTTTTGCGGAAAAGTTTACTTTTGGAGCATGGGAGTTGTTTTTAAGGAACAACTTCCATATTTTCATTATCTATTTCTTCACCAAAATTCAGATCCCATGATCATCTTCAGTGTATTACTGTTGATTCTGCTGTTATTCAGATTCCAAATTGTAAAAGAAGCTTAAAACAGCTTGCTGAAGAGAGAGCTAACACGCCGTGGAGGCAATTTTGCAAGGGAGGGCTTTCATTCTGAAAAGAGCGGAAGCCCTCTTCTATTTTAGCAATTTGCTGGCTTAATCCGATTAAAAACGGTCAAGGTATCTTTTGCCGCATTCAATTCGTACTCATACACCCAAAGAGGCATCACAGCCGGACCGCGCAGTACACAGCCTTTTTTGTCGAAGGTGGAGCCATGGCAAGGACATTCGAAAATCGTTCCTATCCATTGTACCTGGCAACCGGCATGCGTACACGCGAGAGACATTATCCGAAAAACCGTTTCGCTTATCGCTACCACAGCAAAATCTATAAATGCCACATTTACAAAGACTTTAAAACCCTCGGGCTGGCGCAATTCCGGGTGTTCTGACAATTCAATCGTATAGCTTTCAAAAATGTTAAAAAAGGCATCGCTTTCATCGCGTAAGCTCGGATTTGCCGTTTCGGTTAGGCGAATAAGGCATTGCGTGCTGTTCCGACCTGGCAAAGTCCATTCGTAAAAACCCTTTTCGGCAGGTACATTTTCTGCGATTTTCGTCCAAAAAGCCCCGGCGTTGATCGATAGCTCGATCAACAAAGTACCTACACCGGCTGCTTCCCAGCGAATGTTTTCTTTCGTACCGGGCATTAGTGATTCTCCCCCATTGGGATAAGTTAGTCTTAAAACGGATTGAATACCGAAAAAAGCATCGCTTTCGTCCTGCAATTCCGAGTTTTGCATATCCGAAATGCGAATGCGGCAATTGTCACTTTGTACTTTCGGTACTTTCCACTCGAAAAATTCTGGCTCTGGTGGCACCTGCTCTGCAATATTCGTCCAGCTTTTCGCACCATCTGCAGATAGCTCAATCAAAAGCGATCCGGCACCAACTGCCTTCCAGCGAATGGCATGCGTTGTGTGAGGTACTAGCGACTCCCCGCCAATGGGCGAAAGCACTTCTAAGATAGGGGGCAGCGTGTCATAGGTGCATCGGCTCAAAATTGGCACAATGGCAATAGCACCCCAGGCTTTGCGCAAAAACTGTCGTCGGGAAGTGCTCATTTGGGCAAGGTTTTAGCCGAAATGTCGTACTTTATTTTTAAAACTTACCTCACGCAGGCTGAAAATTTGGTTAAAATAGTTGATCTTTAGTTTTTAAAAATACTTATATTTCGTACTGCCCATACTTTTTCAAATAATTGACCATGCCGCCCTCGCGCAATATCTGAATCATAACGGGTGACAAAGGGTGGCATTCGTATGTTTTGTTTTTAGATAAATTTTTCACAAAATTCTGTTCTATATTAATCTCAAGTTCATCACCGGATTCGATATCGTGGTTGGGAATTTCCAACACAGGGAGCCCAATGTTTATTGCGTTTCTGAAAAAAATTCTCGCAAAGTAACGGGCAATTACCAATTGTATGCCCGATTGCAGCAGGGCGATTGGCGCTTGCTCGCGACTTGAACCACATCCAAAATTTTCTCCTGCCACCAGGATGTCCCCTTTGACCACTTTGCCCGAAAATTCAGGGTCGAGGTCTTCCAACACATGTTGCGCCAGGCTGCTCACGTCCAATGTCTTGGTGTATTTGCCCGGAATAATTCTGTCGGTATCAATATTGTCTCCATAAACAAACTTTGCTTGGATTCGCATCGCTCATCGAGTTTATGTTTCAAAATAATCAAGATGTTTGTGAAAAGTATCGTCCAAAAGGGTAAATGCATATGCCGCGATACCCACCGACATTATTCCTACCATTAAAGCGCCATAATAAGCTCCAAAGAGCGCCGTAAAATAAGTGAAGGCAATAGTCTGGGGTACAACGGAAGCCCTCAGCAGGTTCAGCGCAGAGGTGGTGGCTGTCGCCCGAAGGTTGGTGCCGGTCTGTTCTGCACACAAAGTAAGCAGGACGATCGTGTAACCAGCAGTTATGCCCATGATCAGGAAGATGATGTAGTAAAATACGACTGAAATGCGGGCAAATAGAAAATATATGAGCAACATGAAAGCAAAAGCGCTCAAATACCATCGGATTGCCTTCTTTCTGCTTTGGAGTTTTTGACTCACTAGACCACAGGAAAAATCCCCAAAAGTAAATCCCAAAAAAAACATCATAAATACTTTACTGACTTCAGGCAGCGTCTGCATACCCATCGCCTTGGCAATTTCAGGCGTGAAAGTCATCACTACGCCATTGACAAACCATCCGGGAAAGCCCATCAGGATGACCGCAACGTACTTTTTAAAAAGCGTTTTGTTCCTAATGAGCATCAGAATATTGCCCTTCTCAATGCCTCGCGCCTCCATGCTTTTGTAGAATCCAGATTCGAGCAGTCCTATCCTTAGAAATAGCAAAATAAAGCCCATTGCCCCTCCTAATTGATAGGTGAATTGCCACGAATAATTGCCGCCAACGATGGCACCAACGATAGCCCCCAACATACCGAAAGAAGCAATGATGGCGGGCCCCATCCCTCTATACTTTTGCGGTAGCAGTTCAGCCGTGAGTGTTATCGCTGCACCTAATTCACCCGCCAAGCCAATACCTGCAAGGAATCGCAACAAGAGATACATCTCATAATTACTGACGTAAGCGCATGCAAAGGTCGCTACGCTGTACAGCAGTATGGAGCCAAACAATACGGTCAACCTTCCCTTTTTATCTCCTATGATTCCCCACAAAAAACCACCGATGAGCATTCCAATCATTTGTAAGTTGAGCAACCATATGCCTTTATTCAAGAGTTCAGTTTCGGATACGCCCACAGCGAGCAGGCTGGGTTGTCTTACCACACTCACAATAATGATATCGTATAAATCCACGAAAAAACCGAGTGAGGAGGCTAATACTGCAAGGATTGCTGTTCTGGAAAGATTCGACATGTATTGCTCAAATTTTTTATGGAAACTAATCTAACATAGAGGCTGGATGCGTGATAGCTCCAGCTAAGGCTGAGGCGGCAACAGTGGAGGGAGCTGCCAAATAAATCTGCGCATGGGGATTGCCCATCCTTCCCTTGAAATTTCGGTTGGCAGCCGAAATTACTACCTCGTTGTTGCCCGGTACGCCCTCGTGTGTACCTACGCATGGCCCGCAACCCGGAGTGATGATGGTAGCCCCGGCCTCCACCAGCGTATGCGCGGTGCCGTCGAGCATGGCTTGCAACAAAACACCCCTCGAAGCTGGTGCAATCACCATCCTCACACCTGGAGCTATTTTTTTGCCCTTTAAGATAGATGCAACGGTATGCAGGTCTTCAAGCCTTCCATTACCGCAGGTGCCTACAAATGCATAATGGATTTTTTTCCCTAAGCAGTGCTGAATATTCGTTACGTTGTCAGGCGATTCAGGTATGGCGACTTGCGGTTCTAAGTCCGAAACGTCAAATTCGTAGGTTTTGATATAGTGGGCATCGGTATCGGGCAACACCGGCTCGAAAGAATAAGGTAATTGCAAACCTGCTGGGTGCACAAAGCCTGTTTTCGCCCCCATCTCGGCAAGCATATTAGCTACACACATTCTCCCTGCCAAATCCAAATACTCGAATGTATCCCCGTGAAATTCCACGGAAAGATAGGTGGCGCCCGATATACTTATTTTTCCGGTGAGGAACAAAATCAAATCCTTGGGAAAAACCCCTCGAGGCAATTTGCCATGACATGCTATTTTTATGGTGTGCGGAACTTTGAGCCATGTTTTACCCGTCAGCATGATTGCCCCGATATCTGTGCTTCCCATGCCACATGCCAGCGCCCCGATAGCGCCTGCAGTGGGCGTATGCGAATCCGCTCCCATGAATACGCATCCTGGCTCTACGTATTGGTTTTCCATTAAAATCTGATGACAAATCCCTTCGCCTATGTCAAATAATGGGCAACCTTGTTCAGAAGCAAAGTTTCTCATTAGTTGGTGCAGATTGGCTATGCGCTCATTGGGGGCGGGAGCAGCATGATCAATGATCAATACACATTTCTCAGGATTCCAAACTTTCCTACCTCCCATGGACTCGAACGCTTTGATGCTGAGCGGAGCTGTAGTGTCAGTCGCCATTACGCCATCAACAGGGGTGATGACAATTTCATTGGCAGAAACTGTTTTTCCAGTTTTGATACTCAATATTTTCTCGACGATAGTTTTGCCCATAATGGAGTATGGTTGATTCAATCGTTAAATTTTATATCCGGGCGCTGTACCAATTTGTACAATAGGCCGGGCAGTGGCATGCCTAACAATTCTTCCATTTCTTGACTGACTTGCGCAACTGCGCGTATATCAATTCCAGTGTCAATTTCACTTTGGCGTAAAAGATGCACAACGTCTTCCGTCGCAACATTGCCTGTAGCACCTTTAATGAAAGGACAACCTCCCAATCCGCCAAAAGCCGTGTCAATGATAGTTACTCCGGCTGCTATGCCCGTTAAAACATTGGCATAGCCTTTATTCTCCGTATTGTGCAAGTGCAAGCCCAATGGTTTGTCATCCGCCAATAACTTTACAGCGCCCACTCTATCCTCAATCAAGAGAGGGTAACCCATGCCGGTACTGTCGGCAAGCGAGAGTTCGTCAATACCTTGGTCTAACAAAAACTTAGCAAGGTCACACACTACATCTCCCTGGATGTTGCCCTCGTATCGGCAGCCGAAAGCACACTGAATACCACCTCTGACCCGAATTCCATGTTTTTTGGCAAGCAATATCATCTGTTTGACCTCTTGCTTGGAGGACTCGATATCCTTGCCGGTATTCTTGACGCTATGGGTACTACTGGCGGAAAGGGAAATAGATAAATGTGCTACTCCTGCGTCCACTGCCCGCTCTACACCTCTTACATTGAGCACAAGGGCGGAAAAAGTGATATTTTTTTCATAATTTTTTGCTCTAATTTTTTTGAACAACTCATCCGTACATGCCATCATGGGTACCTTTTCGGGATGGACAAATGCACCGATTTGTAGCCTTTGCAAACCTGCACGAACCAACCTATCTATCCAATCCAGTCTCAACTCCACGCTCACTGGCGTTTTTAAAGTCTGCAAGCCGTCTCTTAGTCCTTGTTCTTCAATACTCACCATTTTTTCAATCGCTTTAAAATTTTTGGTACTTCGCAAATGATCAAGGGTGATGTGAGTTTTGGTGCGATAGTAATGCAGTGAAAATTTAAAGATGACCTCGACCTTCCACTCCGTTTACTGTTGATGCCGCTATCACCCGACATCTTGCTACCCTATGCTCAAATTGGTAATGGGTCAAAAATGTGGAGGAGATTTCGTAAATTTTGAAGATTTGCGAAATCTGAAAAGTAAATCAACCGATTTGACCCAATATCTTCAAATTATTGGTTTACAGCAAATTATTTTTTGTCGTTGCCGCTCAGATGTCAAAAAATGACAGCATTGGCAGCCATCATTGGCAAGATAGCAACAACATCAAGTAGCTGAACCATCCAGGAGCAATCAAAATTTTTTACAAAAATGGTTAAATAAACTAACTATTTTATTAGTTTTGTAAAAAATTATTTTCGTATGTCAAATTTAAGGTTATTCCTACTGCACGCTGGTATCTGGGAAGGTACCTACAAGAGAATCAACGCTGCCGGTGAACTCATCAACCAATGGAAGAGCCGGCTCACCATTAAATTGGAAGGTGATATTTATCATCAGGTCAATCATTATATGTGGGACGATGGGCACGAAGAAATTCACGATTTCGGCATCAGTAAATTTGATGAAAACGGGACACTCATTTTCGATAGCCCCAGGATAGAAGGATACTCGTGGGAGACACGTGATAGCATCTGCCTCATCTGGACATACAAAAACAGACCCGGTTCCAAACTATTTGAAATGATTGATTTAATCGGAGACGGTACGCATCGCATAAGAAATTGGAGGTGGACGGAAAACGATGAATTCCAAGGCATCACTATGATAGATGAGCGTAGGGTTGCTACCCAAGACCAAATACCTGCCTCATTTTGGGATGAGCTACCCTCCAAAAGTTTCAAAGGCGTGAGTAGAAGCGATAGGTAGGTGTTAACACTATAACTATATATGCACGCTGTTCTATAGAAGAAATTAGACGACAAACACCATTCACATTAAAATAGCGATGACGATTACAGAAAAGATAATGGCATTCAATAGTAGTCGAGATGTTGTGCAGCCGGGAGAGCTGGTGTGGGTTGATGTCCACTCCGTTATGACGATGGATTACCTGGGCAAGCAATGTTTCAAAGCATTCGAAAGTCTGGGCACTGATAGAAAATTATTTGATAAAAGTCGGGTCATTTGTGTAAGCGACCACCTGGTGCCGCCACCCACCCCCGAATGGGCTACCCTACTCAACGAATGGCGAGAAATTGTCAAGTCTTACGATATTCCTTATTTTTATGACTTAGGCAGGCAAGGCATCGCGCACCAAATCATGGTAGAACAAGGCCATGTGCTGCCAGGAAAAATCTCCATAGGCACTGACAGTCATGCCAATACTTACGGAGCTGTTGGCGCTCTGGGCAATGCCGTAGGAGTCACGGATGCCGCCGTTGCTATGGCTACTGGCAAGTGTTGGTTCAGGGTGCCGGAGTCCGTCAAATTCGATATCAAAGGCAAGTGGCAACCCTACGTCATGGCAAAAGACCTGAGCCTCCATATCATGGGTATGATGCATTGGAACGGTCATTTAATATACAAAGCCTTAGAGTTTACAGGTGAAGCCATATCAGCCCTGAGTATCGCAGGCAGAATGACTTTATGCAACATGACCGTGGACTTAGGCGCAAAGAATGGAATAATCGCCCCGGATGAAAAGACGAGAGCCTACCTCGCCCCCGTGCAGAAAGGCGATTGGGAAATGATTGCCAGTGACGAAGATGCCCACTACGAAGCCGTGTATGAAATTGACGTTACCAATGTCGGACCCATGGTCAGCAAACCCGATAAGCTGGATGATGTGGTTCCGGTGGAGGCCTTAAAAGGCACAAAATTTAATAAAGCCTTCGTAGGTACTTGCACCAACGGCAGAACAGAAGATTTTGCTATCATGGCAACCATACTCAAAGACAAAAAGATACACCCGAGCGTCAATATGATATGCATTCCGGCAAGTCAGGATGTGTACCTTGAATGTATAGAAAAAGGGTATTTCTCCACCTTAATCAAGGCAGGTGCCGCCATTGAAACGCCGAGTTGTGGACCTTGTGCGGGCATTCACACCGGAGTGGCAGGCGACGGCGATGTCATCCTCAGTGCCGGCAACAGAAACATGAAAGGCAGGATGGGTAGCAGAAATGCGCAAATATACCTCACCAGCCCTGCAGTCGTGGCTGTGTCTGCTATTTTTGGAGAAATACGCGACCCCAGAACAACCGATCTCAACTAAAATGCTAAATCGTTGCAATTCATGAATCGCTACCTTGCTATTTTTTTTCTAAACGTCTCTCTATATGTCCTGGCATTAGGGCAAAATACCTCTATTGACAAACATCTTTTCGAGGAGTGGACAAAAATGCGCGTCGGCAATGGCGAGCAAATATTTTGGTATTGCTTTGGCGAGGTGTACGCTTATCCCAGTGGTAAGCTATTGACCAAAATGGAAGGTACGGACGTAGCCAGAATGATTAGGGTCAACTCCGATAGCATTATTCAATTGAACAGGAAGATTTTTGCCTATGAAGACCCCATTACCGGCGAGCCTCTCCAAGAAATCAACGGACAAAAAGTGGAACACATTGCCTACCCTTACCAATACATCACTTACGTCAATAGAAATGATGGAAGACTCATCTCCTACGTACAGCAAGGAAAAGGCGCGCGATTGACCAAACTCGGACCATCCTCCAATACCATTGCCAGGAAAATGAACGGTAACATCGTATTTTCTTCTCCGGTATTTCTCAATTTTGAAACACCCCAGGGCAAGTACGAAGCCTATGAAAATTACGACTTCCACATCGTCTCTGATGCATCTGATGTCAGTAAAAAATATCAATTGTACTGGAATAGATTTGGCGACTTACCTCCTTTTTTGGGGGGTGGTAAGGGTATCATACAACTTGTATGTTATCGCGTTGATGATTTCAAAGATTTACCAGCCAAATGGCAGCAATTTTTGAAAGAGCAATATCCATTATGGATGAATGCACCTTATGATTTGAAAGAGATAGAAACATTACAAAAACCCTAACAAGAAATATGGGTAAGATTATAGGAAAAGCCTGGGTAGCCAAAAAATATGTCATGAGCTACGAGATGGTACTACAGAAATATTGGACCTCGCCCGTTGATAAAACGGAGAATGCCAAATGGATTATGGCGGGAGTAGATGAAGCCTTTAACCAAGAAAATGGTTTTAAAGATCAAGGATATACCTTCATTGTAGCAGGGCATAATTTTGCCGGCGGCGGCAAGAGCATCGAGCATTGTGTGACAGGATTGATGGGCGCCGGCATCAAAGCCGTTTTCGCCACCAGCTTTGCCCGCCTTCAATTTCGCAATGCTATCAATTATGGCTTGCCATTCGTGACCGTCAAAGACATGAATTTAGCATGCGAAACTGGCGATATGCTCGAATATGACAATGAAAATGGTATCGTGGTCAATCTGAATACCGGCAAAACATTCGAGTGCGTGCCTATCGCACCTTTCGTGGAGGAGGTAGCAAAATACGGCGGGCTGATGGAGTTTATTAAAGCTAAAATAAAGGACGGTTCCGTTCATTCCCTTCGATAACATTTAATAAAGAAAACTTTGCAATAGTGATATCCGATAGATTCAAAAATAAATTGCAGACAGGTGAAGTACTTTACGGGGTGATATCGCCTACTACCGACCCCACAGTTTGTGAATATCTGGGATTGGCGGGGCTGGATTTCTACATGATAGATGGCGAACACGGCCCCATTACTGTATCGGATGCTGTTGGCATGATTCGCGCTTGTGAAAGTGCAGGAATAGCACCCTGGGCCAGAATTAGGGATATTGATGAAAAACTCATTTTACAATATCTGGATGCCGGCGTAACAGCCGTCATGATGCCTGGAATCGCCCGAATCGAACAAGTGGAGCGCTTGGTCAACGCTATCAAATATCCGCCCATTGGAAAGAGGGGACTTGGTCCAGTGCGAGCAAGTGATTACATGGCAGGTGCTAAAAAGCAACTGGAATATATCCAATATGCCAACGAAACTATCCTCATATTCCCTCAAATGGAGGATATAGCTTGCATGGATATACTAGAGGACATACTGAAGATGGACTCTATCAATGGCATCATCGTAGGGCCAAGGGATTTGGCGATGAGCATGGGTTTTTACGATGGTCCGGGTCACCAGGAAGTTCAGTCTGTCATAGATACTGTATTCAGAAAAACCATCGAAGCCGGAAAAGTTGTCGGTAGCGTTGCAGGGAATAAAGAACAAGCAGCAGTGCTCATAGGAAAAGGTGCAAAAATTATATTAAACTCTGTGCAAGGGCTATTGACGCATGCTGTGGCGCAATTCAAATCGTAATGTTTTGTTTTTAAAAACTGAATAAAAATGTATCTCATCGTGTTGTTCAATCTGAAAGACCCTTCCAAGCTGGCAGCTTATGAAGAATGGGCAAAAACGGTTGATGTGCCTAACGTCACTCGGCTGCAATCCGTTGATGACTTTAAAGTTTTTAAAACGACCGGTTTGCTGGGAACAGATGCGCCGGCGCCTTATGCCTATGTAGAGGTCATACATGTCAACGATCAGGAACAACTCTTCAAAGATATTTCCACTGAGAACATGCAAAAGGTGGCAACCCAATTTCAAGAGTTTGCCGACCATCCTATTTTCATGGTTACGCATCAAATAGCCTGAATCATTCATGAAAGCAAAACTTGGCATTGATATAGGTGGCACTTTCACGGATTTGGTATTCATACAGGAATCACCAAGTAAAATATACTTTGCCAAGGCTTTAACTACCTACCCAGACCCTACCCTGGGCATCATCAATGGTATCAGGCAGATGATAGAGGAGCATGGTCTGAATATTGGCACTGTGGATAACATCGTGCACGGTACTACATTAGTTACCAATGCAGTCATTGAACGAAAAGGCGCCAAGACAGGACTGATTACCACCCGAAGCTTCCAAGATGTTTTGGAAATAGGACGCGAGATGCGATACGACATCTATGACATCTTCATCAAAATGCCTAAACCTTTGGTGGAAGCGCCATTGCGAGTTGGAGTAGAGGAGAGAATGAACTTCCAGGGGGAAGTCCTTACACCATTGAATGAACAAGATTTGCTCGAAAAAAGCCATTATTTAGTCAGTGAAGGCGTTCAAAGTATTGCTATCAGCTTTCTACATGCCTACTCTAACCCTCGACACGAAAGCATTGCCGCCGAAATCATACAGAAAACCTTTCCCCACCTCTATGTTTCTACCAGCAGCGATATTATGCCCGAAGTACGCGAATATGAACGCACCAGTGCTACGGTCATGAATGCTTACGTGCAACCCCTGACCACCGAATATCTCAACAAGCTGTACAAGGCGCTGTCGGAGTTAGGTTTTTCCGGCAAACTACATATCATGGATAGCGCCGGAAGGCTCACCTCAGTCGAAGGTGCATCGAAACACCCGATACATTTGCTCGAAAGCGGCCCTGCAGGCGGCACTATGGCATCTATCTTTTTCGGCAAAATGACTGGCAGGTCCGATTTCATCGCTTTTGACATGGGCGGCACCACAGCCAAAGCGACGGTCGTCAACCATTTTCAGCCAACGATTACGCATCACTTCGAGGCAGCGAGGGAGAAAAGATTCAAGAAAGGCAGCGGTTTGCCCGTAAGAATACCAGTAATTGATATGATTGAAATAGGCGCTGGAGGGGGCAGTATAGCCAAGGTGGATCACCTGGGGTTATTGAGCGTAGGACCAGAGAGCGCCTCCTCGACACCTGGTCCGGCTTGTTACAACAGAGGTGGTGAATATCCTACTGTGACTGATGCGGATTTGGTCTTAGGTTATCTGAATCCCAACTATTTTCTGGGCGGCACCATGAGCCTGGATATCGCTAAGGCGAGATATGCTATTGACAAACATATTGCATCGAAACTGAAGATTTCAGTAGAAGAGGCGGCCTGGGGAATACACAGAATTGTCAATGAAAATATGGCTAATGCTGCCAGAGTGCATATTGTAGAGAAAGGCTTAGACCCCCGACATTTTTCCATGATAGCATTCGGCGGTGCGGGCCCTGTACATGCTTATCACACAGCCAAATTGCTCCACTCCCCGGAAGTAATTGTACCCAAGGGGGCAGGTGTACTGAGTGCCTTTGGTTTTTTAGTCAGCCCCGTAGCTAAGGAAGAAATTTTTTCCTACATCTCGGAACTGACTACGATTGATTGGAGTCTATTAGATCAAAAAATGGAGATTGCCATATCAAGGGCAAGAGATTTTGTCACAAAAGCGGGTAACTCCGAAGGCAATATCAACATCCAATGTACATGCGATATGAGGTATAAAGGTCAAGGACATGAGATCTGCGTGCCAATTCCCTTGAAAATTTTGGAGAGTAGGAATGCAACAGCGCTCTCAAAGCTATTTGAACAAGCCTATCAACAGAAATACGGCAGAACAATAACGGGAATGCGCATTGAAACCATTACATGGAGAATTTTAGCCTCTGCACCAGCTTCTTTCCTTCATACCAAAACGAATACGAACAACAAAAACATTGCACTACTGAAAGGAAGCAGAAACGTATTTTGGGGCAATGGATATATCGCTACACCCGTATATAACCGATATGCTATGACCGAACATGATGAACTCGAAGGCCCGTGTATCATAGAGGAACATGAAAGTACCACCATTGTCGGACACGGAGCACGTGTAACAGCTGATAGCCAAAACAACTTATTCATCAAAATAAATTATTGAAGCTATGGAGGGGAATACATTGACACGCAGCACAGTATTTTCAGCCATAGATTTAAGTATCCTGTGGTCGAGGCTGATCTCTATAGTGGATGAAGCCGGTACAACATTGCAGCGCACTGCTTTCTCTTCCGTCACCAGGGAAAGTGCTGACTTTGCTGTGGTGTTGATGAATGTTCGCGGGGAGTCCCTGGCTCAGTCCAGTGTGAGTGTACCATCTTTTCTCGGGGTTTTACCTTTTCTGGTAAAGGCGCTTATTAAAGATTACTTTCCACTTGACTCCTGGGAAGAAGGGGATGTCGTCATCACCAACGACCCCTGGCTTTGCGCTGGACACAAACCAGATATCGGCATTGTTACGCCCATATTCAATCCATACAAAAGGTTGATAGGCTTTATTGGATGCATAGCTCACAGCCCCGATATTGGGGGCACGCTTTGGGGTGCCAACGCAAAGGACTATTACGAAGAGGGATTGCACATTCCACCCATGAAACTGTACGAAAAGGATATACCGAATGAATTGCTTTTCAACCTCATCAGGCACAACGTGAGGGCAGCAGATCAAACAATTGGAGACATCCTGGCACAAGTGGCAGCCAATAGACAAGGCGTAGCCTCATTGCTCAAGATGATGGAAGAAAATGATTTAAATGACCTGGAAGTATTAGGGAATAGCATCATCGAAGCCTCCGAAAATGCCATGCGCAGCGCCATCCTTGCTGCACCGGATGGCGTGTACAGCGCATCCTATCAAGGCGATGGGGATGGTGTCAAGCATCCTATTCATATTCAATGTACCTTGACCATCTCAGGCGATGAAATTGAAGTGGACTATGAGGGCACATCTCCTGCTCATCCTTTAGCCATCAATGCGGTACTGAACTACGTTTTTGCCTATACTGCCTATCCCATCAAATGTATATTTAGCCCCGACATTCCTAACAATGAAGGCAGCTTTCGCCCCATAAAAGTAAAAGCACCTGAAGGTTCGTTATTGAATGCAAAAAAACCGTCACCACTGGGTGCCAGAAACGTGACCGGAAATTTGCTCTACGCACCTGTGATGCTCGCACTCAGTCAGGCATTGCCCGATAGGGTTCAAGCTGACTGCGGAGCGGCAGTATGGGTGATGGTCTTGAGTGGCAAGGGCTATGACGACAATGAGTTTGTCGAATACTTATTTCTGGCGGGCGGATATGGCGCAAGGAATGGTTTCGACGGCGAACCGACCCTCTGTTATCCTACTAATGTAGCCAATGTCCCGATCGAAATATTCGAATGCGACGCACCTGTTCTGGTGACCACTAAATCGCTAATTCCTGACAGCGGCGGCAAAGGAAAATATCGCGGTGGAGCAGGACAAAGATTTGCCTACAAGAATACAGGTAAGCACCCTCTTCAGATTAGTAATGTTACAGAAAAAATCAATCATCGGGCTTATGGTCTCTTTGGGGGTGAACCCGGCAAACAGGGTGCCGTTTATATAATGACTACCCATGGGGAAAAAAGATTTACACCCCCAAAGGGTCACGACGTACTACTCCCGGGAGAGGAATTAGTCATGGAACTGCCCGGTGGTGGCGGATATGGCGCCATGGAACAATGAAATGTATTGCTATCGTTATAAAAAATGGTGCTGGCTCATACATAATGTGTGGATGTGATTTCGTAAATCTCAAAGATTTGTGAAATCTGAACAACAAAACAACCGTTTTGACCCACTATCTAAAAAATCATAAAATATGTCTTATCAATTACCTCCTGTTTACACGAAACTAAAAAAACACGATGTGTTTCCGGAGTTGGATCATGACGAGCGTGCGCGTTATAATTATTTGTCCAACCTCAATAGATTCATCTCCACTGTGATTGCTCCTGGCAACAAGATTGCCTTTGACAAAAAGGTCGCTCCGGCATTTGAGCGAGAGAAGGGAAGAACATTTCAGTCCAGAAAAGAGGTGAAGGATGCCATTTCCAAAGATCCAATTTATCAAATGTGGGCAGCCTTGCGGCGCTGCACAATGGAGATGCGGCAGCAGAACGGACGCTCCATCGTGCTGCGGCAGGCGAGAGAGCTTGCCATCAAAGCAGAGCTGGTCAATGGCAACAATCCTAATCTCCTTCTGAAAAAGGGTTTTCAAGTGCCGAAATATCTCACTCATGTGGACAATCACCTCATGCCCGGCAGCTATCATACCGAGTACTTCGATGGTGATGTAGCCAACGCCGCTAATTATGACAGTGGCATTTTTGTAACCACTGCGGGCATGTTGGGCTCCCTCACCGATGGAGGTGGACAAGCCATCGCCAAATGGGTGAAAGAAACCTACCCTGATTTTAAACCCAAAAGGATTCTGGATGTCGGTTGTGGTTTGGGGCACAACACGCTTCCCATCGCTGCTATGTACCCCGACGCTGAGGTAGTTGCCATTGATGCTGGCGCGCCTATGCTTCGCTATGGAGCAGCGAGGGCAAAAGCCCTGGGGGTCAACAATGTAAAATTTGTACAAATGAACGCGGAAGAGATGTCTGAATTTGAGGATGCTTCCTTCGACTGGGTGCAGACTACCATGTTTTTGCATGAGACGGGGGGAAAAGCCATTCATAAGATATTCAAGGAAATCAATCGTGTCTTGGCGCCTGGAGGTTTGAATCTGAACATCGAACAGCCCCAGTACACACCAGAGATGAGTTACTACGAACAGTTTATGCGCGACTGGGATGCTTTTTACAACGCTGAGCCATACTGGGGGCATATGCACGACCTCCAACCGGAAGACCTCATGGAAGAAGCAGGCGTGGACAGAAGCAACTTTATGCAAATCGGGGTGAGAGCAGTAAATGACCTGGATGAGAAAAAACAAGACGGTAAAGTTGCCGAGGATTTCGGTCGCACTCCTGTCTGGAATGTTTTCGGCGGATGGAAGAAAAAATAATTTTTGTTGAAATTTTTAAACATTGAAAAATGAAAAATATTGAAATGTCCACCGCGCACTCAAGTGGAGTAGAAAGCCCTGCGTTTGACACCAGCCACATCAACGATATTTTGATAGCAAGCGATAAATCGAAGGGGGGGCGTCCATATTTTTTTGATGATCCAACCGTGGAGAAGGTGCTCAACATAGCTATGGCTGTAGCTACCGAGTTAGCTGTTGTAAGAGAACGATTAGACACGCTGGAAAGGGTACTGGAGCAAAAGGGCATCTCTGTAAGAGCAGCTATTGAAAATTTTGAACCGAATGATACAGAAGCAGAAGAAAGACAATCGCTGCATGCTCGATATATAGCCAGAATTTTGAGGATTGTCCAGCAGGAGATTCAGGCAGTGGCAAATCCTGAAAACAATAAAGACATGCATACCATAGCGGATGAAATCAATCAAATGTAGTGATGTCAAGTGTAGAATTTATCAATGACTTTTACAGGGCGATCATTCACAAAGAGGTGGACAAGATTGCAGATGCTTATGCTCAAAGTGAAGATACCTACGTGATTTTGGAAGGTCCGAGATTAGCAACCAAAGGATACAACCAGATTGCCTCCGGTTGGAAAGATTTCTGCAGCAGTAAAATCGAACTAAAGGCTATCCAGTGGGTGGATGGCCCGTGGGTGTACGAAAACGACTATTCTGCAAGTTTGATAGGCATCATCGAATTGGGTGTTGATGTTGACGGTTTATTTAAAAAATTGACGTACAGGGTCAGTTTTACACTTAAAAGAGAAAACTCAAAGTACTACATCATTCATGAGCATGTATCAGGAGCTTTGAGCGACCCATATGGCATTGGTGATTGGAAAAAGAAAATCGCAACCAATACAAAATAAATTAGCAATCAATATCAATATGAAATTCCCTAACCATACAAAAGCGATTTCAATCGCACTCATCTTTTTTTGTAATGCGGTTCTGTGGAGTCAAAATAGCGAATACCAAACCGGCATTTCGGGCGTATATGAAGTGGTACATGCTGTTGAGGATATACCTTTCTCGATTCAATATTGGGCGCAATACGGCTTCACTGTCATAGACAGCGCGCACATCTCCCAGGAAGAGGCAAAAAAACGCTACGGCGTTGCATCCGAGCTACAAAGCTATAGGCTTCAAAACGGCGATATAGATAGCCACGGTTTACTCCGCCTATGGAAATGGAAAAATCCCAGCGGTCCGGGTGTAGGATACAGCGAACCTGAAACCATTGGCTCCAGAATGTCCGTAATGAAGACCAACGACATTATGCGAATATACGATGTGTACGATTTTCTCCGCCAAGAGAAGAAGCCTTGGCTACCTACCGAACCAATAACAGATGACTTGTTTGGGTTGAATAAAGGCAACAAAGACTTTATCAACAGGCCTGTATTAGTTAGAGAAAATGCAGTGTATGGAGAATATTTTAATCACGTTTTTTTTCAACGATACGGCTACGAAATACCAGGCTACGGCACGATCCATCCTGAAACGCCACTGAAAACCAGTGAATTTACTCATCATGACTGGATTATACCCGGAAAAAACATGGAAGCCCTCCGATATCTGACAGAAGTGTTGGGATTGAAAGCCGAAAATGCCCCAGAAATCAATGGCGATTGGCAGAAAGGACCAAAGAGAGTCTTTATGATGAAAGATGGATATACGCACATCTACCAAGGTTTTGTATCGCCCAATAACATCTGCGGCAAGCTCAAATTTTTTATTCCACTCGCTCCAAAGCCTGATAGGTCTGATTATCAACAATTGGGTCAATTAGGCACTACGATGCACACCTTCTTCGCCCCCGATATCAACGTAATCAGAAACAAAGCCATCCATTATCCAGGCTTGACTGTCGGAGAAATCATCAAAAATGAATTTGGGGAGTACGCCTTCCTCCTCAAGGATAGCGTAGGCATCACCTGGCAAATTATCGAAAAGAACGATACCAAAAACAAACCGGAAACCACAGTCAAATTTATTTTTACCAACAACTAATCCTTAATCACGATGAGCAATCGCTTTTGGCTTTTCTTAATAGCAATATTGATAGTTTGTACGCATTCATATGGTCAAAAAGTAAGCGCCCCCAAAGGCAAAAAGCAAAAAAACAGCCAGGTCTTACAGTTAGACCTCAGCAGACCAGAAGACAATCTCAAAGCATTTGTAAAAATGAGGGCGAGTTTGGATACCAATGAGGTGACTGTCTATTATTGGACAGGTAGGATTTATACCTACATAGAAGGGCAAAGAGCCACGCCGCTTTTTGACCTGGAAGCCATGAATATCGCCATTATAAAACAAGAGGGCGACGATTATAAAATGCTAACTCGCGAAGCAGCTGTGTATCGAGATATCAAAACGGGAAAAATCCTTGAGAAATGGTTCAATCCTTTCATCAACGATAGTGTTGATGTCATACAAGTGTGGAATGATCCTGTCAACCAGCATTTGCAGCTAAAAGGAAGATTGGGAGATTGGGGTGTGCCTTACAAAAAACTTGGCAATGGACGCATCGCTATGTATTCCGACATATTTTTGCTGTATCCATCGCCCCTGCCTGCAAAAGATTTTCCGGAAAACAGTAGATCCGACCAGTACCAGGCAGCAGAGTTATTTCAATTCTTTATGGATGAAAAGTCATTGCTGAATCCGAAGACAAAAAATATTTATTCCGAGGTGGGATGGACCCGAATCTCTGATTTTCTACCCTGGATGAGAATGGGAAGCCGCCCTGGCTATTTAGTATATCAATGCAGGGGCTATAAAACAGATGGCGGATTTGAAACACTTCCTCAGGATTTTAAAAATTATATTTTACAACACCAACCTGAATTTGCCTCGCCCCCAAAAAAATACACAAGCCCCAATATGACCAGTTGGAAGTATTTCAAAGAAATCCATGGAAAGCAGTAAAATACTTGGTAGTAGTAGGTAAAAAGTGTGGACGAGATTTCGTAAATCTTTGAGATTTGCCAAATCTGAATAAAAAACAATCGTTTTGACCCACCATAAAAAAAATCTGGGTTTGACGCTTCGGATACCGGAAGTATCCTGGAGAAATCCTCTGGAAAATTTGCAAAACACCTATTAGATATAAGTTTTTTCGAACGGTTCTCCATAGATTTAATTTCCTATAATAAAAAAGTCAGCATAAAATTTTTTCAGTTAACTAATTTAACTATTTTTGTGAAGTAGTTAAGTCAATTAACTATACTTATTTTCATTTCACAAATACCGGTATTTCGACTGTTTTTGATTGAGAAAATGGAATTGTAATTGACTCCATTCTTCGAATTGCTATTTTTCATGGACTGATTTCAAATATTTTTTAAATGCAAAAAAAATTATTTGAAATCCTTCGCTTCAAAAACAAAATTTTGTGATCAAATGCTTTTGCATCGCTTTTCAGTCTTGGGGCAATTCTCATTATCGAAGCCAAAAATAGTCGAACTGTCAGTAATCAAATATTAAAGCCATGTTTAGAAAGTTAAACTCATTAAAGCATCTCATTCCCTTTGTTTTGATACTAATCACATCGGGATTATATGCTCAATTCACCGTAAGTGGTAGTGTAATGCTACCCGACAATTCGCCAGCGATTGGGGCATCTATAATCGAAAAGGGCACCAACAATGGTACTGTAACAGACGAAAAGGGGAATTTCACTTTACAAGTATCGAGCAGCGATGCAACCATTGTAATATCATACATTGGTATGAGCACCATCGAAAGAAAGCTCAATGGAGAAAACACAGTTAAAATTAACCTGACAGGAGGCGGGACGTTTCTGGATGACGTAGTGGTCACTGCAAGTAGATCAGCTACCCGAAAACTTGAGACCGTAACCTCAGTCGCTACTGTTCCGGCAGCAAAACTGGAAAGTTTGAAGCCTGAGTCGTACAATGAAGCATTGCAGAATGTGCCAGGTGTATTTTTTAGCCCTAACCAGGGGCGGAGAAATAACATCAGATTGCGGGGCTTTCCTGACGGGACTCCACTGGGTGGTTTGGCTTACACAGCTTTGTTGTTGGATGGTATTCCCACATTAGCTACACCGGGAAAACTACCCGAAAATGGATTTGGATTTGATGCCAACATTGAAAGAGTAGAATTGGTAAAAGGTTCTGCAGCCACTTTATTCGGACGGGGCGCAGCTGCCGGCGTGGTCAATATGATCACTAAAACAGGCGGTGAAAAATTAGCCGGATACGCCAGAATAACCAACTACAACGATATCTTGGACAAAGGCGGGTTTAATTATAGAGTTGACCTCAACCTCAATGGCCCTATCGCTAAAAATATTCGGTTCAATATTGGTGGTTGGACTTTGGACGATACAGGATTCCGAAACACGGGCTACAACGATAAGGGATCTCAAATAAGAGCTAATGTGGACTTCTTATTCCCAAATAACAAGGGAAGTTTTAGAGTGTACGGACAGTACGCAGATTTCAATTTTCAAAACCTCACCGACGTAGCCGTAGATGCCAATACCTTAGAACTTGCTCCCGGCTGGAAAAATACAGACACCTACTATTTCCCTTTTGCCGATAAAATTAACTATCGAATCAACGTAAGAAACGCAGCAAATCCAACTGCTTCAGTCGCTTTAAAAAATGCCGATGGCACAGAAGTGATTAGAAATTTTGGAGAAGCACTGGCAGGGGGGTCATACGCCAAAGGCTATCATGCCGGCGCCAAAATTAGCTACGACTTAGGTCATGGCTTTGATGTCGAAAATCATTTTCGCTATCAAAACATGGAAACTGGCGTTAAATACTCCTTTGCCCTACCGGTATATTATAATAAAAACAATGCTCCGAGATTGCTCTTGGACGGAGACAACCAAGACGATGAAATCATCAATGATTTTAAAATCACGAAAAAATTCGAGACCGGTAATACAGTTCATAAAATTTCAGCAGGCACCTATTACTCAAATATTAACCTGCTTCCTGTTACCTACAGCTTGCTTCATGGCTCGTACACTGTACCTGATAGTTTGAGATTGCAGGGTGCATTTTCTGGAGTACCTGTTGCGCCCGGTGCAGATGGAAATTTCCCAATTCAGAACGGGGGTATTACCCGCAGAGGGGACTACGCCGAGCGAGTACTTGCATTCTACTTTGGCGATGAAGTCAACATTGGCAAAAAATTAAACATATTGCTTGGCTTCAGGTACGACAACCTCACCATTGACATGCAGGAAACGAAATTTCCTGCGGACAGCGCGCTCACCAGAGTAGAAAAATTCAAAGATTGGTCAGGAACGATTGGGCTTAACTATCTACTGAGCGATAATTCTGCCATTTATGGTAACTTTAATAGAGCATTCCGTATGCCTGACTACACGGCATTTACCTCCTTGGAGTGGACAAGCCCCACCAATAGGGCTTTCTTGAGAGCGCCAAATGGTATTGAAAAGAATGAAATTATTTACAACGCTGAATTGGGTTACAGAAATAATATCGGAGATGTCACCTTAGATTTGGCGGTGTTTCATACAAAAATCAACAACCGACTTGCAGCTATCTTTGAAGATGGCATCCTGGTATCAAAACCACTGGGAACCAACAGGATAGTAGGTACGGAAATCAATGTTATTTACAAACCTTCCTTCCTGAGAGGTCTGACGCTTAATGGCTCTTTTACGCTGCAAAATGCCACATTTACCGACTTTAAAATTCCTACGACAGCCGATCCCGTCAAAGATCTTTTCGGAAATAAGATTATTCAGGAAGGCAACTCCAAAGCACTTGATTTGAAAGGAAAGAAATTGCCGGGCGTGCCTGAATACATGTACAATTTTGTGGCAGAATATCAACACAAATATTTTGGATTGGACTTTGGATACAACATCGTTACCAATAGATTCCAGGATGCCACCAATCTTCTCGAACTACCATCATTAACCAATATCAATGCTGGGATCTACGGTATTATACCAGTAAAAGAAAGTAGTATAAAAATCGGCGTTCAGGCTAAAAACCTGACCGACGAGCAGGCCTTGGTCAATATTGCCGGAGCCAGTGATAATGACACCGTTTTGCTCAGAAAACAAGGCGTTGCATCACAACAAGGAGCCTATGCTCACGGTTACATACAACTTCCGCGCAGGATTTTGTTCTACGCCAGCTATTCTTTCTAAATAAAACATTTAAAGAGAATGACCACCACTTTTCAGATTGCCGAAAAATGGTCATTCTCTTTTTATTATTTATTCAATACTTCTGAGTATAGGACAAAACTTGAAAAAGCTAATTTGATTTTGAAAAATCGGCTGAAATCAATTCGAATTTTATCGTTTTCACCTAAAAAACGCCTAAAATGAGGCATCTAAATTATAGAAAAAACTTTTGTCCTGTACTCAGGTACTTTGTAACAAAAATTAATAATCGCAAGACGTATTCTGATAGCAATCGGGGTAGAATCTAAAAGCACAAAAGCAAGCGCCGCCTAAACTTTTACATTTTACATTTGATATTTTGCGGTTTTGCGGTTGAATGTTTTGATAAACTATTTTTGTTTCAAAATACTTAGTCAATACTTGTAAATGTCTGGACTACCGCTTAATGGCATTAAAATTTTAGAATTTACGCACGCTGTGATGGGGCCGTGTGCAGGGGTTATATTAGCCGACCTTGGCGCCGAAGTAATACACATTGAACCGCCCACAGGAGATACTACTCGTAAATTAAAAGGCTTTGGCACGGGCTATTTCACATTTTTCAATAGAAATAAAAAGAGCCTCGCTATTGATATCAAAGCCCAATTGGGGAAGGATATCATCTATCAACTTGCACGAAATGCAGACATTTTGATAGAAAATTTTGGACCGGGCACTATGCAGCGCCTCGGCTTTGGATATGAGCAAATGAGGACTGTCAACGAGCGGCTCATCTATTGTTCGCTCAAAGGTTTCATGCCCGGCCCTTATGAACACCGCCATGCGATGGACGAGGTAGTACAAATGATGGGAGGTCTTGCCTACATGACCGGCAGGTCGGGTGATCCACTCCGGGCAGGCTCTTCCGTCATTGACATCACAGGGGGTATGTTTGGCGTAATCGGCATTCTCGCTGCTCTCCATGAGCGCAACCACACTGGCAAAGGAAGATTTATCCAAAGCAGCCTTTTTGAAACTACGGCATTCCTCATGGGGCAACACATGGCTTATGGTGCTATCACACAGCAAAAAGTACCTCCTATGCCGGAGCGCGTCAGCGCCTGGAGTATTTATCGGATTTTTAAAACCAGAGATGAAAAACAGATATTTATTGGCATCATCAGCGATAAGCACTGGGAAAGATTTTGTGTGGCATTTCAAAAAAACGATTGGCTGGAAGATGCCCGCCTACGCACCAATGAAGATCGAATTGATCAGCGAGGGTGGTTTGTTCCGGCTGTTGAACAACTCATTGCTCATTATACCCAAAAGGAATTGGAGACATTGCTGGAAGAAGCCGATATCCCTTTCGCCAATATCGCTTGTACAGAGGATTTATTTAGCGACAAACAACTCAACGAAACAGGCTTTTTGACCCAGACCCGGCTCCCCGATGACCGATTGGAAAAACTGCCCAAAACGCCCATTTTGATAGACGACCAAATACCTGACCTTCGGCTGCAACCTCCCAAAGTGGGAGAACACACCATTGAAATACTGACAAATAGCGGCTTCGGCAGAGAACAGATAAGTCAACTATTGGATCAACAGATATTAACTTCCCATTATGGTCATTAAAAATATCAGAATAGTTAGAGCCCACGGCAATGGAGCGGAAAAAAAAGACCTCAGAATCGAAAATGGAGTATTCACAGCCATAGAGAATAACATCGCACCTGCGGAAGGCGAAGAAGTGTGGGATGGTAAAGGGCGGTTGGCTTTTCCTGGCCTTGTAGATGCCCACATGCACACTGGCATCTATAATCCATTAGCCGAAGATGCCATTTCCGAAAGCAAAGCTGCTGCTATGGGCGGTGTGACGAGCAGTCTCAATTACATCCGCACAGGGAAATATTATCTAAACAAAACGGGGCCTTACAAAGATTTTTTTCCAGCAGTCTTAGCCATTTCTGATGGAAATTTTTGTGTGGACTATGCCTATCACCTTGCTCCCATCAATACAGAACACATTGACGAAATTGAGTATCTGATTCAACATCATGGTGTTACTTCGTTCAAGATATTTATGTTCTACGGCAATTACGGACTTCACGGCGCCAGTAGCAACCAGCACGACTTCCTTATGAAACCCAAGGACGAAACATACGACATCGCCCATTTCGAATTTATCATGAGGGGCGTACAGAAAGCGTTACAGACCTTTCCCGATAAAAAAGACTACATTAGCCTCAGCTTGCACTGTGAGACCGCCGAAATCATGCGCGCCTACACCGAAATAGTGCAAAAGGAAGGCAAATTATCGGGTCTTCGGGCATATAGCGCCGCCAGACCCCCACATAGCGAAGGGCTGGCAATCTTTATCGCTTCTTACCTCGCCTATGAAACAGATTGCCTCAATATTAATCTTTTGCACCTTACGTCAAAAAAGGCGATAGACGCCGCTATGATGATGCAACGTATTTTTCCGCATATTTCCTTCAAAAAGGAAGTAACAGTGGCACACCTTGTATTGGACTACGACTGCGCTTGTGGCTTGCATGCCAAAGTCAATCCGCCTATCCGCAGCAGAGAGGATGTAGAATACCTGTGGCAACATGTGTTGGATGGAAATATTGATTGGGTGTGCAGCGACCATGCCTGCTGCAAGGCAGAATACAAGACGGATAAAGAATATAAAGACAATGTGTGGTTGGCAAAGAGTGGCTTTGGCGGTACCGAATATCTTCTATCAGCGCTGTACACAGAGGGCACGAAGAGGGGATTGAGCATCAATAAAATTGCCCAGCTTACTTCAGCTAATCCTGCCAGAAGATTCGGCTTGCACTCAAAAGGAGATATCGCCGTCGGCTTTGATGCCGACCTTGCCATAGTTGATGAAAATGAACGTTTTGTGGTGACCAACGACAGCTCTCCGTCTTCGCAAGGATACAGCGTATTCAATGGCATGGAGTTCTATGCTCCCGTCAAAAGTACATTTTTGCGGGGTAATTTGATTTATCACGAAGGATGGTTTTTTGATAAGCCTTGTGGAAAATATTTATTCAGAACTTAAACAATTTAAGGAATATGTACAGCAGTTTGCAAGGGAAAATAGCCATTGTCACCGGTTCCGGTAGAAGAAAAGGTATAGGCGAAGCCATTGTCAAACGATTGGCAAAAGAAGGTTGTCATATTGTACTATCGGACATAGGTATCCCCAAAGGCAGTGAATTTGCCGAAGATCACATCGGTACATCAGATGAGATGGAGTCCATTGCAGCAGAGCTAAGGGGTGAAGGCATCAAAGTATTAACTGTGGCTTGTGACGTGCGCTTGGAGTCGGAAGTAAGTCAAATGTTCGAACGTACTTCAAACGAATTGGGTGCCCCTGATATTTTGGTAAACAATGCCGGAGTAGGCTATATCATGGAGCCTTTTACAGACTTTAAGGAATCAAGCTGGGATGCCGTTTTGGATGTCAATTTGAAAGGCGCATTTTTGTGCTCCAAGCATGCCGCCATAGCCATGATCAAATCCGGCAAAGGCGGAAGTATCATCAATATAGCCAGTCAGGCTGCCAAATCAGGCTTCCCATTTGCTGCTGCCTACACCGCCTCCAAACACGGTCTGGTAGGACTTACTCGTTCCAACGCTGTCGAATTGGGTAAATATGGCATCAGGGTCAATGCAGTTTGTCCCAATCATATCACTACCGGCTTGGGGCATTGGCAAAATCAATTTTTTAGTGAAAAATTGGGGCTGACTTACGAGGATTATTTGCAGGGTATCGTCAAGCGCAATCCTTTAAATCGCACCGGATTGGTGGAAGATATTGCCAATGCCGTAGCCTTTCTGGCGTCTGACCAAGCCTCCTACATCAATGGAGAAGCCATGAATGTCAGTGGAGGAGAAGAGTATCATTAATTATTAACCTCATTTACTATGACTCAAAAATATGTCATTTGGCTCTTGATGCTAATTACTTTATCATCTTGTGCTACACCTAATAAAAGACAACCTCAAATGCGTTCCATTGATCTATTCAAAACCTACATAACAGGTGATTTTAATAATGATAGACAAATCCACGATCAAATCAAATCGGGATTGCAGACCCATCCACGAGCTACACACGTCAATAGAGTGTGCGATGCTATCATAACTAACAGACCTCAAGTTGATGGCTTCTGGATATTGGAAGAGAGCTATTACATCAAACCTGGCAGTATAGCAACCGAAATTAAACCCTATCTGTTTTTATTTGAAGCCGGCGACAACAATACCGTTAAGCTCACACCTTTCAATATACCAACATCATACGACCCTAAAGAAGTGCGCAATGATAATCCGAATCTTCAATTTAATTACTACGAACTGGTCCCCTCTGCTACATTTAAACCAGCTTTTTATCAGCGGGAAGGAGATGCATTCAAAATAAATGCCCCTAACGAGCTGCCCAATGGCATGAAATTTACCCTCATCGAAACCATCAAAAAAGACCAGCTCATTGTCATGGAGCTATTGGAAAAAAATGGCGAAAGGATAACACCCTACGATACCCCCATTATTTACGATCGAGTGCCCATGAAAAAGTGATTATGATGAAAAGCGGTACCACCAGGGCGAATCTTCCGGGTTGTTATTGATCAGGTAAGCTTTTTTTCGCATAAACCTTTGAAGAGCGGAAGGTCCCATGCGAGTCCCGCCTATTCCAGACATTTTAAACGAATTTTTTTCTCCATCGTGAACAGTGGCTGTCAAGGCGCATTCGTTGATGCTGATAGCACCTGCGTAGAGCGAGGAAGCAATGCTCAACGCCTTTGCCGTGTCGGCTGCGAAAACGGCGGCGCTTAATCCGTACTGAGTAGCATTTGCCAGCTCGATAGCCTCTTGCTCTGTACGAAAACTCATCACCGGTATCACCGGACCGAACGTCTCTTCCGTCATAATGAGCATATCGTGGTTCACATCCGTTAGCACGGTAGGTCTGCAGTAATACCCCCCATTGACCATGATACACTCGCGGTCGCCAGTAATCAAACGAGCGCCTTTAGCTATGGCATCTGCAAGATGGGCATTGATAATCTGTACTTGCCTTTCAGAAATGATGGGACCTAAGTGACCTTTGCGCGGATCATCATAAGCCATGACCACTTTTTCCGCCGCTTCTTTTAACAGGGCGATGAATGGCTCAAAAATGCTATCCTGTACATAGACTCGCTCAATGGAAAGGCAGGAATGACCGTTGTTGACAGTGCTTCCCCACAAAATGGATTTTGCAGCTTTGGCTATGTCAGCTCCTTCGAGAATGATCGCTGGGTCTTTTCCTCCCAATTCCAAAAAACACGGCTTAAACAATTCGGCAGCTTTGTTGTACACTTTGCGCCCGGTAGGCACACTGCCCGTAAAGCAGATAATATCGGCACACGTTATCAATTGGCTTCCTACCGAGCCATCTCCTTCCACGTACTTGAATACGTCTTTGAGGTACTCAATTTGATCAATAGTCTGTTGTAATGGTTTTATAAATCTGGGCGTGATTTCTGAAGGTTTTACGATGACGGCGCTCCCCCCAAGTAAGGCAGGAATGGTATCAATGATAGATAGCAACAACGGAAAATTCCATGGACTAATCACGGCTACCAACGGATAAGGCACATTTTCCTGCCGAATTTGAATATGTGGTACTTGGGAATTTTTTGAGGATGCCTCGTTGAAAAAGTCTTTTGCCCACTTTGCCCACCTTTCTACCGTGGCAGGCAACAGGTTAAACTCCAGTACACTCTCGTGGTATCTTCCTGTGTCGCTGACAAGAGCATCTATGATTTGTTCTTTATTTTTTTGGAGGATGTCAACCCAGGCTTTGAGTTGAGCAATTCTATCATCTACATCTTTCGATGCCCACACTGCCTGGTGGTGGCGCATCCTTTGACACATATCCTGCAACGCATCGTAATCCGGTGGTTGGAGGGTATAATCCGGTGTGCCTGTTCGTGGGTTTATGACCTTTAATTGCATGAGGTTAAGATTTGTCAAATAGAAGTTCAATTACTTTCCGCTGTAATGCTGTAAAATCGGCTTTCACAAAGCCCGGTTTCCAGAGGTTGGGCGGGTAATGCGTATAATTTGCATAACTATCGGCGAAGAGTGCATTTCGTTGTCGGCTGATAAAATTGCTCATACCCGGTTGACTGCGGTGATGCCGCAAGGCTGACAGATCAATGGTGGCATTAGCAACCATCGTTTCGCCTTGTCCTGCTTCGGCTAATACTCGTCCTTCATAATCAAGAATAATTGAGCTGCCGTCCGTTGATGCGGCGGGAAAATCTGTATCTACAATTTGCGCCGAATTGGCAGATATCACATAAGCCATATTTTCAATAGCTCTGGCTCTTTTGGCGATACCCTTCTGAGTATGCTGAGGACTGCATACTTCCGATGTGTTATGGCAAAAAATTTCAGCACCACGCATCATCAGACACCTTGCAATCTCTGGATATAATATCTCTTCTGATGCAATACAGGCGAGATTGCCGATTTCCGTCTTTACCACCGGAAACAGCGACTCTTTGCCATATCTCGAAATATACTCGTCCAATACATCATAAGGCGTAATGGCAAACATAGAGTTAAGCCTTCTGTACTTGAGGACGAGTTTCCCCTCGGGGTCAATGATAAAACTACTCTGAAAGTAAAAATCGGGGAAATTAGGGTCTTTATCGTACAAATTACCGGAGAGGTAAACTGAAGCAGCGGCAGCGATACTGGCTACATTTTCAAAAATCTCATCATTAAAATCTGTACAAGCTTTATCCCTCCAGGTCTCAAAATTTTCATGCATAGGAAAACCCGTAGCAAAGTATTCCGGTAAGACTACGAGCTTGAGGGCTTGTCCTATGAATTGTTTAGAAGCGATAATTTGCTTTCTAATGATATGGATATTCTCTAAAATTTTACTTTTTGCCTCAGAATGATCAGCACAGCGATTGATAGCACGACAAGCGGTCTGCAGTGCTAAAACTCTATAAATCATAAGGATTATTTTCTAAAACTTCAATAAATCTATCAACAAGCGTCAAAAATTCGCGCATTTCCGCTTCATTGAATACGCTGAACAGACTGTTGTTGAGTGATTCTCTTTTTACCTGAAGCCCTTTGAGCATTTCTTCTCCTTCTTTGGTAAGCCTCAGTCTTTTTTGTCTTTTATCAATGGAGTCTTGTACTTCCTGAATCAATCCCTTCTTCAAAAGGCTATTGATGTGCACGGTGATATTAGGTCTGGAAGTGCCTAATGTCAAAGCGATTACTCTTGGCAGCATATCTTTTTTGTGCTCATCAAAATTGATAAACGGGATATTAGGGTCTTTGGCAATGTGGAGCATAATCAGCCATTGCTGCGTAGTAATCCCCAACTTACTGCAAATCTTTTCTCTTCTTCGCCGCAGCCGTTCACCAACCAATATCAACCTCAACAACAGAGACTCCTGGTATCTTTTATTGATCATGCAACCAATTTTTTGTTGGGCAAAGTTATAACCGATAACAATGCTAAAGTACATAATAAAACTAATACCCAGAATGCATTGTCATAAGAGCCATATAATGTACGCATTTTCCCCAAAGTCATGATACCCAACACACCTGCAATAGTATCTACCATAGTGAATACGCCCAACACCTTGCCGTAAGAAACCCCCTGATAATATTCGGCAATAAGTAATTGTATCATGGTGAAAGTACCACTAAAACCAATGCCGAACACGACTGCATAAATCCACAACAGCAAGGTCGGATGAATCTCAATATACGAAAGAATTAATGCGCCAATAGTAAGATGGATCACTGCGAGTAGCATAATGTGCTTTTTGGAATACATATCACTTAATTTTCCAAAAATGATTTTACCTAATACACTGCACAAAAAAAACACACTCAGTACTTTTGCAGAATCTATATTCACATTCAAGTCTTTGATGAATAGCGCCTGATGCTGGATAATGCCCACAATACAAAACCACATTGCGCCAGTAATAAACAACAACAAATAAAATACCCCCGAACGAAAGATATCGCCGTAACCTATGGGCTTGCCCGAAAAATTCGCTCGTTGGGTGGGTATTTCCACAAACTCCAAACCTGCATCTGTATGGGCTTCCGCAGGAGATGCTTTTACCAAAAACAGCAATGGCGCAAATATGAATACAGCAGCAATTAAGCCTAATCCCAGCAAGCCATTTCTCCAGCCAAAATCAGCTATAAATTTACCAGCCACAGGGTTGAAAATCGCTCCCCCTATGCTCGACCCAACCAGCAATAAGCCCACTGCCAAGCCCCGGTTTTTCAAAAACCAATTGGTAATGATTTTCATGGAAGGTATAATCCCGGATAGGGTAATGCCAACGGAAAATATAAGATACACTAAAAGGAGCGCAATATGTGATTGAATTTTGGAAAAAATCACAAATGCCAACAGTATCAGAGCAGCGCCCATGTACATGAGATTTTTTATCCTGAATTTATCTATGAACACACCGGCAAAGGGCGACATGATAGCCACCACTAAAAACAATAGCTGAGCCGGCTGGGTAACCTTGTCTTGCGTCCATCCAAATTCTTTAATCAATTCTGGATAAAATAGAGGAAGCGTATTGAGAATGACGCCGTTGGTGATGCTATAAATAATAAACAGTGCAGCCAACACTAACCAACCGTGATAGATCTTTCTACTCATTTTGTTAAATACATTGTCGAACTGTAAAAGTAATATGCTTTTGAAGAAGCTTACGCCTTCAGATCATAATTCATCATCAAATTGCTTTTCAGATTTCACAAATCTTCAAGATTTACGAAATCTCGTCCCGAAAACTGCGGCAAATTTCACAACCAATAAAAAAGCCGTGAAGAGCGCCTAACTTGATTTTTTGTTGCAAAGCGAAGTGTAAAGTTAAAATATTTAACTATTTTTGTAGCAAATTCTTTAAAAAATGTGCCGCGTAGTAGTTTTTTGTTTTTGTTTCATGCTATTAAACGGTTGTCATACAACAAAAACATCTCCTTTTATTACAACTCAAGGTGAGAAAAATACAGATAGATTGGCATCCGATTTACTGCTGTTCAAAAAGTGGTTCTCAGGAGAGTTCAACAATTACCAGCAAGTGCACAAAGAAATTGAGGACAGCATACCCGCCAACCTAAGACATGAACATATACATTCCATCTTCAAAGAAGTGCAAATTCCATCGTTGGGGCAGCATGTCTATTTTGTCAAACAATACTTCGACAACAATCCTAACAAAATATACCGCCAGCGCATCTATAACTTTTCTATAAATCCTACAGAAGATGCTATCCAATTAGACATTTATGCGTTTATAAATCCTTCGCTGGATTCTTTGTATCGCCATGCCGACAAGGAGCCTAGCCTCTTGGCTAATTTCAACAAAGAGCACGTGCGCCTCACGCCTGGCTGCGAAGTATTTTGGAAGCGAGAACACGACCACTTCGTCGGTTATATGAAAGAAAAGGCTTGTAATTTCATCTCCAGCCGCAGTGGAAAAAGAATATTTATCACCGATAGCCTGAGGTTGGACGAGCACTCGATATGGATCAGGGACGAAGCAGCAGATGAGGATGGCAATTATGTCTTTGGTCACAAAGGCAAAATTCCCCACCAACTCAAGAGGGTCAGTTATTATACAGGCTGGGCTGCAGCTATTCCATCAGGAGAAACAGAAATGAAAGCCATCCGCAACCTGCGTTTTCACAACCAGGGAGACCGGCAATCTATCCTCTTTCCTGATGGTCAGCCCACAGGATACGATGTCAGACTCGCCCAACTCATATACGGAAAAGATTTAGAAATTTTGCAAGTAGCCGTCTTTCGTACAGGACAAGAAAAAGTGATGGAATACATCTGGTCTGATCCCAACTCAAAAAGAATGGGTATTAATATCAAAGGCGTCTTTCAGATTGGGCTTACCAGAGAGTAATAATCAGCCTGTGAGAAAAAAATTTCCTATAAACGGTTTTCGCCCTGATAGCCTCCTTGTCTTTTTCCTCTATGCAGCAACCAATTTAAAGTAGAGATGCTGATTTTGTAATTCAAGTTCACCCGGTGTTCGATATTCAAAGGAGCTATGCGGTCGGATGGTATGATAAATGATACTTCATTATTATAGGACTTACGCACTAAATAATAAGTAATTAAAAATCAGCTCATTGAAAT
>CAZGJN010000018.1:0-18900 GCA_964526645.1 uncultured Saprospiraceae bacterium
GAACGGGTGGCAATGTAATGAATATAGTTACGAATAACGCACCGCTGCCGATAGAACTTACCTTTTTCGATGGTGCTTCGAGCAAATGCGATGCCGCGCTTACCTGGGTGACAGAAACGGAGAAAAATGCGAGTCATTTTGAGGTGCAGCAATCCAAGGATGGACGACATTTTAATCCGATTGGTATGGTAAAAGCAGTGGGCAATAGTCTTTCGCAGCAAGTGTATAAATATGCCAGCGCCGGTGGCGGCAATGCCTACTATCGCTTGAGAATGGTGGATGCCGATGGCTGGTCGGATTTTTCAGATGTGATTTTTATAAAATCAGAAGATTGTCGCGTAAAGGATTTGGTGGTCTATCCGAACCCCAGCAGGGTTGGTGAAAACTCTATTATCGCTGAAGTGACGCTGCCCCAGGCGAGTGGCGCTAAGATTTATGTGCTGGATGCTATGGGCAAAATTCATGCCCTGAAGGTTGTCAACCTGGATGCTTCTGTCAATAAAATCAGCATAGAGACGGACTTGCTCACGCCGGGGATGTATTGGGTGCGCGTAGAATTGCCCAACGAAGAACCTTTATATAAGTCTTTTATTTGTCAGTAAGAGAGCGTTGCCAAACTTCATGAAAAATGAAGTTTGGCAACAAGCTCAAAATGGCAATGCCTGAAAATCAACACTTCCTTGCATCAATGCTGCGCTTAGGCCAAGTATTGATGGGAAAAGTAGGGATCAACCTGTCTGTTTTTTTGAAAAAAGCTTCCTGAAAAGCAATCAGCCGTTTTCAGTAGCAAGTATTGTTTCGTAGTGTTTGATTAGCTTCGCTTGTTGTTCTGCAATTTTGTTGAGCAATTTCAATTCCTCATTGAGGACTTGTTTGCTCTGTGCTGCATTTTTAAGGTAGGGTAGTGTTTTTTTCTTTCGATTAATTTCCAATATTTTTTGAATTACCTGATTAAGGGTGATGCGTGCTTTCAAGAGCCGCTTTTTAAGTGATCTGGTCATCATGCCCTTACATTTTAGTTAGGGATATGGATTCTAAAATTGCAAGTGAATTTACGAATTATACAACATTCCTTAAAGATTAGTTCGAACTATTCGTCAAAAAAAAATAATTTTTAACAAAGAGTATTCTGACATTAATGGCTTTGCGGAAATAATATTCTATATAATGTAAAAAAACCTGCTATACGGCAAACGACCATAAAACAGGTTTATTTTGAAAAACAAACAAATTAACAAAAATTCAATTTGTATTAAACACTAAAATCCTTGTACACCGTTCACGGTTGTGTATTTAAAACTCAGTTTTTTATCGGGATATGCAATTCTGAAAGCCGATTGACAAGCCAGGGTAGCTTCGTGAAAACCGCATAAAATGAGTTTCAACTTGCCGGGATAGGTATTGATATCTCCCACTGCATAAATGCCCGGAATATTGGTGCGATAATCTTCTGTATCAACTTTGATGGCACCTTTGTCCAGTTCCAGTCCCCAATTTTCGAGCGGGCCCAGCTTGGGTGTCATGCCGAACAAAGGCACAAAATGATCCGTAGGAATCGTAAATTCGCCCTGGCTATCGTGCTGAATCACCACTTCGTTGAGCTTTCCATTGCCATGCAAACCGATGACTTGCGCTTCCGTGATCAGTTTGATTTTGCCGGTTTCGCTCAATTCTTTCACTTTTTCTACACTATCCGGTGCGCCCCGAAATCCCTGCCGGCGATGCACTAGAAAAACTTCCCTTGCCAGTTCCGACAGGTAAATCGTCCAGTCCAAGGCACTATCGCCGCCACCTGCCAGCACTACGCGCTTATTTCGGTACATTTCGGGGTCTTTCACAAAATATTCCACGCCTCTATCTTCAAAATGCTCGATATTGTCAATGGGTGGTTTGCGAGGCTCGAAGCTGCCCAGCCCTGCGGCAATAAAAATTACAGGTGCTTGGATGCTGGTGCCCTTATTGGTAGTCAGTTTAAAAGATTGATCAGGTAGGCGTTCCAGTTTTTCAGCGCGCTCGCCCAGGGTAAAACCGGGCTTGAAAGGTGCGATTTGCGCCATCAAATTTTTCACCAAATCTTCTGCCAAAACGATAGGGTAGCCGGGAATGTCATAAATCGGTTTTTTAGGATAAATTTCCGATAGCTGCCCGCCGGGTTGCGGTAAAGCATCCACTATGTGGCAGTGCATCTGGAGCAAACCTGCTTCAAAAACAGCAAACAAGCCCACCGGACCAGCACCAATGATAAGAATATCTGTTTTGATCATTGTATAAAATACTCGATTTAGACTAAGTCAAAATTATATTTGCAAATGTACAGCTTTTCAGCGTTTTAATTACATCCAAAATCAATGACAGGTAGGGATATCGCCTGTGTTTTGCCACAGCCGCCAATCCAAAGCATCCATAAAATGAATGCCACGTACCACAAAAAGAATGGCAAACGCTATTAGAAACAGCGGAAACAAGCGCCTGATTCTGTTTCGCCAGTTGAGTGTGATAAATTGCCCCGCCAGCGCCGTTGCCATCATCAAAGGAATGGTACCTGCCCCAAACAAGCCCATGTACAAGCCGCTGCTCCAGATGCTGCCGGTGGTAAGCGCTCCAATGATCGCCATATAGACCAAGCCACAGGGCAATAGTCCATTTAAAACACCGATGGAAAACAATCCAAGACTGTTATTTTGTTTTAAAAAGTATCCCAAATTTTTACTGACCCACCTTTGCAAGCGTTGAATAGGGTAGAGGGCGACTATTTTTTTTTCTACATTGATGGAAAAAAGTGCGATGAGCAACAATAAAACACCCAAAGCGATGGAGAAATAACCCTGGATGCCTGCTATAAAAATACCTTTGCCAATTGTACCAATGATAAAACCTAACAGGACGTAAGTAAAAACCCTGCCCAGGTTGTAAATGAGGACATTAGCCGCCACCAGCCACTGGTTGCTCGATTGCTGCGGAAGCGCCAGTGCAATGGGGCCACACATGCCCACACAATGAAGACTTCCTCCCAAACCAATCATAAAGGCTGTCCAGAGCATTCGACGAAGTTGTGTTGTGAAAATTAAAGAATAATGGTCGCTTCCTTGTAATAAGCTTTTTCGCCAGCTTGCCAATCTACTTTTACCTTCCAAAGACCGCGTTTCAGGTTTTGGGTTTTTACCGTTTGTTGCTTGGTCGCATCGGTTTGCACTGCGATGGTAAAATCTTGTTTGCTATCCGATGGACAAAAAAACAGGATTGTTCCTTTTACGGGGCCTACTTCGTTCGGAAATTGAAAGCGGATCGTCTCTGCTTCGCTCGCTATTTTTAAATCTTGTGCCAGGGCTGCGCTATTGGTTAGCTTGACGTAGTGCTCCTGGTATTTTAGATCATCGGCATAATAATCTGCCGACACTAAGCTATTATCGTATTGCGTGGATTTTATTACTGCAAAAACTAATATTGCCGCAAAGGTGATGTAAAATATAGCAATGCCTGTACCCCAATTTATTTTCATGTTTTAAAAATTAAGTTAGTCCGCTGATTTTTTACTTTTTAGCTTTCGCAAATCTCAAAGATTTACGAAAGCTCTTCTATTTTACAGGCCCCAGGAAATTGGTTGTCACCTTATCAATGACTTTACCATTAGAGACCACTTCGATTTTCAGTTTTGTCTTCCGGCTATCCAGTGCTTTCGTTTCCATGTCAATAAACATCGCTCCCTTGACTACTTCGCCGGGTTGGGCAGTTTTTAATGCGCCTATCACTCGAATACTTCCACCAGATGTAGCTAAACGGAGCATCAAGGGCATTTCTTTCTTTGTTTTATTGATTACCTCGTAATTGTACAAATTGCTGATATGCTTGTCGTCCACTTTTTGATACAACATACCAGGCGTTCGAAGAATCAGCGTTTCTACACTGCCGCGCCCACTCAACAAAATCACATTCACTGCTAATAAAACGGTAAGAAAAACACTGTAAGCAATCACCCGTGGTGTAAAAATGCGATTTCGGTGCTCGGCGATTCCATTGTAGCTATCGTAGCGAATCAAACCGCGTGGGCGATCAATTTTATCCATCACTTCATCACAGGCATCAATGCAAGCGGTACAATTGACACATTCCAACTGAGTGCCGTTGCGGATATCAATGCCCGTGGGACACACATGGATGCAGAGTTTGCAATCAATACAATCGCCTAATCGAGGAAACTCGATTGCTTTTTCGGCAAGGAGGGGTTCATTTGTTTGAGTAGAAAATTGAACGGCAGCTTCAATGCTTTGTAAGGGGTTATTAGTTTTTGGTGTCTTTTGGAGTTTGCCTCTTGGCTCGCCACGAATAAAATCATAAGCAACGACGATCGAGTTTTTATCTAACAAAACGCCTTGCAAGCGCCCGTAAGGGCAAATGGCAATGCACACCTGCTCGCGCAGATAGGAAAAAACGAAGTAAAATGCACCCGAAAACAAGATCATAGCAATAAAACCGCCCAAGTGCTGGCTCACTGGCTCGGAAATGATGCGCAGCACTTCATCTGCACCAATGATATAAGCCAGAAAAGTATTGGAAACTAATACCGCGATACCAAAGAAAATAGCTTGTTTGGAGCCTTTTTTTATCAATTTTTCGGTCGTCCAGGGTGCGGCATTCAGCTTGCGTTGGGCATTGGCATCGCCCTCGATCCAGTATTCAATTTTGCGGAATACCATTTCCATAAAAATAGTCTGCGGGCAAACCCATCCGCAAAACAAGCGCCCAAAAATGACCGTAAACAATATGATAAACACCATGAAGGTGAGCATCGCCAAGACAAATAAGTGGAAATCCTGGGGTATAAATAGAATCCCCAAAAGGATGAACTTGCGCTCTATCACATTAAAAAGGAGCAAAGGCTCTCCGCCAATTTTGATGAAGGGCATCCCAAATAATAGCGCCAGCAGCACCCAGCTTAGGTACGTGCGGGCGTTCGTAAACCTACCTTTCGGTTTTTTGGGATAAATCCAAACACGCTTGCCTACTTTATCCACCGTGGCAATCGCATCGCGATAGGCTTCCGTATCTTTCATTGGAGCGGTAGTACTCATTTTTTCTTGAATTAGAAAGGTGGGGAGATTAAGAAGAAGCCTTCTTGTACTCCCCGATTTTTTATTTATTTCAAACCAAGTGTCTGGTTCGCAGTCGTATCCGATTGAACCGCCTTGGGGTCAAATTTTTCACCTTCGGGCGCTTTTGGATTTGGCGGATTGGTGCCTTGCAGTGTCATGATAAAACTTGCCACGCGGTGCATATCAGCCGGGCGGAGCTGTGTTTTCCAGGCGATCATCCCTTTTTCAGGCACACCATTTTTGATGGTTTGGAAAACATTCTTGATAGAACCACCGTGAATCCAGTATTCATCCGTCATATTGGGACCGACACCGCCTTCGCCATTAGCACCATGACAAGCGACGCAGTTGGCATCCCAGATGGTTTTGCCCAGAGAAATGGATTGTTCATCCGTGAGTGCTGTGAGGTTTTCTTCGTCAATTACATTCGCTTGTTTTGCCTGATAGGCTTTTAGAGCTTCCTCTGCTTGTGCTATCTCAATGGTGTATTCTTCGGCGGAGCTTGGCCCTACCCCCGCAAAATGATAATATACCATGTAAATCAGAGAAAATACGATTGTAATGCCAAAGAGGGCAGTCCACCAGGGTGGGAGGCTATTGTCCAATTCCCGAATGCCATCATAGCTGTGATCAAAAAGAATATCCTTTTCTTTTTCCACAGGCACCACGTTTGTCCAGCGTTTATAAATATTTTGCCACCAGTTGCTGGCACTCTTTGGCTTTTTTACCTCCTCAAGGTAAGCCTCCAAGCCTTGCTCCTGGTAAATTTTTATTTGCTGTACTTTCACCATCGTATTGATGAGGCTTGTCAGGGCTATAATCGCACTGATGACCACCACTCCCGCCACAATCAGCAGCGTGATAAGTAGAAAGCGATCAAAAAAGAAAGGGTCTTGCGCTTGTGCTGCTGCATCTTGTGCCGAGAGGAAGCCATTCGACAAGAGTAACAAGGTGCTTACGAGTATGTATTTGATGGTTCTATTTTTCATAAAGATCCGTTATTTTCAGGTTTGACAGGATTGGAGTCTTCCAGCGGCAAGTGAGCCATTTTATCTGCATAGGTTTTGTTGCGCCCCAGGACGACAACTGCACTAATCAGGAAAATCGAAAAGAAGGTGAGGAGCGCAAAAATTGCCATCCAGTTGATGTTATTACCTTCTAAAATATATTTGTACATGTTTATCTTTTAATTGTGAACAAAAAAACTTTTAAGCCACAAAGCCTCCAGGATGTTTATTGCGTTGCTTGTGGTTTTGGTTTAATATCCGTACCCAGCTTTTGCAAGTAGGCAATTACCGCAATGATTTCTTTCTTTTCCAGGTTTTCACCTTCGATACCATCTTTGCGGAGGTTGTCCGCTACGATTTTTGCCTGTTTTTCTAAATCCGCCACAGCAATCGCATCATAACCATCGGGATAAGGCGTTCCCAGTGTTTGCAATACCCTTATTTTGGCAGGAATATCGCTCGCATTTAAGTTATTATCAATTAGCCAGGGATATGCCGGCATGATAGATCCTGGCGACATCGTGGTCGGGTCCAGCATGTGATTATAGTGCCAGCTATCAGGATACTTGCCACCTTCGCGGTGCAGATCAGGTCCTGTGCGCTTGCTACCCCACAAGAAAGGTCGGTCGTAAATGTACTCGCCCGATTTGGAGTATTCTCCATAGCGTTCTGTTTCTGAGCGAAATGGACGAACCATCTGTGAATGACAGCCCAAGCAACCTTCGCGAACATAAATATCCCGACCCGCCAATTCGAGCGGCGTGTATGGTCTTACCGATTCAATTTTTGGTACGTTTTTATCAATCAGGGCCATTGGTGCAATTTCTACAATACCACCGATGAGTATCAAAATCAAGCTGGCAATCAGCATCTGGATTGGGCGGCGCTCGATCCATCTGTGCCAGTATTCTTTGCCGTGGGTAGTGTGTACCACGCGAGCAGGTGCTTCGGCTGCTTCATAAGCTTGGAAAGAGCCTTGCTTGGCGGTTTTCATCAGGTTGTACACCATTATAAAGACACCAGCCAAAAACATCGTTCCGCCTAATGCCCTAAGGGCGTACATTGGAATGAGCTGTGTTACCGTCTCCAAGAAATTGGGATATGCCAAGAAGCCATCGGGTGTGAATTGTTTCCACATCAAGGCTTGTGTCCAGCCAGACCAGTACAGTGGAATCGCATAAAATAAGATGCCCAAAGTACCAATCCAGAAATGAGCATTGGCGAGTTTTGTAGAATAAATATTGGTATTATACATTTTAGGAATCAACCAGTAAAGTACGCCGAAGGTGAGGAATCCATTCCAACCCAATGCACCCACGTGAACGTGACCAATTGTCCAGTCTGTAAAGTGGCTAATCGCATTGACAGATTTCACAGAAAGCATCGGCCCCTCAAAAGTAGCCATCCCATACGCCGTAACAGCCACTACCAGAAATTTCAGAACGGGATCTTGCCGAACCCTGTCCCAAGCTCCCCGCAAGGTGAGCAAGCCATTCAACATGCCGCCCCAGGATGGCGCAATCAGCATCACCGAAAATACCGTACCGAGTGATTGTGCCCAATCAGGGAGTGCAGAATACAACAAGTGGTGCGGCCCTGCCCAGATGTATATAAAAATCAATGCCCAGAAGTGGATGATAGATAGTTTGTAGGAATATACCGGGCGATTCGCCGCTTTGGGCAGGAAGTAATACATCAGCCCCAGGTAAGGGGTGGTCAGGAAAAATGCCACTGCATTATGGCCATACCACCATTGCACCAAAGCATCTTGTACGCCTGCAAAGATATTGTAGCTTTTCCACATGTTTACTGGCAGCTCGATGTTGTTGCCGATATGCAACACCGTAACGGTGATCCAGGTGGCAATGTAAAACCAAATGGCAACATACAGGTGGTTTTCGCGGCGTTTTAGGATCGTACCGAACATATTGATACCAAAAGCAACCCATACCACGGCGATAGCCAAGTCAATGGGCCATTCCAATTCGGCGTATTCCTTAGCGCTGGTGATACCCAGTGGGAGCGTGACTGCCGCCGCCAGGATGATCGTTTGCCAGCCCCAAAAGTGAAATTCACTCAAAAACTTGCTGTACATGGATGTTTTGAGCAATCGCTGCAGCGAATAATAAACCCCCATAAAAATACCATTGCCCACAAATGCAAAAATCACGGCATTGGTATGCAATGGCCGGATGCGACCATAGGTCGTGTAGGGTAAATCGAAATTGAGCACAGGAAAAACTAATTGCAAAGCAACTAACAATCCCACCAACATCCCAATTATACCAAACACCACTGAAGCAATAGCAAATTTTCTAACAATCGCATTGTCGTAACTGAACTTCTCGATAGCAGGTGTCATGAATTATGAATTTTTGTTGTTTGTTTTTTTATCATCGAAAAGGATTCGAATCGAAGGTGTATAATCGTCATCGTACTGACCGCTTTTTACTGCCCACAGGAAGGCACCCAGAAATCCCAACGCGATCACCAAACTGACTAAAATGAGTAAAAAAATGACTTTCATAATGATTTTGTATATCCATTGATGGCTTTTGGCGCATCCATTCGCTTGTGCTGCCAATAAACCAAATCCATTATTTTTGATGCAAGGTAGGCTTGGTGTGAAGTTTACCCGATGAGCAAAATCAAGTGGAAGGGGTGATTTTTATCACTCTGGGCCTTAACCAATTGCGCTTTTGTGGTGTTTCTTTTGAAAAATTGCTTGTTATGCTCACTGAAAAAGATAAAGAAGCGATTGTGAAGTATTTTGGTATGCCCTTAGAGGACCTTGATTTGGAGCAGTTACGAAAAATTCACCGAGAACTGCGTGCCAAATTCCACCCCGATAATTTTGAGAAATTTGAAGATGAAACGGTGCGCGAAATGGCAACCGAACGCTTTCAATTGATAGAAAACCTGGCTACTCAAATCGAGCAGCATTTATCGAATAAAACCCTGGGCTTTGGTACAAAGCGCCAAGCCGATGTACCTTTTATGCAGGGAGGAGCTTTGTTTGCCATCCGCAAACTGAAAATAGAACTTATCACTTCCGATAAAGATTTGAAATACCACCTGTTTGGTACTTTTTATCGCTGGTTGCAATATGGCGATACTTTCAAAATTCCAGATACAAAAGCCTCCATTGTGATGGACGAAGATCATCAGGGCAATCGTATTGGCTTCCAGGAAACCATTCGCATGTATCTGACGTTTGGGGAGGAAGATTCCATTGAAGCGATCGTAGCCTGGCTTTTCCCGAAAATACAAGGCAGGGCAAGCCGATTGCTCATAGCAGGAGATAGTATTGAGATTGATCCCTTTGAGATTTTATATGCCATTCGGAAAGCGTCATTTCTTCGGCTTGAAGCGCCACAATGATAAGCTTAAGAACGCAAATAAGAAGCACCATTTATATCCAAAATACAGCCGGTCGTAAAGGCAGCTTCATCCGAAGCGAGGAAAAGGATGGCGTGGGCAACCTCCTCCGCGCTGGCTACCCGCCCCAGGGGACTCTGGTTTTTAATAGCTTCGCCGGCAGGGCTATGGAGCAGGGTCTCTGCCATGTCGGTTTCAACAAATCCCGGCGCTACCACCCCTACAAAAATATGGTGTTTTGCTAATGCTTGTGCCAATGACTGGCTCAGGGCATTCAAGCCAGCTTTGCTTGCACCGTATGCCGGATAGTCGGGTTCGCCCCGAAAAGCACCGCGAGAGGAGACATTCACAATGTGCCCACCGCCTTGTTTTATCATGTGTTGCGCTGCGCAATAACAAGTGTTGGCTGCCCCGATGAGGTTGATTTGGAGCGTATCGAGCCAGGCTTTTTGCCATTTGTCATAATCTGTTGCCGCAATCGGATGAGGTAGATAGACTCCTGCATTGTTGACCAGAATATCCAGGGTACCAAATTCTTTTACCACAGCGGCCACCATTTGCTGTACCGCTTCCGGGCGAGCAATGTCGGCTTTGATAGCAAAATGCCCTTCGCCGGCTAACATTTCACAGGTAGCATAAGCCGCTTCGCTGTTATTTCTGAAATTAATAGCCACCAGTGCTCCTTTTTGGGCGAAAGCCAGCGCAGTCGCTCTGCCAATGCCGCGCGAACCACCTGTGATGAGTACCGTTTTGCCTGTGAATGTCAAGTTTTTTTGTTTTAAAACGAAAGATAAAAATTTTAATCGGGAGATGTTGTATTTTGCCCAACCAATCCAAAATAAGTTGATTGCTATGTCGGGTTTGTACCTTCATATTCCATTTTGTAAGCAAGCTTGCCATTATTGCAACTTTCACTTTTCTACTTCACTGAAGTACAAAGGGGAAATGGTAGCAGCGCTTTTGCAGGAAATGGAATGGCGCAAGGATTACCTCGATGGTGCCGCGCTCCGTTCGATTTATTTTGGCGGTGGTACGCCTTCCTTGTTGAGTGATGAAGAGTTGCAGCTTATTTTTGAAAAAATCTACAAATTGTTTGAAGTAGAACCCGATGCTGAAATCACATTGGAAGCCAATCCTGATGATTTGATGGTAGCAAAATTGATGGCTTTGCGCCAAACGCCGGTGAACAGGCTCAGTATCGGCATTCAATCGTTTTTTGAAGCAGATTTGCGATTTATGAATCGGGCACATACTGCCGAAGAAGCGAAGGATTGTATTGAAAATGCGCTGTCGGTTGGTTTTCAGAACCTCACCGTTGACCTCATCTACGGCGCGCCTACTACGCCGGATACCCACTGGGAAGCCAATTTACAGACAGTTTTTGATTATCAGATTCCTCACGTTTCCTGCTATGCCCTCACGGTAGAACCCAAAACTGCACTGGATCATTTTATAAAAACAGGCAAAACCCCCGCTGTGGATGAAGAACAAGCCGCCCGGCAATTTGAAACCCTGATGCGGCTCATGCGCGCGCAGGGCTACGAGCACTACGAAATTTCCAATTTTGCCAAACCAGGGCACTATGCTCGGCACAACTCAAGTTATTGGCTCGGAGCGCCCTATCTCGGTATCGGTCCCGCTGCACATTCCTTCGATGGCTCAAGCCGGCAATGGAATATCGCCCACAATGCGAACTACCTCAAAACTATTGCTGAGAATCACGCACTTGGGCACTATCCTCCCCAACTTTTTGAAATAGAATCCCTTACACCGGCGCAACGCTATAACGAATACATTATGACTTCCTTGCGTACCAACTGGGGTTGCAATGTGCTACATATCAAAAACATACAAGAAAAGTTTGAAACTTACTTCCTTCATCATGTTCAGCCGTATCTTCGCAGTGGATTGATTATCAATGACAAAACTGTGTTTTTCCTTACGGATCAAGGTCGTTTATTGGCAGATAAAATAGCAACGGAATTGTTTTGGGAGGATGAATAAAAAATATTTTTGTTTTAAAACTTGACAAATAAAAACAAATTGTGTATTTTTGTTTTCAAATACAAGTTGTTATGGATTTGCAAGTATTAATCAGCAAAAAAGGCACAAAAGTTGTCACGGCGAGCCACTTACATCAGGTATTAGAATTACCCAATCATCACTACGCCATCAATCTGAAAAAATGGCTGTCAGAGGTGTATGAATTCAAAAACGGGATTCGAAAGCCTTCTAATATGCAGGACTATGCCCCGCGGCAGGTAAAGGATTCGCCTATAATAGAGGATTATTATTTTACAATCGAATTTGCCAAGCTGGTCACCCTGCTATCCAAAAGCAAAGTGAAAATGAAATATGCCAAGTGGTTGTTGTCTTTGGAAGACGAGCGTGCAGAAGCCATTACGAAAGAACAAGTAGTGGTAGTGCTGGATTTGGTCAAAGCGATGAGTTCTGTCTCTTGCCAGGAAACGTGCGAACGCCAGCACCTCAAAACTTATGAAGAACGAAATGGTGGCAAAGCTTCCAACTGGTGGAAGCACCGCGCCGAAGTGCTTGGATATACTGCGGAGGAACTTCGAGGGAAAGTGGAACATATCGGTAAAACGATCAGTGGAAAATCTCAAAGACATCTACTGATGCAGGTTGATAAATACGAAATGATTCGAGCTGGTGTGATTGATTTGTTTATGGCGCTGGGCAAAAGCGAGTACTACGCGCGTAGCATGGGCGATATGGCAAAAACATTTGCGGAAGTGCTTCAAGTAGAAATTGTAGATGATCGCCACACGGATCAATTGTTTGCACCATCTGCAAGCAGCGAAAAAGTCCATGAAATCAAAAAAATAGAACAAACACTACGTTTGAGTGCCTGATGGCTGTTGCTCTCGCCAGTATGGTTCTATATCCTTTAGTTGAGTGTAGAGGATGCCATACTGCTGCTCAATTTCTTTGCCCATCAAGGATTGTATTTCGCGATTGATGCTTTCCATCCATTTTACTCGGCGTTCATAACCAATTGTTTGTAATTTTTGAAGCTCATTATTAATATCGGAGGAAGTAGAAAGGCTTTTTGTAATGAGATTTAGTTCATTGGCATAATCCTTGATGAGGTACTCTATTTCGTCAATTTTGACACTAATTGGTTTGCTACTGTGTGGCTTTAACTTGCCTAAGGCTTGCTTTAAAACATTGAGAGGGGTATTTATTTTTAGAATAAAAGCAGCAATATCTAATTGGAAGTGCTGGGCAGCCTGTTGCGATTCTTCTAATCCGCCGCTCAGCGCTTCGTGGATAAAATCAAAGGTAAGGGTATAAATTGCTCTGGGGTCTGTTTTAACTTGCAAAAACAGCTGATCAGCTTCCGATAAATAAGCTGTATACATTTCCAGGCGTTTTTGAAGCGCGGTTGTTTTTTGTTTGATGCGCCATTGTCGCCATAAAAGGGCAATGGCCAATACCCATCCTACTACTGCTAATACGATCAACAGAATAACATACAATTTCATATACCCCTTTTTGTACTTATCTATTTTATCGCAGCAACGTTATTTCCCCCTTGAAAAATTCCGTTTTTCCATCAATAAATTCTATTTCAGCATAATAGACATAAATACCAAGACTCACCTCCTGGTTTTTGAACAAACCATCCCAGCCATGTTGCGGATCATTCGGGAGGAAATCATCTTTTTGGAACATTAGGTTACCCCAGCGATCGAATATCAAAAACTTTTTGATCATCACAACATCGTTGCCGCCATTGATATAAAAAATGTCATTACTACCGTCTTCATTGGGGCTAAAGGCAGAGGGGATGAATACGCCTCTTTCTTTGTTGACAAAAATCGTGACCTGATCGCGTGCCAAACAGCCCGCTGTATCAGCTACAGTCAGAATGTAGGTTGTGGTGGTTTGTGGGCTCACAAAGGTACGGAGCAAATCAGGTGAAGATAAACCAGCAACCGGCGACCATTGAATTTTACTTGGTATAAAATTGACCTGCCCTACCAACTCAATGCTATCACCCAATCGGATGGTTTGGTTGTCACCCAATTCCAACTGCGCTTGAGAGGAGGCGCTGATGTTGGCCTCAAAATTTATTTCACAACCATTTGCATCTCTCACAAATACCGTATAATTCCCCGCATTTAACCCACTCAAACGATAGGGAATGGTGTTGATAAGCCGGTAAGAGCTACCATCAAGTGAAACTTCGTACCGACCTGAGCCACCTTGCAGGGTTTCTACAAGGATAGTGCCATTATTATCACCAACACAAGTGACATCTGTTGTACTGTTTTGCAATAGAATAGGTTCTGGGGCAGTCACTACTGCATTGTCTGTGGCTGTGCATCCCAGCGCATCGGTTACAGTCACTCTATAATTCCCCGCCCCAACATCACGCACTTGGGCAGTGGTAGCGCCATTGCTCCACTGATAAGAAAACGGTGGAAAGTTAACACCCGTGCTAACGCTCAGCACTGCGTCTTCACTATCGGCGCAGCTTACACCAAAACCACCAAAATTCGAAGCAACACTTGCAACAGCCGAGATGTCACTTACCTGGATGGTAGCGCTACCGCGAATTTCGGCCGGACAGCTGATACTTTCTACACTAATCAATTCAATGGAATAGGTACTTGTCTGATTTGGACTGACTTGAACCGTATAGCCATCTGTAATATCATTCAATTCGATGGCGGGATTTCTACCGTCTGTGTATCGGACATCAAACAGTTGGGCGCCACTCAAGCGGAAGGTCAAAGTAGCTGTTTCGCCACTGCAAATACCCGTGCTACCCTCTATTGCACCGAACACCGGCGGTAGAAAACTCAATCGCACCTCAATGATGCTATCGCAACCATTTGCACTTCCTCCTGCAATCACCTCAATGCCACTTGGATTGGACTGGTCATAAACCTTGCCATTTACCACAAGGCTTTGCCCAGGGCAAAGCGATTCTTCTACTACACTTCGGGTAGCTTGTATAAAAGAAAGGTTGATATTTACCGTTGAATCACAACCGTTGGCACTTGCTCCAGCGAGTATTTCCAAGCCATTGGGCTTATTTTGATCATAAGTAATACCATTTACAACGATACTTTCACCTTCACATAGGGTCTGATTTAAATCAAAAACAGCTGGTGCAAAGAACGATAAATTGATGTTTACCGTTGAATCACAACCATTTACACTTGCGTTAGAAATGACTTCTAAGCCCGTTGGATTGAACTGATCGTACACCCTACCGTTGACCGTAAGGGTTTCTCCTTCACAAAGGCTAAGATTCAGATTGGAAACAGCTGCTGGAAAAAATTGCAGCGCTACGTTCACCGTGGAGTCGCAGCCATTAGCGGCAGCCCCGATGAATATTTCAGTACCGGATGGGTTATTTCGGTTGTAAATCGTACCATTGACGATCAAGCTATCGGTTTCACAAATGGTTTGATTGAGGTCAAAAACAATCGGCGGAAAGAAATTCAAGCTAATATTGACAATCGAATCACAACCGTTGGCGGCAGCACCCGGCAAAATCTCTGTCCCACTGGCATTCAAGAGGTTGTAAACCGTGCCATTGATCACTAAGCTGTCATTTTCGCAAATAGTGGATGCCAGATCAAACACAGCTGTTGGAAAGAATTGGAGCATCACGTTCACCGTGGAGTCGCAGCCATTAGCGGCAGCCCCGATGAATGTTTCAGTACCGGATGGATTATTTCGGTTGTAAATCGTACCATTGACGATCAAGCTATCGGTTTCACAGATAGTTTGATTGAGATCAAAAACAATCGGCGGAAAGAAATTCAAGCTAATATTGACAATCGAATCACAACCGTTGGCGGCAGCACCCGGCAAAATCTCTGTCCCACTGGCATTCAAGAGGTTGTAAACCGTGCCATTGATCACTAAGCTGTCATTTTCGCAAATAGTGGCGTTCAAATCAGCCGCAGCAGGCGGAAAGAAACTTAAATTCACCATGATCGTAGAGTCGCAGCCATTGGCAGCGCCACCAGGGATGATTTCTGTACCCGTTGGGTTACTTTGATTATAAACTGTACCGTTCACCAAGAGGCTATCGCCCAAGCAAAGCGTTTGTTGGATCGTATCCCTTCCTAATTGGCTCACAAAGAAGGTGCGCGCCTCTGATAAGGGCTGTTGGCAATTGGCATCCTGAAGGTTAATAAAATCAAATCGAATCGAATCTACATTCGTACCGAAAAAGTCACTGCACATCTCAATCGTATCCTTGACATTGAGGCTGGTGAGCGTGCCCATAAAAGAAGTGGTATTGACTGTAATTTGGTAAGATAACACAAATGGCGGCGTTCCGGTGAAATCAAGCTCAATAAAGGAACACTCGTTTGCACAAATCGGGATCGCTTGGTCAAGGGTGATATTGACCGTAGGGGAAAGAAAACTGGAGCTAATGGAAGCATTGGCAGTTGCCGTGCAACCATTTACATCTGTGATAGTTACGATATAATTGGCAGGTGACAAGCCGGCGGGGTCTTGTGTGCCGTCGAGCGCATCATTGTTCCAATCGTAAGTAAATGGGGGTGTACCACCACTGACATTCAATTCAATCGAACCATCGGCAGTGCCTGGGCAGCTTTCGTTTTGTTTGGAAATCCCTACACTCAGGTTGCAACTGGGATCATTGATACTAAAATTGCAGGTAGTAGAACAACCATTGGCATCCGTCAATAGGATTTCATAATTGCCAACACTCAAATTTGGAATATCAGCTGCGATGTTTTGACCCCCTGAAGCAACAGTGGTATTACCGGACACCGGCCCCGTCCAAGCAATCGTAAAAGGCGCATTGTTACCACTGAATGTAATTTGGGCAATACCATCGCTACCACCTACCGTCGTGGCAGGGCTGAGTTGGCGGCAGCTCAGATTAAAGGGAACTGGCTCGGCAATGATCACCGTATCAACATCCCTACAGCCGTTGGCATCTCTGGTTGTCAGAATATAAAGGCCGGCAATTAAATCCACCGCATTTGCTGCACCGTCCAGCGTATTCACATTCCAATCAAAAACGAGCGGCGCTGTGCCTCCCGTCAGCATACTTTGAATAGCACCATCAGATCCGCCATTACAGCTTACATCAGTAGGTGTTAAACTCACTGCCAGATCGCAGGGGAAAGTTATGTCAAAAGTGCAGGTTGCCTGACAGCCATTGGCATCGGTCACAGTGACTTGGTAAGTACCTATAACCAAGCCATTGAGCAAAACATTGCCGGGCGTATTTGCGAGTTGAGTGCCAGCCGTTGGCCCCGTCCAGGAAAGGCTATAAGGGGCGGTACCGCCATTGATAGCAATATTTGCCTCTAATGCACTAGCCTGTTGGGCGCAATTAAGCACGAGTGCCTGCGGTTCCGTGATAGTGGCAGAAACAGTATCCCTACAGCCATTATTATCTGTAATAGTGACGGCGTAATTGCCGGGCGCAAGTCCTGCCACATTTTGTTGACCGTCTAGATTATTTGCATTCCAATCAAACATAAAAGGTGCAGCGCCAGTGATCGTAATAGAAATCATGCCGTCTTGGGCAGCATTACAACTGACGTTGGTGGCTGTAAGATTCACTGCTGGATTAGGATTGATAGCAATGGCAAAGGACTCCTGATCAAGGCAGTTGCCGCCATCACTATCGAAAATAAAGAGGGTGAGCGAAGTAGAAATAATTTGCCCCGGATTAAAACGCGTGCCGCTACCATTGCTTCCTGTAAAATAAGCCTGATTCCCTGTGAGGTTACTCCCCGTGATAGCCGGCAAGGTATAGGCAGCACAAGCACTTTGATCCGCTATGTCATTGATCGAGGGACTCGGATTAATGGTAATAATAAAACTTTTCTCATCGCTACAAGTGCCATTGCTATCAAAAACAAATAAGGTAGTAGAAGTCGTAATTGCATCACCTGGATTAAAGCGCGTACCGCCACCATTGGTGGCAGTAAAATAAGCCGCATTAGGCGATAAATTCATACCAGAGATAGGTGGCAAAGTATAGCTACCGCAGGTCACTTGATCGCCGGGAGGATTGATGTTGGGTGTAGTATTGATTGTGATATTGAAAGATTGCTCACTGCTACAGCCCGGTGCGCCATCAAATATGAATAAAGTAGTAGAGGCAGTAATCGTATCGCCGGCATTATAACTCGTGCCTGTCGCATTGGATCCTGTGAAATACGCTTGGTTTCCAGTCAAATTTGTACCGCTAATAGGCGGTAAAATGTAAGCACCGCAGGCAATTTGGTCGGTAATGTCATTAATGCTTGGCGAATTGACCCCGACTACGACATGAGCGTCTGATGCTGTACAAGTACTTGCATTTGTTACCGTGACGGTATAAGTACCCGGAGAATTAATCGTAATCGTTCTGGTAGTAGCCCCTGTACTCCAGTTATAACTCGAAAATCCAGCGCCTGCATCCAGCGTCACATTTCCACCGGTACAAACGGCGGTTGGCCCGAGGATATTTACTGTTGGCGTTGGTAAAGATACCACTACGACATTATCCGTGCCAGTGCAACCACTTCCTGTAGTGACCGTTACGGCGTACGTCCCTGCGGTACTGACGCTTATAGAACGAGTGCTTGCGCCGGTATTCCACAAGTAAGAAGCGAATCCTGCGCCAGCATCCAAAGTAATACTACTTCCCTGGCAAACAGAATTAGACCCCAAAATATCCACCACAACCGGCGGTGCAGCAGCTATTGAAATATTATCCGTACCCTGGCAGCCATTACTATTGGTAACAGTCACAGCGTAAGTGCCTGGTGTTGTGACTGTTATGGTTCTAGTGGTAGCTCCCGTATTCCAGCTATAATTAGAAAACCCAGGACCCGCATCCAAGGAAATGCTACCTCCTGAACAAACAATAGTTGGACCTGTGATATTCGGATTGGGTGCAGAAAGTAAAGTCACATTTATACTTCCTGTTCCGGTACAACCGCTTGCATTGGTTACTGTTACGCTATAATTTCCAGCTGAATTAACCGAAATCGTCCGACTTGTTTGTCCTGTGTTCCAAATATAAGTGCTAAAGCCTGCGCCTGCGTCCAGTGTAGTGCTTCCACCAGGGCAAATAAGCGTACTACCAGAAATGTTGACATTTACAGCAGGTGCATTCGAAATCGTGACATTTGCAGTATTGGTACAACCGGCGGCATTGGTGACGGTGACGGAATAGGTCCCTGCGGTATTGACAGAAATACTGGAAGTAGTATTCCCCGTTGACCAGCTATAAGAAGTGATACCTGCGCCAGAAGCGGTCAAATTGGCGGATTGCCCTGGGCAAAGGGTAGTTTGCGAAGCGTTGATGCTGACCGTTGGCGGCGTACCGGCATTAATGGTGACATTTGCAGTATTGGTACAACCGGCGGCATTGGTGACGGTGACGGAATAGGTCCCTGCGG
>CAZGJN010000018.1:19000-66482 GCA_964526645.1 uncultured Saprospiraceae bacterium
ACCAGCTATAAGAAGTGATACCTGCGCCAGAAGCGGTCAAATTGGCGGATTGCCCTGGGCAAAGGGTAGTTTGCGAAGCGTTGATGCTGACCGTTGGCGGCGTACCGGCATTGATGGTGACATTCGCAGTATTGGTACAACCGGCGGCATTGGTGACGGTGACGGAATAGGTCCCTGCGGTATTGACAGAAATACTGGAAGTAGTATTCCCCGTTGACCAGCTATAAGAAGTGATACCTGCGCCAGAAGCGGTCAAATTGGCGGATTGCCCCGGGCAAAGGGTAGTTTGCGAAGCGTTGATGCTGACCGTTGGCGGCGTGCCGGCATTGATGGTCACAGAACCATTTGCAATACAACCCGCCGCATTAGTGACGGTAACAGCGTAAGACCCAGGAGAATTGACCGTAATATTAGCGGCATTGCTTCCTGTTGACCAATTGTAAGTGCTGAAAGCTGGCGAAGTGCTTACCGTGGCAGATTGCCCCGGACAAAGGGTCGTAGATGTCGTATTGACCGTGATAGCAGGGGGTGGTGCTAAGGTAATATTCCTGGAAGCAGTAGCCGTACAGCCTGCTGCATTGGTGACAGTCACAGTATAAGTACCAGGACTGGTGACCGCAATCGCTTGCGAGGTTTGCCCACCTGGCGACCACGCATAGCTCGAAAAACCTGCCTGGGCTGTAAGAATAATACTCCCGCCATTACAAACCGAAGTAGGTCCAGTGATGCTTGGCGGCGCAATAGTTGTTCCAGATACTACGATGTCATCAAAAGTATAAATTTCTCCATTCGCTTTGTTACCTACCGTAATTCTAATCGCAAGTGAGCTACCATTGATGCCAGTAATGTTCACTGCGCCTAAGCCGACAGAGCCACAAATGTAGGCTCCAAGCGTCCATCCTCCGCCATCCACACTATATTCGATCACCATTTGATCGTGGCTGTTATTACAAGAAAAATTGGGTGCTCCCGGAAAATCACATTCAAAACCGCCGCTACCCCCGGTGTTGAGCGATATGCTTACATTACAAAACCCAGCAATATTAATGGTTTCTGAATCCCAGGTATTGTCCGTAGCGCCACCGGTACCACAACCACAAGTGCCTTCAATATCTTCCACCGTGAACACTCCCCCAAAAACGCCCCATTGACTCTGCCCCGGCCCCGCATTCAGGTTGCCCCCATCGTCACAATCTGTAGCACTGGTGCTCCACCTGGCAGCACTTGTCGTACCATTAGGGTAGGCGTTGAAGTTTTCTTGCCAGATAATCTGAGAAAAGCATAAAGAAGAGAAAAGACTAAAAAAAAGAAATGCGATTAACCGAACGTTCATCTCAAGTATATTTGTTAAAATTATAATAACAATGAAAAGATAAAAAGCAGCCTACAAAATTAGTGCTTCTTGATAAAATTTGAAGAATAAGCATGTTAAGCAGAAATTAATTAACGCTCATTTGTTTGGAGATGAGTAAAGGAATGCAATGGAAACGAAAAACAAAATCAGATTAATGCGCAAAATAACAGTTTTTATTTTCAAAATAAATACTTTGAATCAGGAAAAAAAATTATCTTTGCACCCGCCTAAGTCGGTAGGCTTTTCAAAATGTTCTTTACAATGGATGCGCTTATACCTTACACGATCCCGATAAAGGGGTTGCGCTATGGTTTACATCAGTTCGATTTTTATATTGACGGCAGTTTTTTCGAGCCTTTTGAGGCATCTCCGGTGAGAGATGGCAGTATTGAGTTGAGCTTGCATTTGGAAAAAAAATCGGACTTGTATATCCTACAGTTTGATTTTGAAGGGACTGTCAGGACAGAATGCGACCGATGCCTCGCTATGATTAATCTTCCTATTCAGGATAGCCAACGCCTTTTAGTGAAGTTGCATGAATCGGAGGTAGCAGAAGAGGCAGATGTCATTTTTATCCATCCGGAAGAACAACAATTAGACGTATCAAAGTACGTTTATGAATACATCATCCTGGCTATTCCTGCCAGCAAAGTGTACGATTGTGAGTTAGAAGAGGAGCGCCCTTGCAATTTGGAAATCCTTCGCTACCTGGAAAATATCGCACCGGAAGAGGCGGAAGAACCGGAAACCAAGGAAAATCCGATGTGGAACGCGCTGAAAGACTTAGATGTTAATGACAATTAGTAGGCTTGTCTGATGAGCGATGGGGTAAGTATCAAGACGAGCTGCTTTCATACAGAAGTCAATCTTATTACAACTTTTTTAATGATAGCAAAATGGCACATCCTAAGAGTAGAATTTCGAAAATGAGAAAGCGGAAGCGCAGAACGCACGACAAAGCTGCCATTCCTCAAATCGCAACCTGCACGACCACGGGCGAGCGCCACGTTTACCACCATGCTTACTATGATGCTGAGGGCAATATGTATTACCGTGGCAAAATACTGAAAAAGGTAGCGGAAGAAGAAGCTTAATAAAGCAATGACATAGCTTTCTGGAAGAAGCTCCCATCTGATACAAATTTGATGCGGGGCTTTTGTTGTTACAAAAAAAATGAAATAGCACCGTCTTATACCAAATTTTATTATCAACACAATATCATGCACATGAAAAAAATCATCAAAACACCTAAAGCACCTGCGCCAATTGGTCCTTACAATCAAGCAGTTATTTATAAAGATATGCTGTATGCTTCAGGGCAAGTGGCCATTAATCCCGCTACAGGAGAACTGGTGACAGGCTCCATTGAAGAAGAGACTAAACAAGTATTGGAAAACATCAAAGCGATCCTGGATGAAGCGGGTTTGACGTTCAAAAATGTGCTGAAGTGTAGCGTTTTTGTAAAAAATATGCACGATTTTAGCCGTATCAACGCCGTGTATGCCCAGTATTTTGAGGAAGCAACGGCACCGGCACGCGAATTGGTAGAAGTGGCTAATTTGCCGCGCTTTGTCAACATAGAAATTTCAGTCATTGCTGGTATCGAATAGCCTAAAACAATGGAAAAAAAACGAGTTCTCTCTTGCATCCAACCCACGGGCGATATGCACTTTGGCAATTACTTCGGTGCTGTAAAAAACTGGGTAGCATTGCAAGAGCAATACGATTGCTTTTACGGGGTGGTGAATTATCACGCCATGACCATGCCCTATGATTCTAAAAAATTGGTGGAAAATACCTGGGAACTGATTTTTAATCTGATGGCTACCGGCATCAAAACTGAAAACCTTTTTATTCAATCGCTAGTGCCAGAGCACGCCGAGCTTTGCTGGATTTTTAATTGCTTTTGCTCTTATGGGCAACTAAGTCGAATGACCCAATTTAAAGACAAAAGCAAGCAGAGTGAGGAGAGCTCGGAAGGCTTTATCTCCGCGGGTTTGTTGAATTATCCGGTGCTTCAGGCGGCGGACATCCTCATCTATCGGGCGGATTTTGTACCGGTGGGCGATGATCAGGATCAACACCTGGAACTGGCGCGCAATATTGCACAACGATTTAATAATCAAGTGGGTAAAGAATACCTTATTTTACCCAAAGCTTTGCATACGGAGGTGCCGCGAGTGATGTCCACTGCCGAACCTACCCGCAAAATGAGCAAAAGCGCTGGCGAAAAACATTATATCAACATTTTTTCCGAACCGGATCGCATTCGCAAGCAAATCAAATCGGCTGTGACCGATGCCGGCGATACACCCCCAGGGCAGATGAGCGCAGGGCTGGCGAATCTTTTTGCCCTACTCAAAGCCTCCGGTAAGCAAGATACTTATGATGCCTTGATGGCAAATTATGAAGCCGGCACACTGAAATATGTGGATTTGAAAGAAGCCGTGGGAGCGGCATTGGTAGCAGTGAGTGATCCTTTTCGGGAGCGGAAGGCTGCTATTTTAGCCAACAAAAAAGAGGTAAAAGAGCAAGTAAAAGACTCATCGGTGCAGATACGCAGGCGTGCGCAGGAGACGATTCGGGAAGTAAAAGAACTGGCGGGGCTGTTGAATGTGCGGTTTTAGTATGAAAAAAAACTCGAATATTAGTGGTATTTTGTCCTACCCCGCCGTTCAGTAAACGTTCAGTTTCCTGAGCTTTTCTCAGCTTGCATTGCAAAAGACACTTTCAGCAAGGAGGAAGATCATCAATAATGACAATTGCCTGGGGTTGTCGTTTCGATAGATTGACTTTACAATGTGCCATGGGTGCCCCTGGGTCACCGAACGCTGGAAAAAATTGAATTTCCATGATTACATTTTTTTGAGGTGGAAAATATGATTGTTAGTAATAAGCTAATATGCTGCTTTGATAATATGCGGATACAAGTCTAAATAGCAGATCAGTACTTTACCAAAAAATGAACCTTAGTTTCTATTAGAACAACTACTTAATAAAAAATTAGAGGGCTTTAAGTCTAAGAAGGGTAAAAGTAGGCGGCATCCTTTTTAATCAGGCATACACCGCCTTGTTCATTCGGTATTTTGGGGCACACAGGGGCTGCAGAAATGGTTAGATTCAAAAGTAATTAGTTCCTTCCGCCGCTACCGCCACCGGATGAGCCACCCTGGCTGCCTTGTAGAATGTATTTTCTGGGGATTAGTATTTTCACAGCGTTATTATCCATCGTAGCCGGTATGGCGTAGTAGAGTTCTACATTTTGCAGGTTCATCGTATCTATTGTTGTAGCGAAATTAATGTTAAAGGTTTGTCCCGTGCTATCTACTATCGCATAGCCTTCACTTGTCGTATTGATATTACCTTTTATGATGGAGGTATTATCAAATATTAAGGCCTTCGAGGTGTCAATCTCAGATGTATCCACCACAATTGGTAGGTTTCGGGCGTTGGGGTCAAGATCATCTATCACTACAATTCTTGGAGCTGTTCCCAATGCCGTTCTTTCGTTGGCATTAGTGGATTGCGACTTTTTGCAATTGGTAAAAAGCACTGCGCTGAGCGTTATAAAAAGCGCGATTGAAAAAAGGTTTCTCATAGTCATAATCTTGATTTTTTTGGATTATGACCTAAAAATAAATAGTATAAAGAAGCGCAGCAATCGAGTTTTTTCTAAAAATAAGGATGAAAAATACAAAAAGGAGGAATGTTAAATGTTGATTTTCAAATGAAAAGACTATTTTGGCGCTTGGAAAAATCAGGAAAAACCTATGCCCAATACAGACCTTTTTGAGTTGATCCACTCTATGAGCAGGAAAGAGAAGAGCTATTTTTTAAAACAAAGTAAAGCTAATAGAAAAAATGAAACGCCGCAATATGTAAAGTTGTTTGAGGAAATTGAAAAGCGGGAAACGTATGTCGAAAAGGCGCTCATTGAAGACTTGTTGCGTGAAAAAATTATAGAAAAAAGGCAGCTTTTTTCGCAAGCCAAAATTGATCTCTATGATAGGTTGATGTGGAGCTTGCGCAATTACCATTCGGAGAAAAACAAGCGGATAAAGCTGCAGGAATACCGCACCAATATCAGCATACTGGCGGAAAAAGGGCTTTGGAAACAAGCCTATGCTATGATCAAGGATGCTAAAAGAATAGCAGGCAATGGCGCTTTTAAATTGTATAACCTTGAGTTTACGCTGCTCGAGCGCCGTATGGTTCGCCAAATGGTGGACGAAGCCCACAAACTACTACCCAACCTTCAGGGAGATTGTGAGCGGCTGCTGTATGAATTGCAACAAGACCTTTCTTTGCTCAAAGAGTTTGAAAATGTCTTCCTCATTGCCCGCAACGAAGAAGAACGAAAAAAGGAAATCAGGAATTTGTTGGAGCGCATTGAAGAAATTATCGGCACGGATCAGGAGGCCTACATCGCGCATGCTTCCTTCGATTCTAAGTCGGTGCTGTACAGCCTGTTGGGTTTGTATCATCGCCTGAATAACGACTATTCGCAGTCTAAAGCAGTGCAACAAAAACTACTGGATTTATTTGAAGAAGACAAGGCAGTACTCAGAGAAGCGGAATACCAGGAGCGCTACCTGAATGCCCTCAACAACTACTTCAATATCTGCTATATGTCAAATAAGCTCGACGGGGAGTACGACACCATACTCCGGAAAATAAATGACATTCCAGAAGACAGCTACAGCCTGAAAGTTCAGAAATTTTCTATCGGCAATTATTTCAGCATACTTTATTTTTTCCGCAAAAAGCAATACGAGGAAGTCCTGAAAATTGCCCCTACCATTCATAAAGGACTCAAAACCTATGGAGAAGATATCCTCTTGAACAGAAGACAAACATTCCTTTTCAACATAGCAGTAGCTCACTTTATGCAATTAGATTATGAGCCTGCAGTATCAATACTCAAAAAAATTACCGACGACCGGCGTTTTGAGACAAAGCAGGATACCCAGCTACGTGCCAAAGTGTTGCACATTTTGATTCTTTTCGATTGTGGGGAATACGATGTCGTAGAAGCAATGATTCGCGCCATCAGCCCTCAGATTAATCAAACCGATAAACACCATACCACACCGGTACATATTGTCAATGCGATTAAAAAGGCAATAAAACTAACTAAAGCAGAACAGAGAAGCGTGTTAAGAGAATTGCACGAGCAGCTTCAAAACGACAAAGAATACGAAACGATTTACGATTGGATAGGCAGCTATTTAAAGCGTTAGGTGTAAGGAACGCCTGTTTTCCGGAAAATATATACAAGAATTTCTGATGAGATACCTATTTTTGCGCCAAAATTGCTGCAATGAAAATTATTTGTATTGGTCGCAACTACGCTGAGCACGCAAAGGAACTCAAAAATGAAGTGCCCGACAAGCCAGTCGTTTTTATGAAACCCCCATCGGCTTTGCTCATTGGCGACAAGCCGCTCTACTACCCTGAGTTTACCAATGACTTGCACTACGAGGCTGAAATTGTATTGAAAATAAGCAAAAATGGCAGGCATGTACAGCCGGAGTTCGCATCAGAATACTATGATCAGATTGCCTTCGGGCTGGATTTCACTGCGCGCGATTTGCAGGATGAACTCAAGAAAAAAGGGCATCCCTGGGAAATTGCCAAAGGCTTTGATGGCGCTGCCGCGTTGAGTGATTTTATCCCCATAGAGAAGGTCAATCGCGAAGGAATTGAATTCAAACTTCTCAAAAACAAGGAAGTAGTGCAGCATGGCAATACCGCTGATATGCTTTTTTCTTTTGAAACTATCATCGTTTATGTCTCCCGATTTTTTAAATTACAAATGGGAGATCTCCTCTACACGGGTACGCCTGCAGGAGTGGGTCCGGTAAAAATTGGCGATAAGCTGGAGGGCTTTATCACCCTAAAAGATGGTAAAGTAGAGCAGATGCTTACTTGTGATATTCGATAGAATAAACTTGTAAACCAAAGTGATTTTTCTATTTTTGCACCGCTTTTAAAATAATCAATTGACAATCAATAATTAGTTCTAACATGCCTTACTTATTCACCTCTGAATCTGTTTCTGAAGGACATCCGGACAAAATTGCCGACCAAATATCGGATGCGCTGGTAGATCACTTTTTAGCCTTCGATCCTCAATCAAAAGTTGCTTGTGAAACACTAGTCACAACGGGGCAGGTCATTCTCGCCGGCGAAGTGAAATCGAATACATACTTGGATGTGCAGCAAATCGCGCGCGATGTGATCAAACGCATCGGTTATACCAAATCGGAGTACATGTTTGAAGCAAATTCCTGCGGGGTACTGTCTGCTATTCATGAACAATCGCCTGACATCAACCGGGGCGTAGAACGAAGCAATCCAGAAGACCAAGGTGCCGGCGACCAAGGGATGATGTTTGGGTATGCCACCAATGAAACGGATGATTACATGCCGCTTTCGCTTGATCTGGCGCACAAAATTTTGCAAGAATTGGCGATCATCCGCCGGGAAGGCAAGGTAATGACCTATCTTCGTCCCGATGCTAAATCACAAGTGACCATCGAATACAGTGATGACCACAGGCCACAACGTATTGACACGATAGTGGTGTCCACGCAGCATGATGAATTTGACGATGATGAAAAAATGCTGGACACCATCCGGGAGGATGTGATCCGTATCGTAATCCCGCGAGTGAAAAAGCAACTAAAAACAGAGATACAGGGCTTGTTTAACGATAAAATTACTTATCATATCAACCCGACCGGTAAGTTTGTAATCGGCGGACCCCACGGGGATACAGGCTTGACGGGGCGTAAAATTATTGTAGATACCTACGGTGGTAAAGGTGCGCACGGCGGTGGTGCTTTTTCAGGCAAAGACCCTTCCAAAGTAGATCGCTCGGCAGCTTACGCTACACGGCACATTGCCAAAAACCTGGTAGCCGCGGGAGTTTGTGAAGAGGTATTAGTGCAAGTATCTTACGCAATTGGGGTAGCAAAACCAACTAATATTTATGTCCAGACCTATGGCACAGCAAAGGTGGGCATGTCGGATAGCGAAATTGCACAGAAAGTAGCAGCCATATTTGACATGCGTCCTTATGCCATTGAAAATCGCCTCAAACTCCGCAACCCGATTTATTCCGAATCCGCTGCATACGGGCACATGGGGCGCAAGCCGGAGTTTAAAAAAGTAATCCTCTCCGATGGTTCGGGCAATCGTAAAGAAGTGGAAGTGGAAACTTTCACTTGGGAAAAGCTGGATTATGTGGATCGGGTCAAAGAAGCGTTTGGTTTATTATAATTCAACTGTTTTAGATTTAGTAAATTTTGTTCTGATATAAATAATATCTATTTTATTTACAAGAAACTGATTTATAGATAGATGAAATCAAATCAGAGCATCGTATTATTTACCAAATCTAAAATATGTTGCTGAAAATGGAATGCAAAAACTGTGGTACGGCACTGAGTGGCAGCTTTTGCCATGAATGCGGGCAAAAAGTCATTGACCATAGACTGACCCTGCGCCGTATTTTTATTGATTTATTTGCAATCATTACCAACGTAGAGAAGGGGTTTTGGCATACTGCTGGGCAGCTTTTTCAGGCACCTGGCGATATGATCAGCGGCTATCTCACTGGCAAAACGGCTCGATATTACCATCCCCTGCGTTACCTGGTTATTTGGGTCACCTTTTCTGTAGCATTGAATCTAAGCTTAGGCTTGTATGATCGGCAGCAGCAGGAGATGAAATCCATCATCAATACACCTACCACAGAAAGCTCAGAAGCGGCGCAGCAGCAAATTCAAAATGAAGTAAAAAAATACCTCAATATCATTCCTTTAGCCATGGTGCCTTTCCTATCCTTGATGTCCTATTTGTTTTTCATAAAAAAAGGATGGAATTATGCCGAACACTTGGTGCTCAATGCCTACACGCAGGGGCAAATGGCGATGATTGGACTACCTATCATGCTGGTCAGCAGTGTTATATGGAATACAGGCATTATGTTCAGTATCGCTATGCTGATCAGTATTTTGTACGGCGCTTATGTATTCAAAACGTTTTTCAAGGTAGGGATTTTACAAGCTATTATCAAAAATATTCTGGTCCATCTGTTTGGTTATCTGATAGTTATGGTATTATTATCTATAATTGTACTTATTTGGATACTCTTTCGCTTGTGAGCCAAAACATCTTTTTGCTTCAAGGCGTTTCCCACAAAGCAGGTTTTGTTTTTATAGCAATAACAACCAAGGAATCGAAAATTATGCACGATATTGAGCCATATCACCGGTGGCGCGATTATTATATCGCTTCGGAGGATGAGTTATCGCCTTTTTTTGGTCAAAAATCTGATGAATTTTATTACACCAACAAGGTGTATAATTATTTTATTCATCCGCAGTGGGATGATTTTGGTTCGGATACCCTGTATATGAAGCTGCTTTTTGCTGATTATGATGACCATTACGCTATCATCGAATTAATTGGTGAATGGAATGATTGTTTGCATAACGATATTATGTATCTGAAGCGAGATGTAATTGATCCGCTTTGCAAGCAGGGGATTTATAAATACATTCTCATTTGTGAAAACGTGCTTAATTTTCATGGCTCGGATGATGAATACTATGCCGAATGGTACGAAGACGTGCGCGATGAGCAGGGTTGGATTTGCATCCTGAATACGCTCGATCATGTCACGGATGAAATGAAAGCGACGCGATTGCAGTATTTTGTTAACTTTGGTGAGGCTTTTGCTACATTCAACTGGCGGCCGCATCTGCCAAAGGTGGTTTTACAAATGGTGGAACACTTGATTCACAGCGGTACCAAGCGCTTAAACACACCTTAAAAAAATGCACAAATCAGGTTTCGTTAATATCATCGGTCGCCCGAATGTAGGAAAATCAACACTGATGAACGCTTTGGTCGGCGAGCGGATGTCTATCATCACCAATAAGCCCCAAACAACCCGTCATCGGATTTTTGGGATTCTAAATAGCCAGGATTTCCAGATCGTCTTTTCGGATACGCCGGGTTTTATTCGCAAACCGGCTTACAAGATGCACGAAGTAATGAATACTTTTGTGCGTTCTACTTTTGAAGATGCCGATATTATCCTTTTTGTAACGGAGCCAGGTGAAGTGTATGAGGATGATGATCCTTTGTTGGAAAAATTGAAAGGAATAGATGCACCTGTGTTTTTGGTAATCAACAAAATAGATACCTCCACCCAAGAAAAAGTTGAAACGTTGGCGGCGCAATGGTCGCAGCGCATGGCTTTTGCCCAGGTTTTGCCTGTATCGGCGCTGCATAAGGCTGGTACAGCGGGCTTATTACAAACCTTACTCGATGCTCTGCCCGAAGGACCAAAATATTTTCCGGAAGATCAACTTACGGACCGTACCGAGCGCTTTTTTGCCAGCGAGATCATTCGGGAAAAAATATTGTTGCTGTATGACCAAGAAGTGCCCTACTCCTGCGAGGTCTTTATCGAAGATTTTAAAGATACCACCACCAATAAAGGCGAAGAATTGGCACGTATCAGCGCCACGATTTTTGCAGGTAGAAAAACCCACAAAGCGATTTTGATTGGCAAAGAGGGCGAAGCGATCAAGCGCCTTGGTACGGAAGCCCGAAAGGAACTCGAAGATTTTCTTCAACGCAAGGTTTTTCTGGAGCTTCACGTCAAAATCCGCGATAACTGGCGCGACGACGAGCAAATGCTGCGGCGATTTGGCTACCAAGAATGATCCGCTCTTGCTTGCGGCTTGTCTCTCAGCGCTTGCTTCTTGCAGCTTGTAGCCTCCTCCCTGCTCAAAAATCAAAACAATCCTTATTTTTGCAATAATACCGTTAAAGTTTTTTACCTTCGCACTCTTTTTGTAAAACAAACAGCGCCAAACGACTAAGCTTCCAAATTTTAACATAAAATGGGCAACATAGTAGCCATCGTCGGCAGACCAAACGTAGGAAAATCAACGCTTTTTAACCGACTTATCGGCGAGCGGCAGGCAATCATTGATGATACGCCCGGCGTGACCCGCGACCGTCAGTATGGCTCTACTTTTTGGAATGGCAAAACCTTTACGGTGGTGGACACCGGGGGATTCGTAGAGGGTTCGGAGGATGTGTTTGAAAAAGCCATTCGTTCGCAAGTGAAAATTGCTATGGAAGAAGCCGCTGTGATTCTTTTTATGACAGATGTGACCACAGGCATCACGGATTTGGACGAAGAAATTGCTGATATGTTGCGCCGTTCTAAAAAAGAGGTGCTGCTGGTCGTAAATAAAGCCGACAACTCCCAGCGGGTGATGGAAGCCAATGAATTCTGGAGTTTGGGTTTTGAGGAAGCCTTTTTTGTATCGTCGCTCACGGGTAGCGGCACCGGCGAGCTACTCGATGCAGTAGTAGAAAAAATCACAGAAGACCCGCCGATAGTATCTGATTTGCCCAAGTTTGCCATCGTAGGGCAACCCAACGTGGGAAAATCTTCTCTTTTGAACGCCTTGCTGGGGGAAGAGCGCAATATTGTAACCGACATTGCCGGCACCACCCGCGATACGATCCACACGAAGTATGATAAATTTGGTAAAGAATTTATAATTGTAGATACAGCAGGTATTCGCAAAAAGTCAAAAGTATCAGAAAATCTGGAGTTCTACTCCGTAATGCGTGCCATCAAGGCTATTGACGAATGCGATGTTGTGATGTTGATGATTGATGCCCAAACCGGCATGGAAGCGCAAGATATGAGTATTTTTCGTTTGGCACAAAAGCGCCACAAAGGCATCGTGATCCTGGTAAATAAGTGGGACCTGGTAGAAAAAGTGACCAATACAGCCCGCGATGTAGAAAAGGAAATCATAGAGCGCATCAAACCTTTTGATAATGTGCCGATTCTCTTTATTTCAGTTACAGAAAAACAACGCATTTTTAAAGCTATCGAAACGGCTATCGAGGTACACGAGAATCGCATCCGCAAAATCAAAACTTCCCAGCTCAACGAGGTAATGCTCGAAGCCATTGAGCGCTACCAGCCCCCTGCGCACCGAGGCAGGATGATCAAAATCAAATACGTCACGCAGCTACCTTTGTACTATCCGGCTTTTGCCTTTTTTTGCAACCACCCCAAGCACGTCAAGGAAAATTATAAGAACTATCTCGAAAATCAGTTGCGCAAAAACTTTAACTTTACCGGCGTGCCGATTGAGATTTTCTTCCGGCAAAAATAAGATGGGGCACTGATTTTATAAGATTATTTATGATTTTAATGATATTATCATAATAAATCGTGAAAATCATAAGTAAACGAGCATGTTTGAATTGTGCTAAAAATTTACACCATTCACTGGTTTTAAATAATTTAGATTATTGACTGTCAACTATAGAACGGCTCGACTACTTAATAATCAGTGTACAATTAAATAAGAACACAATGTTTATCGAAACCGGAATTCCTGATCTGAAAATATTTGAACCAAAGGTTTGGCAAGACGAACGCGGTTATTTTTATGAAGCGTACAATGCCAGTATTTTCAAAGAAGCGGGTATTAATGCACAGTTTGTGCAAGACAATCAGGCGCGCTCTACCTTTGGTGTGTTGCGGGGTTTGCATTATCAGGTGGAGCCCTTTGCACAGGCGAAGCTGGTGCGCGTGATCGAAGGCGAAGTGCTTGATATTGCGGTAGATATACGGGATGGTTCTCCTACCTATGGCAAGTGGTATGGTGTGTTGTTAAACGCCGAAAACAAGCGCCAACTCTTCGTTCCGCGCGGCTTTGCGCATGGGTATGTGGTGTTGAGTGAAACGGCGGAGTTTTTTTATAAATGTGATAATTTCTACTCCAAAGCGCACGAGGGCGGCATTCGCTGGGATGATCCCACCTTGAATATTGACTGGGAAATTGAGTTGCAAAAAGTAATTTTGTCGGAAAGGGATCGGCTACTGCCTGTATTTGGAAAACATAGAAAAAGAGATTAAGTGTATCCTCAAACCTCAAATCCTCAGGCTTCTACTATCCTCGTTACCGGTTCTGCGGGTCAAATGGGGCAGGAACTGCAAATGCTGGCTGCTCAATTTCCTACATTTCATTTTTATTTTGCTGACAAAAAAGAATTGGATATTACCGATAAAAAATTGGTGAACCAATTTTTTCATTCACAAAAGTTTGATTATTGCATCAACTGCGCAGCTTATACCGCGGTGGACAAAGCTGAGAGCGAACCAGATTTGGCATATAATATCAATGTAAAAAGTGTAATGAATGTAGCGAAAGCGTGTAAAAATACGGGTGCGACTTTGATTCACTTATCATCTGATTATGTATATCATAATTTAAATTGCACACCGCTCAACGAATCCGATCCGACCTTTCCGCAAAGTGTTTATGCGCAAACGAAATTGGATGGCGAGCAGGCAGCTTTAGCGATTTGGGAACAAACGATGGTGATTCGCACCTCTTGGGTGTATTCCAGGTTTGGGCACAATTTTGTCAAAACCATGCTGCGCCTGGGCAAGGAACGCCCGGAATTGCACGTGGTGTACGATCAAATCGGCACGCCGACCTATGCACGGGATTTGGCAAAAGCTGTGTTAGATATTATACAAAAAGTAGAAAACGGCTTAATAAATCGGGAATTATTATATGATGTTTATAATTATAGCAACGAAGGCGTGACGAGCTGGTACGATTTTGCGAAAGCTATTTTTGAAATAAGCCATATCAGCTGCAACGTAATTCCCATCGAAACAAAAGACTATCCGACAGCGGCAGTGCGCCCGCCTTTCAGCTTGTTAAATAAGGCTAAAATAAAGGAAACGTTCCGTTTAGAAATACCCTACTGGAAAGACGCGCTGCGGTCTTGCTTAGCTGTGGTGGATGCTCAGCCTTGAAGAATTTGGATCAGGAAGCGGAAGCAATAAACTATTTTGGGGCATCTTTCGTTCGTAAAAATGGAGTTTTGCTATCCAATGTACATTCATTTTCGATCTGATTCGCTAACTTACACTTCAAAACGGGTTTAAGATTACAGCATCTCAAATAATGACAAAGCTATGCCGAAGACCTACTTTTTCTGTCGGAATTTCCTTATATGCTTGCTTAGTTTTTTGATAGGCATGCCTGCCTTGAGGGCTACGCACAACCGCGCCGGAGAGATTTCTATTGAGCAAGTAGGCGATTGTGCAGAAAGCCTCACGGTAAAAGCAATTGTCGTGACTTATTCTAAAACAAGCAGCATTCAGGCAGATCGAGATTCGGTGGATGTTTGTTGGGGCGATGGCACCTGCATTCGGGTATCTCGTACCAATGGCCCTGGCAACCCTCCCAAAGGTGATCCGCTGGAAAATGACATTAAGAAAAATATTTATATTGCTTTTCATACCTATCCTTCGCGAGGTACTTATGTCATTTCGATGAATGACCCCAATCGCAATGGCGGGATTTTAAATGTTAATTTTCCCAATTCTGAGCAGATTCGATTTCACATCCAAACAACATATACTTTTCCCAATCCCCAGTTTCAAGGTTGCAATAATACCCCGGTTTTGCTGCAGCCGCCAGTGGATGTAGGTTGTGTAGGAAAGCGATTCACCCACAATCCCAACGCCTTTGATATAGATCGCGATAGCTTGTCGTACCATTTTACGATCCCTTTCCAGAATGCGGGTATCATAGTACCCAACTACGTTTTTCCCAATATGATTAGCCCTGGCCCGCTAAACCGATTGACAATTAATGAACGCACGGGAGATATCGTCTGGGATGCTCCGCAAAGGGTAGGGGAGTACAACCTCGCCATTTTTATCATAGAATATCGAAATGGCGTGCCATTGGATACGATTGTGCGCGATATGCAAATTCGGATTGAAGAGTGTGATAACAAGCCTCCGGTCATCGAAACATCTGTTGAGGAGGTTTGTGTAGTAGCAGGACAATTACTCGAGATCGAAATCAAAGCAACTGCACCTTTAGAAGAAGCTAATCAGAAGGTCAGGCTTACAGCATTGGGTGGACCTTTCGGAGTTATTACTAACCCTGCTACTTTTGAATTAAATGACAATGTCTTCCGGGATGATCCCGTGGTGAAAACCTTCAGGTGGCAAACTGATTGCAATCACATATCCGATCAGTATTACTCTGTAGTATTCAAAGCGACCGACAATTTCTTCGGCGATACCAGTGGGCTGGCTACCCTCAAAACGATTCGAATCAAAGTAGTGGGCCCGCCGCCCGAGGATGTGAAAGTGCTGACTGGTACGGGTTTTGCGGAAGTGAATTGGCTGTTGCCTTATGATTGCGAAGTGGTAGCATCCAATCTTTTTACAGGTTTCACCGTTTGGCGGCGCGAGGGTAGCAATCTTTTTCCTCTCGATACCTGCGAAACAGGGCTCGAAGGGCGTGGCTACACAAATTTGACGATTTCTCCTATCAAAGATATCAAAGATGGGCGTTATTTTTACACCGATAATGATGTAGAGCCCGGACGCACCTATTGCTACCGAATTCTATCGGAATTTGCCAAACAAACGGTTAGTGGCTATATCTACACCATTATAGAGAGCTTACCCTCAGCTGAAGCCTGTGTTCAATTGAGTAGGGAAGTGCCGCTTCTCACCAATGTGGACGTGCTTACCACGGATGCTTCCGATGGACAAATGCAGGTATGTTGGTCAAAACCAAGCGCTGCCGATCTGGATACTTTATTGAACCCTGGGCCGTACCGCTACGAGGTACTTCGGGCTGTCGGCATCACGACCGAAGAGAGTGCTTTTCAGCCAATAGGGGTTGACTTTGTCAGTCCATCTTTTGCAGCCGCTAACGACACTTGTTTTGTAGATACAGGCTTAAATACAGCGGGGACTGCATATAGCTATAAAATTCGTTTTTATACGGGCATAAGCAACGGCCCGCTCGGCACTACCAATGCTGCTTCCTCTGTGTTTTTAAATGTCAATCCGGCCAACCAATCGAATAATTTATCCTGGCAGGAAAATACCCCCTGGGACAATTACCAGTACATCGTGCTGAGGGAGAAAAGTATCGGCGGATTTGATACCCTGGCAACTGTCTCGCAAGCTTCTTATGTGGATCAAAATCTGACCAACGGGCAACCATACTGTTATAAAATAGAAAGTGTTGGCACCTTTGGGGTTGAAGGTATCGTCAATCCGATCTACAATACTTCGCAGGAAGCTTGTGGAACACCTTTTGATAATGTGCCTCCTTGTCCACCGGTCTTGGATGTCAAAAATATTTGCGACGAAGGCATCAGTTGCACCGGAGAAGATCAACTATTTAATACCCTGTTTTGGACAAATCCTACCCTGGACTGCCCGAATGAAGCGGATGTGGATGGCTATAACATCTATTTTGCACCGATGGAAGGCGCTTCTTTTTCTTTAATAGCAAGGCTGGATGGCTCCTTTAAGCTGGATTATGAGCACAAACCCGATTTGGGTATCGCAGGTTGTTATGCCGTGACCGCTGTTGATACAACGGGTAATGAAAGTGCTTTTAGCAATATCGTTTGCGTGGATAATTGCCCTTCTTACAGTCTGCCCAATACTTTTACACCCAATGGCGATGGACAAAATGAAGTCTTTAAACCTTATCCATTTTGTTTTATTGATCAAGTGGATTTCAAGGTGTTTAATCGCTGGGGGCAGTTGGTATTTGAAACGAAAGACCCCGCGCTGAATTGGAATGGCGAAAATCTGAACGGACAGGAATTGCCGGAAGGCGTTTACTACTACACCTGTCGTGTGTTTGAGCGCCGGGTGATTGGCATTGTGCAATTCCCCGAAATACTGAGCGGATATATTGAACTGATCCGGGGGCGCTGATGTTTCGTGGAGGAGGCTCAGGCGTTTGATAATGTCTTTGTTGATAATCGGGGAGATTTCCTAAGAATTTAAGTTTCAGGAAATCTTTTTTGAAAAACTATTAAGTTCTTATGTTTACTGGTATCATTGAAACCCTTGGCACCATACAATCCATCCAAACAGAAGGTACCAACGTTCACCTGGTGGTTCAATCTGCTATTTCAAATGCTTTAAAAATTGATCAGAGTGTAGCGCACAACGGCGTATGCCTCACGGTAGTGGCTTTGGGTGAAAACACCCATACTGTCACAGCGGTGGAAGAAACCCTGAAGCGCTCCAATTTGGGTGATTTGAAAATAGGCGACTTAGTCAATCTCGAACGGGCGATGCTTGCTACTGCTCGTTTGGATGGACACCTCGTGCAGGGGCATGTAGATGCTACAGGCGAGTGCACTGCTATTGATGTTTTGGAAGGAAGCTGGTATTTTCGCTTTCATTACCAACCCACAGTGGAACATCTACTCGTTGATAAAGGGTCTATTTGTATCAATGGGGTGAGCCTGACGGTGGTATCCCCGCAAGCGGATGAGTTTGCAATAGCCGTCATTCCTTATACCTTCGAGCATACTACCTTCAAAACCCTACAAGTTGGCAATCAAGTTAATCTCGAATTTGACATCATTGGCAAGTACATCGCAAGGTATATGGCAATTTATACCAAACCCTCAGGAGGTTTTGAAAATATTTAGGATTGTAGAAAGCTGTTTTTGCACATTATTATTGAAAATGGTATAACCAGCAGCCTATCACTGTCGCATCCATTCCAAGCCACCACTGATGAGTAAAAAAATGGCAGCAGCAAGGATAGGTGCCAATACGGACATCAGCATGAAGAAAAAATACCAACGAGGTACTTTGGATTTTTCTATGATTTCCACAATGATTGAAGTAATGAGAATAAGCAAGAAAATACTACCAAAAATGAGGCTCAGCAAGGTTGCCAAATAATCATTAACCAACCAAAGCAGGATATAAAGGATAACTTCTGCTAAGAGTATCTCGATAGGGCGGATTTTCTCCATAGTGTGCGAATCTGTATTTCAACGCCTCTAAGATACTACCCAAAAGAGTTTTTTCATTTGCCCTTGCCCTGTAAAAGTACCAAAACCGTGTAAAACATAATTTTAAAGTCCAATGCAATGGACATGTTTTCAATGTAGAGAATATCAAACTTCAGGCGTTGCAGCATTTGCTCCACATTGGAGGCATAGCCATATTTCACCTGCCCCCAGGAAGTGATGCCGGGGCGTACCTTGAGCAAATGCTTGTAATGCGGCGCCTGCTGGCTGATGAGGTCTATGTAATACTGGCGTTCGGGGCGCGGACCAACGATACTCATATCCCCCTTCAAAACATTCCAAAACTGAGGCAACTCGTCCAGCCGCCATTTGCGCATCACCGCCCCCCAGGGCGTGCAGCGGGGGTCGCTATCGTACGACAATTGCGGGCCAGTTTTTTCGGCATCGGTGTGCATGGATCGAAATTTGTAGATGTAAAAAGGCTTGCCATTCAAGCCAATGCGTTCTTGTTTGAAAAAAATAGGCCCCTTGGAGGATAGTTTTACTCGCAAGGCTATATAGGCATACAGCGGCGATAGTACTATCAGCATCAGTGCCGAGGCGCTAATGTCCATGAGGCGTTTTAGTAATCGTTGCCACTTCGGCATCAGTTCCTGCCGAATTTCGATCAGCACAGCGCCAAAGACGTGATTCATTTTTACCGTACCAAGCAAAATATCATACATATCCGGTATGATTTTTACCAGCACTTGCTTATCAAAATCAAAAAGAATATTCAAAATTTGCTTTAGGCGATTGTGCTCTGAGGTTTCGATTGCCACGATCGCTTCTTCCACATGTTGATTCTGAATGATATTGGACAGCTCTTCTATTTTTCCCAGCTTGGGTAGGTAGCCCGCCAGTTCGTTTTTGCTTTTGCCATTGGTATCAATAAATCCAAGAAATTTATAGCCCAAGCCTTTTTTCCTATTAAAAATATCGTTGTACAAATCCACGGCATTTTGATTGCCACCGATGATAATGGTATTGTAATACACAGCCCCTTTTTTCAACCTTGCGCTGGCGCGGGTAAGAAGCACCATGCGTACTGTCGCGGTAAGTACAAAATGCCATAAAAACAGCACAAAAAAAGACTGATAGTAAGTCGTGTAGTCATTTACAAAATCATCGAGGATGAGGGTGAAGAACAAAAAAATCACACCAAAAAAGCTGAGGAAAAACGTTCGGGTGAAAGTAGCTACCCTTGAGAGGCGATAAATGTCTTTGTACTGATCAAAAATAGAATAAAATAAAACCCAACCGATCGGGATCAAGCCAATGCCATACCAAAACTTTGCATCAGTAAGGATTTGCCCAGTTATATCCCAACCTTCTATATCTTTCCGATAGATAAAAAAACAGGCCCAAGCAATCAGCGCGGTACAAAAATCAGCCAGCTTGTACAAAAAAGTGTGTAGCTGGCGCTTTCGGATCATTCGTTGGCTGGCTTCGCTTTGTTGTTTTGCCAAAGCAGAAGTCAAAAACGAACCAGCTTGATGTTGTCTAACCATATACTGGCACTATTTTGGGTGAATACGCCATTTTGATTGGGTAGTACCGACTGAAAAGCAATCTGAAATTCCGAATAGATACTACCGATCAATAGGCTACTCAGATTAAAGTAAATTTTATTCCATTCGTTGCTTGGCAAAAAACCAGGATCATAGAGTGGCACACCGGTGGCAGCGCCCTCTGGGTAGCCGATTAGCCCAAAAATGACAGGCACCTCCGATTTGTAATTAACCTCCAGGTACACCAATCCGCCTTTTGCTTTGAGGTCTTCAAAGCGGATGTTGGTAGCAAGCTCAAGGATGGGATTATTCGTATCCATTCTGATCCAGGCAGCGTTGCCTTCAAAGGCACCCTCGCGGGTGATTTGAATCCGATTGAAATTATTACCAGTTCTTAAATCCTGGAAAAGGTGGCTTTCTTGTTCAAAAGGTTCGATAAAAGAAAAGCGGGCATTATCGCGGTAAGTAGTCACTGGGCGGATCGTATCCACCACATTGGGCTTCAGGTTGCGTTTGATTTCAAAAGGCTTGTAAAATGGGTAAATCTCTGGGGTAGCATTGATACCATTGTCTTTGATACCTGCTTCCAGGATAATCGTTTGCTCGCCTTCTGCCAAAATAGGAATCAGCGCCGGTAGTGTATAAACCCCCAGAAAATTACCATTCACACTAAGCCAAACATCCGTAATTTTATTGGAATTCGTACCCTGACCCGCTGTGGTGGTTAATTGAAAATCAGGCACATAGATGTATGCGGGAATACTTTCTTCCGGATTGACCAAATCGCAGGTAGAAAGGCAAAGCACAACACCAACCGCCAAGAGCAGTGTGTAAAATTTTTTTATCATGCCGTACAAATTAATTCGCCAAAACGAATTAAAAAATTTCGATTCTAATTGATAATCAAAGATTTACTAAAATTAAAATTCAGCAAATCCATCTTTAAATCAGCACACTTCCCCTTCGCTCAATTTCACGGATGATTTGGTGCGCCAGTTTTAGCGCTTTATAACCATCTTCTATGCTCACTTTGGGTCTTACATCCTGAATGATGCTCTGTGCCAGCGTTTCCAACTCCATTTTAATGGCATTCACTTGCTCAATTTCAGGCGTGTAAATTTGAATCAATTTTTTTCCGCTGCTGGTCTCCAATTCCATCAGATTATCGTCATTCGGCACATTAGGACCATCCTTTTCGTATAAACGTACAATTTGCGCTTGTTTGTCTAAAAAATCGAGACTTATGTAAGCATCTTTTTGAAAAAGGCGCACTTTTCGCATTTGCTTGAGTGAAATCCGGCTGGCGGTCAGGTTGGCTACACAGCCATTATCAAATTCTATACGAGCATTGGCGATATCTGGATTTTCACTGACTACTGCTACACCGCTGGCGCTTACAAAACTGACATTTGCGTTGACCATGCTGAGCACAATGTCGAGGTCGTGTATCATCAAATCAAGAATAACCGACACATCTGTGCCGCGTGGATTGAAGGCTGCCAGGCGGTGCGCTTCGATGAACATAGGTGCCAGCTGCATGTCTTCCAGCGCCAACAAGGCTGGATTGAAGCGTTCTACATGCCCTACCTGTATTTTTACCGGATGTTTCTCATGGAGTAGGAGCAGGGCTTCGGCTTCTTCGAGCGTGCGCGTTAGCGGTTTTTCTATAAAAATATGTTTTCCGGCTTGAATAGCTAGCGCCGCCAGCTCAAAATGGGTGGTAGTGGGCGTTACAATATCCACAATATCCACGGCTTGCAGCAGGTCTTCTATTCGCTCAAATCGCGGAATCTGGTAAGTCTCAATCGCTTGGCGGGCATTTTTATCATCGGGGTCATAAAAACCAACTAATTCAAAGATTTCAGGCGCTAACTGGATACACTTCAGGTGTATTTTACCAAGATGACCTACCCCTAAAACCCCGATTTTGAGCATATTGAGAAGATTTTGAGCAAAACGGTATACAAACACAAACCCTCGACAAATGTAAAAGAAAAAAGTGGAAATTTGCTCGCTTTCGTGGATTTTGGTTAGCGTGTAAAATTCCTTTTTGGAAATGCTTGATTATTTGTATCTTACGACGCATTATTTCACCCAAAAACAGCCTGGCCATGAAAATGCCTTCACGCTTTCTTGTTGTTTTGACAATCAGCGCCTTATCTTTTAGCAATTGTACGAGTGCCAACAAAGAAAAACAAACAGAAGCAACCAACTCGGATAGTAAGGCCGCTGACAAGAACAGCGACGATGCCGTGGATACCCCTGGAGAAGCATTGGACAAAGCGCTGGAATCCATCAGCGACAAAACGGAAACCAAAGAGGTCGTAGATTTTCAAAAATTAAAGGAATTGATGCCGGATAAAGTCCTGGGCTTATCGCGCAGTGATCTGAGTGGGCAAAAAACGGGCTTGTCGGGTTTCAACATGTCCATAGCAGAAGCAAAATACAGCGGCGATAGCAAAGACGTTCAAATCAGCATCATAGACGCAGGTGGTTCTACGCTGGCGCTTTCTGGCCTGGCGATTTGGGCAAATACAGAAATGGAAAGAGAATCGGATGAGGGATACGAACGCACCACTAAAATCAAGGGTTACAAAGGGTTTGAAAAATATGATAAAAATAATAAATCCGGGCAATTGAGCTTGTTGGTTGAAAATCGCTTTATCATCACGATACAAGTAAATGGCTTGAATGAAGGTGATCCGCGCCAGGTGCTGGATAAAATAGATTTAGGCAAGCTGAAAAGGCTGTGAAGGGCTCATTCCTGTGTTTCTGTGATTGCCTGTTGCTTTTTTTTTCGATCCAGTACGCGGTGAAATTTGAGGAGGTGCTCGGGGTCTGCTTCATTAAAAATACACAAAATCAGCGTATTTCGCTTTCTACCGTCCAATGGAAATAAAATCTTGATCGGGTTATGTTTATAGCCATTATCTTCAAAAAGCAGAATCTGCCGATTGCGGGTTGGTACTTTGAATAACAACAACTCTTGCGCATCCCGCGGCAGGGGCACATCCGCATAACCTTCTTCTTTCAGAAATTGCCGAATCATGCTGTAGCTATGCTCCAGGCTCGATCCCGCGAAAACCGTGCGGTATTCGTATCCGTCGCTCTCACCGCCAAGATACGCTGTGCCTTCAGGTGGAAACACTTCTCGCAGAGGCATTTTTTTCAAATTGATGATGATAAATGGATAAAACCCTACACACAACAAAAAATACAAGGCTTAAGATGAAATTATCCCGCTATTTGATGGGACGAGTTTTGCCCCCATCTGCGGCTAATTACCTAAAACCTGATCACTTAAAAACCCAGCAAAATCAATCCATTATAAACCATTGATCATGTACCATTGATCATGTACCATTGATCATGTACCATTGATCATGTACCATTGATCATGTACTATTGATCATGTACTATTGACTGAACACTGGCATTAATAATTCGGACTATTGTCCAAATCCGCTCATTTCCCTATTACATTGAGAATACCCGCAAATTTATCAAACTTTTTGTTTTGTTCGCTATGGATTGAATTTCAGCAGCACAAATTTCCTATCTTGTGGGCGAAAAAATCAAATTATTGTTGAAAACCAAAGCTGAGCATCAATTATCTCTTTTTCAGTCAGATACAGCTGATTGGCTGGATACCGAGCAGCCGCTTTTCAAAATACGGCGGGAGGGGCGGTACGGTTTTATCAAGGCTTCAGGAGAGGAGCGGATTCCGCCGCAGTTTTTGGAAGTGGAGGATTTTTACAATGGTTTTTCGAGGGTACTGTTGAATGATAAACTGGTGCCGATGGATGTGCTGGGGCGTTTATTGATCAAGCGCTTGTACAACTTTGTAGGGTACTTCGAGCAGGGCTTGGCAAGGGTGCAACTGGTGCGCCGCTGGGGCTTCATAGACCAACAAGGCGATTTGGTTATCGAAACGCGATTTGACGAAGCGCAGGATTTTAGCGAAGGCTTGGCTCCCGTGAAGCTTGGTAGGCACTGGGGCTATATCAACCTCGCCGGAGAGATCGCGATACCACCTCGATACGAGCGCGCTGGGGCATTTAGCGAGGGCTTGGCGGCAGTGACGGAAGCGGCGGTGTCCTTTTTTATTGATACACAAGGAACGGCAGTGATTCCCATACCTTTCGACTGGAGTTTGCCTTTTCAAAAAGGAATAGCGGTGGTCGTTCGCCATCAGAAGTGGGGTTTGATGACTCGATACGAAGAAATACTTTGTGAACCAGCTTTTGACATCAAAGAAAATGAGCCTTTCGGCGAATTTGCCGACGAAATGGCGGTGGTCATAAAACAAAATCACTACGGCTTCATTAACCAAGAGGGACAGATAATTGTGCCGCCTCAATACCTGTTTGCAGGTGATTTTTCAGAAGGGCTTGCGCCGGTGCAATCGGCTGAAGGCTTCGGATTTATTGACAAAAAAGGGAAAACGATCCTTCCTTTTCAATTTGAAAATGCAGGCATTTTTTCGGAAGGTTTAGCGCCCGTGCAGCTCAATAGAAAATGGGGGTTTTTGGATCGGAAAGGGCATTTGGTTATCAATCCGCAGTTTGATGCGGTGCTACCTTTTCGGGATGGCTTGGCATGGGCGGAAGTGGATGGAAAATGGCGGTACATCAACCCGAAAGGGGATGTGGTATGGAAAGAATAGCGCTTGCGATATTTCATCACAACCGAGCGATCAAATCCAGATTTCCCTTTACTTTCTGCCCAACTTTGGTTTCGATCTTTGCCTCCAAAGGCAAAAAAATGTCCACCCTTGAACCAAAACGAATAAAGCCCATGTCTGTGCCTTGCTTCACTTGTTGCCCTACCTCCAGGTAGTTGATGATGCGCCGCGCCATCGCACCAGCAATCTGCCGGAGGAGAATATCCGTTTTGCCATTGTTTAATACGACCGTCATTCGCTCATTTTCAGAAGAAGACTTAGGGTGCCAGGCGACCAAATACTTCCCCGGATGATATTTTTTGTATTGTACCTTGCCACTCAAGGGATTGCGGTTGACATGAACATTCAATGGCGACATAAAAATGGACACTTGCAGCCTTTTATCCCTAAAATATTCAGGCTCTTCTACTTCTTCTATCACTACTACTTGGCCATCAGCTGGGGCATACACGAGGTTATTATCCAACACAGGAACGATCCTTTGTGGATGGCGAAAAAACTGGATGACAAAGAACAAACCAAGGGCAAGCGGCGCTACCACCAGCCAAAACCAGGGCCTCGGCACCACTATCACAGCTACCGCCAATAGAATGGCAAAAACGCTTACTGCAATTGTAATGATGAAATAACCTTCTCGATGGATACGCATACTGGAGCGTTTAAGTGCAATGAATTTATCGGATTAAAAGTAAATAAGCTGCAATAAAAGGCAGTAAAAAAATAAAGGCATCGAAGCGATCCAATAACCCACCGTGCCCCGGCAAAAGATTACCAGAATCCTTGATTTGTACACTTCGCTTAAACATGGACTCCACCAGATCGCCCAAAGCGCCAAACACCCCCACAATAATCGCCAACACCATCCAGTTGAAATGGCTCAGATCATTAAATAAAAAACCCATGCCAATACCGGCAAGCAAGGTAAAACCGGCGCCTGCTAGGGTGCCTTCCCAGGTTTTTTTCGGTGAAATCCGAGGCAACAAAGGGCTTTTTCCGATTTTTGAACCAAACAAATAAGCGGCGGTGTCATTCGCCCAATTGAGCAGCAACAGACCGCACACCACATTGGGCTGATAGCCGTCATCAAGTGCAATCCACTCCAGCAGCGTAAAAGGAATACCAATGTAAATGATTCCCAAAACGGCAGAAGCTATGTGAATGAACGGTTTTTCGGAAGCAGAAAATAATTCGTACAAAAAAAACAGGAAAATAATCGGCAAAAACAAGAGCAGAATCGCTATCAGCGAAGCGGTTTCTGCATCAATCGTGGTGAGCTGGTACACCGCCACGATGATGTAGGGTGTTAAGCCCAGTACCAGACTGATAAGGCGGCGTGTAAGTCCCGTCATTAAAGCAATTTTGTAAAACTCCCAAAGGCAGGCGGCTGTTATAAGGCCAAACACCAACACAAAGGTATAAGGGCTGAGATAGATACTCAGCAGCATCGTCAAAACAAAAATGATCGCTGTGTAAACCCGACTGCGCATGAGCTATTTACAATTTATCATTTTCTGTAATTCGTGTGCGATTTCGTAGCCAAAGATAATAACCAATTCCGATAGTTAGCACCAAGGAGATCAAAGTACTGCCCCAGTGCGCCTGATTGGCTTCATCCAAGTCCATTTTTTTCAACTGTTCTGCGGCGAAATATTGAGCCACTACCTGTATGCCATTGATGACAAAATGAGCCAAGATGGGTACCCACAAATTGCGCGTCCAGAAAAAAGTATAACCCAGCACGGCACCCAGCGCCAAGCGCGGCAAAAATCCCTGAAATTGCATGTGGATGGCACTAAAAACAATGGCTGTAATCCAAACGGCAAGATGCCCGTTTTTGGTTATTTTTTCAAACTGCTGCTGTACGATACCCCTGAAAACCAGCTCTTCGCCCAATGCAGGAAGCACTGCCATGACTACCAAATTCAGCAATAACTCAGCCGGGGATTGCATCACAAGCAGGCTTTTTATCATACCTTCCGCTGCTGTTTCCATCTGTACGATCCAGTCTGGGAGTGGTATTTGCTTATTCAACCAGTACGTAAACTGCGCCAAAGGAAAAGAAACCAGGATGAAAAAGATCCCCAAAATAAGGTTGTAAATCGGTGGATGTTGCTCCAGTTTTAGAAAAGCCAGCCATTGGCGACGAGACAACAGCATCGCTACGATCAAGGCCGGTACCGTAAAAGCAAAAAAATGGCTGATTATATTAGTAATCCTCGCAAAGTCTCGGATGTGGCGAGGGCTATTTTCATCCAGATCGCTCAATGCTGCGCCGAGTTCTAATCCCACCCAGCTACTATAGGCATACACCAAAGCTCCGCCGATTAAAACACCCATAAAAGCAGCCAGTATGAGCATCGCCAGTATGACCATCGGGGGCATTTGCGGCTTGGGCAAGGGCGCAATATTTTCAGTCGAATGATCTAATCCATCCATACAACTTGTTTTTTGGTAAATTTAAACCGAATTTTCATTTTTGCAATTTCCAAATGTGGTTGCATCAAGGTCACTTTATCATTACTTCGTCAAATTATACCAAATAATGAATACCAGGCTCAGTGTCAATATCAATAAAGTAGCGCTTATCCGTAATTCGAGGGGAGGAAACCTGCCCGATATACTCCAAGTGGCAAAAGATTGTGAACATTTTGGGGCACAAGGCATCACGGTACACCCGCGCCCCGACGAGCGCCATATTCGCTATGCCGATGTGCCTGCTTTGAAAAAAATAGTAACGACTGAATTTAATATTGAAGGCAATCCTACACCCGATTTTATGAAATTGGTACTGGACACGCGGCCACGCCAATGCACGCTTGTTCCGGACGCGCCTGGCGCGCTCACTTCTGATCAGGGTTGGGATACCATCACGCATCAAGATTTTTTGACAGATGTAGTTGCTCAACTGCAAGAAGCGGGCATAAGGGTTTCCATTTTTGTTGATCCAGTAGAAAAATTTGTAGAAGGTGCAAAAAGCACGGGAGCTGATCGGATTGAGTTTTACACAGGGCACTATGCGCACGAATTTTTATCGAATCCTGCCAAAGCGGCGGCAGCACATACACGTTGCGCGAAGCTGGCAAACGAAATCGGGATTGGCATCAATGCCGGGCATGACCTGAATTTACAAAACTTGAAATACTATAAAGATGCTGTTCCTGGATTGTTGGAAGTATCCATTGGGCACGCTTTAATTTGCGATGCCCTTTATTTCGGCTTACAAAATACAATTCAACTCTATCTCAGGCAGCTAATTTAAGACTTGTTCGTTTTATTAATAATTAAGCATTAGCAAGCGACTTGTTGAAAAAATCCTGTGAACCTGAGTGTGATCCCATTATATAACTTTCTTGCAAACTAAAACGTTGCAGCGCATAAGCGGTTTGCGATGTTTTCTTGTCTGTATCATCATTAAAATTATATAAAGTGTCTTCGCTTTATACCCGATCTCTATTATTTATAAATCAAAATTTTATCAAATGAGACGATGTTTTATGCTATTCTTTGTCCTGTGTTTGGCTATTAGCAGTAGTTGGGCACAGCGCACCATTACAGGTCGAATATTATCCGATGAAGGGGAACCCCTAATCGGGGCTACGGTGCAAGCAAAAAATACCAGCATTGGTACGATCACTGATGTGGATGGGAATTACTCCATTTCGCTACCGGAAGGTACTACTACCTTGGTGATAAGTTATACAGGTTACACTACAAGTGAAGTAGTGATTGGTGTATCCAACGTATTGGATGTAATTTTGCAACCTTCCGTATCTCAGCTGTCGGAAATTATTGTAGTCGGCTATGGTACACAGATTAAATCCACGCTTACTGGTAATATTGCTAAGGTAAGCGGTGAAGAAATTCAAAGCTTGCCAGTGCCCAGTGTTGAACAAGCTTTGCAGGGGCGGAGCGCCGGGGTATTTATCGAATCGAATAATGGTAAACCTGGCGGATCCGTGCGCGTGCGTGTGCGAGGTTCTTCCTCTATTGGTGCCAGCAACCAACCGCTCTATGTAGTGGATGGTATTCCACTGACGACCGAACCACAAAACTTGTCGGGCGGTGACCTGAACCCCCTGGCTGATTTGAATTTTAATGACGTTGAATCCATCGAGATTTTGAAAGATGCTTCAGCAGCAGCTATCTATGGCTCGCGTGCAGCAAATGGCGTCGTGCTGATCACTACAAAACGCGGTAAAGCCGGCAAAACCCTACTTAGCTTTGATATTCAAACGGGTTTTAGTGAGCCGACCAACCGCAGAGAATTTTTGAATACAGAGGAGTACCTTGCTTACTTTACACAAGCTGCTATAGGCGCTGGCAGGCAGGATTTTCGGCTTGATCCTGACTCTTATGCCAATGAACAAGAAGCGATTGATGGCAATATTGCCTTTGTAGAAGGACGTTTCCGGCGCTATAATGGATTTAATGATGATTGGCGTACCACCGATTTGGACACCGATTGGCAAGACCAGCTTTTCCAATCAGCACAGTCCACCCAAGCAACTTTTTCGGCGCGTGGTGGTACCGACAAAACCAAGTTTTTTGCCAGCGCTTCCTGGAGTGACCAGGAGGGTATTCTCATAGGTAATGGTTTTGAACGATTGAGTGGTCGTTTGAACCTGGATCAGCAAGTGAGCGATAAATTTAATTTCGGCTTCAACATGAACCTGTCGCGCACCTTCACCGATCAGGTTTCTGATGATAATGCGTTTTCTACGCCGATGCAGTTGGTAGCGCTTGCGCCTATTACGCCCATTCGGGATGAAAATGGCGTATTGTATGATCGCCCCGTTACTACCTATTATAATGGTTTGATTGACCTGGAAGATGCGCAGCGCGATGTCACTTCATTCAGAACATTAGCCAATGCTTATGGTCGCTACGAAATTGTGAAAGGATTATTCCTGAACGGCGATATTGGTGTGGATATCTTAAATGTAAAAGACAATTCCTTCTTCGGACGGCGTACTTTCGGTGGTCAAGGAACCAACGGCGCTGCATCTTCTTTGTATAGCCAGGTACAAAACTATACCGCCAAAGCTTTCTTGAATTATCGTTACACGCTGAGCAGCAATCACAACTTTGATATAGTGGGTGGTACAGAGTTTCAAAAATCTACCTCCGAATTTACCAGAGTGGATGGGCAGCAGTTTCCGGTGGATGACCTGAAAACCATAGCCAGCGCCGCTGATATTACCCTGGGTACTTCTACGCTCACGGAGTTCAGTTTTTTATCATACTTCGCACGAGTCAACTACAATTTTGACCAAAAATACTTGCTTACATTGAGTGGTCGGGTGGATGGCTCCTCTCGTTTTGGTGCCAACAACCGCTTTGGTTTCTTCCCTGCGGCTTCTGTGGGCTGGGTGTTGAGCAAAGAAGGTTTCTTGGAAAACAATCCTACCTTTAGTTTCTTAAAAATTCGCGCCAGCTATGGTCTGACCGGTAATGCCGAGATCGGTAATTTCCCCGCGCTTGGTTTGTACAATGCTGAAGGCTATAATGGCATATCCGGTTTGCAACCTTCACAAATTCCGAACCCTGATTTGGAATGGGAAAAAACAGCTCAATTGGACGTTGGTTTGGACTTCGGTTTGTTTAATGATCGTCTGACGGGTGAGATTGACTACTACATCAAAAATACCACCGATTTGCTCTTGGATGTACCCGTACCAGGTACTTCTGGCTTCCGTACGCAGACTCAAAACCTGGGCGAAATTGAAAATAAAGGTGTTGAGGTAGCTTTAAACAGCAATAATTTAGTAGGCGATTTCAAATGGACAACAAGATTTAACTTTGCACACAATAAAAACAAGGTAGTTGCATTAGCACCAGATCAGGATATTATTGACAATGGAACCTTCAGTGTAGTAAAAGTGGGCGAATCTATTGGTACTTTCTTTGGTGCAGAGTATGCCGGCGTGGATCCTGCCAATGGCGATGCGCTTTGGTATATCAACGCAGAAGGCGGCGGACGCGAAACCACAAATGACTACAACCAGGCTAATTTTGTAGTAGTAGGTGATCCTAACCCCGATTTTATTGGCGGTATTACCAATAGCTTTTCTTACAAAGGTGTGAGTCTTGATTTTACTTTCCAAGGCGTTTTTGGTAACGATATTTATTTAGCTGGCGATGTTTTTATGGCTTGCAATGCCTGCTGGTTTGATAACCAAACCAGAGATCAATTGCGCGCATGGAAACAACCAGGCGATATTACCGACATCCCGGAAGCACGCTTGGGTTATACCAATGGAGGACAGGATCGCAACAGCCGTTACTTATCCGATGGTTCTTATGTGCGCCTGAGAACGGTGACTTTGTCTTACGATTTGCCTAAAAATTTATTGAGCAGATGGAAAGTAGCGAATTTGCGCTTGTACGCCACGGCTCAAAACTTACTAACTTTTACCGACTATATTGGCTGGGATCCAGAAGTGAGTTCTGATGCATTTGTTACCAATACGCAGTTTGGCTTGGATTTCTATTCTGCGCCACAGCCACGAACGGTTATTTTTGGTTTGAATCTTGGATTCTAAATGTAAAAGGATGCGAAGTCAAATGTTTCTAAAACCAAAATGCTTAAAAAATGAAATATATATATAAAAAAACTTATCTGTTTTTAATTGTCTTACTGCTAATTGGCACGGCCTGCGAGGATGAGCTCGAACTCCAGCCCGCGCAAAGTATTAGCGAAGACCTGGCATTGGATAGTGATCCCAATGTGAAGGCTGTACTCATAGGCGCTTACGACGAACTGGGTGTGGGTGATGTTTTTGGTGGGAATGTATTACGGAATGCCGAACTATTAGGCGGTGATGGCGAAGTACGCTGGGTAGGCACCTTTGAAGGTCCCAGAGATATTTTCAACAAGGCAATGATCGCTGCCAATTTCGATGCACAGGAATTGTGGCTGGAATCTTACGAGACCATCAATATCGCCAATAATGTATTGAGTGCACTGGATGTGGTGAATGAAGACGATCGTGCAAGCGTAGAAGGCGAGGCTTTGTTCATAAGAGCGCTGTCTTATTTCGAGTTGGTGCGCTTTTTTGCCTTACCCTATGAAGCCGGACAAACCAATAGCCAACTGGGCGTTCCGCTCGTACTGACACCGACAAGGGGTATCACGGACCAGAGCAAAGTGTCCAGAAATACGGTGGAAGAAGTTTATAACCAGATTATCGGCGATTTGACAAAAGCAGCGGCACAACTCCCCGAAGACAATGATTGGCGTGCCAGCAGCGGTGCAGCAACTGCCTTGTTGGCAAGGGTTTATCTACAAAAAGGAGATTACCCTAATGCACGGCAGGCAGCTAACACGGTTATTGCCTCTGGTGCATATACCCTCTTGTCCAACTATGCCAGCGTTTTTAACCGCGACAACAATTCGAGTGAAAGCATTTTCTCTATTCAAGTAACTACCCAAGATGGAGAGAATACAATGAATACGTTTTTCGCTACACCGCAATTTGGCGGGCGCGATGGCGATGTAGAGATATTGGAAGGACACTTATCGTTGTATGATGCAGCAGATAAGCGCTTAGCACTTTTTTATGAAGACAATGGCGGCGTGATGTACTCCGGCAAATGGACGAATCAGTTTGGCGATGTTGGTGTATTGCGCTTGGCAGAAATGTACCTCATCCGCGCGGAAGCCAATCAGCGCCTGGGAACAACCGTTGGTGCTACTCCATTGGAGGATTACAATAGCATCCGTACCCGTGCTGGCTTGGCTGCTGCTAGTACTGTCACGCTAGACGATATTTTGCTGGAGCGTCGCTTGGAACTGGCACACGAAGGGCATAAAATACACGACCTAAAACGCAACAAGCAAAATGTAGGATCATTACCATACAACGATCCTAAATTGGTATTTCCGATTCCACTGCGGGAAATCAACGCCAATTCCAACTTGGTGCAAAATTCTGGGTACTAAAATATTTTTTCTTGTAGAAAAGTTTTTTACCAGATTAAGCATCAGAAATTAAAAAACATCTCATTTTTTTCAGAAGGGGAAGCAGCGTTTGCGGTTTTCCCTTCGTTGCTTAGTCTATAATGTTAAAACGTTGTTAAATTTTATCGGCTGTTGTTAAATTTTTTACCAAGTCCAAGCTTCCCGAAAACCTTTTAAATGCTACTGCTCACTCGACTTACAAAAATTTTCTTTGGAAAATGGCAGAAAACCGATGCAAAGGCTATGTAGATTTTTCCAAATAGTATAATTTTGAATTCAGGATAAACTATTTGCAAAATAAAATTGGATTAGTATGAAAAAACTCTCACTAGTTTTGACGCTAGTACTCTTTGCTGTTTGTACGATGATGGCACAGAGGACAGTCAGTGGAAAAATAACTGACTCTAAAGGCGAGCCGCTCATCGGTGCCAGTGTTTTGGTAAAGGGTACTTCGACAGGTACTGTAACGGATGTAGATGGCAGCTACTCACTCACCGTGCCGGCAGGCGGCAACACACTCGTATTTAGCTACACTGGTTTTGCAACACAAGAAGTCACTTTGGGTGCTTCCAATGTGATGGATTTAGTAATGCAGGAATCAGCGGAGCAACTCTCCGAAGTATTGGTAACCGCAATCGGTATCCAACGCGAAAAGAAAGCCTTGGGTTATGCGGTGACTGATGTGAAAGGGGACGATGTACAGCAGCGTTCAGAGCCAGACCCGGTTCGCGCGGTAGCTGGTAAAGTACCTGGTGTACAAATCACCGGTGGTGGTGGGGCACCAGGGCAATCCACTAAAATCAACATTCGTGGTTTTTCTTCTTTGACGGGTAACACCCAGCCGCTCTTCGTTGTGGATGGTATTCCATTCGACAACTCTGTGAACGCTACTACAGGTGCAGCGGGCGGTTCTCAGTATTCCAACCGTGCTTTTGACCTTGATCCGAACAACATCGAGTCTATCACTATTTTGAAAGGTGCTGCTGCTGCTGCTTTGTATGGCTCTCGCGCTACGAATGGGGTAGTGGTAGTCAACACAAAATCAGGTAGTAAAAATGCACGCAAAGGCTTGGAAGTAACTTACAACAGCTCTTATCAGTTGGAAGAACTCTCCGGTATTCCTGATTATCAGAACGTTTATGGTCAGGGTTCTAACCAAGTGTACAATGGTGGTTTTATTGGTAACTGGGGTGCTCCTTTTGCGGAGCATGTAGATCGCCTCAATGCTACTTATGGCACCAACTACTCCAAGGTAATCGTGCCTGGTTATCCAGAAGGTACAGTACCGCACCCACTGGTAACAGGTGGTTTTGCTTCTCGATTTGCACCCGTATTCCCAGAACTGTTTGGCTCTGATGGCAAGGCTATTCCTGTGCCTTATCGCCCTTATGACATTATTGATGGCTTCTTCAGAACGGGTAAAATGTGGGAAAACTCCCTGAATATCAGCGCTGGTAGTGAATCAGGAAGTATCAATGCTGTGGTATCTCGTATGACGAATGAAGGGATCGTGCCTAATTCAGAATCCGGTCGTACTTCCTTGAGCTTTGGTGGTAGTGCCAAATTGACCAACGGCTTGCAAGTATCCGGTAATGTGACTTATGTGAACACAACCCAAGCAAACCCGCCCAGTGGTGGCTCGATTTTCGGTGGTAACTTCGGAGGAACAGAGGGTTCTATCTTCACACGCTTGTTCTTTTTGCCTCGTAACTTTGACTTGAACGCGTCCAACCCTGAGGGTATTCCTTATCCATTCGAAAACCCTGTAACAGGGGATAACGTGTTTTATCGCGCCTTGGATAACCCGCTCTGGTTGACAAAATACAATCGTTATACCAGTGATGTAAACCGAGTATATGGTAACATCGCCTTCAGCTATGATGTGCTACCTTGGCTGAACTTGACCGCTCGTGGTGGTATGAATACCTATTCTGACCAACGCAAGAACATTGAGCGCCCAGGTGGTGTAGCAAATGCACTGGGTACCGTTTGGACGGATAATATTTTCAACCGCGAAATTGACTTGAACTACCTTGCTACGGTTAGCACTACATTGGGTGAAAATTTTGATATCCGCTTGATTGGTGGTTTCAACTGGAACCAGCGGGAACTCCAATCTGACTATACACAAGGGGATCAAGTGATCTCTGTCGGTTTGTATAACACAGATGCTACCGCAACTCAGATCAGTAATGAATTCAACCAGAAGCAAAGATTCTATGCTGCTTATGGTGATTTGCAGTTGGGCTATAAAAACTACCTCTACCTGGGTATCACAGCTCGTAATGACTGGTCTTCTACACTACCTTCCTCTAACAGAAGCTATTTCTATCCAGGTGTAAACGTATCATTTGTATTGACGGATGCATTCGGTATTTCTAATAATACGCTGGGCTACGCCAAACTTCGTGGTGCCTGGACTCAAGTAGGTAACGAAGCGCCACCTTATCGTACCGCCACCCCTTATAGCTTGGGTCTTCCATTCACGACTGCTTCGGGCTCTATCAATAACCGTGCCTCCTTGCTCAATAGATTGGGGAATGCTAACCTTGGAAACGAATTAACAACTGAGATCGAATTTGGTGCAGATGTTCGCTTGTTACGCAACCGAGTTAGTATCGAAGCGACCTGGTTCAAGCGCAATTCTACAGACCAGATCACAGAAACAGCACTGCCAAGATCCAGCGGCTTTTCTACTGCTGTAATCAATGCGGGTGAAATCGAAAACAAAGGCTGGGAAGTTTCCCTAAATCTGGTACCGATCAAGACGAATAGTGGCTTTGAGTGGAATTCTACGTTCAATTTCTCTCGCATCAAAACGCTTGTCGTAGATGCAGGTGAAGGTGGTGACATCCTGATTGGCGGTTTTAACTCTGCTTTGGGCTCTATCCACCGCACCGGTCAGCCTTATGGTCAAATTTTTGGTAGCAAAAATGCCACTACACCAGAAGGCGATATCCTGATTGACAAAACCTTAGGTACGACGATTCTCCTGCCTACTGCAGAAATTATCGGTGACCCAAACCCGGATTTCCTCCTGGGCTTCATCAACACTTTCTCTTTCAAGGGCTTCAGCTTACAGGCTCTGATTGACTGGAGACAGGGTGGCGATATGTACCTCACTACTGCCAGTTCTTTGTTGCTCAGAGGGCAAATCAAAGTGACCGAAGATCGCGAAGCACTTCGCGTTATACCGGGTGTGTATGGTGATACGCGTACTTTCCAGCCACTCACGGATGAAAACGGCAATTATATCAAAAACACAACTGCCATTACGTCATTTGATTACTTCTTCTCCAATGGTTTTGGTTCTTATGGTGCAGATGAAACGAACGTGTACGACGTAACCACCATTCGTTTGCGGGAGGTAAGCTTGGCTTATGTTTTCCCGAAGAAGTTGCTGGAAAAAACACCATTTGGTTCTGCTCGGATCTCCGTATCTGGTCGTAACCTCTGGTGGCGTGCACCCAACATCCTGGAAGGTGTAAACCAAGACCCGGAAGTATTAGCGGAAACGGCTTCTTCTAACGTACAGGGCTTTGAGTATGGCTCATTCCCAACGACGAGAAGATATGGTGTGAACTTGTCGGTTACCTTCTAAAATGTGAAATCGGGGATGTGGAAGAGATTTGTTAGGTACATTTCTTATTTCATGTTGCTCATTTCAAACTTCAAATTTTGGTTTGATTGCCCCGTTTGTGCTGCGGCATACTGGGGTTTTTCAAAAAATTAAAAGCTTAAAACATTATGAAATTTATCCATAAAATTCTTCTATGTACGTTGCTTGCTTTTGCAGCGAGCAGCTGCGGGGACATGTTTGATCTCGATATCAACGAGGACCCAAACAACCCCTCACAGGCTTCTTCCAGATTGTTATTAACTTCCTCTCAGTACAACCTGATGGCGGATTTGGCTAATGTAAGCGACAACTTACTGGGCTTTGCTGGTATTTTAGCTAGCTATGATCAGTGGAGCATTGGTCAATCAGACTTTAATGGCTTTTGGGGCGGTATGTACGCCGACCAGCTTAAGGATATTGAAGGCTTGATTCAGGCTAATGAAGGGAGTACCGGTAGCCCCCAGTACCTCGGCATTGCTAAGATCATGAAGGCCTTTGTATTAGCTACCATGGTAGATTTGTTTGGTGACATTCCTTATTCTGAAGCGCTCAAAGGCGATGCAGCCGACAAAATCACAAGCCCTAAGTTTGATGATGATAAGACTTTGTACGATGAGGCTTTCAAACTAATTGAAGAAGGGATTGCGAATGTGAACGATCCGCGCAGACCCGTAGCCGTTACTGGGGACATCATCTATGCCGGCAACGCTGCCAGATGGACTTCCTTTGCAAATACTTTGAAACTGAGGATGTTGCTCAATACCCGATTGGTAAATCCTACGGCCAAGGCAGATATTCAGGCAATCCTGGATGGTGGTAAGTTTATCAAGACGGATGCAGAAGATTTCAACTTCCAGTTCAGCAAAACCGTTACACCTGATAACCGGCACCCCTGGTATCAAGCTTCTTATACTTCTGGCACAAATGGTCAGACATACATCTTGCACCAGTACATGGTAGAAATGCTGGCGGATAAAGACCCACGCATTTCTTTCTACTTTAGAAGGATCACCAAAACGATCCTGGATCAGGCAGACCCTTCTCAGCGCAACACGACTCCTTGCGCTCAGACACCAGCCTGCTTCTATCGCTATCTGGTACTGAATAGCAGTATTCACCAGCAGTTGTATGGTACAACGAATTTAACCCAAGCTCAAAAAGATTATTTAGCAGGCTTCTTTGGTCGGGATCGTGCTGATCCAGCTGGTATTCCATTGGATGGTGATTTGAGGCTGATACCCGGTGTGTATCCTGCTGGTGGTTTCTTTGATGTAGCAAACCCAGGCATTCCGGCTGCTAACGCGGCACCGGGGGGTGGTATTTTCCCTGCTTTGACGAGTGTAAACGCACTTTACTACCAGATTGAGGCAATCCTTACCCTGGGTGTGACAGGCGATGCTCGTGCACTGTTTGAAAAAGCCATTCGCGATCATATCAAAAAAGTAGTGGATTTTGGTGTAAGAACAGATGCGAACTCTACGCGCCCGCCATATACTCGTCCTGATGGCGTTCAGGTGGATATTGATGCTTATGTAAATTTGTGGCTACAGCGCTACGATAATGCACCTGGTACAGATGCTAAGCTAAACGTAGTGGCTAAGCAATTGTGGTTCTCCAGTTGGGGTAATGGTTTTGATATTTACAATATGTTGCGCCGCACAGGCTTGCCAAGCACTTTGCAGCAGCCTATTCTGCCAGTTCGCAACTTCCCATTGCGCTTACCTTATCCACAGCAGGAATTGACCTTGAACCCGAACGCTGCAGCGTATAAAGATGTGATTTATGACCGAGATCCAATTTTCTGGGATGCAAACTAATTAGAAAAGAAACTGTGGCAGATTTCAACAATCCGCCACAGTTAATGAATTTTCATTCAAAAATTAACCATCTATGACTAAGCTAAAACTGATTCTATATTCACTAGCTGTTGCAATGCTTATGCCTTTTTCCTCCTGCAAGGATGAAGACCTCAATCCAGTACTGGAGCCTGAAACAGCAGTGCATGGCCTCGGAGAGCTACAAGCAGGTTCTATTGCCAATTTCAAATTTGGAGACAACAATAGCACGATCAATGCTCAACTCCAATGGATTTCTATTGATCGCTTGAATACCGTTACAAAAATTGACTTGTTCGTGGAGTGGCAGGAAGCTTATATTGATGATGAAGGAAATCCTCAAATAGCTAACCACGGCACAAAGAAAATTAAAGTAATAGAAGGAGGTGCTGTGCCTGCCAATCGTACAAATGTTGCCTTTTCTGTTTCTGCGAAGGACTTGTTTGAAGTTTTTAAAGACGCTAAATTTGATTACGGTGACGGCAAGGGTATTGTATCTGTATTCAACAACACTTTCAAGCCAGACCGCTCCGCCAGCGCTTACTTCATCCCAGATGATTCCTTCACGCTGACATGGGCATTTACCACTGCCGATGGTCGTTATTTTGACTCCTGGTCGGATTCTGTTTGCTCCGAATTCCCAGGCGCTAACTGCGATATTAAGTGGGGCGTAGTCTGTGAATCGAATATCGCAGGCACGTATGAAGCTGTAGTCACTAATGCAACTTCAACGGACCCTTGCTGCCCAACAGTTACTAACATCACTAGCACTGTCGTTTTAACGGATAAAGGCTCAGGTAATTATGAGATTTCTGATTATAGCTTCGGGTTATATTTAGAGTGGTATGATGTATATGGTGTGGTACCTAATGATCCAGGTCTGAAAACAACCGTCAAAGATGTATGTAATAAATTTCAGTTGGATGTTGCGGATTATTTCAGTGCATCCTTTAGAGTAAAAGCGACCGGAACGATTAATCCAGCAGCAGGAGTAATCGTATTGAAATGGGAAAATGACTATGGCGATAAAGCCGATATCGTTTTGACTAAGAAATAAACTTTTATCCTTATTTCATTAGGATTATGGGGAGAGGGTATCAAGCATTTATGTTTGATACCCTTTTTTTCAAGGCTTTCCGCGTATTGCCTTTTAGATGTTATCATTTTGTAATATCGTTCTCTGAGTGGCTTGTTAAAGAAGGCACTGGAATGTTAAAGTTCTTGACTTTATATTGGCAATAAAAAAAATCGTTCAAAGTTGATTAACTTGGCACTAAAAAAAGTGTATGCACCCTATCATAAGCCCGAGGGACTTGCTGGAGCTTTGGCAAAGTAAAAACTTTGTGCTGATTGACGCTCGTTCCGGCTCAAGCGCCAAAGAAAATTATGAAACAGCGCATTTGGCAGCTGCCTTATGGGTAGATTTGGAAACGGAGCTTTCTGAAAAAACGGCGGATGCTGCACAGGGCGGGCGGCATCCCTTGCCAAGTGTACAACATTTTGCTACCTTACTGGGTAGTTTGGGCATTACGCCGCAAAGCCATGTAGTGGTATATGACGATAAAAACGGAGCGAACGCTGCGGCGCGCTTTTGGTGGATGCTACGCGCGCTCGGTCATCAAAAAGTGCAGGTGCTGGATGGCGGGTATCAGGCTGCGATCGCTGCTGATTTTCCTACGAATACCGGAAGGGAAACCCCACACTCTACATCGGCATACCCCGCTACTACCTGGCTACTACCGATGGCTGAAATTAACGAGGTGGCTCAAGCTGCTCAAGCGGAGGATGCCCTCGTCATTGACGTGCGCGAGGCGGGGCGCTACCTGGGGCAGTTCGAACCAATTGATCTGGTGGCAGGGCATATTCCTGGCGCGACCAATATCCCTTTTGCAGAAAATTTGAATGCGGATGGTTCTTTTTTATCTCCTGAGCAACTCAAGGCTAAGTACACAGAAGCCTTCGGCTTTTTTGATACCGACAAGGTGATTGTACATTGTGGTTCGGGCGTGACGGCTTGTCATACCCTCTTGGCAATAGCGCAGGCAGGGATGGCAATTCCAAAACTGTACGTTGGCTCCTGGAGCGAGTGGTCGAGAAATAATCGTCCAATCGCGACAGTGGAATAAAGGGTTTTGCAAAAATGATCCATCAAATGGAAAGCGGTTTATCGCTTCAATGACAAGTGATGATCCGCTTTTATAAAATAAGGCATTTAAACGAATCGTTTACAGTGCGTTTCTATTGATACAGTTCAAATCCTCAAAAGCGACTTTGAGCCTGGCGATCAAGCTTTCTTCGCCTTTGCGCAACCAAGCGCGCGGATCGTAGAATTTTTTGTTGGGTTTGTCCTCACCTTCAGGATTGCCGATCTGCCCTTGGAGGTAGCCTTCATTCTTTTTGTAATAAGCGCGCACTCCATCCCAGAAAGCCCATTGCATATCGGTGTCAATATTCATTTTCACTGCCCCGTACTCAATAGCCTCGCGGATTTCCTCGCGAGATGACCCCGACCCACCATGGAAAACAAAGTTGATCGGTGTTTTGTCCGTCAAACTGTATTTTTCGCGGATATAATCCTGAGAATTTTTCAGAATAATCGGCTCCAGCTTCACATTGCCGGGTTTGTAAACGCCATGCACATTGCCAAAGGCTGCCGCGATGGTGAAGCGATTGCTCACGGCATTCAGGTGTTCGTAGGCATATGCTACTTCTTGTGGTTGGGTGTACAATCGGGCATTATCTACATTCGTATTGTCCACACCATCTTCTTCGCCGCCAGTCACACCGAGTTCTATTTCGAGGGTCATGCCCACTTTGTTCATTCGCTTTAAAAAATGCACGCAGGTTTCTATGTTTTCTTCAATCGGTTCTTCCGACAAATCGAGCATGTGGGAGCTAAAAAGCGGATAACCATTTTTTTGGTAAAAATCCTCCCCAAAATCCAACAAACCCTCTACCCAGGGTAGAATGTCCTTCGCACAATGATCGGTGTGCAAAATAACACTCACACCGTAAGCCTCCGCTACCCTGTGGACGTGCATGGCACCCGAAATGCTTCCTACAATAGAGGCTTGCTGATCTTTGTTGGATAAGCCCTTGCCGGCAAAAAAAGCGCCGCCTCCATTGGAAAATTGGATAATAACAGGGGAGTTCAGTTCCCGTGCGGTCTCCAACACAGCATTGATGGAGTTGGTACCAATTACATTCACCGCTGGTAAAGCAAAGTTATGCGCATTGGCATAGTTTAGTAACTCAGTGACTTCATCGCCGTGTAAAACCCCCGGACGAAAACGGGTCGGAGCTGCAATTGACATAATGAGTGAATTATGATTGAAAGTTGATTGTTTTATCAGCCATTTTCAGTTCGGGATTATCTTTTCAACAAAAAAGGCTGGAATGATTGCTACCAAAACATTGTACCCAAAATTTTCAGTAGGTTTTAGTGTTTTTGGGGTTTGGTAGTGAAATAATATTCCGAAACGAAAATCGCTGTTGATTCGTCGCTAAAATACGAAAATCCTTTTGTTAAGTCGCTGCAGCGTCAAAATTAATCGCTTCTTGTTTTCAAAAAGCTGAATAACAAGAACTTGTGAGTGCTTCCGACTCAGATAACACCTTTTTCTGCGAGGTAGCGCTCCGCATCCAATGCTGCCATGCAACCCGTGCCAGCTGCCGTCACTGCTTGCCGGTAAATGCTATCTTGCGCGTCACCACTTGCAAAAACCCCTTCCACATTGGTGCGGGTAGAACCTGGTATCGTTTTGATATAACCTACCTGATCCATGTCTAACCAACCTTTGAAAACCTCGGTATTGGGTTGATGGCCAATGGCGACAAAAAAGCCTTGTACTGCCAGCAATTGCGTAGCATTGGTTTTATTATTTTTTATCCGAATGCCTTCCACGCCGTCCGCGCCCACGATTTCAATCGCTTCGGTATTCCAGTGGATTTCAATATTGGGCGTTTTTAGCACTCTTTCCTGCATGATCTTGGATGCTCGCATCTCATCGCGGCGTACCAGGAGGTGTACTTTTTTACAAAGTTTCGACAGGTAAGATGCTTCTTCTGCAGCCGTATCGCCGCCACCTACCACTACCACATCTTTGCCACGGTAGAAAAAGCCATCACATACTGCACAAGCCGATACGCCCTTGCCTTCCAGTGCCAGTTGTTGCTCTCTTTCCAATCCCAGCCATTTCGCACTCGCTCCAGTGGCGATGATAACTGTATCGGCATGGATTTCTGTGCCCGATTCTGTCCAGGCTTTGTGGATGGGGCCTGTGAAATCCACTTTTGAAATCATTTCGTAATGCACTTTTGTACCAAAGCGCTCGGCCTGTTTTTGGAAATCCTCCATCATGACGGGGCCTGTGATGCCTTCGGGGTAGCCGGGGTAATTTTCCACCTCGGAAGTGGTGGTAAGTTGTCCTCCCGGTTGCTGACCCGTGTAGAGCACAGGGTTTAGATTAGCTCGTGCAGCGTAGATTGCAGCGGTATAACCAGCTGGGCCAGAGCCTATAATCAAACATTTGATATGTTCTGCCATTTTTGATCTATTTTAAAAGACTGCGCAAAAATAAAAATTCTGTAAAGCGCAAGGCTGTAATTTTTATCACAAAGGAAGAAACAACAAACTCAGGACAAGGGTTGAATCGGATTGTTTTATCTGGCTGAAATGCTCCTTTGCCGAAAATCTGCCGCGATCCATCGGGTGGAATTGAAAAAGTGGAGAATTCTTGCTACCTTATGCAAAATTTGCAAAGCTATGTTCACTTCATTGTATGCCTTGGCTTATGTTGTTTGCGTGCTATCTTTGGCAGGCTGGTTTTATTTTAAAAAAGAAGGGAAATTGACCAAGCCCTTGAGTGGTATTTTTGGCTTGAGCCTAATGGTATATGGCTTGAGTGTGTTATGGGCAGATGCAGCGATTGAATACAAACTGGGGGTCGTTTTTCGCGATTTTATTGTGCTTTCGGTGGTAGGGGTCTTGTTTCAGTTGTTGCTACGGCAGCCCCAGCGCGTAGCTGCTATTGGAATCGGCGCGTTGGCCTTGGTATTTTTAGTTTTTTTTACAACAAAGGTGCGGCCTACTTTTCAGCAGCGCCACGCGGCTTACATTTTGGACGAACAAGGAGAATTGCTTGTTGAATTGAAAGAAGGTGTTCGGATAGAAGCGCTAAATAAAGTTTTGCAACAATTTGACTTACAGCAAGAACGAGCCTTTCAGCCTTTGGCAGCAGATCAGACCTTTCTGGACAACTACTTTGTCATCAATATTCCCGATAGGCACGAAGGCAGGCTTGCCAAAATCACAAAAGCACTTAAAAAATCGGGTTTAGTAGAATGGTCGGAGGAGAATGAAGTCATTAGCGTAGCGCCGCTGCCTGGTGAAAAAACACCGGAAGTGGATAAAAAGTATGGCATTAATGATCCGGGTTTAAAGCAACTTTGGGGCTTCGAAGCGATGGAAATAGATAAACTGTACAACTATTTGACTATCAATAAAATAAAGCCTCAGCGGAAAGCATTGGTTGCTATTCTCGATACGGGCGTGGATGGGCAGCACGAAGATCTTAAGGCTAACTTTAAATCCTTCAACAATCAGTACGATAGTGATCCGGTGGGGCATGGCACGCATTGCGCGGGCATCGCAGGCGCTGTGTCAAACAATGGTTTGGGCGTTGCTTCTTTTTCAACGGACAATACTTTTGTACAAATTTCCAGCATTCGAGTACTCAATTCTATGGGGAGTGGTACGCAGCGCAGCATTATCAATGGTATCATTGAGGCAGCGGATAAAGGTGCAGACGTGATCTCCATGTCGCTGGGTGGTCCTTCTGATCGCAATAAACAAAAAGCTTACGGACAAGCGATTGAATACGCAACCAAAAAAGGCGCTATCGTGGTGGCGGCAGCTGGTAATTCTAACCGAAACGCTAAAGATTTTTCGCCGGTAAATGCGCCGGGTATCATTGGGGTGAGCGCGGTGGATCAGGATTTAAACAAAGCTGTTTTTTCTAATACAGTGGACGAGATCAAAATGGGGGTGGCGGCACCAGGTGTTAACATTTATTCTACGATTCCTGGCAAGGAAAAATACGCTTCTTTCAATGGTACTTCCATGGCAACGCCTTATGTAGCGGGCTTGATTGGTATGCTGAAAAGTATTGAACCTTCTTTGACAGCAAAGGAGGCGTATGAAATACTGAACAAAACGGGTAAAAATACCAAAGCAACTAATCAAACAGGTAAGCTAATTCAGCCATTTGAAGCGATAAAAAAACTTGTAAAAAAATGATTTACAAAATTTTAAACATTGAACCGGAAGTGCATCACATCGCCATCTTCCACTATATATTCTTTACCTTCCACGCCCATTTTGCCGGCTTCTTTCACAGCAGCTTCAGAACCGTATTTTATAAAATCCTGATATTTAATAACTTCCGCCCTGATGAATCCTTTTTCAAAATCGGTATGAATGACGCCCGCCGCCTGTGGCGCTTTGTCGCCGCGGTGAATCGTCCAGGCGCGTACTTCTTTTTCACCGGCGGTGAAGTAGGTAATCAAGTTGAGCAGGCTATAGCATCCTCGAATCACTTTATTGACACCAGGCTCATCTAAGCCCATCGCTTGTATAAACTCCTGGCGCTCTTCCTTGCTTTCCAATTCTGCAATCTCCGCCTCGATTTGAGCGCTAATCAAAATAATGTTGGCATTTTCTGCAGCAATAGCGAGCTTGAAAGCCTCCGTGTGCTTATTTCCAGTGTGAACAGCGGCTTCATCCACATTACAAACGTAGAGAATCGGTTTGCTAGTAAGCAAGTATAACTCACTAAAAAAAGGCTGTTCGTCTTCGCGCAACTCAAAGGAGCGCGCCGGCTTTTCGCTTTCTAAGTGCTTGAATAGTCTTTCCGCGGTGTCGAGGTCTCTGGCATCGTCTTTATTACCGCTTTTAGCAGCGCGGCGCAACTTATCCAGTCGTTTTTCCAGTGTTTCTAAATCTTTAAGAATCAATTCAATATCAATAATTTCCTTATCGCGCACAGGGTTGACGCTACCGTCCACATGAATGACGTTATCGTCTTCAAAGCAACGCACTACGTGCACGATGGCATCCACTTCCCGAATATTCGCAAGGAATTGATTTCCAAGCCCTTCGCCTTTGCTTGCGCCCTTGATCAACCCGGCAATATCTACAATTTCGACCGTAGTAGGAATCACCTTTTGTGGTTTTACCAATTCTGCAAGTTTATCCAAACGCGGATCAGGCACGGTGATCACACCTAGGTTGGGTTCTTTTGTAGCAAAAGGATAATTTGCCGCCAATGCTTTTGCGGAAGTGAGCGCGTTGAAAAGCGTTGATTTTCCTACGTTTGGCAAACCAACTATGCCTGCTTTGAGTCCCATGATTCTGTGTTCTATTGAAAATTTGAAAAGGCGAAGAGATCGAGTTTGTATGCTGGATAGCCTTTAAAATATCTCTCTGTACTTTTCAAGTTTATAAAAAAACGCCGCAAAGATAGATTTTTTTGAACAAGATGCCAGCAACAGAGCGTTAGTTGTCAGACAATTTTTTGTAGCATATGAATTTTCTGGCGCATCTGTTTTTATCTCGTGGAGAAGAGGGGCTATTGGTGGGCAATTTTATGGGTGATTTCGTACGGAAATCGGCGGATTCGCAGTACGATCAAGCAATTCAACGAGGTTTAGCACTGCATCGAGCTATTGATGATTTTACGGATTCTCATCCACTTGTACGCGCCAGCACCAGGCTTCTACACGCTCGCCACCACAAGTACGCACCGGTACTACTGGATGTGTTTTACGATTTTTTCTTGGCAAATAACTGGGCGATTTTTTCAGAGGAGGCACTGGGCAATTTTGCAAAAGACACCTATGCTATCTTGGACAAGCACATCCGGATGATGCCGCCTGTTTTGCAGCATCGCTTACCTTTGATGATTGCCGATGATTGGCTGGTGCGCTACGGCACTTTGGATGGCTTGCAGTTCACCTTTAGCCGGATGCAGCGCCGCGTTAGTCAGCCTGCACATTTTGAAACCGCCACCGAAAGCCTACAGATGCACTTTGAGCTCCTGGAAGAGGGCTTTAAACAATTTTTTCCTGACGCGATACACTTTGCACAGCAATTTGGAAAATAAGGCAGCTGCTATTTTTAGCCCTCAAAATGGAGCGAAATGGTAAACGTGCGCGACAATATTTTTTCCAATACCGTGGATTCCGTCAAATCATTATTGAAAATCAGGATGTTGCCAATGCCGTGTGATACCTTGAACTCCGGTGAAAAAATAAAATAGGGGAAGAAAAATTGAATACCCGCGCCATATTCTACTGCAAAATCATTGGGTGCTATTTTCACAACGGTTTCAGCCTGGCGTGCGCGGGACTCGCTCGCCACATCGAAGGCGTATTTTACACCCGCGATCACAAACAGCCGAATGTCTTTGTAAGGCGCTGATTTATAGCGAAAGTGAAAGGGTAGTTCCACAAAAACCTGTTCCACCAGGCGGTCGCTAAACACCAGTTGGCGGGTATCTTTCTCGTATCGGAGGTTGCGTTCTGCAAAAGAAAGCGTAGGGAGAAAGCGCAAATCAAAGTGCTCTCCAATTTTCAGGTTGGTCACAATACCCAGGTTGAAGCCGGGTCCTGTGGCAGATTCTATCGCCAGAATCGTATCATTTTGCAAAAAATCTTTAGATTTGAAAGGCTTAAAACTGGAGGTATTATACCCCAGGGTGATGCCAAAGTAGTAAGATTTTTGATTGAAATCGAGGAAGTTATAATTGCCTGTGCCGTATTTTTGAGCCATTGCCTGAACCGACACCAGCAGCCCCAAGAGGGCGATCAAACTTGTTTTTCTGCGGAGTAAACCGAACAAATGCCAAATGTAAGTGATACGCATTGATAAGATTTGTAGCCAGTTTTTTGTAAAATATTCAAAAACGCTTCTCCTTCCGGAAAAGCTTGGACAGATTCGTACAGATAGCTGTAAGCACGAGCGTCCCGGGATGTCCATTTGCCAATAGCAGGAAGAATGTATCTGAAATAAAACTGGAATAGCTGCTTGAGCGGAAAAATGTGCGGTTTGGAAAACTCCAGGACAACCAGCTTGCCTCCCTGTTTGAGTACCCGATGCATTTCCGTCAAACCCAATTCCAGGTTTTCAAAATTTCTTACACCAAATGCAACGGTAATTGCATCAAACGTATTGTCTTTGAAAGGCAAATTCTCAGAATCCCCCTGCCGAAGCTCAATGACCTGCGCCAGCCCTTTTTTGGATATTTTCTCCCGCCCGATGTCCAGCATTTCCGTCGAAATATCTACCCCAATGACCCGATTCGGGTGGATTTGCCGCACGGCTTCCAGCGCAAGATCGGCTGTGCCCGTCGCTACATCCAGGATAAGTCTTGGATGGCTTTCTTTGAGCAGGGCGATGGCTCTTTTTCGCCAGATTTTGTCAATACCAAGTGATAAAAGGCGATTGAGCAGGTCGTAGCGTTTTGCAATCTTGTCAAACATGGCAGCCACTTGCGTCTTTTTGCTACCCGCCTCTCTGTATGGTT
>CAZGJN010000019.1:0-65025 GCA_964526645.1 uncultured Saprospiraceae bacterium
CAAAGACGAGATGAAGGAGTTCAAAGACGAGATGAAGGAGTTCAAAGACGAGATGCGCGTTTTTAAAGATGGGATGGAAGCTTTCAAGGAATTTGTAACAGCTGATATTGAGGAATCCCGTCGAGAGCGAAAAGAAATGAATAAAAGGTGGGGCGAAGTCACCAACAAACTTGGCACATTTGCTGAAGATATGGCTTTTCCGAATGTGCCTCGCATTGCAGCGGAATATTTTGGTGAACCGATCATTTTGCTCAAGTCTATTCGGGTGGATGTGTACAAGCCAGAAGCGGAAGATGGCGTGTATGAATTTGATGGCATTTTAGAAACAGAAAACAAGGTATTCCTGCTGGAAAGCAAATATACTATTCGGATGAAGCATATTGAAAGCTTGCCAAAACTAATAGACACCTTTAAAGTTTGCTTTCCTCAATATGCTAAAAAAGAACTCATTACGATCTTCGCCAGTATGAGCATTCCTGAAAATATGCTGAAAAAACTCACCAAAATGGACATCTATGCCATGGCGCTTGGCGATGACAACATGGATTTGCTCAATTTTGAAGCGATACAAAAAAAGAAAAAACAGTAGTTTTCACACCGCTCATCGTCCAATTCAAACCATGATACTTTATAATGTAACTGTAAAAATAGACCACGCGTACCACAAGGAATGGCTGCAATGGATGAAAGAGGTACACATCCCCGATGTGATGGCGACTGGTATGTTTTTGGAATACCGCATGGGGCGGCTGCTTGGCATGGACGAACCCGATGGCGTGACCTACGCGATTCAATATTTTTGTACCGATATGAGGACTTTTGAGTCGTACCAAAAGAATTTCGCGCAAAAATTGCAAGCCGATGTAAATGAAAAGTTCAAAGGCAAATTCGTAGCCTTCCGCACTTTGCTGGAAATTGTGGATAAAGGCGTATTTTTTGCTGCTAATTGAATGATATGGAAGCCAAGGTCCTTGCATCAAGTAGAGACCTTGACTCGCTTCAATTTAATACGGTTTCAAATGAACAAACTTTTTATATAGGAAAAGAAGCCATCGCTCATTTTTTCAATGATCGGTTTGGAAAAAGCAAAGATTGACAATTCAATTTTTTCTGATTGGATAACTGGTGCAGCATGAATCGGGCGCCTTTGCACAAAAATACCTCAAAAAAGCAACCAGGCTTTTTCTAAAGCGGAATTAACAAGACTTTAAATAAAGGTTAGGACTCCAAGACCTGTATTTTTGCATATTTCAGCATAATCCGCCTTTGCTGAGGCGCTTCAATGTCTTTGAAATGAATAGTGGCGACTGGGTTGTCTTTATTGCCTTCTAAATTAAGCACTTTACCTTCCCCAAATTTAAGGTGTAAAATGATCCCTCCCACTTTAATTTGCTCTATGGGGCTGGGCTTAAAAGTACTCGGATCAACATTAACAAGCGGCTTGGCGGTTGCTGGGCGGCTGAAATTGCCCATGACCTTTGCCAATGGGCTGTTCTCTTGCTCTTTTGAAAGGGAATGAATCGAGCTGGTACTCTCCAAATGATGATGGGGAATTTCGGATAAAAACCGGCTCGGCTCGCACATACGCAACTGCCCATAGCGATAGCGCGAGGCGGCGTACGTGAGAGTGAGATACTCTTCGGCACGGGTAATAGCTACATAAAACAAGCGGCGCTCTTCATCCAAGCTATCCATATTATCCATGGACATAAAAGAAGGGAAGAGACTTTCTTCCATACCTGCCACAAAAATAGATTTAAACTCCAAACCCTTGGCGGCATGGACAGACATGAGTGTCACGAAGTCTCCTTTGTCCTTATTGTCATCCTGGTCGGTAAGCAAGGCGATATTTTGCAAATAAGCCGCCAGGCTCATGTCCGGCTGTTCGGTATCTGCTATTTGTAGAATTCCATCCTCCACAAAGGCTTTGATGCCATCCAACAAACCGTTAATATTTTCAAGGCGATTAGCGCCTTCTATCGTGGTATCGTTTTTTAATTCATCTATCACCCCTGATCGTTTAGCGATGTAAGCCGCGATGTCATAAGCATTGTTCGTTTTGGCCTTAGCGGCAAATTCTTGGATCATGCTTACAAAATCATTGATGGCATGCTGCGTCCGCCCTCCAATTGGCACTTTCGGTATGGCTTCCCACATCGGCAGGCTGTGCTGCCCGGCGTACAAATTGAATTTTTCTACGGTTGAATCGCCAATTCCACGGCGAGGATAATTAATCACCCGGCGCAACGCTTCTTCATCCAGCGAGTTGACTGCCAGGCGCAAGTACGCAATCAAATCTTTCACTTCCTTACGCTGATAAAACGATAAGCCACCATAAACCTTATATAGAATATTGTAGCGCCGCAGGTATTCTTCAAAAATACGAGATTGCGCATTGGTGCGGTACAAAATGGCAATATCGCTGTTCCGAAGGTGAAACCTGTTTTTTTGTTCTATGATTGTATCCACCACGCGCTTACCTTCCTCGTTGTCATTCATGGATTTGATCACCTTTATTTTGTGACCTATGCCCTTGTTAGACCATATTTTTTTTTGAATCTGTCGCTTGTTATAAATAATTATTTCGTTGGCAGCCTGTACAATATGCTCTGTTGAACGATAATTCTGCTCCAGCTTAAAAATCTGAATGCCATGAGGTTTAAAATCTTCCTCAAAATCAAGGATATTCTGAATCGTAGCCCCCCTAAAAGCATAGATGCTCTGGGCATCATCTCCTACTACACAGACATTGCGAGGGCTTCCATCGTAGTGTACTAGTTTTTTCACAATGGCATATTGCAGAAAATTGGTATCCTGAAACTCATCCACCAGTACATATTTAAATTTCTGGCGATATTTCTCCAAAACACCATCGGGATTTTTTTGCAACAATTCGTACAGCCGATACAGCAAATCATCAAAATCCATAGCCCCCGAACGCTTGCAGCGAGCCGTGTATTTTTCATAAATTTGAGCAATGAGCGGGCGCTTGGCAAGCCGATCTTGCTCCATTAATTCCTGGTTTTCAGCGTATAATTTGGGCGAAATCAAATTGCTTTTGGCAGAAGAAATCCTGGCGCGAATGGGATTGGTGCTGTACACATTTTTGTCGAGGTTCATTTCTTTGATAATCGCATTGATCACACTGTTGGAATCTTCTGTATCGTAGATTGTAAAATTGGAAGGGTAGCCAATTTTGGAGGCTTCTACCCGCAGTATTTTAGCAAAAACAGCATGAAAAGTACCCGCCCAAACGTAATTGGCGCGCTCCCCCACTACTTTGGCAATGCGCTCCTTCATCTCGCGGGCAGCTTTATTCGTAAAGGTCAATGCCAGTACTTCCCAGGGTGCTGCTCCTTTTTCAATGATATGGGCAATGCGGTATGTGAGAACCCTTGTTTTGCCTGAACCCGGACCTGCTACCACCAATACTGGCCCCTCCGTTGCTTCGGCAGCTTGCCGTTGCACAGGATTCAATTCATCTAAGTAATTTTTACTCATTTTGAGTAGTCGTTTTGAGTACCGGACACTACAATGCTAAAGCACTGTTCATTCACTTAAAAAAGCTACGCATTCGCACTTTCATACTCCAGCGCTTCCCAATATTCCACTGCCCGCCGCGTATGCGGAATGCAAATTGAGCCGCCCACCAAATTGGCGATGGCAAAAACTTCAAACACCTCCGCACGTGTCACACCAATTTCGTAGCAAGTACCCAAGTGATACCGGATACAATCATCACAACGCAGCACCATCGAGGCGACTAAACCCAGCAATTCCTTCGTTTTTTTGTCCAAAGCGCCATCCTGATAGGCATTGGTATCGAGATTAAAAAAGCGTTTCAAAACGATATTATCTTCCGATAAAATCCTTTCGTTCATTTTAGAACGATATTCATTAAATTCGGTAACGATTGACATAAGGTTGAAATTTGAACTTGTGGATGCTGATCGCTTTCTAAGGCAGTGGTCAGACGACTGACTGCCATCTGACCACTGCTGCTTTACATCGTAAAGATAAGGTTTTTGAAGTAAAAAGCGGGTTTTATATCCCTCAAATGCCGCTACAATTTCCTCAAGTTGCTGTTTATCAATGTAAAATTATTTTTTCTGTAAAACTTCGCTTTTCGCCATGTATGCGAATCAAATAAGCTCCTTTTGAAAAAGTACTGAAATTTAGCTTAATGCGATCTGCCGGCTGTTTTTGGCTTTGGTACAACAAACGGCCACTGGCATCCCACACTGAAATATCCACCTGGTTTTCAGCAAAATCCAGCAGTTCCACATTGATCACTCCACTGGAAGGATTAGGAAAAATATTTATTTTTTCTGCGGCAAGCAAATCATCCGTAGCCGTAACCTCTTCGAGTTGGAAGTCCCAAATACCCCGTCCGTAAGTACCAAAGCGCGCCAGATTTTGAGATTCGATGAATTCAACAGACCAATAGGTTTGTGCCGGGGTACATTGGCCTTTGAGGTGGTACCAGCGCCCCTTCGATTTTACAAAAACATAAGGACCTGCTTCCGTCGCTGCAAACAGCAAGCTTTCATCAGCATTGGCTGCCAAGCCAAATACCAAGGTTTGGGGTAATCCATTTGACATTGGAAAAAAGAGCTTGCCCCCGTTTGTAGAGCGATAGACCGCCGGGTTGGAATAACCACTGCCAGCCAGATAAACAACATCTTCATCCAATTTGGAGGCGTAGATGGCTTGACCGTACAAATAATGCCCTTCGGGGATTGCATTGAGCGATTGTGACCAGGTTGCGCCGGCATCATCGGAAAAGAAAAACCGGCTGTTAGAAGTCGCTGCATACCATTTTTCAGAGTTTGTAGGGGCCATTGCCATTGAAGTAAGCACCCCGCCTGCCGATTCTGATTTGAAATCAAAAGGAAGCTGAGAAGGCACGATAGCGCCATTTTCCACCGCCAGCCGCACCAGGTGAGAACCATTGCCACCATTGATATTACCGCCAGCCATGTAAATGGCATTATCATCAGGAAAGGGGCTGGGCATTAAAGGCGGAAGCCAAACGGATTCCTCGTCGGATTTAATTTCGTAGCTATAAGTCAAGTTGCCAGATTGAGCATTTTCATAATAAGTAACCCATCCGCCAGGGTATACCGTCCAGAGTGATTGCCCGTTGTTGGAAAACACGATATGCCCATAGTCCCCTGAAATAACCTGGTCAAATATTTCAACACCAGTTTGATCAAAGCCTGATGAAAGCTGAAATCCCTGATCCTGCGAGCCTGCATAGACATAGGTTGGGTTGAGTGGGTCCGTCCGGACGCTGTAATATTGGCTTACGTTCAATCCCTCCAAGCTAATGTTTTGTTGATCGTAGAGATAATTATCAGAGTACGTAAGCCCCCCATGATGACTCACGAGCAGAAAAGGGAAGCCCTCTTCTGTTTGAAATTCGGCAAAGTGCATCATATCTGCGTGCAGCTTGGTTGCCACATTACCGTAGTAATCCCACCAGTTATTGATTTTTTCCCAAAACTTACCGCCATTCAAGCTTCGGTAGCATTCTACTTCGCCCATAAAAACGACGTCGGGGTTGGATGGCAACACGTATAATCCCACTTCCCAGGGGCTTGCGGGCAAATTGCCCTGGCGCTGCCAAGTAAGCCCATAATCTTCCGTAGAAAAAACCTCTACGCCCTCACCTTCGCCATCGGCAGTGTAGGCATAAAGGCGTACCAGCGCATCTCCCGACCAGCCTGCCAAGTTGGCGCTAACACGTCCCATTGCCAATTCATTAGCACCCATATTCAGCGCTTGGATGGCATCCGTTTCTGGATGGACAAAATACAATTTCCCACCATTTGACTCATTTTTTTCCATCAGAATCAACTTATTCGAATGATGTGGATTGCAAAGAGCGAGTTTATCAAATTCGTGGGTCTGAAAAGTTTTTATTTTGCGAAAGCTTTCTCCTTGATCTGTTGATTTGTACAAAGAAATATTTGACCAATAATCCGGTTTGGCGAGTACATAGGAAGTATGTTGCGCGTCATTCAGTACGATAGGATCATGGAAATTGCCCCAGCTGTCGTTATGCGCAATGCCCGTAGCAGCAGTCCAGGTCAAGCCTTCGTCATCCGAAAAATGTGGAATCCGGTTGATAAAAGCCAGCAAGCGTCTGCCTGTTTCGGTGGGAATAAATTTTAACAACCCAGGGTTGAATTGAAAGTCTTGGTTCACCACCTCCCAGTTATTGCCATCCAGTTTGGATTTCCAGAGGGTACCTCCAGCCGAAACGAGCCAGATTTCATTGGTCAGGGGGTCGTATTCGGTATCAAAAACACTCCCTGCCTGGTTCAAACTACCACGCTCTTGCCAGCGCCCGACTACGAGCCCGTTCGCAAAGGTTTCTATCTCACAGCCGCTGCGAAAGTTTATTTTGTTGCTCCCATACGCATGGACATGATCCAGGCGATTTTGGTACTCAAGCTGCCGCCAATTCACACCAGGTGCGGTGCGGTGCATGCTCTCCAGCCAAAGCTCCCGACGATATAGGTTTTCCCCTTCTTCTCCATATTTTATGATCGTGCCTCGCGTAGGTGAGGGTAAAAATTTGCTATCTGATTGATGGCAAGCAGTGAGGCATAAAAAGCTGATTACCGATAATAAAAATAAGCGTAGTGGCTTTATCATATTGATTAGTTTTAGCTGTGCGTATTCCGAAAATAGCTGATTTTATTGCTTTTCAGCGCAGCCTACGTAGCTTTTTTCATCTTTTTCTACCCTTGCTGTGTAAGCGTATTCTTCGTCAGACATACCATCGGAACAAGGCTGTTTTTCAATAGTAACTTTTAAAAAACTACTCCCAGTGCTGTTTTTCAAATTACCCTCAAACACAAGTACCGACCCTGTGATGGTAGATGCAACAACCGGATAGCGCAAAGGCGCTTCTTCCGGGGTTTGAAAAGTCATTCCCTCTTTGTCAATTTTTACCATCCAAAATGGTTCATTTCCTCTGCAAAAATAGACAGCGGACAAGTCCTCTTGTTTCTGATTTTGCTGTGGCTCAGCTTTTTTAGCCTTGGGGCTGCAACTCCCAAAATACAACAAAAATAATAGTATCCAACGCATAAGCTCCTGTGTTTTTAATTCGTCACAAAATAATCAAAAGCTGCCATCTGCCGTGCCTCTGGTTTCAAAAACATGATAATATTTTCTGTTAATCGCGAACCAAACAAAAAGATGGTTGTCTTATCAAAAATAATAGTATTACTTCAAAATTAAAAATTATGACCCAACCTTCTTTAAGCGCAATTACATCGCCGCAGCCTACACCAAATAAAACCACTATAACAGTAGCTTACGGTGATGGCATCGGCAAAGAAATCATGGAAGCCACGCTCGCCGTCCTGAATGCAGCAGGCGCGCTTGTGGACTGCGAACCTATTGAAATTGGCGAAGCGCTTTACCTGCAAGGACATGCATCAGGTATCACGCCGGCATCCTGGACGATCCTGCGCCGGAATAAAGTTTTTTTGAAAGCGCCGATCACTACGCCTCAAGGCGGCGGCTACAAAAGCCTGAACGTGACCATCCGCAAAACACTGGGTTTATTTGCCAATGTGCGCCCCTGCCAGGCTTATGCCCCTTATGTGAAAAGTAATTTTCCTACGATGGACTTGGTCATCATCCGCGAAAATGAAGAAGACCTCTACGCCGGCATTGAGCATCAGCAAACGGCAGAAGTGGTGCAATGCCTGAAATTAGTCACCAAGCCAGGCTGTGAAAAAGTCATTCGTTATGCCTTTGAATACGCTCGTGCCAATGGCAGGAAGAAAGTCACCTGTATGACCAAAGACAACATTATGAAACACACGGATGGCTTATTCCACAAAGTATTTGACGAGGTAGCACAGGAATATCCCGATATTCAAAACGAGCATTACATCATTGACATAGGTGCGGCGAAGTTGGCAGCCCGCCCTGAGCAGTTTGATGTCGTTGTTACCCTCAATTTGTATGGCGATATTATTTCAGATATTACAGCTGAAGTAGCTGGTTCTGTGGGCTTGGGTGGCTCGGCTAATATCGGTGATGATTTTGCAATGTTTGAAGCGATTCATGGCTCCGCGCCAGATATTGCAGGAAAAGATATTGCAAATCCTGCAGGTTTGTTGAATGCTGCCTGCATGCTGTTGGTACATATCGGTCAGGGCGGAGTAGCCGAAAAAATTCAAAACGCGCTGCTGAAAACACTGGAAGATGGCATCCATACAGCGGATATAAGAAGTGAAGCTTTCACGAAGCGACTGGTGGGTACAAAGGCTTTTGCTGCAGCAGTTATCGAAAGACTGGGGCAAGTACCCTATCAACTTAAAGCAGTCGCTTTAGGAAAAGAAGCAAAACCCATTGAAGTAAAAGTGAACCCTACGCCACCGGTACACAAAAAGCTGGTTGGGGTGGATATTTTCCTGGATTGGAATGGCACAAACCGCAATCCAAAGGAGTTAGGTGCGATGCTGGAAAAAATAAGCGGTGAAAATTTACTGCTTAAAATGATCACTAACCGAGGCGTGAAAGTTTACCCCGATGGCTTACCCGAAACCTTCTGCTCCGATCATTGGCGCTGTCGCTTTGTGTCCAAAAATTCAAAATTGCAGGATGATAACAACGGCATGCTGGTAGCGGAAATCATAGCCTATCAAGACGTACTCGCGCTTTTGGAACGATTTACCCAAGCTGGCTTGAATTTTATAAAACTGGAAAACTTGTACGAAATCAATGGCAAACGAGCTTATTCTTTAGGACAAGGCGAATAAAGACAAGGCTCCCAAAAAGATTGCAATTGTTCAAATTATTCAGCGGTATCACTGTGGTCACGGTGGTACCTTTTTTTCTGGAACAAAATGACATCTTTTTTTGTCTAACAACTGTTTGTAATAGTAATCCTTTGATTGTTAATCATTAAACCCTTAGCCGTGAGTGTAGAAAGTCTTTATCAAAAAGTATTCGAAAATAACAAAAAGTGGGTAGAAAGCAAAACCGCTAACGATCCCGATTTTTTTGTGAAGCTCTCCAAGGAGCAACAGCCTGAATTTTTGTGGATAGGGTGCTCTGATAGCCGCGTACCTGCCAATGAAATCATGGGCTTGGAACCAGGCGATGTATTTGTGCACCGCAATATTGCCAATATTGTGCCAAACACAGATGTGAATGTGCATTCTGTTATTCAATTTGCGGTGGAAGCCCTGCAGGTAAAACATATCATCGTTTGCGGGCACTATGGCTGTGGCGGGATAAAGGCTGCTTTGCAACACCAGGATTTAGGAAAACTCAACATGTGGCTGCGCAACATTCGGGATGTGTATCGCTTGCATCGCGATGAATTGAATGCTATTGAGGATATGGAAGCACGCACCAATCGGTTGGTGGAATTAAACGTACAAGAGCAGTGCATCAATGTCATCAAGACTTCTTTTGTGCAAAAGAATTTTGTGAAAAACGGCTATCCCATCGTTCATGGGTGGGTGTACGATTTGCGCAACGGTATTTTGAAAGACCTTGAAATTGATTTCGATCAAGTGCTGGAGAGCATTCGCGAGATTTATCGAATTGCCTGATTTTTTCTCAGACAAAGAAGCGCGTTTGACCTCTTGGGCGCGCTCCTTGCTCTTTATTTTTTTTGTCTGCGCAATTCCTTGATTTGTACATCCATTTGGCGTATTTTCTCCCGCAGCTCAGTATTTTCCTGCTCCAGTTCTCTGATTCTTGTTTCCAAATCTTTTATCTGGAGGTCAATTTCGCCATTCGGCGCGTTGGTGGTATTTTCTGTTGTTGTTTCGGTAACCGTGTTGGATTTGAATTTATTTAGAAAGTCTCCCGCATTTTTGAAAGGGTCTTGCCCATTGTAGTAAGAAGCCCCGATATAAGCCAAAGGCACCACAAAAAGCATCACAATAAAAAAGCGAGCGAAACCAGTTAGTTTTCTCCTTGCCATAACAATTCCCATTTTTTACAAAAATACATCTTGCTCCGTTTTTATAAATAGAATATCTACCGATGGTCAAAAATTTCAGACCAGTGGAAAACAAATGGTTCTAAATATGGCATTGGAATACAGCGCCAAGCATCAAATATTGTATTTTTGCAAAGCTAAAAGCTTCCGAATCTTTATTTTCTGACGAATGTGATGCTCATGACGCAGGCTTACATCTTTGATGCCGTTCGAACGCCGAGAGGTAAAGGAAAAAGTGGTGGTGCGCTGTATGAAGTGAAGCCAATATCATTACTCGTTTCTGTATTGACGGCGCTGCAAAAGCGCTGCCAACTGGATACAGCTCAAGTAGAGGATGCGATCATCGGTTGTGTGACGCCCGTTCAGGATCAAGGATTTAACATCGCCAAAGCGGCCTTACTACAAGCAGGCTGGCACCAGCATGTGAGCGGCATGCAAATCAATCGGTACTGTGCTTCGGGTTTGGAAGCGATTAACTTAGCGGCTACTAAAATACAAACAGGCAGCGCGGATTTAATGGTAGCGGGGGGCATCGAGAGCATGAGCCGTGTGCCTATGGGAAGTGACGGCGGCGCTCTTTTGTTCGATCCTGAGGTAATTACTCAAACGAATTATATCCCACAAGGCGTAGCAGCTGACCTGATTGCAACAATAGAGCACTTCAGCCGCGACATGCTCGACGAATATGCCCTGCAATCCCAGCAAAAAGCAGCACAGGCATGGCAAAAAGGCTATTTTGCGCCGTCCATTATCCCCATCTTCGATGCCAACGGCTTGTTGATACTGGATAGCGATGAAATTATTCGCCCTAACATTAGTCTTGAAAAATTGAAGGCGCTGCCTCCTGCTTTTGCAGCTTTAAGTGCTATGGGTTTTGAGGCTATGGCATTGAGGCGTTATCCCTTGATTGAAAGAATCCAGCATTTGCATACCGCTGGCAATTCCTCTGGCATCGTAGATGGTGCCTGTGTGGTGCTGCTGGGCAATAAGGAAAAAGGAATCGCCTCAGGGCTAAGGCCCCGCGCACGCATACGCGCCATGGCAAACGCAGGCGTAGAGCCAACGATTATGCTCACAGGACCAAGCCCCGCTTCTAAAAAAGCATTGCAAATTGCAGGAATGCAATCCAGCGATATTGACCTTTGGGAGTGCAACGAAGCATTTGCGTCCGTCGTATTGAAATTCCAGCGCGACCTGGAAATTGATTCAGAAAAACTCAACGTCAATGGGGGCGCAATCGCGATGGGACACCCATTAGGAGCCACAGGGGCTATGCTACTCAACATTTTATTGGATGAACTGGAACGGCGGGATTTGAATACCGGGCTGGTCACCCTGTGCGCCGGCGGCGGCATGGGAATCGCTACCATTATCGAGCGCGTGTAACCTTTTTGCAGCTTTTTATAAAAAGAAAAGCCTCAATGCAATAGCATTGAGACTTTTGAGCGCCCCCTCTAGGACTTGAACCTAGGACCCCATGATTAACAGTCATGTGCTCTAACCGGCTGAGCTAAGGAGGCTTTTGGCTTTGAAACACGCCTTTTGCAGTGAAAAGTTCCGGTTTCAATAAATGCCCTTTAAAAGAGCGAGTGCAAAGTTATCGTAAGAAAAATAAAAATGCAATATTTGCGAAAATTTTTTCTAAAAAACAGTTACACATGAGTTTATTAGCTGTTGGTACTGTCGCTTTCGATGATATTGAAACACCCCGTGGGCGAGCAGAAAAGGTAATTGGGGGTGCTGCTACCTACATCACACTGTCTGCTTCTTATTTCACAAAAGATTTGAAAATTGTATCGGTCATTGGAGACGATTTTCCTCAGGAGGAACTGGAGGGTCTGCAGGCGCGAGGAATTGACCTAACGGGATTACAGGTAAAAAAAGGAGAAAAGTCTTTTTTTTGGGCGGGGCGCTACCACGGCAATATGAACGACCGCGATACCTTAGATACACAACTCAATGTATTGGCTACTTTCGATCCAATCCTACCCAGCAGCTACAAGGAGACCCCCTATGTCATGTTAGGCAATCTTACCCCTGCTGTACAAATGCGGGTGCTGGATCAAATGCAGACCCGCCCGCGCCTGGTTGCGCTGGACACCATGAATTTTTGGATGAACACTGCCATGGATGAGCTGTTGCAGGTTTTGCGTAGGGTTGATATACTGACCATCAATGACGAGGAAGCTCGGCAACTCACAGGTGAACTTTCTTTGGTAAAAGCGGCAAACAAAATCCACGAATTGGGACCCAAGTACCTGGTCATCAAAAAAGGGGAGCACGGCGCATTGCTTTTTGAGGGCAATAACGTCTTTTTTGCACCGGCATTGCCTTTATCGGAGGTGATAGACCCAACCGGAGCCGGCGATACTTTTGCCGGTGGGTTTATGGGATACCTCGCCAGCACCGGCGATTTGTCATTTGCCAATATGAAAAGGGCAGTTATCTATGGTTCTGCTATGGCCTCTTTTTGTGTGGAAAAATTTAGCGTCGAACGCCTAAAAAACTTGACACATCCGGAAATCGCTGCGCGCGTGGCTCAATTTTCAGCCTTAGTCAATTTCGATATTTAGTAAAACTTGAAAAACAAGCCGCCGATTTGAAAATGTCGTTGTACAGGTGTCATCATGGCGCTTTTACATTTTACATTCGATATTTTGAATTTTGCGGTTTAAATACTTCAACTCTCTTGCGCTTAGGGTGTTAAAGTGTTTTGGTTTAGCCTAAGCCCGCTAAAATAATTTAGGTACATCGCATCATAAACCACAAGCATGGCAAAAGATTCAAACAATGGCATCTCTGAAAATGGAGCATCAGAATTGGAGGATGTGATCGAAGTCATTGGCGCGCGCGAGCACAACCTCAAGGATGTGGATATACGCATTCCGCGCAACCAGCTCGTGGTGATTACTGGCATCAGCGGCAGCGGTAAGTCTTCGCTGGCTTTTGATACAATTTATGCAGAAGGGCAACGGCGGTACATGGAAACCTTTTCGAGCTACGCCCGCCAATTTATTGGCAACATGGAACGCCCGGATGTGGAGCAGATTTCGGGCTTGAGCCCCGTGATTTCTATCGAACAAAAAACCACTGGGCGCAATCCTCGCTCAACGGTTGGCACGATTACCGAAATCTACGACTTTCTGCGCTTGTTGTTTGCACGCATCGGCGAGGCGTATTCCTACGAAACAGGCGAAAGAATGATGCGTTACACCGAAGAGCAAATGAAAGAACGGATATCCCAGCAGTTCGACGGCAGAAAGGTGGTGCTCCTCGCGCCGCTCGTGCGAGGGCGCAAAGGGCATTATCGGGAGTTGTTTGAGCAGATTCGCAAGCAAGGCTACGCGAAGGTGCGCGTGGATGGTGAAATTTTGGACATTACACCCGCCATGCAGGTGGACCGCTACAAAGTACACGACATAGAAGCGGTGGTGGATCGCCTGAAAATTGGTGCCGACCGCAAAGACCGGCTCAATTCTTCTTTGCAAATCGCCTTGAAAATGGGCAATGGCCTGATTTTCCTGATGGATGCTGATACTGGTGCCGTTACGGCGTTCAGCAAGCACCTGATGGACCCCAAGTCTGGTATTTCCTATGAAGAGCCCTCTCCCAATTCTTTTTCGTTTAATTCGCCCTACGGCGCTTGTCCTACTTGCAATGGCTTGGGGGAAGTCAATGAAGTGGATATAGCAAAAGTCATTCCCGATGATTCCAAAAGCATCAACGAAATGGCGATTGCCCCCTTCGGTGAAGTACGAGACAATATGACCTTCAAGCAGTTGCGTGCGATTGCAAAAAAATATAAATTTTCTTTTTCTACGCCAATCCGGGAAATTCCGCCCGAAGCGATGGAGGTCATTTTGCAAGGCGGCAATGATAAATTTGAGGTCAATATCACTTGGGGTGGCAATGATTTTACTTACAATTTGGCTTCCGAAGGTTTGATCAACATGCTCAAGCGCTGGTACGAAACCTCCACTTCGGAGAAAGTACGCCAGTGGGCGGAGGATTTTATGATGATCGCTACTTGCCCGGAATGCAAAGGGCAGCGATTAAAAAAAGAGTCTTTGCATTTTAAAATCAATCAAAAAAACATAGCTGATCTATCCAATATGGATATTTCGGAACTGTCCGAGTGGATGGCAGACCTCGAAACGCATTTGACGGATCGCCAACAAGTTATCGGAAAAGATGTATTGAAAGAAATTCGCCTGCGTTTGGGCTTTTTGCTACACGTTGGATTGGATTACCTCACCTTGAATCGCCCTTCCAAAACCCTCTCCGGCGGCGAAAGTCAACGCATCCGCTTGGCTACGCAGATTGGCTCCCAACTCACGGGCATCACCTACATACTCGACGAGCCCAGCATCGGCTTGCACCAGCGGGACAATCAGCGCTTGATCCAGGCTTTGCGCGAGCTGACTGATATCGGCAATACGGTATTGGTGGTAGAACACGACAAGGACATTATGCTGGCTTCGGACTATCTGATTGACCTTGGCCCGGGCGCTGGCAAGCACGGCGGGCAGTTGGTGGGTAAAGGCAAGCCTCAGGTTTTTATTAAAAATAAGACCCTTACAGCGCAATACTTGAATGAAATCCGTAGAATAGAAACGCCCGAAAATCGCCGGACGGGCAATGGAAAATTTCTAGAACTCAAAGGTGCTACTGGTAATAATTTGAAACATGTATCTATAAAACTTCCCCTGGGGACTTTTATTTGCGTGAGCGGCGTAAGCGGTAGTGGCAAATCTACACTTATCAATGAAACTTTGTATCCGATTCTGCGGCAGCATTTCTACAACAGCGTGCAACGACCTATGCCACACGAAAGTATCACAGGTTTGGAGCATTTGGATAAAGTAATTGAAATTGACCAATCACCTATTGGACGTACACCGCGCTCTAATCCGGCTACTTACACCAATGTTTTCTCTGATATTCGCAAAATATTTTCAGATTTGCCGGAAGCTAAAATCCGAGGCTATAAGCCCGGACGCTTTAGTTTCAATGTGAAAGGAGGGCGCTGCGAAAGCTGCGAAGGCGCTGGCAAGCGTGTGATTGAGATGAATTTTCTCCCGGATGTAGAAGTGGATTGCGAAACTTGCCTGGGGCGGCGCTATAACCGCGAGACATTAGAGGTATTGTACAAAGGAAAATCTATCAGCGATGTGCTGGATATGACCGTCAGCGAAGCGGTAGCATTTTTCCAGAATATCCCCAATATTTACCGAAAATTGAGAACACTCAATGATGTAGGACTCGGTTATATTACCCTCGGACAACAGGCTACAACGCTTTCCGGCGGGGAGGCACAGCGTGTAAAATTAGCCGAAGAGCTGTCCAAAAAGGATACAGGCAATACCTTTTACATCCTTGACGAACCGACCACCGGGCTGCATTTTGAGGACATTCGCCACCTGCTGGAAGTATTAGACCGATTAGTCAATAAGGGAAATACCGTTGTCGTTATTGAACATAATCTGGATGTGATCAAACATGCCGATTACATTATTGACATGGGTTTGGAAGGCGGGCATCGCGGCGGCGATGTAGTAGCAACCGGCACGCCGGAGGAGGTCGCACAGCACCCGACGAGCCACACGGGGCGGTTTTTGAAAATGGAACTATCCCGAATCTCAAGCTAACAACCAGTACCCCAAAAGCACGAATAGCAATATTCCTAAGCCTTGTAGGCCCGTCATCAAGGTAAAACTCCGCAAAGTATCGCGGGTATTGATGCCACTAAATTGGGATACCACCCAAAAATAGCTGTCATTGACGTGGGATACCACCATGCCGCCCGCTCCTATAGCCGCAATCAGCAAACTAAGGCTTATTGGATCATCAAACCCGACCATACTCGCCAGCGGTGCGAGAATAGAGGAACTGATCACCAGCGCCGAAGTAGTAGAACCTTGTGCCGTTTTTAAAAAGGCAGCCAACGCAAAACCTACCATCAAAAAAAATACACCCGGAAGATTGCCATTGCTCGCCCAATTTGCCGCCCAATCGCTCAACGGCGTTGCCTTGAGCAAATACCCAAATGCGCCCCCCGCGCCCGTGAGCAGTAAGATGGGTCCAGCTTGCAAAATCGCTTCGCTTGTCCATTGGAGCATCACTGTCCTTTTATTCACCCTGGGCAATAGCAAGAGTGCCGACAAAAGGCTCAAAAGCAGGGCAACTACTGGGTTTCCAATGAATTGTATCCACTTGCTGAAATAATGATCGGGTGCTACTATTTTGAACACCGAAGCCATTGTGATGAATAAAATGGGCAAAACGATAGGCAAGATGACTTTCCAAAGATCCAGTGTACTTTCTTCAGGGCTTGAGCTTTCCGCTGGTGTAGTCGGTATCGAAATATTTTTCCCAAAAAACATAGCGCTTGTATAAGCAAGTAATACCCCAGGAATGGATAATAGCAAACCCACGAGGATGACGATTCCCAAGTGTTCATTCATACCCAGATTACCCGTAACTGCAATGGGACCTGGCGTAGGTGGCACTAATGTATGCGTAGTGTATAAGCCGCCTGCCAAGGCTAATGCTAAGATAGGCTGTGCAATGGCAGCCCTTTTGGCAAGTGATTTGACCAACCCAATGAGAATGATAAAGCCCGAATCGCAAAATACCGGAATACTTATGATAGCACCTAAAGCAGCCATCGTCAAGGGTAAGCGTTTGCGCCCCGTAGCTTGGAGCATTGCCTGGGCGAGTTTCCAGGCACCCCCTGATTTGTCCAAAAAAACCCCGATCATGCTGCCCAGTACTACGACTAAGCCGATATTACCTAGTATGTTTCCAAATCCAGCTTGAATGCTTTCCACTACTTTATCTGGAGGCATCCCAACCACCAGCCCAGTCAAAATAGTAACGATAAGAATGGACAAAAAAGGATGTATTTTACCAAGTGTAGCGGCAAGAATTATCAGGATGACGGCACCTGCGATGACTAAAAGCAATGAGGTTCCTTCGAGCATAGATCGGTATTGTTGGTCAAAAATTGGATATTTCTCCAAATTTGCACAAAAATTCCGTTAAAGCGAGCGCTTTTTACTTCTCAACTCGAGGCAGGATACATTTTTGTATAAAGCCTGGATTTTAAAAACCATTGGAAGCACCCCTCACCAGCAGAGAAATTTCATTCTTCAGCACTTCAATAAATCCACCGCTGATGTTAAAAATAATTTTTTTATCCGCTTCCGTAGAGGTGACAATGTTACCGCTTTCCGGCTCATAATATTGATATTCTCCTTTGGCGGTCACAATTTCTACTTTCCCTGTTTCCAAGGAAGAGACAATTGGCGCATGGTTTTCCAGCACTTGGAATTGCCCGAGGGTGCCCGGAACTTTCACAGATTTGATTGCGCCTTTAAAAATTTCTTTTTCGGGCGTAAGAATGGTAATATTCATAATAAAATAAACATTGATCATTGAAAACAAAGCATGATCATTTTGCAATGCTTTGGAAGCAAGGAGTTTAGGCAAAAACACGATGGCTTCTATCTCAAACTCTTTGCTAAAAAGTACAGGTGATAAGTCAAAACAGCAAGTGAGCAAGGCTTCGGAAATCTTTAAGATTTGTGAAATCTGAAAAATAAATAACCAGATTTGCCCCTGCAAAAGTATTATACCCTGGCAGCCTGGCCGAAAATCAATCTACCAGTGTATTGAAAGCTATGAATTGGCTTCTGCCAACATTTTTTTACCTGCCTCAATAACATCTTCGATTGTGCCTTTCAAGTTAAATGCAACTTCCGGATATTCATCCATTTCGCCATCCATGATCATATTGAATCCACGAATGGTTTCCTCAATTGGCACCATCACACCTGGGATACCAGTAAATTGTTCAGCAACGTGGAAAGGCTGCGACAAAAAGCGCTGCACCCGACGTGCCCGATGCACTACCATTTTGTCTTCTTCTGATAATTCTTCCATACCCAGAATGGCGATGATATCTCGCAATTCATTATATCGCTGTAGGATATTTTTCACTCTTTGTGCACAGCTGTAATGTGCCTCACCAATAATAGCTGGATCGAGAATGCGCGAGGTGGAATCAAGTGGATCCACAGCAGGGTAGATACCCAGTGCCGCGATTTTGCGGCTCAATACGGTTGTAGCATCCAAGTGTGCAAAAGTAGTAGCCGGCGCAGGGTCTGTCAAATCATCTGCCGGCACATACACTGCTTGAACCGAAGTAATCGAACCCCGTTTCGTAGAGGTGATACGCTCCTGCATAAGCCCCATCTCTGTTGCGAGTGTGGGTTGGTAGCCTACCGCTGAAGGCATCCGACCTAACAATGCCGACACCTCCGAACCCGCTTGCGTGAAGCGGAAAATATTGTCAATAAAAAATAGGATATCCCGCCCACCATTAGGATCGCTCAAATCCCCATCGCGATAGTATTCTGCTACGGTAAGTCCTGACAATGCCACACGGGCACGCGCGCCGGGGGGTTCGTTCATCTGTCCGAATACAAAGGTTGCTTGTGAGTTTTTCAAAGCCTCCGGATCAACACTCGACAAATCCCAGCCACCATGGTGAAGGCTTTCCATGAACTTATCCCCATATTTGATGATGCCTGCTTCAATCATTTCGCGCAACAGGTCATTCCCCTCGCGGGTCCGTTCACCTACGCCTGCAAATACAGAAATTCCTTCGTATCCCTTAGCAATATTATTAATTAATTCCTGAATCAACACGGTTTTGCCTACTCCGGCACCCCCAAACAAACCAATTTTTCCACCCTTGAGGTATGGTTCTATCAAATCAATAACTTTGATCCCCGTGTACAGCACTTCTTTTTCTGTAGAAAGCTCCTCATAGGTAGGCGGCTTGCGGTGAATCGGGGCAGATTTTTCCTTGGATACTGCGCCTAAGCCATCAATTGGTTCTCCTACCACATTGAATAAGCGCCCTTTGATTGCCTCTCCAATAGGCATAGTAATTTCCTTTCCTGTATCAATGACCTCTGTACCTCGCATCAAACCATCCGTAGAGTCCATGGCAATCGCTCGAACGCTATCCTCGCCGAGGTGTTGCTGTACTTCCAAAACAAGAGTTTCTCCACTAGGTCTTTTCACTTCCAGGGCACTATAAATTTCAGGAAGCACAGAATGTTCTCCTTCAAAACTTATATCCACTACAGGCCCAATAATTTGCTTGACGTATCCGATATTTGCCATATTAAACTAGAATATTTGAAAATAACAATAGGTTCTCAAAAAATCGGTGCAAAGATAATCGTTCGCCTTGATTATCAAAAGAAAAATGCAATTTTGAATAGGTCACACAACTGTAAAAAACAGTAGCCCTAGGGGGTATTGCTTACTTTGAAATGGGCAATTTCCAAAAAAATGAAAATAAATTTTTGGCTTTCGCTGATTTTAGAATAAAATTTTGCATTCTTGACAAAAATCCGATTTCATAACTTTCTTCGAAAACTGAAAAATGGCGTGGCAACAATTGGTCAAAACAGCATTACTTGGCATAGAAAATAGTCAATTGCCCGAAACGGTACTTCAAGTGCTACAGGCGAAAGGCATCCGTACGGAAGCAGACCCCGCGATGGTGCTGCTGGAAGGAGCGGCTGTCTTTTGGCAACTGCAAAAGGCTGGTTTTTTGTTGCAAAGCTATGAAGGCAATTTCCCAGAACCGGCTGCTTTTGCAACACAAAAGTATTGCACGCCTGCTGCGGGGTCATGCCTTGCGTTCATGCTCCATGGTTTTCACAAAAAAGCCATACCTGAGTTTTTTTATCGTTTAAAATTAAACCAGCAAATTTTATTACCAGAACTGCTGCCAGCATTATTCAAATCGAGTATTCGCAGCAAAGGGCTCTGGAATCTGGCGCGGCCGCATATCGGCGCACACGGCGAGTGGCTGCTGCAACAAAATCCGGAGTGGCAAGTTTTGGTAAAAAGAGCAACCGAGCAACCACCAGTCTTTGAATACCATGATCATTTGAACGATCCCGAAGAAGGTATGTATTACTGCTTTCCGCAAAAACTGGAAATGTTGCATCAGTCTTACGCCGAACAATCGAATCGCCGAGATTGGCAAACAGCGCATTTCTTGGACATCCTTTCTTTTCGAATCAACATGCTTAAAGCTTTGTAAAAATGAGCCAAACGATCCTTCGTCCTTTCGCTGAAGCTGCTTATGCACACGAGCTGGAAGCACTGGCAAAAACGGATATATACCCTCGCCCCACCCAATGGAAGCTATCCCCCTGGGCAGTGGTTACTTACTTGTTGGGTGGAAAATTAGACAACGGTATTGAAATCGAACCCAAGTATTTTGGCAATCGGCGCTTGATAGAAATCGCAGTGGCTACCCTTGCCACAGATCGCGCTTTGCTGCTAATAGGAGTGCCTGGAACGGCGAAAACCTGGGTCTCCGAGCACCTGGCAGCGGCTATTTCCGGAGATTCCACGGCACTGGTGCAAGGCACAGCCGGATTGAACGAAGAAGCCATTCGGTATGGCTGGAATTACGCCAAACTACTATCGGAGGGCCCTGGTTTTGATGCCATTGTACCCAGCCCAATCATGACCAGTATGCAGCAGGGCAAAATAGCTCGCATCGAAGAATTGACCCGCATTCCTTCGGATGTACAGGATACCCTGATTACCATTCTTTCTGAAAAAATGTTGCCAATTCCAGAGTTGAACACTACACTCCAGGCAGTGCAGGGTTTTAATATTATCGCTACTGCCAATGATCGGGATAAAGGCATCAACCAGCTATCCAGTGCTTTGCGCCGCCGATTTAACACCGTGGTGATGCCATTGCCAACTTCACTGGAAGAGGAGGTTCAAATTGTAAAAAATCGGGTAGAAAAAATGGGGCAATCCCTGCAGGGCATAAAAGAAGCAACCCCCATTGCCGAAATTCAACGTTTAGTGACCATTTTCCGGGAATTGCGCAACGGCAAAACAGAAGACGGCAAAACCAAACTCAAATCGCCCAGCAGCACACTTAGCACCGCGGAAGCGATTTCTGTTATCAACAATGGGCAAGTATTGGCTCTGCATTTCGGCAAAGGCAATATCAGGGCGGAGGACATTGCAGCGAGCCTGGGCAGCACCATCATCAAAGATACTACACAAGATAAAATCGTTTGGCAGGAATACCTCGAGTTAGTCGTCAAAAAGCGCGAAGGATGGAAGGATTTGTACGAGGCTTGCAAAGTTTTACTTTGAACCCGCAGTAACTATTTTAATAACCAATGGTAAATGTATTTGGCATAAGGCACCATGGTCCGGGTTCGGCCAAAAGCTTAGTAAAGGCACTGGAAGCATTCCAGCCAGATTGCATTTTAATTGAAGCTCCCGCTGATGCGCAAGAGATGATAAAACACATTAATGATGAAGAATTAGTAATGCCCGCAGCTATTTTGTTGTATGCTGCTACAAATTTTCAGCAGACCGCTTACTTCCCTTTTGCAACATTTTCGCCTGAGTGGCAAGCCATTGTATTTGGACGAAAGCATCAACTTTCAATATCTTTTATAGATTTGCCGATGGCGCGCCTTTTCTGCTGGCGTGAAAAAAAACCAACGGAAGCCTTCATTAGCTCAGCCCCTGCTGAACCGAACAAGCCGTTTATACACGATCCCATCTCTTACATTGCCCAGTTAGCTGGTTATACCGATAGCGAACGCTGGTGGGAGGTCACTTTCGAGCAAACAGAAAACGACATTGCCATCTTCGAAACCATACTGGAAATGATGGGCACCCTGCGCGAGGTACTCCACCGTTCGGAAACAGAAGAAACCCTCCTGCGCGAAGCACACATGCGCCAGTCCATCCGCCAAGCGGCGCGGCAATTCCAAAAAATTGCGGTCGTGTGTGGTGCCTGGCATGCGCCGGTTTTGCATCGCTGGCAGGATTTTAAAAAACAGGATGATGAACAGCGCTTAAAAGCATTACCAAAAGGAAATACCCAAGCCACCTGGATCCCCTGGAGCTATGAGCGCCTTGCGTTTCAGGCCGGCTATGGTGCAGGAGTGCTTTCGCCTGCTTGGTATGAATTGTTGTTCGACGATTGGAAAAATGCAGGTACCATCTGGCTGACGGTCGTTGCACAATTGCTGCGCACAGAAAAGCTGGATGCTTCAGCAGCTGATGTACTGGAAGCAAATCGTTTGGCAAATGCCCTCGCTACGCTCCGGGGGCGTGCCATTCCCGGAATAGACGAATTGCAGGAAGCGGCTGTTACGGTTATTTGCAAAGGAGAAGAAAAATGGTTGGAACTCATCCAAAAAAAAGCCATTATTGGGCAGAAAGTAGGGCATATTCCAAATAAAATTGCCTCGCTTATTCAACAAGACTTTGAAAAAACGATCAAGTCACTTCGTCTCACTAAAGAATACCAGTCTGTTGACCCGGTCGGAAAAAAATTAGATCTACGCAAAGACCATGATCGCGCCGTCAGTTATTTGCTGCATCGTTTGCTGCTTTTGGATATTCCCTTCGGTGAGTTGCAAACAACCCCCGAAACAGCGAAGGGCAGTTATTGGGAAATCTGGACGCTCAAATGGCAGCCCGATTTTTCGATCCATCTCATAGAAGCCGGCATGTGGGGCAGCACCATTTCTGATGCAGCTTTCGCGCTTGCTATTGAAAAAGCACAAAAAACAAGCGATTTGTCCAAGCTCACTGCGCTCGCGCAGGATGTACTCAATGCGGATTTGCCCAAAGCCATAGCACCGCTACTCCAAAAATTGCAAGATGTAGCCGCGCTCACAAAAGATGTCTTACAACTCATGGATAGCCTGCAACCGATGGTGTCAATCATAAAATACGGCAATGTGCGAAAAACCGATGCCCTTGTAGTAGAACAATTGGTGATGCAGATTATACCTCGTATTTGTATTGGCTTACCAGGACTTTGTATCGGAATTGATGAAGAATTATCCAGCTTCATTTTCAAAAAACTAATTGTGGCACACCATTCCATCTATCTGCTGAACCAAAAAGAACAAAACAACAACTGGTTACAAGCATTAATAGAAATTAGCAGACAGGCAGCGTCGAATGAGCGGTTGCGAGGCTTGTGCATTCGGTTATTGTTTGATAAAAACGCAATCAGTACACTCGAAACCAATGCTGCGCTGCGATTGGCGCTTTCTCCTGGTCAAAACCAATTCGGTATTGCTCATTGGCTGGAGGGCTTTTTATACGGCAGTGGCTTGGTGTTAATACACAATCCGCCCTTCTGGCAGATTTTAGATGACTGGTTGTCCGAGTTGCCTATGGCGGAGTTTGAAGTGATATTACCCGTTTTGCGTCGGGCTTTCACTGATTTTTCTACCGCCGAAAGAGAACAAATGTTGCGATTGGCACGGCAAACACCGGCTTCGGGAGCAATTGCGCCAGAGCAAGAAACAATAGACCAAGCGCGCGCTGCCCAAGTATTGCCTACGGTTTTGCAATTATTAAACCCTGGAGATTTAAAGAGAAATTAACCTCGCCTTAATTTTCAATTCAATTTCAAGTAGAATCTTTGCACCGAAAATGTTGATTTCTTGCTGTCATTTTCTCTCACGATGCTAATCTTTCCTGCAATCTAAAGTCGCTTTTATATCGGGGTTTTATCGCTCGATGAGACCCTGATATTTTTTAATCCAAACTTAACCGATCCTTAAAATTCAGTTCACAAGTATTGTGGAGCTTTACTGCAATATAAATAGTATCCTATACTGTAGCCCTATAATATCATCAGTATCTGGCTATGCGATCAAAGGCATAGCCTTTTTATTTTGCCAAAATCACTTGCTGGGTTTGTATTTTTCCTTCACTTTGCAACACGAGCCAGTAGCTACCACCGGGCAAACCGCCAACAGGCATGAACTGGCAATCCTGGCAATACCGAATGGATTTTCCTTCCGAATTGAATAAGCGCAATTCAAAGTTTTTGAGGCTGGTCTGGATGCGAATTTCTGTTTTTGCTGGGTTGCTGAGCAATTGGAATAAGCGCGATTCCTGCTGTGGGGCGTTCAAGTTGGTCAGTGGATTTCCCAGCGTTGCTAAAAAAATATCAAAATCACTGTCTGCCAATTGCGTATTGCCATCAAAATTTATTGCACCTAAAAAACTGCCGCCCAACACTACTTCATCAAATTGATTTACAATGACTTGCGAAGCAAAAGCACCGTTGTTTGAGCGTATATCTTTTGCCCAAATAGCATTGAAGTTCTTATCCAAGCCAATTAGAAAGCTGCCAAATCCAGCGCCAGCTTGAAATTGATAGCCATCAATATTCATCGTACCCTGATAAAAACCACTCACAATGATTTGGTTATTGGCATAAGCAATGGCTGTTGCTTGTTGCAATTGGCTTCCGCCTAAAGCCCTGGCGCGAAGCGGATTCCCCGAAGGATCGTACATCGCCACAAAAAAATCTGCAAAGCCAGAGCTGCTCTGAATCTGCAAAGTTTCTCCCAGGCGCATCACACCGACAAAGTACCCCGTCAGATAGATCGAATCATTTTCATCAAGCGTCAGGGCTACGGCATCGTCATCCTGTACGCCACCCGCTTTTTTTGCCCAAAGCAGCGCCCCGTTTTGGTCAAACCGCGCTACAAAAACATCCCGATCAAAAGTATTGGCAGTGAGTACGGTGGTGTTAAATTGCGTAGTGTCATTAAAAAACCCTGCTACCACAGCATCTCCGCCAGCAGTAATGCCCATAGCCGTACCCCTTGTATCGCCGCGGTAACCGGCGCGCGTAGCCCAACAAAAATCACCAGTAGCACTAAATTTAGCGACAAACAAATCCGTTTTTCCTTTTGCTACCAATATTGTATCGGCGATAAAAAGAGAATCCGAAAAAAAACCAGCGAGAAAAATATTATTATCGAAATCGCAAGCGACTTCAGCCATGCCTTTGAGCACGCCGCCATCAAGGCTTTTTGCCCACAAAACGCGCCCATTCGCATTGAATTTTGCAATGAAGCCTGCTTTGGGGTTGCGCTTTGCCAGGATTTTCAGGGTATCAAAATCACCCTCTATCCAATACGTTCCAGTGAGTAGCAAATGACCATTTCCATCCACTGCAATGTCTGCCACTTCGTCATCTAGGGTACTACCCATGCGCTTTGCCCAGGGGGTATCGCCTGTTTTGAACAAAAAAATATCTTCCTCGCCTTTGGATTGCAATGTCTGGTCGGTATAGCTGAATGTTTTATCAAAAGTGCCTACCACAAAATTATTTCCTTGTGCATCCAACTCCAATCCGTCGCAAGTTTCGTTACCACTTCCTCCAAAAATCGAAATCCTTTGCCATCTTTGCCCTTCCGCAGATGAGCCGGATAGCAACAATAGTAAAAAGATGTGCAGTTTTATTATGTCAAAAAGGCTAATTGATGCGTTCAAGATTTTCAACAGATTTTAAAAGGATTAACAATGCGACCTACTTTTGTAACGATATTGTGCTTAGCTTTGTTTGTTGTTGGTTTGAGCAGTTGTGGTAACAAAACGACTGAGACGAATCAAATGACTTCCACTGGCGATCCAGCTATTGACCAATTGAGCCAACAAATAGCCAATAATCCCAATGACCCTTCTCTTTATGCGGCGCGTGCAGGGCTTTTTTATGAAAAAGAAGGCTACGATGAAGCGATTCAAGACTTAAGCAAAGCCCTTTCACTGGATTCGACGAATGTAGAGTATCTGCACGTCCTCTCTGATGTGTATCTGGACTACTACAAATCCCGCCAGGCACTGGAAACGATGGAAAAAGCGCTGGCATTCTATCCAGATAGGATTCCTACACTTTTGAAAATGAGCAAATTACAACTGATTTTAAAAAAATATGAAGACTCGATGCGCTCCATTGACAAAGTGCTGCGCTTAGACCCCCAAAACGCCGATGCCTATCTCTTGTTTGGTATGAATTTCAAAGAAATGGGCGACACCCTGCGTTCCATCAATAGTTTCCAAAAAGCTACAGAATTAGACCCTGATCTGATTGATGCCTGGATTAACCTGGGGCAATTGCATGCTGCCTTAGGCAATAAAATTGCGGGGCGCTTTTTTGACAATGCAATTCTGATTGATCCTCAGCATATAGAAGCCATTCACGCCAAAGCAATCTACCTGGCTGATAAAAACGATCTGCTGGGTGCGATTGAATTGTATAAAAAAATCAATACCATAGACCCGCAATACGAAGAAGCTTACTACAATGCAGGCTTGCTCTACCTCGATTTGGACTCCATCCCGCAGGCGCATCGCCAATTTGATATTGCAGTACGCGTGAATCCTGTTTTTGTGCAAGGCTATTATTTTAGGGGGCTTGCTTCCGAATTGCAAGGGCATACTGCACAAGCAAAAGCAGATTATGAGCAAGCACTGCGCCTGTCACCTGAATTCAAACAAGCGCAGGAAGCACTCAATCAACTGAATTAACACGGAGATAAGATACCGTGCCGTAGGTTTTTAGAAAAGCCTGAAAGCCCTGCCAATCCTGGGTGCAGCCGAGGATGAAACCGCCGCCGCCCGCACCGCAGAGTTTCAAGCTGAAAAGCGCGGTGTCCAACCCCTGTTGCCAAAGTGTTTGAAAAGATAGCGGAATCATTTCCCTAAAATGCGTCAATTGTAAGTGACTAATGCTGGCTACTGCTTGGCTGCACGCCGCCCAGTTCGCATCTAAAAAAGCTCGGATCGCCTCGTTTACAGCAGGTACGAGGGTCTCCTTCACCATTGCGCCAATGGTAGCATCCCTGCATTTTTCCGAAAAAAAGTGAATCCATTCGCTTGCTTGCCTCGCGATACCAGTATCGAGTAGAAATAGGGTAAAGTCAGCAGCAAAGCGCGGCAAAGAAACAGCTGCAATTTGCCCTTGCGGATGGATCAAAACAGGTTGGCTAAGATAGGAGATCAGCGGGTCTGTACCGGAACTGGCGCCATGAAAAAAGCGTTCCATCTGAGCCAAAGTACTTTTAAGTTCCTGAAAACGAGCAGCATCCTCAGCTGGTATTTTCTGATAGGCATAGGAATCGTACAAAGCGGCGCAGAGCGCTCCCGAACTCCCCAAACCATAACCCACTGGAATGTTGGAATCAAAATAAAGTCCTTTGGACAAGTCAGTTTTAAAATCTGCTACCCTTAATTCGTGTTGTAAATCCGACCCTTGCAGATACTCTGCAAAAGCCACAAGCCGCTGATCCACAGCCTGTCCATACTGCCATTGCCCAAAAAATCGGGGGAAAGGCATGGCTAATGCCTGCGAACCACTCAGCACGGTATGTTCTCCAAAAAGCAACAATTTAGAAGCGTATCTCATGCCTTGCCGATTATCATATCGCTATAAGAAATTTCCAACAAATTATGCTCGTCAATGTTGAGGAAAGCCATGTAGTGCCTGCATTGCGCCAATAATGCCGCTTCGGTAAAAACTCCATTGCTGTTGATTGCCTCTATTTCAATGAAGTTGCCCAATCCCATTACTTTATCCACATGAAATTTAACATTGTCTATAAAAAAAATGGCGCGCTGTTTCTCCACGATGGCAAGAATGCCCAACGCCGCTGTCAATATGGTTTTTAAAGAAGAACCCGGCGAGGATTCATACAAGATCACATCCGATTTTTTAGGACCCGCTTGGTTGTTTCGATGATAAAGAATGAGTGCATTTTCAATATTTCCCTCCCGAAGCTTCAGCCTGCCCTGGGCAATATTAAAGTAAGTATCAATCTGATGGTCTTCGCCCACAAAACGAGCGCCATTTTCCAATAGCCTGGACGTAATTTGCTCAGGGTTGGTGCATCGGGCTTTAATTTCCACATTCAGATGGTGCATCTTGCTGATAATTTTGCCCAAAATGCAGTTTTATTGCAAAACAGCAGTGCATTTTGGGCACAAAAAAGAGCAAGGTAGGAAAACCTTACTCTCTACAAACAAATTGCCGACAAGAAAATAAAGCAGGTAAATCTTTTGGGATTACAAAGTGCTGGATATTTCTACGGAGCGATTTTTTTTGCGTGAGCCTACATCCACGATATGATCAAAGAAATAACTCAAATATTAATCAAAAGTGAATCGAGCTTTAATTTTTGATTAAGTTCTGACCGCCTAAACTGATGAAAATCACAAGCCTGATTGATTTAAATCATCCGATTTGCACCCTGATTCGAGCCAAATTTGTTACCGAAACTATTTCTTATTCATCAAAAAATCGTTAGCAATGAACATCCTGGCACCTGTAAAAACAATTATGACCAGTAAGCTTATTACTGTCAATGAGACGGACAAACTAAAGGCGGTGAAAGATATTTTTGATAGCCACCACATTCATCATATTCCGGTGGTACGATTCAAGGAAATAATGGGGATCATCAGTAAAACAGACTTTTTGTACTTTTTGAGGGGTTTTCATTCTAATGATGAGGACCGATTTGTGAATGAAGCGAGATTGAGCGCTTTTACAGCTCAAGAAATTATGACGAAGGGCATAGCGAAACTAAGCCCTAATGACAGGATCAGTGTGGCGCTGAGTATCTTCTTGGAAAACCGCTTCCACGCCATTCCAATCGTGGATAACGACGAACTGGTAGGTATCCTGACTACTTTTGATATTATTAAAGCCCTGGCTAACGAGTCTATCACCCCGGAACAGGTCATTGAAAGCCAGGAAAACTAATTGCGCTATGCTAAAAATTCAGTTATTAGGCATCGGTTGTAAAAAAAGTAGGGCGTTAAAATCGAATTTACACGCGGCTTTGGAGCATTTTCCCTTCAAGGTAGAGGTAGAAGAGGTAAAAGAAGTGGGGGATATTGTCCGTTATCAAATCAGATCGGCTCCTGCTTTGCTTATCAATGGGGAGATCGTCTGCGAAGGCGAAGTATTAGATAAAATACACTTGCAAAAGCTTTTGAAGGTTTATCATATCAAAAATAATGGTATCCGAGAAGTGCTCCTTCCGACAGATTTTTCGGATACAGCAACCAATGCTTTTCAGTTTGCACAAGATTACTTCGAAGGGGCGGAAGGGGTTGTTTTAAAACTCATCCACGTTTATCATCCTGCTTTTGAAAATCCCTACTCCTCGAGTTTTCCGGATGCTGCCATGCGAGAAGCGCAGCAACGAAAGCTGATTGCGTTTGTTCATCGTACAGAAAAAGGTAAGGATCAAAGCAGTGTGCTCACTGCCTCCAACGTACAGTTAGAGGCAGTGGCAGGCTTCCCGACAGAGGAGGTGTTTAAAGCTTCCTTGCATGCCGATCTCATCATCATGGGCACTACGGGCGATGGCAACTGGTTGGAAAAGGTATTTGGCAGTGTTTCTTCCAGTGTGGCCAAACAAGCGCTTTGCCCTGTTTTGTTGATCCCGCCCGGAGCTGCATACCGGGGCTTCCGTCATATTGTGTTTGCGAGTAGCACGGCTACCCCTAATCTGAAGTTGATTGCGCAAATGCGTTTTTTCACCCATAATGAGACATCTAATATTGATTTTGTGCATGTGGAGCAACGCGCAGTAGGAACTTACGAAGTAAAAAGAGTTTTATACGACAAAGTCGCTCATGTCAAAACAAGGATGGTACATTTGAGTTGCAAGAATACCCTGCATGGGCTGAATACTTATGCCAACTCCCAGAAAGCAGATTTGCTTGTAATGACCACAACGCATCGAAGCTTTTTAAATGATATTTTCCATCATAGTATTACCAAAGAGATGATTCTGCACACGAACATTCCTATTTTGATGTTGCCCGCTGAGCCTTGAGTTTTATAGCTTTTTTCGCAATAAAATTCGGTGTTCGGCGGGGATGTCTCGCATTTCAATTCCTATAATATCAAATCCGTTTTTTACAAATAACAACATGGCTTTGTGGCGGTTTCGGGTTTTAAAAGTGATGGAAGGATAACCTTTGTTTCTCGCCCAATTTTCCTGAGCAGCTGCCAGTTTTTTTGCCACACCGAGCTGTCTGTATGCGGGCAATACGCCGCCCATCCAAGAGTAAAAGTAGCCCTCCCGCTCATAGCCCACTTTGAATCCGACCGCTTCTGCTGCTACGAATGCGACCAAAATCAGATGCGGCGTTTGGCTCAATCGCTCCCGGTAGGTGGCTGCGCTATGGGGATTGACAAATTCGGGAATTTGCTGCGATAGCGCTACGACTGTATCAATCGTGCCTTCTTTAATAATGAAAGATTGATCAACTGGCATACATCATCTGCTGTCTTTTACAAATCAATTTCCAAAAAAACCGGACAGTGATCAGAGTGATTCGCATCCTTCATGTGGTAGGATTGAATCAGTTTATCCCTCAAATTATCCGTAACGGACTGATAGTCAATTCTCCAACCTTTATTTTGTGCACGAGCGTTGGCACGAAAACTCCACCAGCTATACTCCACTTTGTCGGGATTCAAAAATCGAAAGGCATCAGTAAAGCCACTTTCAAACCACTTGCTCATCCAAGCACGCTCTTCGGGCAGGAAGCCGGAACTATCTTTATTAGCTTTTGGATTATGAATATCTATTTCCGCATGAGCAATATTATAATCTCCCACAACAATTAATTTGGGGCGCTCCTTTCGCAATTCCTGAATCCAGTTGAAAAAATCATCCAAAAACGTCATTTTAAAATCCTGCCGCACATCCCCAGTGGTACCTGAAGGAAAATAACAATTGAGCAAAGACCAATCGCCGAAATCCGTTCGTATAATGCGCCCTTCGCTATCGTACTTTTCGATACCGCAGCCTTCTACGATTCGGTCGGGCAATTGCTTTGTGAAAGTAGCAACTCCGCTATACCCTTTTTTCTCTGCCGAATTCCAATAATCGTGGTAGCCTAATTTTTCAAAGGTAGCATGATCCACCTGATCGCGCTGGGCTTTGGTTTCCTGCACGCATACAATATCAAATTGATGTGTTTCGAGCCATGCTGCGAAATCTTTATTGAGTGCAGACCGCAAGCCATTGAGATTGTAAGAGATAATTCGTTTAGTCATTGTGTTATTTGCAACTGTTCAAAATTAATTGACGATAAAAGCGGATTAGCTGTTTGTAGCTTTCCACGCTGATTCTCTCATTGATACCGTGTATTCTTTTTAAATCTGAGCGATTGAGTTGCACTGGTAAAAAGCGATACACTTGGTCGGATACCAACTGGTAGTGCCGCCCATCCGTAGCACCGATCACAAGCGAAGGTGCTACAATAGCATCGGGGAAAATTTCCCGAATACTTTTTTGAATTACCAAAAAGCCGAAAGTATCTGTATCGGACAGTGGCGAGGGATCCTGTGCCGAGTCAGTGGTATCAATACGCACCGTGATTCGTTCATCGGCAATTATTTTCTTTACAAAAGCAGCCACGGACTCCTTTGTTTCCCCTGGCAAAATTCTAAAATTAATCTTCGCTGTAGCAATCGTGGGCAATACATTCTCTTTCACACCGCCTGAGATGATAGTAGGGGCAATCGTCGTTCTGATCATGGCGTTTGAGCCTGGGTCATTGGCAAACTGGTTTTTCAGCAGGTACTTGGTAAGCCAAAGGTTGGCAAAAACGGCTTTGAAAGGAAGCGTCATCTCCGGGCCGGCATATTCTAAAAGGCGCTTTGTAGCACCGTCCAGTTTCATTGGAAAAGGATTTGCTTCGAGGCGGCTGATCGCTTTACTCAGAATACCAATGGCTGTAGCATCGGGAGGCATCGAAGAATGACCGCCATCCTGGATTTGAGCAGTTAAATTTAGGGTTACATACCCCTTTTCAGCGATACCGATCATTGCCAGTGGTTGATTCAAGCCAGGAAGGGCTTTTTCAATAATGACCAAACCTTCGTCCATGACATATTCAAACCGAATACCTTGTTTTTGAAAAAACTGTGCAATAGCCTTAGCCCCGTGTTTGCCACTCACTTCTTCATCATGACCAAACGCGAAGTAAATAGTTCGTTCGGGGATGTAATCCTCATTGAGTAAGTATTCTGTCGCCTCCAAGATGCCCAGCACTGCCGACTTATCATCCAAGGTGCCCCTTCCCCAAATGTATCCGCTCTCGATCGTACCACTGAAGGGTGGGCGTTGCCACTGTGCAAAACTGGCTTCTTCCGCGGGTACCACGTCCATGTGCCCAGTGAGCAAAACGGGTGTCAAGTTAGGGTTTTTGCCCTGCCACTTTAAAATTGTTGCAAAATCATTGAGTTTCATTTTATCCAAAAAAGAATCTACCAGCGGGAAAGATTCTACGAGCAAGGTATCTAACCGGCGAAAAGCAAGGCTATCAAAATGCGTGGAAGCAGAAATAGTGGGCAGTTGAATCGCTTTTGAAAGGCGCTGGCTCACGGTATCGCTTATGGCAATCAAGGGAGCAGGCGTAGCAGGTATTTGTTTTTTTGAAAAGGTGATTGTTTTGGTCGTCACAATACCGACAATAATAATAAAGGCAAAAGTAGCCGACCTAATTAAGAATCTGAATAACTTTCTCATTGCAATGAAATAGTTGAAAAATAAATTCACTATAAAAACTTTGAAAACGGCTGTTTTTATTGCCTTGCACGTAGTTTCCCCATTGACGAAAAAGCGTGTTGAGTCATTTGCTAATAAAAATTTTTTCTTGCTTTAACACATTGAGTAAGTATTCGCCATAGCCGCTTTTTAAGTACTGATGAGCAAGTTTTTCCAACTGGGCAGCATCAATAAAACCCATTTCGTAAGCTACCTCTTCAATACAACCAATTTTCAAACCCTGTCTTTCTTCTATCACTTCGATGAATTGCCCGGCTTGCATCAAAGATTGGTGCGTACCGGTATCCAGCCAGGCGATACCGCGCCCCAGTACCCCCACTCGCAGCTTGCCCATTTCTAGGTATTTTTTATTTACGTCCGTAATTTCATACTCACCACGTGCGCTGGGCAGCAGATTTTTAGCGATCTCCACCACTTGATTATCATAAAAATACAAGCCTGGTACTGCGAAATTGGACTTTGGCATTTTAGGTTTTTCTTCAATCGAAATAGCCGTAAAAGCTCGATCAAACTCCACCACGCCATATCGTTCGGGGTCTGCTACCTGGTAAGCAAAAATCACGCCCCCATCAGGGTGTACACTCGCTTGTAATAATTCCTTCAAACCATTGCCATAAAAAATATTGTCGCCTAAGATCAGCGCAGCCGGGTCTTTCCCGATAAATTGCTCGCCTAACACGAAGGCTTGCGCCAAGCCATTGGGATGGGGCTGTGGCACATAGGAAAAATGGCAGCCAATGGCACTTCCATCTCCCAATAATTTTTCAAAATTAGGCAAATCATGGGGTGTTGAAATGAGCAAAATATCGCGGATACCGGCAGACATCAACGTGGAAAGCGGATAATAAATCATCGGCTTGTCGTACACAGGCATCAGCTGTTTGCTCACTGCCAAAGTCAAGGGATAAAGCCTGGTGCCAAGCCCGCCGGCTAAGATGATTCCTTTCATAGTTGCACAATTACAATTGAAAAATATCTTTTTCTTGATGGGGATTATTGCCCAAAGTGGTTAACAGCCGACGCACCCTCACTACCAGTTCAATCGGTTTGAAAGGTTTGATGACAAAATCTTCCACGCCCATTTGCAATGCTTGCCAGAGTATTGTTTCGTTTTCGATAGAAGAGATGACAATAAGAGGGATAGTTGCTGTACTATCGTTTTTGATAGCCTGTATAAGTCGAAGTGAGCTTGCGGGGCTATCTTCTATATCAAAAATAATTAGTTTTGGGTGCTCCTCTTCTATGATGTCGGACAAGGTTCGATTCGTCACTTGTAGCATCTCCAAGCCATGTTTACGCAAGCGAAACTCGATAGCTGCCAATAAAACCGGCGCTGCATCGCAAATGAGGATTTTCATTGTAGGTGGTGCTTTGTGCCAAAGGTAGCCGTTTTGTATGAATTATCCGACACGGGGCAGGAATATGAATTGAGCGTCCGCCGCTTCTTCCAATACAAATAAACATAAAAAGGCACGAGGGTCTTTATATATCTGCCGAAAAACATCTACTTTATCCGTTTCCACCAATCTTTTTACTACCAGTTCTTCTAAAGTAGAGGCATTCACCGACCAACTCCCTTGTTTTTTCAGGAGTGGTAGCCCCAATTCTATTTCTACCCGATACACCACAAAAATAGGATAGTGCGATACATCCTCGTCGAGAATCGTATCTGCGGCACTTCCCAGCATTTTTAAATAAGGCTGCAACGTTTTCTCTATTTGAGCATATTTGGCTTGGTGATCCACTGCGCTATGCAATTTTTTGTTTGTAAGGTCAAATTTAGGTTTTAAACAAGGAAGTCGGCAGATTTTTTAGGATATTTGTGCTTAGTTCTTATTTTCAATCGTTTACAAGATGAATTATTCCCGACTTTTTCCGCTTATACTTTGCTTAATTGCTTGCAATTCAAGTATTAAGCGGGTTGATAACGCAACAACTATGACCACCTTTATCGGAACATATACCCGAAAAGAAGGGCATGTAGATGGTAAGGGCGCTGGTATTTATGTTTTCAAACAAGATAGCCAATCCGGTTATCTTGATGCGCTATTGGTAGAAAAGGGCATTGTTAATCCTTCTTTTTTGGTACCCAGCCAAGATGGGAAATTTTTGTACGCAGTGGAAGAAATTGGGGCAGATGTAGATTCCGTGGGGCATATAGTGGCTTACGCCTGGGATGGAAAGAGCCTAAGGAAAATCAATAGCCAATCTTCACATGCTTTTGCGCCCTGCCATATCAGCACGGATCGCCAGGGGCGTTATGTTTTTGTAGCAAACTATGTGGGCGGTGTAGTAGCGATGCTGCCCATTCGGAAAGACGGTGGATTGGACTCTGCCAGCGCGATCATCTCTCTGCAAGGCAAGGGGCCACATCCTCGCCAGGAGGCTTCGCACCCGCACAGCGCTAATCTTTCTCCCGACGAAAGGTATCTGTACGTTCCAGATTTAGGTACAGATCGCATTGAAATTTATCAGATTGATTACAAAAAAGGGAAGTTAGTTCCAGCCAATCCGGCTTTTGTGAGGGTACGCCCAGGGGCGGGCCCGCGGCACTTCGCTTTTCATCCTTCGTTGCCATTCGCTTATGTGATCAATGAATTGGACTACACCATCACGGCGTTTCGCTGGCAAGCGGCAAGTGGTGCTTTGGATACTTTACAGACTGTTTCTACACTGCCACAAGCCTTCGATGGAGATAACCTTTGCTCAGATATTCATATCACCCCGGATGGGAAGTTTTTGTATGGTGCCAATAGAGGGCACAATTCCTTAGCGGCTTATGCTATTGATGGGGAGACTGGCTTGCTAACCGCAATCGGACACACGCCTACACAAGGAGAAATTCCACGCAACTTCGCTATTTCGCCAGATGGGCAATTTGTGTACGTTGGCAATCAAAATTCAGATAATATACTGATTTTCAGTATCGAAAAAGATGGACAACTGAGCTATCGAAAGGAGGTGAAAACACCCACGCCGGTTTGTATCCAGTTTGTGAAATAAGAAAAATAATATTCCGAAAATTGAGTATCTGTAGTACCGGGCATGGAAATTATTCCTTGCCTGCTATTGCTTTTATTTTTTTCTCCAATTCATACTCGTCACCAGGCACATAGCCTGCGTGTTCGTAGGCTACTTCTCCGCTGGGTTTGAGCAAAAAGGTCTGTGGAATCGCTTGAAAGTTGAGGGCATTTTTAAGCTGTTGATTAGCATCAGAGAGGATGGTGTAGGTCCAGCCTTTCGTTTCTACCATAGGATTCACTTTAGGAAGTGCCCGCTGGGTATCAATTGTGATCGCTATAATTTGCACATTATACTGCGTCTGCCAATCTTCGTACAAATCAAACATAGCATCCAATTCCAATTGGCAGGGTTTGCACCAGGTTGCCCAAAAGCTCAGTACCGTGATTTTATCCCCTGTCACAAGGTCCTGAATATTAACGCTTTGCCCATCTAATGTTTTTACTTCAATTGAAGGGATTGCTTTCTGTGCAAAAAGCAAGGAAAAATTGCCCAAAAGCAGCACTGCCAAAAGCCCAAATAATCGCCTCATTGTGTTTTTTCTTATTTTGAATAAAAAGATACAAAACCTGCATACCCTGTTCTTTCCTGTATTTAAAGCTTCTGATTCAGGTAAATTGTCCTTTTTAAGAGATTTAACAAATTGATTTTTTAATAACTATTTGAATAAACAGCGGTGCGAAGTACCTCCTCGTAGTATGCCTCGTACTGAGGCAGAATGTTTTCAATATCAAATCGCTTTGCCTGAGCAAGGGCATTTGCTCTGAATCGTTGGAGCACTTCATCATTTTGCAGGATCGTGAGCACATTTTTAGCCATCTCCTCGATATTGCCTACATCACTCAAAAACCCAGTCTCTCCTTGAATATTTACTTCAGGTAGCCCCCCTACATTGGAAGAGACCACCGGCACCTCACAGGCCATTGCTTCGAGCGCCGCCAATCCAAAGCTTTCGCTCTGAGAAGGCATAATAAAGACATCCGCTACTGCGAGGAGTTCTTCGATAGCATCCTGCTTGCCGAGGAAGCGTACCTCGTGGTGTAAGCCCAGTTTTCGGCAAAGTTCTTCCACATGGTGGCGTTCGGGTCCATCCCCAATGAGCAAGAGCTTGCTGGGGAGTTTCTCGTACACTTTTTTGAATACCAAAATCACATCCTCCACGCGTTTCACTTTTCTAAAATTAGAGACGTGAAGTAAGATACGTTCCCCATGAGGCGCGATGGCTTTTTTGAAGTGATCTTTGTTAAGTTTGTTAAACCTGGTAAAGTCAATAAAATTATAAATAACCTTTATTTCTTTTTCAATATTGAAATATTCATACGTTTGGGTTTTGAGGCTTTCGGATACTGCCGTCACCCCATCCGATTTATTGATAGAAAAAGCCACGACGGGCGCAAAGGAGGTATTATTGCCTACAATCGTGATGTCCGTGCCATGAAGGGTCGTAATAAAAGGCACATAACGCCCCTCGGTGAGTAAGATTTTTTTTGCCATGTAAGCTACCGTAGCATGTGGAATAGCGTAGTGCACATGCAGGAGGTCTAAATCTTCAAACTTAACGACATCCACCAGTTTGCTAGCAAGTGCGGTATCATACGGCGGGAATTCAAACAGCGGATAATCTTCGGCGGATACCTCGTGGAAATAAATATTCTCATGGAAGGTATTCAGCCGCGCCGGTCTTCTGTAAGTAATGAAATGCACCTGATGACCGCGTCTGGCAAGCCCAAGCCCAAGTTCTGTCGCAAGTACGCCGCTACCGCCATAGGTTGGGTAGCATACGATGCCTATCTTCATATTATAGCAATGAGTGAAAGAAGCTTTGTATTTACAAATAGGATACATTTGGGTGGGGAAATTGTTTAAACAGGAGAAAATCTGTTCCCGATTCTGATAAACCAGGAACAGAAAGAATGGTTATTTAATCTTGACGAGCTTTTGGGTTTGTATCTCCTGATTGGCTTGCACCCTTACAAAATAAAGCCCCGCTGGGTAAGCCCCCATTTCAATTGGCATGTCAACATTATGCGTATTTATTTCTTTTGAAGACAGAATAATTTGTCCGGTAGCGGTCATTACCGTGATTTGCAAATCTGATGCTTCCCGAAGTGAAATGCGCAGCAGGGTCGTACCTGAAGTCGGATTAGGGGTCAAAATCATACGAGCAATAATTGGGTTGGTTTCATCCACAGCGGTAACCGTGCCAACTTGTACAGTGGTCACATCTTTACACCCAAAGCGATCAGATACCGTTACGGTATAAATGCCAGCAGCGAGGCGCACTGCTGTTTTATCAACACTACCATCACTCCACAGGAAGGTGTAGGGACCCTCCCCAGCGCCCACGCTCACAGTTGCCTGCCCATCGTTGATGCCCGGTGCACTTTCGTCTTTTACGGTGGCTGTCAAATTGAGGGAAGCCGGGCACCTGATGATGTTCACATTGTCAATGTCAATCCAGTAATCTCCGCTGCCCCATTTTGCCCGGAATCTTATTTTAATCCCTTTGCCAATATAGTCATTCAGAAAGACCACTACTCTCCTCAACACCGTTGTCGGCACATGATTGGTAGCGTTGATTGTTTTAACCGTAGTGTATGTTTGCCCACAATCTTCGGAGATTTGAATTTCCAGCAGATCGCCCGCCCCCAAGATGGTAGCAGCATTGGTACTAAAATTGACAAATCGGTAATCAAAGGTCAGGCTATCTCCCTCGGCAATGGGTCCGATCACTGGCGTACTTGCTGTAAGATTTTGATCCGAAAAGGAAAGATTATCAGAAAGGACATAAGAGCTATTGCCATGCCCGCGTGTCACGGAAGCATCAGTATCGGCAGACCAGCCATTGGGCAGACTCCCCATTTCAAAATTTTCAGCAAAAGGAATACTCCGAGAGGTAAAAAAAGTAAATCGAATCGTGTCATTTGCAGGGAAGAGTTCGCCTGCCACCACAGACCAAGCCTTGATGCGATACGAACCTGCCTGTGAGGAGTTGAAACTGGTATTGAAGGTATAGGATGCCTGCATGCCAGGTGGGATAGTCAATGTCCCTACATTTTCTACAATAGGTGCGCCGTCATTGATGCTGTATGCAACATTAAACCCTGTGACCGCAGAAGTACCGAAATTGCTTAATGTGATCGTAACTTTATCGGCTTCACTGCCACAGTCTGCACTGCTGGTATTTACTACCGAAAGTGCTGCAATATCCCTTGCCAGTGGTGGCGAGATAAATACGTCATCTATACCTACGCCCTCGCGTGTATTGGAAAAATCAGAGGAAAAGACGAAGCGGAGCCGCACATCCGGAGCGCCCGCAGCACCCAGCAGCAGATTGGAAACCAAGGTCCAGCCATCCAAACCGCCATCGCCATCCCACCAATCTCTTTGAGCATTATTATACCAATTAATACACGTGCCGTTTTCACCTACTTTCGCCCAGGTACTTCCTCCATCAAGACTCATTTCGAGCCAAATTGCATCATAGTTATTTTCGGTATCCAACAATAAAGAGAAAGCAATACGTGGGTCTTGGTTTAGGAGGGAAAAATCAAGGCAGGGAGAAACCAGATAAGATTCTTCTCCATTGTTATAATTACCATCCAGGTTTGTCACCCAAGCATTTCGCCCACTGGCCGCTGCATTAATGATATTGCCCTGGGGACTACCGAATTGCCAGCTCGAATTTTCCATATCTGAATCGAGCGTCCAGCCGCCTTTCCATACTTCAAAATCTTCAAAATAAGGATAAAGATCAATGATGGGTATATTCGTGATGACAACTGTAGCCGTATCATTGCTCACGTCTCGCTCCCCTTCCACTTCTGTCCAAGCTTTGACCGTGTATTCAAAAGGGACAGAAAAGTCAAACCCTGTCTTGAAAGGGATCGTGAATGTACTGTCTTTACCCAAAACACCAGTAAATAAGCCATCACTGGGTATCATCACGCCGCCGTCTTGTCCGTTGACTTCAAATTTGAAAGGGATCAGCGATTGTGGGTTGCCCCCAAAATTTTTGAGGACAATGGTAATCGAATCCTCAAACATCAAGCCACACTGCGTGGTGGGTGCCAGGATATCAACAACACCTAAATCAATAGACCAAAGGGTTTCAAACTCGAAAGGGCCAATCTGCCGGCTGGTGTCTCCTCCTGTGCAAATCGCGGATAGATAAAATTCATATTTTGTTTTTTCCGCCAAGCCCGTCAGACGAATCACCGTGTCCTGGGTATTGGCGAATTTACCAGTGCCAGGCGCGAAGCCTTTTAGTCCGTATTCTACTCTGTACTTGCTACCTGATTCGGCGCTATTCCAGCTAATGTTGGCAGTGAAAGCCCTTACATCATCAATGCTGACGCTGGTTGGATTCGGCACAAGACAAGCTGGGCAGTTGATGATAGCTCTGATAGGGATGCCCGGCACAGGTCGCGGGCCTGCCCCGTACACCAAGATGCGTTCTGGATTGTACAAGGCATAAAAAATTTCATTATCAAACAAGCCTCCCAAACTCCCAGAAGTAAAAGTAAGCGACAAAGTGTCGCCATTGCTCACTACAATCGGGAATGCCCTGAAAGTGCCATTGTCATTAATATCATCCAGAAGGTAAGTCGTTGGGGTATTTCCATTGATAGAAACCGCCAGCGAAGCGCCATTCCAGCCATCACCAAAGGTATCGAATAATTCCAGCGTGAATGTACAAGTGCCAGACTGAGCGCCCGCCCAAACACTAAATAGTAAGGCTATCGGGATAAGTAGATGGTTCAACTTCATATATTTTTGCTTTTGATACAATACCATGAATGTTAGATTGCTGCTAAAAAAGAGCTTAAAAATAAATAAAAATATAGAAAACCATCGGTTTGGTAAGCGCCTTTGACAATCGTAGCTGCTTTTGGTCACGAAAATTACATTTTCGTAAACATTTTCAGAGGGTGGCTGTTTCACAAATGATTTATAGCAAAGTATTAAGAAATATTGAACTGGGTTGATTTAAGAAACATATAGTGGCAGTTTATTCTATCAAAGACTTGGAAAAACTTTCGGGTATCAAAGCTCATACCATCAGGATATGGGAGCAACGCTACGGGATTGTGCACCCAAAGCGCACCAAAACGAATATCCGCTACTATGAAGATGATGACCTGAAACTGGTGCTCAACATCGCGCTATTGAATAAAAATGGTATCAAAATTTCGAAGATATCAAAAATGTCGAAAAATGAAGTCGCTGAAAAAGTAGCGGCTATCTCGGAGATAAATTTTGAATACGATACCCAACTCGATGCGCTCACCATCTCGATGATTGAAATGGATGAGTATAAATTCGACCGAATCATTACGACCAATATCCAGCAGTTGGGCTTTGAACGGACGATGCTGGAGGTTATCTATCCTTTCCTCGAAAAACTGAGTTTGCTCTGGCTCACGGGCTCTATCAACCCGGCGCAAGAAAACTTTATGAGTTATCTCATCCGGCAGAAGCTGATCGTAGCTATCAACAACCTGCCTTTGCCTACGGGAAAAAACCTAAAAAAAATGGTAATTTACTTGCCAGAAGGAGAAAAGCAAGAGCTGAGCATGCTGTTTATGCACTACCTGGTCAAATCGCGCAAGCATCATGTCATATACATTGGGCAGGATATGTCGCTGGCAGACCTTAAAGACACTTATGAGGTTCACCGCCCTGATTATATTTTCACTATGATTTCCGAGACGTTTACGCGGGAACCGATACAACGGTATATTGATAAATTAGCCGCTACTTTCCCCGAAACCAAAATTTTATTGTCAGGATACCAGGTCGTTGCCCAAAATCCCATATCACCCCCTAATGTTTTGATACTAAAGAGCTTGGATCAGACCATTCATTTTTTAAACACGATGGGAGAGAAGCAAGTATTAGAGCTTGCTGTTGTCTAATCCTACCCTTTCTGTCGAAAAATACTTCTAATAAAAGCCCTTTCCATCCTGAAAAGGATAAAAAGATATGCTCCGAAAATGAGGGTATTTGCACAAAAGATAACCAAGCTATTTGATATTGCATATTGCCTTAATAACCAGCTCAAAGCATATCCTGCCAGCGCCAAACCAATATAAATCAGAATCCGCTTTACGGGGTATCTAATTGGGAAATAGCGCTGCCCCAGCCAGTAACAAATTGCCAGCATAAAGCCATAACAAATCAGTGCTGCCCAGGCAGGCGCGTAATAGCCGATAAGTGGATTCGGAATGAAAAAATAATTAATAAGCAAGGTAATAACGGAGCCCCCAAGGGCAATGTAGCCCCCAAATTTGGTATTGTCCGAAAGTTTAAACCAAATAGACACGCTGTAATACAAACCCAGGAATAAATTGGCAATCAATAAAATAGGCAAAATGCCCAAGCCTTCGCGATAGTTTTTCCCCAGAAAATATTGGATAACATCCAAATATAACATAATGCCGAGAAACACCACACTACCTACGATTGCAAATGCTTGTGCCACTTGGGCATAGATTTCCTTAGAATCATCGCGGTCGGCATTTCGAAAGAAAAAAGGCTCGGAGGCATAATTGAATGCTTGGGTAAACAAATTCATCAGTACCGCCAGCTTGGAAACCGCAGCGAAAATACCAGCAGCAGCATCAGATGCCAAGAATCGAAGCATTGGAATCCCGATCAAGGAATTGACTACTGCCGCCAAGCCTGAAATGACCAAGGGCAGTGCATACGCCAACATCTGCTTCCAGAGGGTTTTGTCAAATGTGATTTTGATTTTGAAATAAATGGGCAGCAAGATTAGCAAAGTAAAAAAACTCGCCAGAAAATTAGCAATAAAGACGTATGCGATGCGGTTGTCGGCACTGTATATTTTTTCAAACCATAGCCAACCCTTGTTTATCAGCCAGGGACAGGCCTCCAGAAAAAGAAAGAGAAAAATAATGTTTAAAACGATACCGCCTATTTTGATCATCGCAAAGCGAATCGGGCGATTTTCCAAGCGAATTCTTGCAAAGGGAATGGCTACCAGTGTATCCATGGCTACAATACCCACAAACCATCGGATATACTCCGGGTGATCGGCATAATGTAACAGCTTTGCCACAGGCTGCGTGAGCAACAACAAAAAAGTAGTGAATACCAGTGTTGTAACCAACAAAGAAATGGAAGCAGTGGAGAAACTACGATCCTGATCTTCTTTTTTTCTACCATAGCGAAAAAAAGCCGTCTCCATCCTGTATGTAAAAATGACCAAAAGCAGTGCGATCCAGGTGTACAGGTCGGATACCACCCCATATTCGCCTGGGTGCTGCGCAAAGGCGCGCTTTGTGAAGTAGGGCATCAAAATGACCCAGTTGATGAGCCGGCTCAGGATGCTACTGATGCCATAGATGGCAGTTTCTCCAGCTAATTTCTTGAGCAAAGACATGTATCCGTCTGAAATTTGAGTGGTATGACTTACGAAAACGCGAAGGTAAATAGAATTTGAGATTTTGATACAAAATATAGGATTCAACTCAGCGGTTTTTGCTAACTTCAAGGCGACAAATTATTCCTTTACAAACCAAAACCTTGCAGCATGAAAACCAATGCACCCAGAGTCATTACCCTTGTAATTGGCTTGTTACTCGGTATCGCTGGCATTGTTGGTGAAATGGCATCCAAAAACATGGGGTTCATTTCTGACAATGCCTTTTGGCTGGTAGCGGCAGGATGGCTGATCCTGTTACTTGGATCAAGCGTCAAAGGCTTGTAAGAAACCCATCAAGAACAAAAACTACTACTGGAGCCTCGCGGCGGGGCTCCAGTGTTAAACAAATAATAAAACAATGTGGCAAGAAGTAAACAATCAGCTCAAGGCTACTTTTAAATTCAAAGATTTTGTGCAGGCTTTTGCTTTTATGACGGAAGTCGCGTTTTATGCTGAAAAAATGAATCACCACCCTAATTGGAACAATGTGTGGAATACCGTGGAGATTGCCCTCAGCACCCATGATGCTGGCAATATCGTGACAGATAAAGATCGGCAACTGGCGGCGGTGATTGATCAGATTTTTGAAAAATACGCTTGAAAGCCATATAAAAGCTACCCGAGCCTTTCAAATTTTTGAACCGCTTCAATATTTATTTCCCAATCTTATGGATTTCACATCGAAACTGCCCAATGTCGGCACTACTATTTTCACCGTCATGTCGGCATTAGCCAATGAATACCAAGCTATTAATCTTTCACAGGGTTTTCCAAATTTTCTTTCCTCCCCACAACTCATAGACCTGGTGTATCGCCACATGCAAGCGGGTAACAACCAATACGCCCCAATGGCAGGGTTACTTGCCTTGCGCATCCGCATTTCGGAGAAAATCAATGCTCTTTATGGTGCAATCGTTGACCCGTCTGAGGAGGTTACCATAACGGCAGGCGGCACACAGGCACTTTTCACGGCTATCGCAGCTTTTATCAAGCCAAATGACGAAGTGATTATCATAGAACCCGCCTACGATTCTTATCGCCCCTCCATTGAAGTGAACGGTGGCAAGGCAATTGTTTATGAATTAAATATGCCTGATTATAGGATTGACTGGCAAGGCTTCGCAACATTGCTTACGCCCAAAACCCGCATGGTCATTATCAATACGCCACACAACCCTACCGGCGCTATTTGGATGGAAGAAGACATGCTTCAGCTACAAAAACTGGTTGCAGGTACAAATATTCTGGTGTTGAGTGATGAGGTCTATGAGCATCTGATTTATGATGGCTACGAGCACCAAAGTGTGCTAAAATACCCGGAATTGCGCAGGCGAAGTCTGGCTGTCTATTCTTTTGGAAAAACATTTCATAATACGGGCTGGAAGATTGGATACTGCGTTGCTCCACCGGAGTTGACTGCGGAGTTTAGAAAAGTGCATCAATTTAACGTTTTTTCGGTCAATACGCCTGTTCAGCATGCCCTTGCCGATTTTTTGGAAACCCCCGAAGAATACCGCTCCCTCCCTGCTTTTTATCAAGAGAAGCGCGACTTTTTTTTGCAGCAAATGGAAGGTGCTCGCCTCAAGCCATTGAATTGCAAAGGGACTTATTTCCAACTCTTTGATTATAGTGCCATCAGCGATGAGTCAGATGTTGATTTTGCAAGGCGGATGACGGTAGCGTTTGGCGTGGCGGTCATTCCTGTTTCCGCTTTTTACAGTAGTGGCAAAGATGAAAAAGTGATCCGAATTTGTTTTGCCAAAACAGCAGAAACCCTGAGGCAAGCCGCTGCGATGCTGCAAAAAGTTTGATACATCAATAGGCGCGTTCGTGTTTGTTTTCCATAAAATTGATAAAAGAGCGATTGACCACCCGATTGCCACCAGGTGTTGGGTAATTCCCGGAAAAATACCAATCGCCATTGTTATCGGGGCAAGCGTTGCGCAAGCCTTCAATCGTCTGAAAAATCACTTCCACTTTAGGTTTTATATCAGAAGGAGTGATAATTTTTGCAATCATTTGCGAGACTTCCTCGTATTTAAACAAATCGTAGAGCGCTGATACTTCGTTTTTGATTTCTTCTTTTGGCAGATGATCCTGAGCCTTGCACCGTTCATAAACTTCTTGTAATAAATGCGTCCTGCCTGTTTTTTTGAGCAGCGCCACTAATGCCTGAAAAGCTACAAAATCTTGCATAATAGACATATCAATGCCATAGCAATCGGGATACCGAATTTGGGGAGCGGAAGAGACGATAATAATCTTTTTGGGGCGCAACCTTGCCACCAGTCGGACAATCGTGTCTCGCATGGTCGTGCCGCGCACGATAGAATCATCCAGTAGCACCAAGGTGTCTTTTTCATTTTCCACAATGCCATAAGTGACATCGTACACATGAGAAACCAACTCTCCGCGGTGCGATGTATCGGCAATAAAAGTGCGTAGTTTTTCATCTTTTACAACCAGCTTCTCAATGCGTGGGCGCAACTGTAGGATTTTTTTCAATTTTTTATGATCAAAATCCTTCACCTTGTTGATCTCCTCCAGATGCTTTTCAATTTTTTCCTGCTTTATTTCGTTGAGTTGCTTTTCTATTCCTTCCATCAAGCCAAAAAATGCTGCTTCTGCCGTGTTGGGTATAAAAGAAAAAACGGTATGTTTAAAATCATACTCAACAGCTTCCAGGACGGCGGTTGTCAATTGCTCGCCCAGTTTCTTTCGTTCCAGATAAATATCGCGGTCACTGCCGCGAGAGAAGTAAATGCGTTCGAAGGAGCAGGCTCGGCGTTCTTTGGATTCTGTGAAAGGTTTTTCATCCACTCGCCCATCGCGTTTCATGATAAGCACATGACCGGGGTCTATCTCTTTTACCTTAGAAATGTGGACATTAAAAGCTGTTTGAATAGCAGGGCGCTCTGAAGCGACCACCACTACATCCTCGTCTTTATAATAAAAAGCGGGTCGAATGCCGTTGGGATCGCGCATCACAAAGGCATCACCATGCCCCATCAATCCAGCCATGACATACCCTCCATCAAATTTCCTGCTGGCACGGCGCAGCAGGCGTTGCACATCCAGATTTTCGTAGATAAGGTCGTTAATTTGTATGCTATTGTAGCCATCGGGTTTGTACCAGGTATGGAGGCGCTCCACCTCATCGTCCAGGAAATGCCCTATTTTTTCTAAAACGGTTACCGTATCCGCCTTTCGGGTAGGATATTGCCCCAGATTGACCAATTCTTCAAAAAGCTCGTCTGTATTAGTAAGGTTAAAATTTCCAGCCAAGACCAAGTTTCGTGTAATCCAATTATTTTGACGCAGAAAAGGATGACAAGTATTGACAGAATTGTCGCCGTGAGTACCATACCGAAGATGCCCAAGCAGCAGTTCTCCCATAAAAGGCTTGTTTAATTTCAGCCAGGAAGTATCCTTGAGTTGCTGGGGTGTAAGGTCGTTGAAATACGCTTGCACATTAGCAAAAAGGTCATCTAAATAATTATTTGCTACACTTTTTTGAATATGAATATATTCTCTGCCTGGCGGCATTCCGATCTTGATTGTAGCAAGCCCTGCACCATCTTGCCCCCGATTTCGTTGTTTTTGTAGGAGCAGGCGCAATTTACTGAGCCCCCACATAGCCGTTCCGTATTTCTCATAGTAATAATCCAAGGGTTTTAGCAGCCGAATCACGGCAACGCCGCATTCGTGCTTTATTTGGTCGCTCATGCTTATTTATTCATTTGAAAGTGCAAAGGTAAAGGTAAAAAATGGTTTGAGGGCCAAAGTTTTGTCCTTAAAAGTTAAATGTTTGTAGATCAATATTTACCTCTGTGTTAGTATTCGCCACCTTCTTTTTTTTCTTTCCCAAAAAGTTTTTTCCCCCAGAATTCTTTGAGCTTTTCCTGCTCCTGCTTTTCTTGTTTTCGGAGTTCTATTTTTTTCAAGCGGGCGGTGTATTCTTCCTCGGTTTCATTGCGTCTGCGGCGAGGCAGGTTATCCGATTCCAGGCTTACTTCTTGTTGAATAGGCGCATCTTCGTTTCTAAAAACGTTAAAAAGGCGCTGGAAGAAGTTTAGGCTATCTTGCCCCGTATCATTCACAAATACAGGCATTTCAGGCAAAAAATGTGGGCATTGCATCAATGCCAGGATGCTATCTGGTGGTGGGGTGAATTGCCCCCAGCGATAATTTTTCAAAGCACTATCATTATTGACCTTGCGCATAAATCGCCCCCAGATCGGAAGCGCAGAATAGCCCCCCTGCCCAATGCGCGTACTGCGGAAATGCACCTGGGGTGTTTCTGCACCTACCCATACGCCCGCAACCACTTTGGGTGTAAAACCAAGAAACCAGCCATCCGAGTTATTTTGAGTCGTACCGGTTTTGCCGGCTATGGCATTGCCCAAGCCAAATTCGTACCGCAAGCGTCTGGCAGTACCACTATCCACAACGGCTTGCATCATTTTAATCATCATATCGGCATGATCGGGAGAAAGTAAAGGTGGCCCCATTCCTGGTTTTTTGAATTTCACCAGTACCTTCCCGTCAGCAGTTTCTATTCGATCCAAGTAGTGCAGATATGGTCTCCGCCCTCGGTTGGCAAAGGTACCGTACACCTGTACCATTTCTGTCAAAGATGCATCGGCAGTACCTAATGCAATCGAAGGTTCTCTTGGGATAGTGCCTTCTATGCCCATAGCACGAGCAAGTTGCTTGACCGAATCAATCCCAGCACGCATTATAATTTCTACAGAAACTGCATTCACCGATTGGCTCAGTGCTCCTTCCATTGAGTAAACACCGCCATATTCGCCATTAGCATTGCGGGGACTCCAGTTGCGATATTGCGGATAAACGACTTGCTCGTTGGAGGTGTATTCACAAGGGAGCATGCCATTTTGAAGAGCCGCAGCATACACAATCGGCTTGAAGGTGGAGCCTACCTGCCGACGCGCCTTGGCATGGTCATATTGAAAAAACTGATGGTCAATGCCGCCTACCCAAGCGAGTACAGAACCATTTTGAGGTTCCATTGCCAAGAAACCCGTATTGAGAATAGACAAATAGTACTTGATAGAATCCAAGGGACTCATTTCGCGCTCTTCTTCGCCATTTTCCCAATTGAAGACCCGCATGGTAATAGGCGTTTCAAATATCTGTTTGATTTTTGATTCCGATAAGCCTTTCGCTTTCAGCGCTTTGTAGCGATCTGAGCGCTTCATCACATTTTCCAGAATTTTTTCTTCCTCCCAGGGCACAGCTCGTCCCTTCCAGTTTTCATAAAACTGCTGCTGGAGTTTTGGCATGTGTTCCTGCACAGCTTCTTCCGCATAGCGCTGCATCCGGCTATTGATAGTAGTATATATTTTCAAGCCATCGGTGTACAAATTGTAAGCTGAGCCATCTGGTTTTTTATAATCTTTCAAAATTTCCTCTAGCTCCAATCGGAGGTGTTCTCTAAAATAAGTTGCCAAGCCCTCGTTGTGTCCTTCTTTGAAATAACGCACTTGCAGAGGTAACTGGCGAAGAGAATCACATGCTGCCTGGGATAGATAACCGTATTTCATCATTTGCCCCAGTACCACATTGCGCCGCTTGAGGGCATTTTCAGGATGCCTTGTCGGATTATAGAGGGTATTTCCTTTGAGCATACCCACCAGCACAGCAGCATCTTCGGTGCGAAGCCTCTTGGGAGCAGTGCCAAAATAACGCTGCGCCGCCACTTTGATCCCGTAGATATTTTCACCAAAAGGAACAGTATTGAGGTAAAGATGAAGTAATTCCTCTTTGGTATAAGTGCGCTCCAATCGTCTTGCGGTGTAGGTTTCTCGCATTTTATTGAGTAGCGTAGAAAACAACCAGTAGCGCTTGCGCGGGAAGAGGTTTTTTGCAAGTTGTTGGCTGAGGGTACTGCCGCCGCCCGCGGAGTCATCCATCAGTAGGATAGATTTTACGAGTACGCGCATCCAGGCTCGCAGGTCAATGCCCCGGTGTTCAAAAAAGCGGGCATCTTCTGTGGCTACTAATGCTTGAATGACCGATGGCGGAATTTCTTCCATGCTGGCATTCACTCTGTTTTGGATGTAATATTTTCCCAATATGACTTTGTCGGCAGCATAGACAACGGAAGCATTATAATTTCTTATTGCTCTTAGATCAGCATAAGTGGGTAGCTTGCCGAAAGCCCCCAGATATACCAAAATTGCCAGAAGTACCAGCATCAATGAACCGGCTACACCCGTCAAAAATCCCCATTTCAGCAGTTTTTTGCGATTGTCCGGCTTTTTCAACCAGTTTTTTGCGCGCGCAACAAAAATCGGGGTTTGTTCTCTTACAAATCTTGCCGCACTATTCACCTTTTGCTTAAAAAAATCGAGAACTGAAGTTTTTTGCACTGTCATCTTCAACATTCTTTAACATCAGTAACCTTGAACGATAGAAACGTATTTCATATTTTGTTTAAAAAAAAACAAGAAGGCTAAATTTAAAACAAAAAAGTTTAAATAAGTTTGTTTATCTGCTTTTTTCGACGAATATCTTTCTAATTATCACGCTTATAGCTGCCTTTTTCTAAAAAAAGAGCGTACAAAAAAGTGCTTTTTGTACGCTCCCAACAGGGTGCCGTGCCAGCCCTATTTTTGTGCGCCTGGTACGCGATTCAAAAACTCTTTGTACAACTGGATATGTCGGCTATCCATTGGCACATGCCACCCTTCAATAAACACATGCTGAATTTGCGTTTTGGTCTCGAATGGATCGCCTGTAGCCACAAACAAAGTCGCGCTTTTTCCTACTTCAAGAGAACCTAACTTATCCGCCACGCCAAATATTTCGGCAGGCGTAATGGTCACTGCTTTGAGCGCCGCCACTTTATCCATGCCATAAGCCACAGCAAAACCAGCGTGAAAAGGCAGATTGCGCGCATTTTCAGAATTGTTGCTACGGATAGCCACTTTCACGCCAGCCTGGTGCATCAACCCTGGATTAGCATAGGCTTTGTCGTAGCGGTCAGAGACCCGCGTAGGAACGGCGATGACAGGTCCGGTGATCACAGGAATATTGGCTTTTGCCAATTTGTCCGCGACACGCCAACCCTCATTCACTCCCGTAAAAACCACTTTCTTGATTTTTTTATCCTGCACCCAGCGGATAGCCGATTCAATATCATTGTAGCGATTGACTTCCAACAGGAGGGTCGCCTCTCCCTGCACAAGGGGTTTTAGTGCTTCCATTTCAGGATTGTAGGCAGGTTTGGTGCCAGCGGAGTCTATTTTTGCGTAAAGTACTGCCTGATCCCAGATTTCATTGAGCCGCTTGAGCAGTTTTTCTTCTTCTTTTTTCAAATCTTCCTCTGATCGTGTATCCCCAAATGGACGACGACGAACCGCAGGATAATTCATCACCACACCTTTGAAGCCGGCGTACATTTGATCTGGCGTATAGCCCACTAAATTAATCAGCGCAGCGGTGCCTGGAAACAACCCCCCTGTAGGAGCGGCAAGTACAGTAGTGACCCCATCTACTCGCGTAACCGGAATGGCCGTAGCGTTGGGATTTACTGCCGTCAGTGCCTGCATTTGTGGTGTAAAATCGCCGATTTCGTCGTGATCCACAGTGATAGATACCGCACCTATTTCTGATAAGCCAAGCGTCGTACCGCCATCAATCATACCCGGATAAATAAACATACCCTTGCAATCCAACACTTTGGCATTAGCCGGAATGGTCACATTAGCGCCAAGCGCGGTTATTTTGCCATCCTGAATGACCAAGGTGCCTTGAACGGTTCCTTTTGTGACGGTTTCAATCGTGGCATTTGTAAGGGCAAAAATACCCTTTTCTGCCTTTTCGACAATCTGCGCCTGAAGGGACAGTGTTAGCGCCATCAACGCAAAAATGGAACAATAAAACTTTGCAATATATTTCATAACAACAATTGCTTTTTAAAATTTTAAAAATCAGTCTTTTTTCTCTTCTTCAAAAGCGCCAAATAAATGCTCCCAGACCCCCTGCATACAGCGATCTTCAGCATGTTTATCTTCCATAAAAAAGGCAGGGAAAGCCTCTTCCGGGTTCACATCCATGCGCATGTCGTCTGGGTTTTTGTTGATGTCAAAATAAACGATACCGTCCACAATCGTTTTTTGTGGCACGCCATAAATGGAGAGCGGATGATTTTTAAAAATAGCGATGTCGGCTTCTTTACCTACTTCGATGGAGCCAATCCGATCCGCAACGCCGAGTTGTTTTGCCGGGTTAATTGTAATCAATGCCAGTGCCTCATCGTCTGTCAATCCTCCATAACGCTGAGTTTTAGCAGCCTGGTGATACAAATGGCGGATATAATCGCCGGAATCCGAATTGATGGAAGTAACAACCCCGTTTTTCACCAAAATAGCAGCATTGAAGGCGGTTGAATAATAGACTTCAAATTTATAAGCCCACCAATCGGCAAAAACAGAAGCGCCCGCGCCAAATGCAGCCAATTCCGGCGCGACTTTGAAGCCTTCATTGACGTGCTGGAAACAAAGTTTTTTTACACCAAAATCTTTACAAACATTCAGAAGCATGTAAATTTCGTCAGCGCGATAGGAATGGCAATGGATGATAATATCGCCCTTCAGGATGTCTGCCATTGTTTCCAGGCGACTATCGTATTGTGGCGGCACAGCATTCGGGTTTGTTGCTTTTTGGCTATTATAAGTTGCCCAAGCCTCCATGTATTTTTTACCCTCCTCAAAGGCTTTGCGGATGACAAATTCCACGCCCATACGCGTACGCGGCACGATATTTCTTCCTTCTCCATGTACCCGCATGGGATTTTCGCCGAGTGCAAATTTGATGGTACGCGGCGCGCCTTGCATACGCAGGTCTTCGGGATTCGTAGTGCCCCAGCGATGTTTGATTGTTTCGCATTGCCCCCCAATGGCATTGGCAGAACCGTGCATAGCATGAGAAACAGTGCATCCGCCCGCCAGTGCGCGATAAACGGAAATATCAAATGGGTCAAGCGCATCGCCCGTCCAAACCTCAGCCGTAACCGGATTCGTTGCTTCGTTGACAGCATCAATGGCGATATGCGAATGCGCATCAATAATGCCAGGCATGACAAATAACCCAGTAGCATCTACGACCTCCACGCCTACTGGTGCAGCGATATTTTTATCAATTTTGGTGATTTTACCTTTCTGGATCAGTACATCTGTATTTTGTAGCGTGCCTTTTGTAATCGTCAGCACGGTGCCATTCTTGATCAAAAGATCGCCCGTTTTGGACTGCGCAAAAGATAGCACCCCAACAAGCAAGGCAGCAAAAAGAGAAAGATATTTATTCATTTGAATCGAATTTTATGCGTTAGAAAAAAAGGAGCGGCAGCATGCTGCCATAGGATCATTTGGGTTTGCGAGTGCCTTCTATCTGAAAGCTACCGTTAGAACCAGCATCTATCAAGCCTTCAAATGTATCACCATCAATTTTTAAATCGTACTCAACTGTGACCATGCCGCCATCAATTTCAAAAGTAACATTGAAAATTAATTGATTACCAATCAGTTGCGGGTTAGCAATTTTAGCAACCTGCCCAGTCAGCGGATTGGAAACCGAACCTGACAGCGCGCCACCTTCTTGACTAATTTCGATAGAACCTTCCATCGTTTGCCCTTCTACGCTTACCGAATACAACCAAGCGCCACCAATTTTAGCGGGTGCAGCTGTTGAATCAGCAGGCTTTTTAGCTGGAGGCGCTTCATATTCGTATAAATTACCCTCCACAAAAACGTAGCGAATATTTGATTTTTCATCGAAATATGATTTATCCGTAACCACAAGGTTGGCGATTTTACCTTTTTCAATTGTGCCCATCATGGCGGATAAACCAAGCATTTTAGCGGGATTAGTTGTCAGTGCGGCAAGGGCAGTTGTTTCACTCAATCCATTTTCTATCATCTTGCGCAGGTTGTCGCGGATATCTGTTGATTTGGCATTCATGACAGAAAAGCCAAACTCGATCCCTTTCTTTTCAAAAACGCTTGCTTGAGCCATATACTTTCTCATTTCTTCGGCACGGCGCTTTTCGAGCATTTCCACTTCTTTGTCGGTGATAGAAGGCGTAGCTTTTTCATCCTTCTTTTTCTCGTCTTTCTTTTTTTCTTTTGGCAATTCCAGTGCCAGGAAAACCGGTATATTTTTGGTTTTGACCATATCTACTACGTCCCAGCCTTGCTGTACATTTGCCAATACAAGCGAAAACTTTAGATCATTTTGGAGTACAAATACCCGATGGATAGATTTCAAATCATTTGCTGCAAAAAATACGGGTTGCTTTTTTTCAAGAACAGGATAAAATGCCTGCAAAGCGCGATCAACGTTGGGGCGAGCCAAGCCTGCAGGATTTTTGGCATACATCGCCTCGTGTGCTTTGGCTTGTTCGGCGCGTTTGTGCAGTTCTCTCCACTTCGACATAACAGCGATAACCGTAGATGGATATACCCTGCTGGAACCTGTCAGTTGGCTAAAAAAAGAGGTTTGGTTACGAAGGATCATTTGGTCTGGCGAATCACCATGTAATAGTACGATTGCCCCTGTGCCGGGCAGCATGTTGCCACGAGGCACCACATGCGCTGCTGTGAAGCCCGCTTTGCGCAACTCTTCGATACTCTTATCTTTTGGGTTCAATACATCCTTCACCTGTCGTTCTGGTACAATACCAGCCATTTCATTGGAAGGATTACCTACATCCACACTTGACTGCTGAGCCTGCCCTGGTCTGCCTTGCCCGCCGCCCTGCTGCCCTTGCGCGGGTTCGGGGCGAGGAATACCCGTGTGAGACAAACCATCAATAAAGCCAGCATAAACATACATAGAGTCTGCCGGAATCACCTTGGCATCCGGCGGAATCTTGATATCTTTGCCCACTTCTTGGATCAATCCATTCTTGATGATCACTGTGCCAAGTGCAATAAGCTGTCCTGGTTTTTGAACGATGTTTACATTTTTGATAGCAAAAGTTTTCGTGACGGGTGAAAACAAGGGATCACTGTCCTGCCCCAAAAGAGGGATGGTAGCCGTCAGGAATAAAGCCCACAGAAACAATAGTGAGTGTTTTTTCATTGTTGTCATCAATTTTACTGAAGAAGTGATTTTGATTGTATTTCTAAAGCAAATCAAAAAAGCGCAAAAAACAAAATTAGGAAATCAATTGGCTTTTCAGAATAAAAATGCAATCGTTAACATGCTGCGCAATCCTGTTTGTAAGACATACAAAAGGCGATATTTTTTTCAGTCGGCAAAAGTTTTCTAAAACCAGATAAATGAATATTTTGCCTTTGCAAACGATTTGCAAAATGGCTAAACAAAATTCCAATTCCAAGAAAATTGCATCAAAAGCGCCCGTGAAACCGCTCGCGGCTGCTGTTCCGGGCTTGCCTGGCTGGCTCACCAATAGCCGTTTGCAGGCTTGGCTGGTATTCTGCTTTGGTTTTTTACTTTACGCCAATACCTTGTCTCACCAATACACACAAGACGACGCAATCGTTATCACCGACAATATGTTTACCACTCAAGGATTGGCGGGTATTCCTGGGATTTTACAATACGACACTTTCTATGGTTTTTTCAAAGAAGCCGGCAAAGCCAATCTGGTGGCTGGCGGGCGCTATCGCCCTTTGACACTGGTACTTTTTGCTTTTGAATATCAACTATTTGGATTAAACCCTTTCGTCGGTCATCTGATCAATGCCTTGCTCTACGGTTTGACTGGTTTTGTTTTGTTTTGGTTGGTGCGCTCACTTTTCCGACCGGAGCGAGGACTGCTGCAAGCGCATTTTGTTGCATTGGCGGCAAGCCTACTTTTTATTGCGCATCCTATACACACCGAAGCTGTTGCTAATATCAAAGGGAGAGACGAGATCGTAGCCTTGTTGTGTAGCCTGGCGGCTTTGTTTTTTTCTTTGCAGGCTTTTTTTACAAAAAAAATTAGCTGGCAATTCGCTGCCGGAGGCTTATTTTTCCTCGCTTTACTTTCAAAAGAAAACGCCATTACTTTCGTCGCTATCGCGCCACTTACTTATTGGTTTTTCACGAAAGCAAGCGGCGGAAAAATTGTCCTGCAAGCCCTACCGTTTCTTATCAGCGCAGGGCTTTTTCTGCTGATCCGCACCACAATCATCGGTTTAAACAGCAGCGAACCTCCCTTAGAGCTAATGAATAATCCCTTTATCAAGCTACAAGGCGATGCATATGTGCCCTTTACTGCTCAGGAAAGATGGGCAACTATCCTGTTTACTTTGGGCAAATACCTCCAACTATTGTGCTTTCCGCACCCTTTGACCCACGACTACTACCCTCGGCAAATTGCGATTATGACCTTTGGCGACTGGCGGGTTCTCTTGAGCTTGCTGTTATACCTTGCTTTAGTAGCATACGCTATCATTGGGCTGCGCAAAAAAGACCCCATCGCATACGGAATCGGATTTTATCTGATCAGCCTTTCGATTGTCTCCAACATTATATTTCCGGTAGGCACCAACATGGCGGAGCGCCTTTTGTTTATGCCATCTGTTGGCTTTTGCGTGGCAATAGCAGCATGGATGCAAAACTTGACTTTTAGGAAAAAATTAACGAGCTTTGGGCAATTGTATCCAGCGCTCGGCGTATTAGTAGCGATAACCTTGCTGTTTAGTTTAAAAACAATCACCAGAAACCCAGCCTGGAAAGATAATTACACCCTATTTACGACCGATATTCAAACTTCTTACAATAGCGCTAAATTGCGCAATGCGGTGGGAGGAGAATTAGTGACACGATCGGTCAATGAAAAAAATGAGCAAGCTCGTCTCGCCATGTTGCGCGAAGCAGCGGGGCACCTACAAGAGGCTATCAAAATTCACCCAACATACAAAAACGCCTATCTCCTATTAGGAAATTGTTATAACTTTTTGCAAGAATATGAGGCATCTGCAGCAAATTATCGGAAAGCATTAGCACTTGATCCCGATTATCAGGATGCTTTTAATAATCTGGCGCTTACGCTTCGGCAAGCCGGGCGTTTTTACGGAGAACAAAAAGGGGATCTGCCTAAGGCCATTGGGTATTTAAAACAAGCTTATGATCTAAATCCACAGGATGTTGAAACTATGCGATTATTGGGCGTAGCTTATGGCATCAGCGGAAATGTGCAGCAAGCAATTGTTTTTTTTACAAAATGTACCGAAATAGAACCGCAAAACGCCACTGCCTGGTACGACTTGGGCACAGCGTATCACAACGCAGGCGACCCCGTCAAAGGGAATGAGTACATTCAGAAAGCATTGCAGTTAGAACCTGATATAGAACAAAAAAGGCTATTGCCGGAACAGAGATAGAACATTCGATGCTCTTTTCTGCATTAAAACAAACATAAAACCTCGGATCATGAATTTCAGTATGACGACCTCCAGCAGCTCCGTATGGATGAGAAAACTACTGTTTAGCTGCTTTGGCGCTATGCTTATCCTCAGCGCTCAAAAGTGTATTCCGCAGGACAACGCCCGCCAGGAGCGCATCATCACCAACGCCTGGGTGGATTCGGTTTACAATACCATGAGCCAAGATGAACGGATCGGGCAGTTATTTATGATTCGAGCGCATTCTGATAAAGGAGAAGACCATATTGCGCAGGTGGAAAATTTGATCAAAAAATACCATGTTGGCAGCCTTTGCTTTTTTCAGGGCACTCCCGAAAAGCAGATCGAGTTGGTCAACCGCTATCAGGCCTTAGTAGGGCGAGTGCCTTTGATGATTGCCATTGACGGGGAGTGGGGCTTGGGTATGCGCATGAAGGAAAGCACAATCAGTTTTCCAAGGCAGTTGACCTTAGGTGCTATCCAAGACAATCAACTGATTTACGAAATGGGTGCTGAGATAGCGCGCCAGCTGAGGCGGGTAGGCGTAACGGTCAATTTCGCTCCCGTAGCAGATGTGAACAACAATGCTCAAAATCCGGTAATCCATACGCGCTCCTTTGGCGAAGACCGAAAAAACGTGGCAGAAAAGGCTTTGCAATACATGAAAGGCATGCAAGACAATGGCGTACTCGCTTGCGCTAAACACTTCCCCGGGCACGGCGATACCGACACGGATTCCCACCTCGACTTGCCCGTGATCAACCACAATTTGGCGCGATTAGACAGCATTGAATTATACCCTTTCAGGGAATTGTCAAAAAACGGGATTGGGAGTGTAATGGTTGCCCACTTGCATGTGCCGGCGCTGGACAATCGCCCGAATCGCCCTACTACGCTTTCTCAAAATACCATCACAAATTTACTCAAGGAAAAAATTGGTTTTGAAGGCCTGATTTTTACAGATGCCCTTGAAATGGAGGGCGTAGCCAAATATCACAAAAGTGGGCAAGTAGAGGCAGAAGCCCTACTGGCAGGCAACGATGTATTGGTGCTACCTAAAGATGTAGAAGCCGCAGTGCTCGAGATTAAAAAATACATAGCCTCTGGAAAAATCACATCGGCGCACCTGGAAGCCAGCGTAAAAAAAGTACTTTTTGCCAAGCATCAACTGGGTTTGACCAAGTTCTCTCCGCTCTCGGTGGATAGTGTCCGATTGCAACTAAACCACCCTAATGCCCTGATGATCAAGCGAAAACTCTTCGAACACGCCATGACTTTGGTGCGAAATAAGGAAAAAATGCTGCCTTTTGGCAAACTGAATGAAGTAAAAATTGCTTCCCTCAGCATCGGTGCTGACAAGAAAACACCCTTTCAGGAGCGATTAGATTCTTACGCCAAAATACAGCATTTGCATACCGGAAAGGAAGTAGCGCCGCACTTGCTGGGACAATTGAAGAGCAAGGATATTGTTATCGTGAGCCTTCATGGCATGAGCGCCGCTGCGAAAAACAATTTTGGCTTGACCCAAAGCGCTTTGAATTTTATTGAAAACCTAAAAAACCAGACAAAAGTAGTAGTTGTCGTATTTGGAAGTCCATACAGCCTGAAGCTTTTTGATAAGGAGGATTGGGTATTGCAGGCATACGAAGAAGACGTTGTTGCGCAGGATGTAGCGGCTCAGGCGCTGTTTGGTGGCATACCACTCGATGGTAAATTGCCGGTGACGGCTTCCGAGAAAAGTACTTATGGCACAGGCATTTCCATTGAAAAAAGAACCCGCTTAGGCTATACCGAGCCGGAAAACGTGGGGTTGGATTCCTACACCCTCGCCAAGATTGATTCCATTGCTGAGCGCGCGATCCTCTCCAAGGCGACCCCTGGCTGTGTAGTATTAGTTGCAAAAGACGGGCAAGTCGTTTACAACAAAGCTTTCGGCCGGCATACTTATTATGAAAAAAGCTTACCTACGCGCACCGATGATTTATTTGATCTGGCTTCCGTAACAAAAATTGCAGCGACGACGGTTGCCATGATGAAATTGTATGATGAAGGTAAAATTGACTTAGACCAAACCCTGGGCTTCTATCTACCTGCTTTGCGGGGTAGCAACAAAGCCAATTTGACCATTCGGGATGTAATGACACACCGGGCTGGATTGTTGGGATGGATTCCTTTTTACAAAGAGACTTTGACCAAAAGTCGGCGCAATCCGCAGCCTTCTCCTACTTACTATCGCCGTATCAAGGACAGTCGCTACAATGTACCCATCACCGAGAAGCTTTTCCTGCGAGAAGATTACGTAGATGTTATTTGGAATCAAATTCGTACTTCAAAATTGCATTCTACCCGGAGTTATAAATACAGCGATCTTGGATTTTACCTGCTGAGCGAAGTGGTTCAACAACTGACAGGGCAACCAATAGACGAATATGTAGATCAGGAATTGTACCAACCCCTGGGCATGCAAACGGCGACTTACAATCCCTGGGAAAAATTTCCTATTCAGCGCATCGTTCCTACGGAGGAAGACAAGTATTTCCGCAGGCAAAAAGTGCAAGGCTATGTGCACGATATGGGAGCAGCCATGTTGGGCGGCGTAAGCGGGCATGCTGGGCTTTTCGCCAACGCTACTGACGTAGCAACCCTCATGCAAATGCTTTTGCAAAAAGGGGAATATGGCGGTAATCGCTTTTTTGACTCCACTACGGTGAAATATTTTACTCGTCGTGAGCCTTTGAGCACCCGCGTCGGTATTGGCTTTGATCTGCTCAAAACCAACCCAAACATGAAGATCGGAATGCCAAAAGATGCTTCGGGGCGCACCTACGGGCATATCGGATTCACGGGTACTTGTACCTGGGTGGACCCCGATCATAACATCGTGTACGTCTTTCTCGCCAATCGCACTTATCCGTCTAAAGATAACTACCGGATCAATAAATTGGGTGTCCGTTCCAGCATTTTATCGGTGGTATATGAAGCAATGGGAGACCGCATTGCTATCGAAAAACCGGACGATCATGGGCATTTGAGCCTGGAAGCCCTCCCCAAAGCGCCTTTAGTCCCCATTCATTCTGTTGCTAAAAAGAAGTATGAAAAATCAACTTAAAAAACTGTTCTTGGCTTGGATGTTCAAAGTTTAATCTAACTTTGGTTGCTGAACTTTTTGAGATGAACCTTGCAATCAGAATAGCGCGGCGGTATCTTTTTGCTAAAAAATCTACCAATGCGATCAATATTATTACCGGTATTTCGGTTTTTGGTATTGCAGTAGGCACTGCTGCACTGGTGTTGGTACTCTCGGTTTTCAATGGCTTTGAAGACCTCATCGTGAGTATGTACAGCAATTTTAACCCGGATGCCAAAGTCTTTCCTGCTCAAGGTAAAACTTTCCAGGCGGACACTGCCCTCATCCTTAAAGTGCAAAATGTGCCTGGTGTAATGTTAGTATCGCAAACGCTGGAAGAAACTGCTTTTTTTGAATACAAAGAGAGCCAGGATTTTGGTATCATCAAGGGCGTAGATCGCTACTATCAATCCGTTACTCGAATTGATTCAACCGTTCGAGAGGGGCGTTTTCGCTTGCGAGACGAAGACATAGAAATGGCGGTGCTGGGGCTTGGCATGCGAAACAAACTACAAGTAAACGTAGATGACTTGTTTACACCCATCACTGTGTACATGCCTAAGCCAAAGGACGTAGGCATGCTGGAGCAGCAATTCCGGCGGCGCTCGGTTTATCCAGCAGGTACTTTTATCATCCAACAAGAACTCAACAATCAATACGTTCTCACTTCCTTAGATTTTGCACGCGAGCTGCTCGGTTTTGTAAACGAAGCCAGTGCATTGGAAATCAAGTTATATCCAGATTATGATCATTCCAAAGCCATTGCGCATATCAAAAAAACACTGGGTAATGATTTTGTGGTAAAAAATAGATTCGAACAAGAAGAAACTTTTTTAAAACTGATGCAGATTGAAAAATGGCTCAGTTTTGCGATTGTCAGCTTAATGATGCTTTTAGTCGCTTTTAATATGGTTGGCGCTTTGTGGATGATCGTGCTGGAAAAACAAAAAGACATCGCTATTCTTAAATCCATGGGTACTTTGGATCGCACGATCCGCAACATTTTTCTCAATGAAGGGCTGCTACTGACTGCTTTAGGCATCGGTATTGGGTTTGCCCTGGCATTGCTCACTTATGGTGCTCAAAAAGGATTCAACCTGGTGACGATTCCCGGCAATTTTATCGTAGAAGCTTACCCCATTAGCATAAGGGTATTCGACTTCGTCGTCGTCGCACTGGTTGTATTGAGTATCGGCTTACTGGCTTCTATCCCTCCTGCTTTGCGCGCCCAAAGGGTATCGGCTTTGATTCGGGAGGAGTGAGGCAAAATTGGAAAGATGAAATCAGAAGAGGGAAGTATAGACTCAGTTCTTCCTCTTATTCTTAGTTTTTATGGCTTCTCTTTTATAAAATGGATAATAACTCAGTCTTAGCAGAAAAGCAAAGGAGTCTCCCTTATGTGTGAGAAAAATCTTGCTATTGGTCTGCGCCCAAATCAGCCCGCTTTCAGATGAAGAAATAGAAAAATTATAAGCACTAAAAATAATAGGTGCTAATCCCAATCGCATACTCCCTTGAATTCCTATTTGCAAACTGTTTGTTATTTTATGATTATAGTTGAATCCTAATTCAATTCTCTTTGTAGAATAACTCAGATGAAAAGGATCGTACTCATAATTCAAAGTATATTTTGTTCCATTATTCAATATAGTCTTATCTCCTATAAGTACATCTCTATTGATTGAAGTAGCTGCTTCCTGCACGAATGTAAAACCAGAAAACAAAGAGAAATTATAATAATTTTTATCTAATAATCTGAAACTAATATGGATTGGATAATCCCATGTTTTAAAACGAAGATAAGTTCTGAAAGGTTTGCCAAACCCTACAATTACAGGGTCGGCATCTCTGATACGCATCGTACTTGCATGGTTTGAACGAATTATACCCGAATGTATCGCTATTGGTAGGCTATTGAATTGATATCCAATTAAAATTCCTCCTTCAAAGCTCCAAGCAGTATATAAAGGATCATCATTTTGTCTTAAATCATTTAATTCTGTGAAATTTTGATTCAACCCGCCGATAGGGGTAATATAAAAAGATTTTTGTGGATATACATGACTAAATATAATCATACAAAGTATAAAAAAAATATATCGCATTGATTTAAAATATTTTCATTATCAGATTTTGAAGGAGCGATCTCGAATATCCAAGAGCGCTCCTTCAACCTCAAAATGTTATCATTATAATCTTCTCCTTGAGTAAACTGCAACAGCTCCCTTAGGTGTACCGCCTGTATAGGCGCAATTAGGATTTTGCCTCCAATCAATATAAAAATCAAATGCCCAAACCAAATTGTTGTTTAATTGATAATATGAGATAGGGGCATTAAGAAAACCATAAGAAGCTTGTTTTGAACGCCATTCAACTTTAAGTTCTTCGCAAGAAGGATAACTGTATGATTTAGAATACTTTTTCCTTTTATCTCTTTCATAAAAAATAAATCCTATAGCTTCACTTGAAGTCAGAATATATGATGGTCTACTTGTATCATTCACAGCTAAATGCGGTCCAGCAAATATCCATTTACATTTTTCATTTGTTTTGACAAAGTATGGAACAGGGTGTACTACATCGGTAATATTACAATTACTGACTTGCATGCCAACAATATCCAGATCACTTCTACCATTGATCCAGCTTTCATTTTTGTCTTGTAAACAGAGTCTAATCGAGATTCTTTATATTCAAATCCTTCGGGTCCTCTAATGATGAGCGTATCCCCACCTAAAAAGTCCTCCAGCGCCTCTTCCGTATCGAAGGACTCATTTACCGAGATTACCCATACAGGGTATAGGGCAGTCAAGCTTTCTGTGACCGTGCCTACAGAATAAACACCTGCTATATTGGGTATCAATCCGATAGTTTCGTCTTCATCTTCCAAGCCCAGTGCGATCACTGGTTTTTTGCTTTTATTTAAGGTTGCTAAGTTGGGCACATAGATTTGTATAAATCCTTTTTCATTAAAGTAATCAAAACCTTCGATCAATTCATCCAGTTCTGCCGAACTGTCGTTCAGGTCGAGGTTTTCATACCTTGCACCTTCGTCTTGCATGCTAACGATTACACTTACTCCGTAAGTATTGAGAGCAGATGTCATTGAGCTTTTCAGATTAATACCCTCTGAGTTTAATTCATCTGATAATAACCTTAATAGAACGTTGTCATCGCCGTCAAATTGTTCGCTTGCCATATCGTAAACTGTTTGTCTAAAGGTCGAGTTTCCTGCCAGGTTCATCAATCCAATGACTGTAGTAGCAACAAAATTATCGTAATTAGATTCATTAAATTCAACTAAAGTATCTCTGAACGTTATTTCAGCATCATCGTAGGGTAGAATTTCTAAGCTTTCCTTGTTACACGCGATTAATACTATTATCGCAAGTATAAATAATAAAAATAACGGATAAAAGGTAATTCTTTTCATCGGAATCGTTTTGGGTTAAGAAAGTAAATAACTGAAGCAAATTGTAAAAAAAACCAACCAGGCAAGTCCTTTAATGTTAAGAATAAATAAATTAACATTTGGTCATAGTCTTTTCTTAACTCTTTCATTATCAATAATATAATTTATTCCTTTGAGAAAATACATTTTTAGGGTATTTGTTTATCTTGGCAAAACCGAAATATGAATTTTGATAAATAAAAGAGCCTCGTATTATTACATTTATACAAGGCTCAATAAGTGGTGTAATGAATTATTAAAAAATGCGGATTTTACTTCACTTTCCCCAGTACCCAGCCAATCACGCCGCCGGCGAGCGTTCCAATTGTCGTATTTCCTATGATATCAAAAAGCAACATTTGAACCGTCATCCCGGAAAAAGTAGCGAACATCCACATATCAAACCAAAGAATAATCAGAAAGACAACCCACACCGCCGCTTTTAAACCTCTGGAAAAAGTGCTGACCGCCAATTTACTAAGTATTAATGAAAGTAGTAACGCCATTGCGATATTGGCAAAAACAATGAATTGCATAGGTGGCACCGGATGCGCGCAGCCTTCAAATGCTTTCATAAATTCCGCCATCGGCGCTGCTAAAAGGACTCCAAAAATAAGTCCGCCGAGCAGAAAGAGCGTCACAGCACCCGCCAATGTTGAAAGAAGAATTTTCTTTATCATGATAATAACGAGTTTAATTATTTTAATAAAATTATTTCACTCCCATGATTTGGCTCATCATTACCATTGGATCTTGAACGCCCCAACCGGCTTTTGCTTTTCCTTCATTGTTAAATTCGTAAATATTTACATCTCTGATTTTAAAAGATTTGCCAGTGGCTTTCATGCCCATAAAGTCATTTTTGAAAGTACCCGACATTTCCAATTCGACCCATACCATATTACCTTCCGCTACCGTGCGAAGCACTTTCCAGTCCACATCAGGAAATGCTGCCACAAATTGTTTGGCGGCTTCTTCTACTGCGGCTCTACCTTGTACAGGCTCTGGTCCCATGCTGTAATCAACGTAGTCATCCGCCATGATGCTAAACCATGCTTGGGCATCGCGCGTTTTACTATATTCTTCATAAGATTTTAACACGGTGGCTTTGTTTTGCGTAGGTGTTTGCGCCTGAATACCAATGGTTAAAAAAGAAAAAATCAGAATTGCGGTGAAAATTTTAACTGTTCTCATTGTAAATAAATTTTTAATTTTTAGTAAATGATTTTTGTTTGAATTGATACTGCAAAATTATGCTTTTCTGCACCGCGCTCGCATCGGTAGAATTTTGTAAAATGACTACGTAGATTTGCGTATTTTTAAGGGTTTTAATACTGAATCAGTATGAAAAAATGCCTCGCCACCACTACATTATTTTTGGGGGTTATTGTGCTGCACGCCCAGCAATCACTCGTTGACAGCCTCCGCACGGTTTTGCAAAAAGAAAAAAACCTGGAAAAGCGCATTGAATTGTACGCAGACATTGCCAACGAAGTGAAGGAACTCAATCTGGAATCGGCAAAACCATACGCCGATACGCTCGAAATGCTGGCAGCGCAAGCCAATAGCCTCATGGGCAAAGCCCGCGCCATCAACCTCCGCGCCAACATCCTCAAAGACGAAGGTCAACTGGACGCTGCCATGCTTTTGTTTCGGCAAAACCTCACCCTCCGCCTGCAGCTGAACGATCAAAAGGGCATGGCGCAGGCTTACAATAGCATCGGCGCTATCCACGCGGAGCAGTATAAGCCTGATTCTACGATTTATTATTATCTGAAGTCGGCAGCGATTAATGAACAGTTGGGAGATTACAGCAATGTTGCTTCGGGTTATAGCAATATCGGCAATTTGTATTCCGATCAGCAAGCGCCCGACAAGGCAATTGAGTACTTAGAAAAAGCCCTGAAAATAAGATTGGAGCACGGCGAGGAGAAAAAAACGATGTACACCTATAATAACCTGGCAGTGGCTTATGGCAAAAAAGGCACAACAGCATCCATCGAAAAGGCGCTGCTGTATTCGGACAAAGGTATTGCCGTTGCTTTGAAGTACGACAACAAGTTCGTGGCGGGTGTTATCGAGGGTGGTGTTTGTCATTTGCTGAATGAGCAAAAGCGCT